>NZ_JBFPFO010000009.1:0-158771 GCF_047977865.1 Curtobacterium sp. LFS079
CCCCGCCGGGGACCCCGCGCCGGGTGTAACGACCGGGGGGGGCGGGGGGTGCGGCGACACCCGTGTTATTTTGGCCGGGGCACCCCCCCCTTCTTCGGTGACCCTGGTGGGGCGGCACGGGGGGCCCGCCCCCACGCGCCTCACCTTGTACACCGCATTGAAGAACCCCGCCGCGGCTTCCACGACAGCCGCCCGGACCCCACCTAACGAAGGACCCATGACATGACAATGACAAGCGAACAGGCGGCCTGGTTTGCGGACACCTTCGAGAAGCTGGTCGGCAATGTCGGCCAGGCCGTGCTGGGCAAGTCCCATGTCATCCGCCTGACGTTCACGGCCATGCTCGCCGAGGGCCACGTCCTCTTCGAGGACGCTCCGGGCACGGGCAAGACCTCCCTTGCCCGGGCCCTTGCGGCCACGGTCCAGGGCTCGCACAACCGCATCCAGTTCACTCCGGACCTGCTGCCTTCGGATGTCACCGGCGTGACCATCTACGACCAGAAGACCCAGAAGTTCGAGTTCCACAAGGGCCCGATCTTCAGCAACATCGTGCTTGCTGACGAAATCAACCGGGCTTCGCCGAAGACCCAGTCCGCGCTCCTCGAAGTCATGGAGGAATCCCGGGTGACCGTGGACGGCACCACCTACGAGGCGGGCCGCCCGTTCATGGTGCTCGCCACCCAGAACCCGATCGAACAGGCCGGCACCTACCGCCTGCCCGAGGCCCAGCTGGACCGCTTCCTCATCAAGACCTCCATCGGCTACCCGGACCACGCATCCACGGTGCAGCTGCTGGGCGGAAGCAACCTGAAGGACCGTTCGCGCGACCTCAGCCCGATCATCACCACCCAGGCCGTGGCCGACATGGCCGACCTCGCGGCCACCACGCACATCGATACTGCCGTGCTGGAGTACATTTCGCGCCTGTGCGAGGAGACCCGCAACGCCCCCGAGACCCGTCTGGGCGTCTCGGTCCGTGGCGCCCTGGCCATGGTCCGCGCAGCCAAAGTGTGGGCGGCCGGGCAGGGACGCAACTTCGTCCTGCCGGACGACATCAAGGAACTGGCCGGGGTTGTCTGGACCCACCGTTTCGTCATGGACCCTGAAGCCGAGTTCTCCGGCGCCACGGCCGATGCCGTGCTTGGCCGCGTGCTGAACGACGTCGCTGCCCCGCAGCAGCGCGCCAACGTCTGACGCGCTTCCTGTTCCACGAACAAAGGTCTCCATAATGTCTACCGGCACACCCCTGAAACGGGCTGCTGCAACCGTCAAACGCTCCCTGGGCCCGCTCGGGGAGCGTCTCGGCGCCCTCGGGGGAGGGGCCGGGAAAGCGGCGGCCGCGATCCCCGGCAAGATCCCGCCAAAACTGCACCCGGCCGCCGTCTGGCGTGAAGCGTCGCAGGCCCTGGCTGAGTGGCTCACCCCGCTCGGGAAGACGCTGCGCAGCCTCTGGCTCGCCTACGCCTGGCCGCCGCTGTCCGTGGTCAGCATCCTCGGCTGGGTAGTCCTGGCCGCTGCCGTCCTGCTGTGGATCACCGGCCAGGCCTGGGGCTGGCAGGAGGCAAAGTCGGCAGCACTCGTGGCCTTCCTGTTGTTCCTCTTCGCGGTGGCTTTCATTCTCGGCCGCTCCGCCTACGGGGTGGTACTCGACATGTCCCGGACGCGGGTGGCGGTAGGCGACGACGCCGTCGGCAGCATCGCGGTGTCCAACACCTCCACCAGGCCGCTGCTGCCGGCCGACCTCGAACTCCCGGTGGGCAGCAACACCGCGGTTTTCCACCTGCCCAGGATGAAACCGGGCCAGGTGCACGAGGACCTTTTCACCATCCCGACGGCGCGCCGTTCCGTGATCGTTGTGGGCCCGGTGCGTTCCGTGCGGGCTGATCCGCTGCACCTTCTGCGCCGCCGCGTGCTCTGGACGGACCCGGTGGACCTCTATGTCCACCCGAAGACCACGGTCCTGGCCGGCTCGGCCGCGGGGTTCATCCGCGACCTGGAAGGCATGCCCACCACGGAGCTTTCCAGCGCGGACGTCTCCTTCCACGCCCTGCGCGACTACGTGCCGGGCGACGACCGCCGGCACATCCACTGGAAGACCACCGCACGCACCAACAAGCTGATGGTCCGCCAGTTCGAGGAGACCCGGCGCGCGCACCTGGCCATCTCGCTGTCCATTAACACCGACGAGTACGACTCCGAGGCCGAGTTCGAGCTCGCCATCTCCGTGGCCGCCTCCATCGGCCGGCAGGCCATCCGTGAACAACGCGAACTCGACGTACTGACCCAGAAGGGACCGCTGCGCTGCGAAACCGGCCGGAACCTGCTGGATGACATGACCCGGATTGTCGGGGCACCGATGCGACGGAACGCCGTCGACCTCGCCCGGACCCTTGCGGACACGGTGCCCAACGCCTCCGTGGTCTTCTTTGTCGTGGGCAGCGGAGTCACTCCTGCGCAGTTGCGTTCCGCAGCGGCGTCGGTACCCGCCGGAGTGCGCAGCCTTGCCGTGCGTGTGCAGGCAGGTGCGGCAGCGGCGCGGGCCAACATCGCAGACCTGACCGTCCTGACCGTTGGCGATCTTGACGATCTCGCCCTGGTACTCCGGAAGGCGGCCGCATGAGCTCCGTCCAGACTCCCCGCGCCCGGCGCGGCAAGCGGGCCGTGGTCGCCAAGTCGGCTTTCGCTGACGGCCGCCCCCTGTGGCATTCCGCGCTCGACGCCGGCGCCCTGGTCCTGCTGTTGGGCCTCGGCATGCTCGGGTTCAGCCAGAGCTTCGGCGGCGATCCGCACTATCTCCTGGCCGGCTTCGGCGGAATCGTGACCGGCCTGGCAATTGCCGCGGCCAATGCGCACTACCGCCTCGGACTCCTGATCACCGTGGCGGTGGCATTCGGCGCGTACATGATCCTGGGCACGCCCCTGGCGGTGCCGGATGCCGCCATCGCGGGCATGCTGCCCAGCCTCGACTCGCTGCGGACCCTGCTGCTGGGCGTGGTGTTCGCCTGGAAGGACATGCTGACTGTCGGCGTTCCCGTGGGCACGGCGGGCGGAATGCTGATCGTACCTTTCCTCAGCGCATTGATCTGTGCACTGACGGGCGGACTGTTCGCCTGGCGGCTGAAGAGCCCCTACTGGCCCCTCCTGCCCGTGATGGCACTGTTCGTCACCGGCATCCTGTTCAGCACCAGCGCGGCGTTCCTCAACGTCGAACGCGGCGTGGGAGTCGCCATCGGTGCCATCGTCTGGGCAACCTTCCGCCGCGACGTGCTGCGGCGCAACGACACCCGCCGGGTGTCCGCCAACCGCCCCGGGGCTGACGCCCAGGTGGCACGGCGTGGGCGGCTGCGCCGCCTGGGGATGGCGGCAACGGTGATCGCGGCCGCCGTCGGGATCACCGCCGTCGCTTCGCCGCTGGTCACGGCCACCGACGACCGCAAGGTGCTGCGCAACAGCATCGTTCCGCCGTTCGACCCGCGCGACTACATCACACCGCTGGCAAGCTTCCGGGAGTTCGTCAAGGACAAGAAGGACGACACCCTCTTCACAGTCAAGGGCCTGCCCAAGGACGGCCGGGTCCGCCTGGCCGCCCTGGACTCCTTCAACGGACTGAACTACAACATGGATCCGAACGGCTCCGGCAGCTTCAACAAAGTGGGTGACGCCCGCGCGCTGAACACCGGGACCGGGGAGGCCGCCGGAACCGCGGGGACCGACTACACGCTGGACATCACCGTGGGGGACTACCAGGGCTACTTCGTGCCCGGCGGCCGCCGCACCACGGGAATCAGCTTCGCCAACGGTTCGCAAGCGGCGTCCGGGCTGTATTTCAATGCCGGAACGGACACCGCGGTCACCACGAAGGGCCTCAGCCAGGGCGACAACTACTCGGTGCGGGTCTCGGACCCCGGCAAGCTCGAACACGGCCAGCTGACCCAGTACGATTTCGCCAAGCTGACGCTCCCGGCACCGCAAGAGGTGCCGCCGGTGGTCGGTTCGCAGGCCAACGAACTGTCCGCCGACGCCCCCACGGCGATCGACCGCGTGCGGCAGATCGAAGCCCATTTCCAGAAGTCCGGGGCGTTCAGCAACGGACTCGTCGCCGACGGCCAGCTTCCCAGCCTGCCCGGCCATAGCGCCGCCCGCATCCGCAGCCTGCTGACAGCCAAGCAGATGCTCGGCGACGACGAACAGTACGCGGTGGCCATGTCCCTGATGCTGCGCCATCTGGGCATCCCCTCGCGTGTGGTGATGGGTTTCTACCCGGACCCGAAGAGCCCCGAAAATGGTGCTGCGGATGTCCCGATCAAGGGCAAGGATGTCCACGCGTGGGTCGAGGTGGCCTTCGACCGCGTGGGCTGGGTTGCCTTCGATCCCACCCCGCCCAAGGACAACGTGCCGATTCCACCGGACCCGCAGACCAAGTCCAAGCCCAAGCCGCAGGTGCTGCAGCCGCCGCCCCCGCCGCAGGAGCCCGCGGACCTGCCGCCGGACTCCACTCCGGATGCCTTGGATGCCGACGAGAAGAAGAACAACCCGTGGCTGTTCTGGGGTGCGCTGCTGGCTGCGGTCGGCACCGCGCTGCTTCCGCTGGTGATCCTCGCGCTGCCGCTGGCGCTGATCCTGCTGTTGAAACTGCGGCGCAGGAAGAGCCGGTTGAGCACCGGCCACCCGGCACAGCGGGTCGGCGGCGGGTGGAGCGAGGTGGTCAGCCTCGCCACCGACATGGGCGCCGCGATCAACAGCAAGTCAACCCGCCGGGAGTCCGCCGAGGTAATCGCCGAGGCGTTCCCCGTGAACGGTTCGACGACGACGATGCTCGCCGGCCGTGCCGACGCTGCCATCTTCGGGGCGGGGCAGCCCAGCGAAGAAGAAGTGCAGAAGTACTGGGAAATCGTGGACGGCTCCCTCAAGGACATCACCAGCAACGTTGGCTTCTGGAAGCGCCAACAGGCGCGGTTCTCGCCGCGGTCCCTGCTGGCCGAGGGGCGCACGGCGATCCGGGATGGCAGCCTCAAGCCGCACCGGCTCCGCGCGGTCTTGCGCAGGAACACGCTCTTCGGCAGGAACACGGAGCAGCAGGGCGATGCAGGGAAGGAACAGCAGGAGCAATGAGCGGCAACGAGGAACAGTGCCCCGCCTGCCGGCAGGTCGTGAAACCCGGCGCATCGTTCTGCACCAGATGTGGTTCTCCGCTCAGCAACCGTGGTGCCAGGATCGAGCGCAACATCCGCCAGGCCCAGCCGGCCGGCCTGGACCCGGCTGTCCCTCATGCCGGAAGCGATGCCGGTAGGATCGCCATAGCGCCCACGCCGCCCGGTTCCGAAGGACCGCGGCCGTCGGGACAGCGCATGCCGCAGGGACCAGGGGGAGGGTTAAAGATGGACAACAATGTGGGACTGGTTCCGGCGTCGACGGGCAAGCGGCTGGGAGCCGCGGTGCTCGACTGGCTCGGACCGGCAGTCCTCCTGGGCATTGGATTCGGCGTCGGAGCGGCCGGGATTACGGAGCGGCGCAGCAACGGCTTCATTGTCTACGACACGGGGCTGTTTGTAGTCCTCGGCAGCATCGCCACGGGGTTGACCCTCGTCTACACCCTCGTGCTGCTTGGCATCGAAGCCCGCAGTGGCAACACCATCGGAAACCGGATGATGGGCATCCGCAGCACGGACTCCGACGGATATGCCCCTGGCGCCGGCGTCGTGTTCCTGCGCGGACTCATCACCGGCGGGGTGCTGCTCCTGACCGTCATCGCCGCTGCGCTGGTGATGGCACTCGGGTGGTTGGGCATCGCCCTGCTCATCCTCGGTCCGCTCTTCGCGCTGTCCGTCGCGTGGGCCGTGATCGTGGTTGTTTCCAATGCCTGGGACAAACAGGGCAAGCTGCGGGGCTGGCACGACAAAGCGTCCAAGGCGTTGGTGTTCGATGTCTCCGCGGGCCGCAACCCGGTCAAGACCGGCGGCATCCCGGGTGAGTACAACTTCGCCCCGATGGACCTGCCACCGGTGCAGCAGGTGGCATCGCCGGTTGCGATGCCGGCCGCGAAGGGCCCCGCCCAAAATGCCGGGCAGCCCCTGCAGATCCCGCAGCCGGGAGTTCCGGCAACCGGAGCGTCGCATGGAGCCCCGATGCAGCAGCACAACCCCGTACAGCAGCACAACCCGAACCAATGGCAGCCGCCCGTCTCCGCGCCGCCCTGGGCTGCCCCGGCAGGAGCACCCGGTCCGGCAGGCGCGCAGGCCCCGACCCACCCGGACGACGACGTCGAACGCACCCAGCTGCGCCCGGGTGTCCAAGCCGCCGCACCGGCGGTGCTGCGTATCCGCCTCGACGACGGTCAGGACCTCGAAGTGGGCAGCTCCCTGCTGATCGGACGCAATCCCGCTCCGATGGCCGGGGAAACGGTTGAGCAGCTGTTCCCGGTGTCCGATCCCGGGCGTTCGATCTCCAAGACCCACCTGCAGCTTCGGCGTGAGGGCGACGGCGTTTGGGTCACGGACCGGAACTCCACCAACGGCTCGGCCGTCACCACCCCGGACGGCATCCAAAACAAGCTGGTTCCCGGAGAGGCCGTCTTCATCCGCCCCGGCTCCACCGTCCAGTTCGGCGACCGTTTCTTCCACCTAGGACAGGCATGAATTCACACCCCGCAGCCGCAGCTGCCACCGCCAATGAGTCCGGATTCGGTCTCAGCTACGGCTACGGTACGGACCGTGGCCTGCGCCGCGAACTCAATGAGGATTCGTTCATCGCCTCTGATCCCGTATTCGCCGTGGCCGACGGCATGGGCGGTCATGAAGCAGGCGAGATCGCCAGCGGCCTCTGCGTCCGCACGCTCGGCGGTTACCCGCAGCTGGCTTCCGGCATCCGTACCGCTACGGCAGCGGAGCTGCAGGAGTGCCTGCTGGCGGCGGACGCCCGCATCCGCAGCGCGACCGGCGCCCGGGCCGGTACCACCCTGTCCGGCGTCGTCGTGGTGGAACAGCTGGGCCTGCCCTATTGGCTGGTCATGAACATCGGCGATTCGCGCACCTACCGGCTCAGCCAGGGTGGATTTGCCCAGATCAGCGTGGACCACTCCGAAGTACAGGAAATGGTGGACGCCGGAAGCATCACGGCGGAAGAAGCGATCGTGCACCCGCGCCGCCACGTCGTCACCCGTGCGCTGGGGACCGGAGACGAGACGGAGGCCGACTTCTGGCTCCTGCCGATCCACGAAGGGGACCGGATCCTGGTCTGCTCCGACGGACTCACGGGCGAGCTCAATGACGAGCACATCTTCCGGATCCTGAGCACCGTGGGCCATCCCCAGGATGCCGTGGATGCCCTGATCCAAGCGGCCCTGCGGTCCGGTGGCAGGGACAACGTGACGGTTGTGGTGGTGGACGCCAAGAACGTCATGAACGACGCGGGCGTGGCAACCACCGCTCCGCGGCCGGGCGCCGATGCTGAGGACGAGGACACTTTGCCGCGCCATGAACTGCCTGCCCCGGATTCCGGCGGCAGCGGCGGGCCGGACGGACACGGAGACGGCGGCAATGGCAAGGAATAGTTACGTTCCCGGTGACTGGTTCGGCGTGGTCCGCTCCGGCACCGTCGTCGTGCTCGGCCCTGGCACCGGCCCGGAGCTGCTTGACTCCCTGTGGGCCCTGCTTGGGCGCGGCCCGGAAATCCATGAGGTCCTGAACGAGGTCACCGAAGCCTTCGGGGTGTCCCTGACCCGCATCCCCCCGTTCGGCATCATCGACACCACGGATGCGCTGCGCGTCGTCCTGCGCGGCGACCTCGAACTGGAAACCCTGGATGGTGCCCTGCAAAGCCTCCATGGCCGCGACGTGACCACCTGGGCGGAGCGCCGCATGGAGCTCCCTGCCTCCTACCGCCTGCGGATCGGCGCGGCCCAAAGTATCGGCCAGGACCCCGTGGCTGAACGCCCCCTGCCTTTGCAGGAGGGAGTAGTGCTGCTGTCCGGGCTGGTGGCAACCCTCACCGGCGGCGACGAACCCACGGTTCGGGCCGATGCCATGGCAGCCCCGGCGTCGCCCATTACCGCAGCCTCCACCATTGCCTGGCCCCCGACGGCGGAGCGTCCGGCTTCGGTCGAAACGATCCTCGCGCTTGAGCCGGAGGCCGGGACGGTGTCCGGGGCCGTGCCCGGCGACGAAGAGCCGGAAGATGCAGCTCGGGATGACGCGGCACATGACGACCTGGAACTGACGATCGCTCCTGGACAGCTCCGTGACGACTCGGATGCGGCCGAAGAACCGGCTGCTGAAGACCCGGCCACCGAAGAGCCGGCAGCCGAAGACCCGGCCGCTGAAGAGCCGGCAGCCGAAGAGCCGGCCGCCGCGGAAGCCGGGGTGGACACTGGAGCCACCACTGACGAATTGGTCCGGAACCTGGAACAGACCAGCAGCTACGACCACCTGTGGGAGCGGACCGTCATCCGCAGCATCGAGGATGCCGCCGTGCGGCTGGACCAGGACGACGAGGAGCATGCGGAGCCCGCGCAGGTGCCGGCCCGGCCGGAGCCGCAGGCGCCGGAGGCCCGGCCCAGGTTGCCCGAGCCGCAGGTAGCCCCGCCGCAAGCGGCCCCGCAGCCGCCAGCCCCGCCGCAACCAGCCCCGCAAGGCAGCGGATTGATCTCCTCAGTGCCTTGGCTTTCGGGCAATCCTGCGCCCGCACCGCAACCGCCCGCACCGCAACCAGTTGCGCCGCAGCTGCCCGCACCGCAACCGCCCGCACCGCAACCAGTTGCGCCGCAGCTGCCCGCACCGCAACCGCCCGCACCGCAACCAGTTGCGCCGCAGCTGCCCGCACCCGGCGCCTTCTCCGGCGTCGGCGACGACGACAGTGACCACGACGGCCACACGGTCATGAAAAGCAGCCTGGCGAGCCTCACCTCCCCGCCGGCTCCGGCCGCCCCGGCCGGCGGCGAACTTCTGCCCGATGGAACGAAGCGTCCGCTGGTCCTGGCCCGGGTCTGCCCGCAAGGCCACGCCAACCCGCCCACCTATGCGCAGTGCCCGTCCTGCGGGAGCGCCCTATCCGGCGACGGCGTCCAGGTCCCGCGTCCGAGCCTCGGCAAGGTCCGGCTGTCCACCGGTGAAGTCATCGAGCTGGACCGGTCCCTGGTCATCGGACGCCAGCCGTCGGTGTCCCGGGTCCAGGGCGGCGGCATGCCGGCGCTGGTCCAGGTGGAGAGCCCGGGCGGGGACATTTCACGTTCCCATGTGGAGGTCCGCCTTGAGGGCTGGCACGTGATGCTCTGCGACCTCAAGGCCACCAACGGCACCGTCCTGGTCCGGGAAGGCCAGGCGCCGCGCCGGCTTGCCCAGAACGAGATGGCCATCGTCCTGGACGGCGACATCGCCGAGCTGGGCGACAACATTTCATTGCGTTTCGAGGAGATTCTGTGAGTTCCAAGCGGCCCCCTGCACCACCGCCGCCCCTTCCCGGCTACAACTACATCAGCCACCTCGGCTCCGGGGGCTTTGCAGACGTCTACCTCTACGAACAGGACCGGCCGCGCCGCAGGGTCGCCGTCAAGGTGCTCCTCTCGGACCTGAAGACCGAGGATGCGCGCCGCCGCTTCGAATCCGAAGCCAACCTCATGGCGCAGCTGTCCTCACACCCGTACATCGTCACCATCTTCGAGGCCGAGACCACCGAAGACGGCCACTCGTACCTGGCCATGGAGTACTGCTCGCGTCCCAGCCTGGACGTGCGCTACCGACGCCAGCGCTTCAGCGTGGACGAGGTCCTGGCGGTGGGCATCCAGGTGGCGTCCGCCGTCGAGACCGCGCACCGCGCGGGAATCGTGCACCGCGACATCAAGCCCGCGAACATCCTGGTGACCGACTACAACCGGCCGGCGCTGACTGACTTCGGCATCTCGGGCACCATCGGTGACGACAGCGATGAGGACGCCGGAATGTCCATCCCGTGGTCGCCTCCGGAGCAGTTCCGCGGCGGCCCGGTGGACGGCGTACCCGTGGACGTCTGGGCCCTCGGCGCCACCCTTTACACCCTGCTCGCCGGCCGTTCGCCCTTCGTGATGCCGGGGCAGGACAACTCCCAGCGTGAGCTGATTTCCCGGATCACCAACTCACCCGTGCCGCGCCTCGGCCGGGCCGACGTTCCGGAGTCGCTGGAACTGGTGCTGTCCACCGCCATGGCCAAAGCCCCGCAATCCCGGTACTCCTCGGCGCATGCCTTCGCACTTGCGCTGCAGCGGATCCAGGCCGAACTGAACCTGTCGGTGACGCCCTTTGAAGTGCTGGCCGAGCCCGCCGGCTCCGACGACGCCCACCCGGACGACAACTTCGAGGAAACCCGGGTCCGCAGTGTCGCCTCGATCGACCCCGACGGCGGTACCTCGCCTACCGGTTCCGCGCCGACGTTCCCGGCCCGGACCTTCCCGCAAACCCGGACCCAGCCGCCCGCCGTGCCGGCTGCCCCGCAGGCGACTCCGCGGGCTAGTCCGCAGGCAAAACCGCAGGCGACTCCGCAGGAGGAACACTACGATTCCACCGTCCTGCGCGGCTGGACGCCGGGGCCTGCTCATACGCCGCCGCCGGCCTTCCCCGGCGGGACGCCCGCCGGACAACGGCCGGTTCCGCAGCACTCCGAGGCCGACCTTGCCGCCACCGTCAACCGGCCGGCGGCGGCCGCGGACGAAGACAGCGAAGCCGCGGAAACCGGAGCGCCGGACCACCGCAGACGGAACCTCGTGCTCGCTGCCGTCGGCGCCGCGGTGCTGGTGGTCGCCGTCGTCGTCGGAATAGTGCTGGGCGCCAATGCACCCCAGAAGGCGCAGCCGATGGAAACGAACAGTAAAGCGCCGGCGGACGCCCTCGACAACGGAGTTGTGCCGGACGTCGCGAACCTGACAGCCAGGCGCACCGCGCCCGGAAAAGTCCGCTTCACCTGGGCAAATCCGCAGCCGCAGGAGGGCGACACCTACAAATGGCGCCGTGCATTCGCAGCCGACGCCGACTACCACGCCACGAAGGCCTTGACGATGGAAATCACCGAAAACCCAGGCGGCCGGACCTGTATCCAGGTGATCATCGTCCGCTCGGACGGCAACGCGTCACCGGCCGGCGACGACTCCGTCAACTGCTTTATCGGGAAGTAATGAAACACAGCTACGAGGACCAAGGAGGCCTGGCATGGGAGATCTGGCAATAGATTTCTGTGGGGAATGGCACGAGCCATCCGACGAAGACGTCTTCAACATCGGCCGCGAGGGTGACCTGGAGGTCGACGACAACCCCTACCTGCACCGCCGTTTCCTGCAGATCGCGCGCTATGACGGCATCTGGTGGCTGAGCAACGTGGGCACCATGCTCTCTGCCACCATCGCGGACGGCTCCGGCGGGATGCAGGCCTGGCTTGCGCCGGGCGCCCGGATCCCGCTGGTGTTCAGCCACACCAAAGTGATCTTCACCGCCGGACCCACCACCTATGAGTTCGCCGTGCACCTGAAGACGCCGTCCTTCCGGCAGGAAGTGCGCGACGACGAGTCGGCCGGCGACACGACGATCGGGCCGGTCGTGTTCACCGATTCGCAGAAGGCACTGATCGTCGCATTGGCTGAGCCGATGCTGCGCCGCGACGGGACCGGCTTCAGCTCGATCCCGTCCTCGGCGGAGGCCGCCAAACGGCTGGGCTGGGCCCTGACCCGCTTCAACCGCAAGCTCGACAACGTCTGCGACAAGCTGGACCGGGTGGGAGTGGTGGGCCTGCGCGGCGGTGGCGGAAAGCTCGCCACCAACCGGCGGGCCCGGCTGGTGGAGCACGCGGTCACCTCGCACCTGGTCACCTCGGAGGACCTGTTCCTGCTGGAAAAGATGAGGGGCGCTGACGAAGCATGAAGTTCCGCCTGACTTTGCGCCGCGATCCCGCCGTTGCCAAGGACCTCGCGGTCACCGTGGACGGCCGTGCCACGGTCGCGGACATCGCCGGCGAGCTCTGGGCCGCCGACCCGGACCGGCAAGGCACCGATGTTCCTCGGAACCTCTCCCTCAAGGTCGATGAAGCCTTCGTCGGGGCAGGCATGAGCGGCATCGTCCTGGACCCTGCCGGGAACCTGCTGGAGTCCGGGCTGCGGCCCGGATCGACGGTGTCCCTGACCCAGGTGAGCGAACAGTTCACCACCCCGGGCGGAACCCGCGGCCCGACGGCGGCGACCCTCCGTGTGCTGTCGGGTCCGGACTCGGGGAGCGAGTTTTCCCTGCCGTTCGGCACCAGCTACATCGGCCGGGACCGGGAAGCGGACATCCGGCTCAACGATCCCATGACCTCCAAGCGGCACGCCCGCATCACGGTCGCCGAGACGGTGGAAATCGCGGACACCAACTCCGCCAACGGCCTGCTCATGGACGGCCTGCCGGTGGCACGGGCCACCCTGAATTCCTCGGACACGGTCACCCTCGGCGACACCACGGTCGGCGTCGTCGCGCTGTCCCGCAACCACGGCGCCGCGCCCAGCTCCCCGCTGGTGGACTTCAACCGTTCCCCGCGGGTGGTACCGCGCTTCGACCCGCCCAAGCGCGTGGTTCCGGCCGGCCCGAAGCGCCCGGACCACCAGCCGTTCCCGTACATCATGCTGATGGCTCCGCTCCTGATGGGCGGCATCATGTTCGCCATCACCCAGAACGTTCTCTCCGTGGTCTTCATGATGATGATGCCGCTGTTCATCGTCGGCCACTACGTGGACCACAAGGTCCAGTCGAAGCGGCAGATGAAGGAGGCCATCAAGCAGTTCCGAGCCTCCATGCTGGCGTTCCGCGAAGACATCGCCGAGCAGCAGAACGTCGAACGCTCTGTGCGGCTGCAGGAATCGCCCTCCGTGAGCGACACCGTGGACGCGATCTACAAGCTCGGCCCGCTCCTGTGGACCCACCGCCCGGAACACAAAGGCTTCCTGGGCGTGCGCTTCGGACTGGGCACGGCGCCGTCGCGCATTCCGTTCGAGGAGCCCGGCAGCAACGACACCGAGGCGCAGTACATGCGCGAGATCCAGGAATGCCTGGCCCAGGTGCGGATGATCGACGGCGTGCCGATCGTCTCCCAGCTGCGGACCTCCGGCTCCTTCGGCATCGCCGGTGAGCGCGGATTGGTCGACGACGTCGCCCGCGGCATGGTGCTCCAGCTGGTGGGCCTGCATTCGCCGGCGGAGCTTGTGGTGACCGCCCTGACCTCCGGCCGTTCGCGTGAGCGCTGGAACTGGCTGCAGTGGCTGCCCCACGTCGGCTCCGGCCACAGCCCGCTTTCCGGCGACCACCTCGCGGCGGGGCCAGGCGCCGGAGCTTCCCTCCTGTCCAGGCTCGAAGATCTCGTGGAGCAGCGGGAGGCCGCATCCAAGGACCCGCGGCCGCTGCCGCGACCGTCCCTCGCCAACGAGCACGGCGACGTTGCAGCGCCGGTGCTGCCCACGGTCCTGGTGGTCGTCGAAGACGACGCGCCCGTGGACCGCGGCCGCCTCACCCGGCTGGTGGAGCGCGGACCCGATTCCGGCGTCCACGTCATGTGGGTCGCCGCAAACGTGCAGGCCCTCCCCGCCGCCTGCCGCGACTTCATGGCTGTCGACGGCGACCACGGCACCACCACGGGCCAGGTCCGGCTCGGACGGCACACCTATCCTGTGAGCTGCGAAAGCGTCGAAGCCGGGCTTGCCACCCAGCTTGCCCGCATGATGTCGCCCCTGGTGGACGTGGGCAAACCGGTCGACGACGACTCCGACCTTCCCCGCGCCGTGTCTTATGTGACGCTGGTGGGCAAGGAATTCATGGACCTCCCGCAGTCGGTGGCTGAACGCTGGCAGGAGAACAACTCCGTGCACTCCAGCGCCGTGCCCAACCGCAAGGACAACGGCAGCCTGCGCGCCCTGGTCGGATCCAAGGGCGTGGAACCGTTCTACCTGGACCTGAAGAACGAGGGCCCGCACGCCCTCGTCGGCGGAACCACCGGTGCCGGCAAGTCCGAGTTCCTGCAGTCCTGGGTGATGGGCATGGCCTCGGCCTACAGCCCGGACCGGGTCACGTTCCTCTTCGTGGACTACAAAGGCGGTGCCGCGTTCGCGGACTGCGTGAAGCTTCCGCACACCGTGGGCCTGGTGACAGACCTTTCGCCGCACCTGGTGCGCCGCGCCCTCACCTCGCTGCGGGCGGAGCTGCACTACCGCGAGCACCTGTTCAACCGGAAGAAGGCCAAGGACCTCCTCGCCCTGCAGCGCGAAGCTGATCCTGAGGCACCGCCGTACCTGATCATCATCGTGGACGAGTTCGCCGCCCTCGCCTCCGAGATGCCCGAGTTCGTGGACGGCGTGGTGGACGTTGCCGCCCGTGGCCGCTCCCTGGGCGTGCACCTGATCCTCGCCACCCAGCGCCCCGCCGGTGTCATCAAGGACAGCCTGCGGGCCAACACCAACCTGCGGGTCGCGCTGCGCATGGCCGATGAGGAGGATGCCACGGACATCCTCGGCGTGCCCCTGGCCGCGTACTTCGATCCCTCCATTCCCGGCCGCGGCGCTGCCAAGACCGGTCCGGGCCGGATCCAGGGCTTCCAGACCGGATACGCCGGCGGCTGGACCACCGAGAAGCCGCAGCGTCCGCGGATCGACATCGTGGAGATGGCCTTCGGTTCGGGTGCGAGCTGGGAGGCGCCCGCTCCGGTGGGCGCCGTCAAGGAGGAACCCGCCGGACCGAACGACATTTCGCGGATGACCACCAACATCATCCGGGCCGCGGATTCCCTGGGCATCATGCCGCCCCGGAAGCCGTGGCTCAACGAACTGGCCACCACCTACGATTTCTCCAAGCTGCCCAATCCCCGTACCGATGAGCGGCTGCTGCTTGGTGTGGCCGACGACCCGGTACACCAGGACCAGCCCACCGTGTTCTACGAACCCGACAAGGACGGGAACATGGCCGTCTATGGCACGGGCGGCTCGGGCAAGTCGGCGGCGCTGCGCGGTATCGCCATCGCCGCAGCCGTCACGCCCCGCGGCGGCCCGGTGCACGTGTACGGCATCGACTGCGGCTCCTCGGGACTCAAGATGCTCGACGGCCTGCCGCACGTGGGCGAGATCATCGGCGGGGACGACGTCGAACGCGTCGGCCGCCTGCTGCGCTGGCTCCGCGACATCGCCGAAGACCGTTCCGCGCGCTTTGCCGAGGTCCGGGCCTCCACCATCGTGGAGTACCGGAAACTTGCCAACAGGCCCGACGAGAAGCGCATCTTCGTGCTGGTGGACGGCATGTCGGCCTTCCGCGAAGCCTATGAGTACAGCCGCCTTTCAGCCCTGTGGGACATCTTCCTGCAGCTGGCCACGGACGGCCGTCCGCTGGGCATCCACCTGGTGGTCAGCGGCGACCGGCCCAACTCTGTGCCCGCGTCATTGCTCGCCTCGATCCAGCGGCGACTGGTCCTGCGCCTCAGCTCCGAGGACGACTACATGACCCTGGACGTTCCCAAGGACGTGCTCAGCCCGGCGTCACCGCCCGGCCGCGGGCTCCTGGGCGATCTTGAGGTGCAGCTGGCCGTGCTCGGCGGGAACTCCAACCTCGCCCTGCAGGCCCGCGAAGTCACCAAGCTTGCCCAGGCCATGCAGCGCCAGGGCATGGAGGAGGCGCCGCAGATCCAGCGCCTGCCGGAGCAGGTTGACCTGGACATCCTGCCCGCCGGCGGCCCCGACCAGCCGGTCATCGGCGTCGACGACGAATCCCTCGACCCGGCGGCCATCGCCGCGAAGGGTCCGCTGCTGGTGTCCGGCCCGCCCGGTGCGGGCCGCACGGTTGCGCTCGTCACCATGGCCTACGCGCTGCGCCGCTCCAACCCGGACACGGAACTGATCTACATCGGGGCGCGGCGCTCCGCCGTGGCCGGCCTGAAGGTGTGGAACCGTTCGCTCGTGGGAGCCGACGAGGTGGAGGAAGCCGCGGAAGAACTGACGGAGCGGTCCACGGAACGTCCGGGAACCATGGCGATCTTCATCGAGGGCCTGACGGACTTCACCGATTCCCTCGCCGAAATGGCCATCAACAACCTCGTCACCGCGTCGATCAAGGCGGACCAATGGGTGGTCGGCGAATCCGAAAGCTCCACCTGGTCCCAGGCATGGTCCCTGGCCCAGCCCTTCAAGTCCGGGCGGCGCGGCCTGCTGCTCAACCCCTCGGATGTGGAGGGCGACAGCCTGCTCAGCACCTCCCTGGGCCGGGTCAGTCCGGACTTCATCCCGGGCCGCGGGTACATCGTGGGGCGCGGCAAGGTCCGCAAGATCCAGGTGGCGCTGCCGCCGGAGAACCGCAGCTAGCTGTGGTTCTCCGGCAAGCCCCGGTTCTCCGGGAGGCCCCGGTTCTCCGGGAGGCCCCGGTTCTCCGGGAGGCCCCGGTTCTCCGGGAGGCCCCGGTTTCGCCAGTGAATGGATTTGCCGGGGCCGCCCGGGTGTAGGAAAATTCCGGGACCATCCCCAATTTCCGGGCGGCACCGCTGCCCTTCGAGGCAATCATGACTGTTCGCCCCACCCCGAAGCACGGTGTTCCCGCCCGGGCAGCGGCACGGACCCCGTTCGCCGCGTCCCTTGCGGCCGTGCTCCTTGCGCTCCTGCTGGGTGCCTTCCCGCTGCTGACTGCACACGCCGAAGAGTCGGCCAAACCCTGCCCGCCCGGGCAGGTCTGCCAGCTGATCCCGCCCCTCCCGACGGCGTCGCCGACGCCCAGCGCGACGACGCCGACGGATCCCGCCCCGGTCATCCGGAAGCCTGCGCCGGCGAAGCCTCCGGTGGTGACGCCCGCGCCGACGGTCCTGGTGCCCGCCCCGAGCCCGACGGCGGCGGAGCCGACGCCGTCAGCCACCCCGACGCCGTCGGCAACAACCGCTTCCGCGACCCCGACGCCGAGCCGCTCGAGCGCAAGCGCGGAGCCTTCGGGCGAATCGAACTGGAACAAACCCATCGACGACGGCAAGGAAGCGAGCCAGGCCGCCCTGGTCAGCGACAAACAGGCCTCGGGGACGGGGGTTTTCGGGATCCTCGCCATCATGGCGGGCGTACTGGTGGTGGGCCTCGGCGGCCTGGCCTTTGCGTTGTGGAGCAGGAACCGGATCGGCACCCACTGAGTTCCAGGCTTTCCCGTTTTCCGCCCGCCTTTTGCTCTGCCGTGAATTGTCGGCCCTTTGCGGCAAGATAGGAGGGTGAGCACAGCAGAGAGCGTCAGTGGAAGCACGCCCGGAACCATCGAGGCCGTCGAGGGGGAGGTCCCTGCGCAGCCGGTCCGCGAAGAGTACGACGACCTTGCGGACCTTGTCCGCAAGCATCGCTACGCGTACTACCAGGAGGACGCGCCCACCATCTCGGACGCGGAATTCGACGCCCTCTACCGCCGCCTCGAGGAACTGGAAGCGCTGCATCCGGAACTCGTCTCGAATGACTCTCCCACGCAGGAAGTAGGCGGCGAGGTATCTGCCGCATTCGCCGCCGTCGAGCACCTCCAGCGGATGTACAGCCTGGAGGACGTGTTCTCCCTTGAGGAGCTCGAGGCTTGGGTGCGGAAGGCCGAAGCCTCGGTGGAGAAGCTGGGATCCGGCGTCCCGCCGGTCGCGTGGCTGACCGAGCTCAAGATCGACGGCCTGGCTGTGAACCTGCTCTACCGCGACGGCAAGCTGGTCCGGGCCGCCACCCGCGGTGACGGCACCACGGGTGAGGACATCACCCACAACGTGCTCACCATCAAGGAAATCCCGCGCGAACTCAGCGGCTCCGGGTTCCCGGCCGAAGTGGAGATCCGCGGTGAGGTCTTCATCCCGTCCAAGGATTTCGCCGAATTCAACGAAGCCCTGATCGAAGCCGGCAAGGCGCCCCTGGCCAACCCCCGCAACGCCGCGGCGGGTTCGCTGCGCCAGAAGGATCCCGCCGAGACTGCCAAGCGCCCGCTGCGGATGTTCGTGCACGGCATCGGCGCCCGCGAGGGACTGGCCGCCGCCAGCCAGTCCGAAACATACAAGTTGCTGGCCGAATGGGGCATGCCGGTCAGCCCCTACCTGAAGGTGCTCGGTTCCTTCGAAGAGGTCCTGGACTTCATAAAGCACTTCGGCGAGCACCGGCACGATCTCCTCCACGAGATCGACGGCATCGTGGTCAAGATCGATGACTTCGCCACCCAGCGCGCGCTGGGCTACACCTCCCGGGTTCCCCGCTGGGCCGTTGCCTACAAGTACCCGCCGGAGGAGGTCCACACCAAGCTGCTGGACATCCAGGTCAACGTCGGCCGCACCGGCCGGGTCACGCCGTTCGGGATCATGGAGCCCGTGAAGGTGGCCGGTTCCACCGTGGAGATGGCCACCCTGCACAACCAGGACGTGGTGAAGGCCAAGGGCGTCATGATCGGTGACATCGTGGTCCTGCGGAAGGCCGGGGACGTCATTCCGGAAATCGTCGGACCGGTCCTGGCCCTGCGCGAACAGCAGGACCCGCCTGTGCGCGAATTCGTCATGCCCACTGAATGCCCGTCCTGCCATACGCCGCTGGCGCCGGCGAAGGAGGGGGACGTGGACATCCGCTGCCCCAACTCGCGGTCCTGCCCCTCCCAGCTGCGCGAACGCGTCTTCCACGTCGCGGGCCGGGGAGCCTTCGACATCGAGGCTCTGGGGTGGGAAGCGGCGATCGCGCTTACCCAGCCGGCCGCTCCGGAGGTACCGCCGCTTGAGAATGAGGCACGGCTTTTCGACCTCACTCCGGAGGACCTGCAGAATGTCATGATCCGCCGCGAGAAGCGCAGTAAGGGCGCAGGCACGGGGGAGTGGGAACTCGTTCCCTATTTCTGGACGAAGCCCACCGCGAAAACCCCCTCCAAGCCGAGCGCCAACACCCAGAAACTCTTCAAGGAACTGGAGAAGGCCAAGACCCAGCCGCTGTGGCGCGTCCTCGTCGCCTTGTCCATCCGGCACGTGGGACCCACGGCCTCACGGGCGCTGGCGACCCGCTACGGTTCGATGGAGGCGTTGCTAGCCGTGCTCGAAACGGCCGATGCGCGTGAGCAGCTGGCGGAAGTCGACGGCGTCGGCCCCATCATCGCCGACGCCCTCATCGAATGGTTTGCCGTGGACTGGCACCGTGAAATCGTGCACAGGTGGAAGGCCGCCGGGGTCCGCATGGCCGACGAACGCGACGGCTCGGTGCAACGCAACCTCGAAGGCATGACCGTCGTCGTCACCGGAACCCTGCCCAACTTCAGCCGCGACGAAGCCAAGGAAGCCATCATCATCCGCGGCGGCAAGGCTGCCGGTTCGGTCTCGAAGAACACCAGCTACGTGGTGGCCGGGGAAAGCGCCGGGACCAAACTCGACAAGGCCGAACAGCTGGGCATCCCTGTCCTGGACGAGGACGGCTTCCGCGCGCTGCTCGACGGGACGCTGCCCGGTACTGAAACCGGGGCGGGCACTGATCCCGAGGCATCCGTGCCTGCCGAAGGCGCCAGCGAAGGAACTGCCGGATGACTGACGCCTTGGAACTCCTCGCCATCGCCAAACGCGCGGCCGCTGCCGGCGCCGGCGTGCTCGCCACCCGCTCCGCCGGGGGAAGCAGCGGTGCCGGCCTGGACGTCAGCAACAAGGGCGACGCCGGCGACTGGGTGACCGCTTTCGACGTCGCCGCCGAGGAAGCCGTCCGTGCGGTAATCACTGCCGCACGCCCGCACGACACCATCACCGGTGAGGAGCACGGCACCACCCGCCCGGAAGAAAGCAGCGGCTTCCGCTGGTCCATCGATCCCCTGGACGGCACCACCAACTTCATCCGGAACATCGTCTACTACGCCACCTCCGTGGCTGTCGCCGGGCCCGACGGCGCCTGGCTGGCCGGCGTCGTCCATGCGCCGGCACTGGGCAGGGTGTATTCTGCCGCGCGCGGCCACGGCGCCTGGCTTGAGGTAGCCGGCGAGGCTAGCAGGCTGACGGGGCCGGTGCCCGGCCGCGGCGGACTGATCCTCGCCACCGGGTTCAGCTACGATCCGGCCACGCGTTCCAGCCAGCTCAGCGGCCTGCCCGGCATGATGGACGGCTTCGCGGACGTCCGCAGGCTGGGATCGGCGGCGCTGGACCTGTGTCTCGTGGCGGACGGCAGCCACGACGCCTACGGGGAACGCGGACTCAACGAGCACGACTTCGCCGCCGGCGCCCTGATCGCCGAAGAGGCCGGTTGCTGGGTCCGACGCCCCAAGCTGCAAAGCCCGCTCGACGGCGGACCCGAGGACTACGACCGTCTCTCGGCCTGGACGTGCGCCGGGCCGCTGGAGCTCTCGGGCAAGTTCCCGCTCTGAACTCAGCGGCCGGGGCGGCCAGGCCGCCCCGGCCGGACCGTTTCCGCTAGAAGCCTGAACCGATCGAGGTCAGCTGCGGCGCCTCGATTCCGGCGTAGCGGCTGACCGGACGTTCCAGGCCGTAGTGGCCGCGAAGCGTCGAAGCCGTGTATTCGCGGCGGAAGAGGCCGCGCTCCTGCAGGATCGGCACCACCTGGTCCACGAAGGTTTCCAGGCCCGAGGGGAGCACCGGGGGCATGATGTTGAAGCCGTCGGCCGCTCCGGCGTCGAACCACTCCTGGATGGCGTCCGCGACCTGCTCGGCGGTTCCGGCGAAGGTGCGGTGCCCGCGGCCGCCGCCGAGGCGCCCGATGAGCTGCCGCACCGTCAGCTGTTCCCGGCGGGCGAGTTCCACGATCAGGGAGTAGCGGCTCTTGGCGCCCTCGATCTCGTCCTCGGAGGGAAGGTCGGCCGGCAACTGCCGGTCCAGGGGCAGGTCCTCGGGTGCCAGCCGGAGGGTCTTGGCGAGCTGCTCGCGGGCATACTCGGGCTTGATCAGTTCATCCAGCTCCCGCTCCAGCTTCAGCGCCTCCGCCTCGGTGGCACCGATCACCGGGACGATGCCCGGGAGGATCTTGATGCCTTCCGGGTCGCGGCCGATGGCGGCCGTGCGGGCCTTGAGGTCGGTGTAGAAGGCCTGCGCGTCGGCCAGGGTCTGGTGCGCCGTGAAGACCGCCTCGGCGTAGCGGGCGGCGAGGTTCTTGCCGTTCTCCGAGGAGCCGGCCTGCACGATCAGCGGGTGGCCCTGCGGGGAGCGGGGCACGTTCAGGGGGCCGCGGACCCGGAAGTGCTTGCCTTCATGGTCGATCGTGCGGATCCTTCCGGCATCGCCCCACACGCCTTCTGCCTTGTCGGCCACGATCGCGTCGTCATCCCAGCTGTCCCAGAGTTTTTGGGCAACCTCGATGAACTCGGCCGCGCGCTCGTAGCGGACGGCGTGCGCCGGCTGGTCGTCCACGCCGAAGTTCCGGGCGGCGTCGGGCCCGGCTGTGGTGACCACGTTCCAGCCGGCGCGCCCTCCGCTGACCCAGTCAACGGAGGCGAAGCGGCGGGCCAGGTTGAAGGGCTCGTTGTAGGTGGTGGAGGCGGTGGCGATGAGTCCGATCTTCTCCGTGGCGCCCGCGATGGCGGTCAGCAGGACGGTGGGTTCCAGCTTGCCGGCGGGCCGGCGTCCGACCTCGCCGAACAGCACGGGCGAGTCGGCGAAGAAGATCGAATCCAACTTGCCGCGCTCGGCGATGCGCGCGAGCTGCTGGTAATGCGCCACTTTCGTATTGGCGTTGGGGTCGCTTTCCGGCAGCCGCCAGGAGGCTTCGTGGTGGCCTGTGCTCATGAGGAAGGCGTTGAGGTGGAGGGTTCGTTGGGTGCTCATTCGGCGGTCCTTTCCTGGGTCCTGGCCGCCAATCAACCACGCCCGCCGCGGCCGGCGCCAGCTGTCCGACATCTTCACGAAACAGCGGGAAACCGGGCTTCACGGCCCGCAACCGGACTCAACACGGCGCCATTCAAAGCAACATCGGAAAGGCGCCCCGGCGACGTTCCGGAAGGGCCGCCGTCGGGCTCAACAAGTGATAGATCGGTCACGGAAATGCCCGTTTCGGGGGTCCGCCGCGTGCGGCGCCACTACGATGGATCGGTGCAATTACCGTTCACCGTCCGTCCCGCCAGTCCGGCAGACTATGACGACGTAGCCCGCATCACGCTCGACTCCTACGTCACCGCCGGCTACTACGGAGATCCGGAGCACCCGTACCTGCGCCAGCTCCAGGACGTGGCCGGCCGCGCCGAATACGCCGACGTGTGGGTGGCGGAACGCGGCGGCGCAGTGATCGGCTCGGTGACCGTGGCCTCGGCCGGCGGACCCTTCGCGGACATCGCCTACGAGGACGAACTCGAGATGCGCACCCTCGTCGTGGATCCGGCCGTGCAGCGCTCCGGCGCGGGCAAAAGCCTGGTCAAGGCCCTCGTGGATCACGCCCGCTCCCGTGCCGGCATCAACGCCGTCGCCCTGACCACCGGCGCCACCTGGGAAAGCGCCAACGCCCTGTACCAGGCCACCGGATTCGAGCGGGTGCCGGAACGGGACTGGTTCGTGCCGGGCACCGACATAAAGCTGTTCGTTTACCGGCGCGAGCTCGGCCAGCCCTAAAGTTTCACCGTAGACCCCGGCCACCGGGCCGGGCGCGGCGACAGGAGAAGCGCGGCATGCGCAAGACTTACGGCACGGGTTCGGTCTGGGAACAGTCCCTCGGATACTCGCGTGCGGTGCAGGTGGACAACACCCTTTACATTTCCGCCACGGCCGCCTCCGGTCCGGACGGCATCGTGGGCGATGACTTCTACTCGCAGAGCAAGTACATCCTCGAGAAGCTTGGCACCGTGCTGGCCGACGCCGGGTTCTCCTACGAAGACGTGGTGCAGTCGAAGCTGTACCTGACGGACATCAGCAAGTGGGAAGACGCCGGCCGCGCCCACGGCGAGGTCTTCGGCGACATCCGTCCCACCCTCTCTCTGGTGCATGTGCTGCCGTTCCTTGACCCGCAGATGCTCGTCGAGATCGAACTGGTCGCACGGAAGAGCGCCAACTAGACCCTCCTTATTTGGCGCGAACGTACAGTTGAGGCCCTGAAACCGCCGGTTTTGGGGCCTCAACTGTACACTCGGCGTCGTTCCTGAAGCGGGATGTCCGGGTCAGTGCTCGTCGTCGAGCGGGTGCGGCACCACGGGCACCGGGGAGGTCAGCGGCAGCCCGGCCCGCAGGAGGCGGATCTTCTTCAGCTTCCACAGCACGGCCAGCAGCACGAACCACAACGGCGTGGCAAGGAACGGCAGGCGGGTGTCGTCGCCGATGAACAGCGTGGCTGCAATGAAGGCGAAGAAAGCCAGCACCAGCCACGGCGCGAAGCGGGCCAGGGGCATCCGGAAACCGGAGGCGGCGTGGCGTTCAGGGAAGCGCCGGCGGTAGAGGATGAAGCTCACCACGATCGAACCCCAGGTGAAGAGCACCAGCGTGGCGCAGACCGAGGAAACGAACGTGAATGCGGCCACCACGTTGTCCCCGGCGAACAGCAGCGGGATCGCGGCGAAAAGGAAGACGCTGGTGAAGAAGACCGCCTTGCGGGGCACTCCGCGGCTGTCCGTCCAGGCGAATCCCTTGGGGGCGTGGCCGTCCTTGGCGAGCCCGTAGAGCATGCGCGTACCGGAATAGAGCCCCGAGTTGGCGCTGGAGGCGGCCGATGTAAGCACCACCAGGTTGATGACCAGGGCGGCGATGCCGAAGCCCGCATAGGCCAGGGTGGTCACGAAAGGGCTCTTGCCCGGCACGATCCGGTCCCAGGGCGTGATGGTCATGATGATGGTCAGTGCACCCACGTAGAACACCAGGATCCGCGCCACGATGGAATTGATCGCCTTGGGCAGGGTCTTCCGGGGAGACTCGGTCTCGGCCGCAGCGGTGCCCACCAACTCGACGCCGATGAAGGAGAAGATCCCCATCTGGAAGCCGAGGATGAAGCCGCTGAGGCCGAAGGGGAACATTCCGCCGTGCTCCCAGAGGTTGGCCAGCGAGGCGTGGGTGCCGGTGTCCGGGTTCTGGAAGCCGGTGAACAGCAGCACCAAGCCCGTGGCGATGAGCCCGACGATCGCCACGATCTTCACCACTGCGAACCAGAATTCGGTTTCACCGAAGTACTTCACAGGCTGGAAATTCAATACGATCAGCACCAGGGCGGCGATGAGCGCGGGAACCCAGGACGGAATGCCGGGATCCAGGTAGGCCACATAGCCGGTGATGGCGACGATGTCCGCCACGCAGGCCACCACCCACGAGACCCAGTAGGTCCAGGAGACGAAGAACCCTGCCCACGGCCCGATCAGGTCCTTGGCGATGTCCCCGAAGGTCTTGTAGTGCAGGTTGGAGAGCAGGAGTTCCCCGAGGGCGCGCATGACGAAGAAGATCATGAAGCCGATGACCAGGTAGACGAAAATCACCGCGGGACCGGTGACGCTGATCATCTTCCCGGAGCCCATGAACAGGCCGGTACCGATGGCACCGCCGATGGCCATGAGCTGGAGGTGCCGGTTCTTCAGGCCGCGTTCGAGTTCGTCGCGGGGTGCGTGGGTGATGGTTGATGTGGACATGTGTCCTCCTGTGGTTGGGGTGTTTCCGGGTTCCAGGGCAACGCAGGGCAGGGCGGAGCGCGGCGCGTGGGTGCGCGCCGTGTAGGAAGGTGCTGTGGACTTGCAGGATTCAGGTTTGGCTGGATGTGTCGGGACCGGACAGGCTTCAGCGTGCGACGACGCGGAAGTGGTCCAGGGCGGGGTCATGGGCCCCGCGGACATAGCCGGAAGGGGCTGCCCCGGTGCCGCGCAGGAAGGCGATCGATTCGGCACCCAGGACCTCTCCGGGCAGGACGTTCGGGATGCCCGGGGGATAGGCAGCCAGCGAGTCCACGGAGATGCGGCCCTCCGCTTCCTGCCAGGGGACGGTTTCCACGGTGCTGAAGAACGCCTCCTGGAGGCCCATCCGGCGCTCGCCTGCCGGGGGAAGGGCACGCATCCGTTCGGGCTCGCTTTCTGCCTGCGGCAGTGCATGCAGCGCCGTGAGGAAGCGTTCGACGTCGGCCGGTGCGGTGGCGCCCACCAGCAGCAGAAGGGCGGCCGGGGTGGCGAGTTCGCAGTAGATCCGGTGGTCCCGGATGAGCCGGTACTGGGCATCGGTGCCCGTGATTCCGGCACCGCGGGTGTCGATGGCGATCTTGAAGGGGTCGTTGGCCACGGCGTCGGGGCTGGCCAGGATGTCCGGTGTAGCGTCCCGGAACCGGGTGCTGGCACGCACGCCGGCGCGGATGGCTTCCGCGGATTCCAGCGCCTTGCCGATCATTTCCGCGCCTTCGACGACCAGGTGGCGCCGGGCCTCGTCCAGGGAGGCCAGGAGCAGCGCGCTGCAGCTGGTGGACTGGAAGGAACGCACCACGCGGTCCACCAGGGACTCAAGCTTCCGCGCTAACGGGCCGTGGCCCAGGTGCAGCATGGCGGACTGGGTGAGGGACCCGGCGCCCTTGTGCGTGCTGGAGATGACCAGGTCCGCCCCGGCCCGGACGGCGTTGACGGGCAGTGAGGGGTGCAGGCCAAAGTGCGAACCCCAGGCCTCGTCCACGATGAGCGGGACCCCGTGCCGGTGGGCCACGGCGCTGATGGCCGCGACGTCCGCGACCGCGCCGAAGTAGCTGGGGCTGACCAGGTACACCGCCGCGCTGTCCGGGTGGGCGGCCAGGGCTTCCTCCACCTGTTCGGCGGTGACGCCGTGCGCGGAGCCCAGCCCGGCGTCGACGGCGCCCTGCACGAAGTGCGGCTCCAGGCCCACATGGGTGATGCCGTCGATGACGCTGGAGTGGACGCTGCGCTGGACCACGAACTCCTTGCCCAGGGCCCGGACCACTGTGGTGGCGATGTGGTTTCCGCCGGAGGCGCCGTTGGTGAGGAACCAGGTCCGGGACGCTCCCCAGGCTTCGGCGGCGAGGGCCTGGGCCTGCATGAGGGGTGTCTCTCGCCCGGAGGACACGAGCCGCCAGTCCTGCTGGTCGATTCCGCTGAACAGCATGGGGAAGTCCATGGCCAGGGCCTCCGCTCCCACCAGGGACGCGACCCCGGGGGCGTTGCCGCCGCGGCCCTGATGGGCGGGAACGTGCAGGCGCTGCCAGTCATGGGCGGCCAGCGAGCGCAGCGCGTCGGCGTATGGGGCGGTGGACCGGGAGGGGGAAACGGGTGCGGCTGCAAGCGGGACGGCCGGCCCAGCGGTGGGGGAAATCAGGGGCATGACATGAACGTTAGTCAGCTCACACCACCTAGGGAATATCATGTTTTCGTACTGTTCAACATAGTGAGTATGTGATGATCAACCTCCAGCAACTCAGCGTCCTCCTCGCCGTCCGGGAGCACGGGAGCCTCACCAAGGCCGCCGAAGCCCTGGGCTACGGGGTTCCCACGGTGACCCACCACCTCAACACCCTGGAGCGCCACCTCAAGGTGCGCCTCGTGGAACGCGACCGGCGCGGCGCAACGCTGACGCCGCTCGGTGCGGCCTTCGCGGAGGAAGCCGCGCAGATCCTCCAGAAGGTCGGCCAGGCCGAACGGCTGGTGGCCGAACAGCGCGACGCCGGCCTGGTTACCTTGCGCGTTGGCACCTTCGCCTCCATCGGTTCCCGGCTGCTTCCCTCCGCCATCGCCGAACTGCAGCAGCGCATCCGCGTCCGCGTGGAGGTGATCGAAGCCGAACCAACGGAGGTGGTGCGGCTGCTCCTCGCCGGGGACGTCCATGCCGGGCTCATCTACGAAGCCGAGGACGATCCCGCCTTCGTGTCGGCGGACCTCGCTGTCGTGCCGCTGCTGGTGGAGCCCTACCGCGTGATGCTTTCCCGGAACAGTCCGCTGGCCGCCCAGGAGGTGCTGGATTTCGCGCAGCTGCACGGCGAGGCCTGGATCCATAGCAGGTCCGACAACGAGGCCTCCGACCGGGTCCTGAAGAAGACCTTCAGCCTGGTGGGCCAGCAGCCGCGGGAGCTCATGCGCACGGACGATCTCAACATGATCCACGGCCTCGTGGCACAAGGCTTGGGGATGGCACTGAGCACCGAGACCGCCGTCGACACGCGTTTCGACGTCACCCTGCGACCGGCCGTCCAGGACCTCGGGAAGCGGCGGGTTTCGTTCATCACGCTGAACTTCACCACCCTGAACAAGGCGATGCCCCCGGCCATCGGGCTGTTGGAAAAGCTCCTCAGGCAGCGGACCGCCGGAAGCACCGGTGCCTGAACGGGCGACTCAGCGCCGGCCCGGCACCCCGTAGCGGTGCTCGGGACGGCCGGTGGTGCCGTAGCGGAGCTGGATCTCGACGGCGCCGTCGTCGGCGAGCGAAGACAGGTACCGTTGCGCGGTGGCCCGGGACACCCCCACCCGCTCGGCGACCTCCGCGGCGGAGTACTGCTCACCGGGTTCCAGGGATTCCAGCACCGCGGACTCGGTGGCCGTGCGCGGCCTGCCCGACGACGAGACCTCCCCTGCGAACAGCGCCCGCCGGGCTTTCTCGATGGTGTCCTGATCCACGGACTGCTGCCGGTCCAGGATCCGCCGGTAGCGGGCGTAGGCGCGCAGCTGCTGGGAGAGGGCGTCGGCCGTGAAGGGCTTCAGCAGGTACGCCAGGGCACCGCGGCGGGTGGCCGTGCGGATGGACACGGCATCCGACGCCGCCGTGAGCATCATGGCGTCCACATCCAGCTGCCCCAGCAGGTCCAGGCCGGAACCGTCCGGCAAGTAGACATCCAGCAGCACCAGGTCCGGCCGCAGGCTGTGGACCGACTGCAGCGCCTGCGCGGTGGATCCGGCCGGGCTCAGGGCCAGGAATCCGGCCACTGAATCCACGTACGCCGCGTGCAGGCGCGCCACGTGGAAGTCGTCGTCGACTATCAGCACCCTCAGGTCCGTGCTCATTCTTCCTCTTCCGTTTGCTCGCTGTTCCTGCCGGGCTCGCCGGTCGTATTAGGCAGGGCGGCCGTGGTCCCGGGCAGGGAGGCCATGAAGACCGCTCCCGGCCCGCCCGGGGAACCCGGGTCCAGCAGCCGCACGTCCCCGCCCCGGCGGCGCGCGAGCTTCCGGCTCAGCGCGAGCCCCAGGCCGTGGCCGCCGGGCCCCGTGGACTGCGGCTCGGCGGTGGTGAATCCTTCCGCGAACACCGTTTCGGAGTCGGCCCCTGCCAACCCGTCCCCGGAGTCCGCGACGACAATGTGCAGCGTGCCGCCGTCGTCCCCGCCCTTCCCGGCGGGCAGTTCATCGAGCAGCTCCACTTCCACCCAGCGGTCCGTGGCAGAACCGGTGACGGCGGCGTTCACGGCGTTGTCGATCAGGTTGCCCAGCACCGTGGTGACGTCCTGCGGGTCCGTGACGGTGCCGCGCACCAGGGTTTCGGGGCCGATCCGCAGTACCACGCCGCGTTCATCGGCTCCCACGCTCTTGGCCCCGATGAAGGCCTGCAGGTAGGGATCCTGCAGCAGCCCGGCCTGCTGCATCGGGAAGGTCAGGGGGCCGGTTTCGGAGATCTTCGCGATGTAATCCTTGGCCTGCTCACTGCGGCCAATGCTCAGGAAGCCGGCGATCGTGTGGAGCTGGTTGGCGAACTCGTGGCGCTGGGCGCGCAGGGCCGTGGACATGGTTCCCACGGCGTCCAGCTGCCGGGTGAGCTGCTGCAGTTCGGTGCGGTCGCGCAGCATGACCACCCAGCCGAGGTCTTCCTTGCGGTGCAGCGCCTTGCGGGCGTTGACCACGAGTACCCGCCCCGCTGCAAGGACCTCCACGGCCTCGGCGTCGTGCATGGCGTCGCGGGTGAGTTCCTTCAGCTGTTCCGGGACGGCGGCCGCCGCCCACGGCTGCCCGATCCGCACGGAAGCGCTGGCAGGGGAGGCGGTGCCGTCGCCGTCGGGCCCGTCCTCCCCGGGCACATCCAGGAGGCGCCGCGCGGCGGCGTTGAACACCGTGATGCGGCCGTCCGCCGAGACGCCGATGACGCCGTCGTCCACGCCCTGCAGCACGGCCACCTGGTCGTGGACCAGGGTGCTGATCTCCTCCGGTTCCAGCCCCAGGGTGAGCCGCTGCAGCCGGCGGCGCAGCAGGAACGAGGCGAGCACGCCGGCCAGCAGGGCCCCTGCCGCGGTGAGGGCGATGGGCACGATGTCCTGGCGCAGGCTTTGGCTCAGCGATTCCATCGAGTAGCCCACGCTGACTTCGCCCACCACGGCGCTGGAGCCGGGGGCGTACACGGGGACCTTTGCGCCCGCGGACGGACCGAGCGTGCCGGTGTTCCGGGTGGTGACTTCCTTGCCGGCCAGCGCCTCGGACGGGTCGGTGCTGACGCGTTCGCCGAGCCGCTCGGGTTCCGGATGGGCCAGCCGCAGCCCGGCTTCATCCGTCACCACCACGAACAGGGCGCCCGTGCGTATGCGGGCGGCTTCCGCGGCGGCCATGATCGGCCCCTTGGCGAGTACCGCCTGCGGGGGAGTGCCGCTCTGCTTGCTGATCGAGTCCACCTCGGTGCGGATCTCCGGGGCGGAGGCCACCGTACGGGCCAGTGTGAGTGCCTGGTTCTCGGCTTCCGCGCCGATCCGCTGGTACACCAGCCAGGCGTGCACCGCGCCGCTGAGCAAAACCACCAGAAGGACGACGCCGAGCTGCAACAGCAGCGTCTGCGTGGAGAACCGCATGGCGAGCCGTGGCATGGGCAACCTTTCCGCCTGCGTGGACTGTTTCCAGCCGGCGGAGCCTTCAGCGGCGGCGCTGGCGTGGATGGGAACTTCAACTCCATTGAATCACTGAGCAAAACGAGCAAAATGCTGGCAATGAGCAGTATGCCAATCAAATCCGGCAAACCCCGGGATGTGATGCAGCTCGCCCTACATTCGTAATGCGCACCACACCGATGTGATGCCATTCATAGTTAGGAGCCGGCCGTGCTGGTACTGCTTGGATTCGCCATGATCGCGGTTTTCATGGCGCTGATCATGACGAAGAAGTTGACGCCGGTGCTGGCGCTGATCATCGTCCCCACCGTTTTCGGCCTGTTCGCGGGAGCCGGGCTCGGCATCGGCGACATGGTGATGACCTCCATGAAGTCGATGACCTCCACGGCCGCGCTGCTTATGTTCGCGATCGTGTACTTCGGGCTGATGATCGACGTCGGCCTCTTCGATCCGCTGGTGAAGTTCATCATCCGCAAGCTGGGCAACGACCCCGCCAAGGTGGTCCTCGGGACGGCGATCCTCGCCGCCGCGGTCTCCCTGGACGGTGACGGTTCCACCACCTTCATCCTCACCACCGCCGCGATGCTGCCGGTCTACCTGCGCCTGAGGATGAGCCCCGTGGTGCTGACCTGCGTGGCCGGCCTGGCCAACGGCACCATGAACATCCTGCCGTGGGGCGGCCCCACCGCCCGCGCCGCCACCGCCCTGAAGATCGACGTCAACGACGTCTTCGTGCCCATGGTCCCGGCCCTCATCGCCGGCCTGCTGGTGGTCTTCGTCTTCGCCTGGCTGATGGGCCTCCAGGAGCGCAACCGCCTCCGCGCCTCCGCTCCCGAAATCTGGGGCGAGTTCGCCGATCTCGATGAAGCGTTCGACGGCGGCAAGGGCGGCAGCGTTGCCGGAACCTCCCGCGGCACGTCCGGCACCCGTCCTTCCGGCACCCGTCCTTCCGGCACCGGTGTTTCCGGCAACGGCGGCGGCGTGGCCGTCCTTGAGCGCAGCGAAACCGAACTGCTCGTGGACGAGCATGACTCTGCCCTGACCGACACCGCTCTGGATCCGAAGCGCGCCACCCTGCGCCCCAAGCTGTTCTGGTTCAACCTCGGCCTCACCGCCGCCGTCATGGTCATGCTGGTCCTGGACCTGGTTCCGCTGCCCTACGTCTTCATGGTCGGCTCAGCGATCGCCCTGCTGGTGAACTTCCCGAAGGTCAAGGACCAGGGCGCCCAGCTGATCGCCCACGCACCGTCGATCGTCGCCGTCGTCAGCATGGTCATGGCCGCCGCCGTCCTCACCGGCGTGCTAAACGGTACCGGCATGGTGAAGGAAATGTCCGCCTGGCTCGTCCAGATCATCCCCGGCGAGCTCGGCCCGTTCATGGGCGTCATCACCGGCCTGCTGAGCATCCCGATGACGTTCTTCATGAGCAACGACGCCTTCTACTTCGGCGTCCTGCCGGTCCTGAGCGAAACCGCGGCCCACTACGGCGTCGGCGCAGCCGAAATGGCCCGCGCCTCGATCACCGGCCAGCCCTTCCACATGCAGAGCCCGCTGGTCCCGGCCATCCTGCTGCTGGTCTCCCTCTCCAAGGTGGAACTGGGCGACCACCACAAGAAGGTCCTGTGGCGGGCCGCAGTCGTGGCGCTGGTCATGCTCGGCGTAGGCCTGCTGACCGGAGCAATCGGCATCGGCTGAACCCCCGGCCAAGCTGCAATGCGAAACAGGCATCCTCCGCGGAGGGTGCCTGTTTCGCGTTGCAGCCCGATTCCGCTGACACATTCCGGCCGAATGTGGTTACCAGCAATAAACATTGGTTTACTAGCCGGACGTGACAAAGACGTCACCGTGATCAAGGAGGCTCAATGGATATCGAACGCCGGACCATGCTGAAGGGGCTGGGTGCGGGTGGAGTGGCAGGAGGGCTGGGCCTTCTCGCCGCGGCTCCGGCCAGGGCCGATGCGCCGCCGGAAGTGCAGAACATCCTGTCCGCCGCCGTGGCCTGGCGGGTCACCGCCGCCGAGCGGGAGATGCTGTACCGGCAGGCTTTCAACATCGCCCGCGACAGGCTGGACAACGCACTCCGGGGCGTCGGGCAGAGGCGCCGGGGTGCCAAGCCCCTGGCGTTCATTTCCGACGTCGACGACACCGTGCTCTCCTCCAACCCCTACTGGGAATTGCTGATCGCCGCCGGCAGGCAGGCCTTCGACGACGAGCTGTGGGATGCCTGGGTGCGGGAGAACGGCCCGACGGCGACGCCCGGCGCCGTCGAGTTCACCCGCTACGCCGAAAGCCGCGGCGTGGAGGTCTTCTATGTCTCCCAGCGTGACCAGGGCCCGGACACCCAGCAGATCGGCGTCGCGAATCTGCGGCACGCCGGCCTGGCCTATGCTGACGACGAGCACGCTGTTTTCCAACGAGAGTCCTCCAACAAGGAACCTGCCCAGCAGGCCATCGCGGAAAAATACGAGGTCATCGCCTACCTCGGCGACAACCTCAACGACTTCCGCCGCCGCTACTACGTCAAGTCAGTCGAAGAACGGCGAACCCTTGCCGCCGAGGACGCCGACCGCTTCGGCCGGGACTTCATCCTGTTCCCGAACAACACGGACGGCCACTGGATTCGTGCCATCTTCGGCACGAGCGAACCGGCGGACACCCCGGAATACCGGGCCCGGATGCTCCTGGCAGCACAGGGCAAGGTCTCCTGAGCCCCCAAACACAAAGCAAGACGGCACGTGCACATGGTGCACGTGCCGTCCTGCTTTGTTTGGGCGGCCCAAGGCCGGGGACGGGCGGCGGCAATGCCGGCGTTGAGCCGCTCAATGGGCCGGAGGGTTCGTCTGCCCCAAGTGCGGCGGCCGCGACTGCTGGCGCCAACAGGCCACGAACACCGACCCCGCGCCACTGAAGGACCTCGTCATCCCCGGCGACAGCGACCAGTGACTACGTCGGGACCATGTGACGCGGCTTTTTGCAGGACCGCATTGGGTTGCTCTACCTCTCTGCAATGCGTCGCGGGTCCGCGGCATATTCGGACCAGCTACCGGGGTAGAGGCGGCCACGACCGAGCCCGACATGTTCGAGGGCCAGCAGGTTGTGGCACGCGGTGATGCCCGATCCGCAATAGGAAACGACAGCAGAGCCGTCCCGGACCCCGGCACGCGCGAACGCCTCGCGCACCTCGGCGTTGGGCCGCAGCCGGCCAACGGAGTCGAGATTCTCTCGGCATGGCACATTCACCGCTCGGGGGATATGCCCGGCTTGGGGATCCGTGGCGAGCTGAATGCTGCCGTCGAAGCGGTCGGCATGGCGGGCATCGACCACGATGCCCGCCCATCCCTCGAGGTCGTCGGCTTGCACCACGGACTCCTCGGGCCATGGAGCCGCTGTGAAGCTCGCTGGCGCAGGATGCACGGGGTCTCTGTCGAGCAGACCCGGCCATGCCGCGATGCCGCCATCGAGCAATGCCGCCCGCTTCCCGAGCGCCCGCAGCATCCACACGAGCCGTGCCGCAATGACGCCCCCGGCGTCGTCGTAGGCGACGACCGTCGAGTCGTCGCCTACGCCGAGAGAAGACATCCCCCGGGCGAACACCGCCGGATCGGGCAGTGGATTGAGCCCGCTCGGACCGGCGCCGCCTGAGAGCCACGCGTCGAGGTCCACGAACACGGCGTTTGGGATGTGCCCGCTGTCGTAGGCGCCCCGCCCGGAGGAACCGTCGAGGTACCAGCGTGCGTCGGCGACAACCACGCCATCGCGGTGCCTTTGAAGCCAGACTCCGTCGACGAAAGGAGGAATAGAGTCCGGGAGTTCCTGAGTCGCGTCCATGCCCCACGATATGCCGAAAGTCCATAATTCAAGACAGAATGTCTCATATACCGAGATGTCTGCGCCATATCCCTGAGTTGCGGTCTGATCAGGGGCAGCTGAGTTCGTCAATCAGCCCGGCCTACTGCGGGGCGACTTCAGCCAAGCAGATACCTAATTTTGGGGTTCGACTGCGTGTTTGGGGGCTACCGCGGCCCGTTCCGCGGAGCTGTCGTGTGTGTTCGCGGTGGCCTCCTTTTTCTGTACCCGGCGCGCCCATGCTGAGGTCACGATCGGGCAGAGGACTGCGGAGACGACGACCGATGCTGCCACGAGGACGGTGGCGTGGTCTGCGGCTGGGGCGTAGACGGGGTTGGCTGTGGCGATGATGGCGGGGACAAGCGCAGCGTTGCCGGCTGTGGTTGCTGCGGCGAGGCCTGCAACGCCATCACCGCCGGTGAGTTTGTCGGCGAGCAGCAGCACTGCGCCGCCGACGAGGACCACGAACAGGCCAAGGGCGATGCCGAGGAGCCCTGCTTCTACGACTGCGTTGAGGTTGATGGTCAGGCCGAGGGACAGGCCGAGGAACGGCACCATGGCAGGTACCAGTGGGGCCAGGAGAATCCGTATGTTCTTGTCCAGGTTTCCAAGGAGCATGCCCAGGGCCAGCGGGAGGATGGCGCCGACGAGTGCCTGCCAGGGGAAGGCGGACAGTCCTGCGATGCCGAGGGTAACCATGGTCAGGAAGGGGCCTGATTCCAGGGACAGGATGGAGTAGGCGCCGGCGTCCCGCTTGCGGCCGAACTGGCCCATGAGGGAGATGTAGAGCCCGCCATTGGTGTCGTTGAGTGCGGCGACGAGCGCGAGGGTTGAGAGGCCTGCGAGGATTCCTGAGTCGATGGGTGCTTCACCGAGAAAGTGTCCGGCGATGACGCCGATGAGGATGGCGAAGAGGATTTTGGAGCCGAGCAGCACGCCGCCCTTTTTAAGGATGTAGGGCGTGGATTTGACTTCGAGTGTTGCGCCAAGGCAAACGAAGAACACGGCCAGCAGGGGTGCCAGGCCGGTGAAGAATGCGCCGGTGAAAGATCCGAAGAATTTTCCGGCGTCAGGTGCGAGGGTGTGGATGACGGCGCCGATGCCAAGGGGCACCAGCATCATTCCGCCGGGGACTTTTTCCAGGGCTTTCTTGATGGGAATCGACATTGATTTCTCCTGTGAATGGCTGGGGTGTGCTTGGTCCGCGCGTTCCTGGGCGGGTGCGCGGGTGGGGGTGTGTTTAGCCCAGGCTCGGGATGAGCAGGACTTTGCAGGCGTCTCCGGTGAGCAGTTCGACGGCTTCGTCGATGTCGCTGAGCTTCTTGCGGTGGGTGATGAGCCAGTCCAGTTCCAGCTTTCCGGAATCGAGGAGCAGCAGGCTTTGTTCCCAGGTTTCCCAGAGCCGGCGTCCGAAGATGCCGCGCAGGGTGATGCCCTTTTTGTTGATGTAGGCAGCGATGTCGACTTCTGCGGGGCGGCTGGGGTGTCCGACGGTGATGACGGTGGCTTCGCGGCGGACGGCTTCGAAGAGTGTTGTCAGCGTGCCGGGGGCTCCTGAGCATTCGAAGGCGACGTCGAAGCCGCCGCGGCGGCCGGTCAGTTCGCGGCAGCGGTCGACGATGCCGTCGTTGGGGTGCAGGGCTGTCGCACCGAGTTTCTCGGCTTGGGCCCTCCGGTAGGGGTTGGGGTCGACGGCGATGACATGGCTGGCGCCCATGAGCAGTGCCAGGTTCACGACGACGAGGCCGACGGGGCCTGCGCCGCTGACGAGCACGGCGCGGCCTGCGACGGAGTAGTTGGCGCGCTGGATGGCGTGGACGGCGACGCCGGCGGCTTCGAGCAGGGCGCCGGATTCCAGGGACAGTCCGGTGGGGAGCTTGACGCAGATGTCCTGCGGGACGGAGGCGTACTCGGCGAAGACGCCGTCGATGTGCATTCCGAGGATGCCGGTGCGTTCGCAGGTGTGTGCGTCGCCGGTGCGGCAGGGGAAGCACTGGCCGCAGGTGAGGTGGCTTTCGAGGGCGACCTGGTCGCCGACCTTGAGGCCGGTGACGCCGGGGCCGACTTCGACGATGGTTCCTGCGCCTTCGTGGCCGAGGATGACGGGGAGGTTGAGGTTGAACGCCTGGGCCGAGGGGGTCCATTCGTAGAGTTCACGGTCGGTGCCGCACAGGGACGCGGCTCCTACTTCGATGACGACTGAGCCTTCTGTGGCTTTGGGGTCGCCGGCGTCGGTGACGTAGGTGACGCCTCGTTCGGCTGCGTTCTTGACTACTGCCCGCATGGGGGCCGCCTTTCGTTGGTTCTGGTGATGCGTGGAGGGAATATCTGTTGGGGATCAGCTGGGGAGTTGGCCGGCGAAGCGGCGCAGGATGTCGGTGGGGCCGACCTGTCCGCCCTTGAGGAGCAGCCGGCATGCGGCGACGGTAGAGTCGTCGTCGGCCCGCAGGATGGGGCCGGCAGTGACGAATTGGTCGGAAACGCGCAGCTGGCGTACGCCCATGGCGATGAGTGCATGGCTGGAGGTGTCACCGCCGCAGACGGCGATGTCGTGGGTGAGACCGGCGTCGGCCATCCGGGCGGCGATGCCGCCGATCAGTGTGCCGACGTAGCCGGCATCCACCGGTTGACCGGCACCGTAGCGGGGGTCCGCGGCTCCACGGGTGGTGTGCACGACGACGTTCCTGCCTGCCCTCAGGGCAGCGGAAACCCGTTCGTCGAGGGCTGCGACGAGCGTTCTGTCATCGCGCTGCAGCAGCTCGGCAGGCACGGGAACGTCCTCCCAGCCATTGGAGATAGCGTCGTTGAGCTGCTCCGCCGTGGTGCTGGACGCCGACGCGCTCACCGCCAGCACCGGCCCGGCCGGGCGCTGTGGCCCGGGAGTGCGGGGAGCCTGGTCCGAGATTGAGCGTGCCAGGGCTGCCATGATGCCGCCGGATCCGACGACGATGGATGGACCGTGGCCGTGTTCTTCACGCGTGAGGGCTTCGGCGATGGCATCCATCTGGTGTTCGTCCACAGCGTCGACCACAAAGGCCTGCGCCCCGCGTTCCCGGCGCCGGTCCGCCCAGGCATCCTTGAAGGTGCCGTCGTCATAGGCGGGCAGATGGATGGCCCCGGGCACCTGGCCGCCGCCGAGCTGTTCGGCCAGGACTTGGCGCAGGTCGGCCTCGGGCATAGGGGTGGAGGGGTGCCGTGACATCACCGGATGGCGGTCCAGGCGGTAGATTTTTCCGGCATGGGTCGCGTAGTGGTTACTGAAGGCGGTGTAGCGGCCGAAGCCCGGCTGGGCCGGCACCACGGGAATGGGGCCGTGCATGGGGAACTGCTCATGGAGCAGCTGGATCCCGCGGCCAATGCTTCCCACAGTGGCGGAGCTGTCGAACGTGGAGCAGACCTTGTACAGCAGCACGTCCAGGTTCAGGGCCGCTATGCCGGCCAGGTCACGGGTGACCAGATTGTCGAACGCTGCCCCGGACAGGGACCGTGCCGGACCTGCGAACCCGACGACGTCGGTGTCCGTGGGCAGCGGCGCGTCCCCGATGACCAGTGCACCTTCCAAGCCGCAGCGGTGGGACTGGGCCAGGACGTCGGCGGCTCCGGTGAGGTCGTCCGCGACGAAACCGAAAGCTGGCATGTCAGGCACCTTTCCCGAAAGCCTGGACCGCATGCAACAGGGCGTCATCTCCAGTTTCCGCCTGCTTGGTGGCTGCAGTCTGCAGCGGCACCCCGCCCACGGCTGCTTCCCACGACTGGCGCAGGCTGCGCACTCCGGCGCCGGGACCGTCCGGGTGGGCTGCGACCCCGCCGCCGGCCAGCATCATCAGGTCAGTGGAACCAACCGCGTCGAACGTGGGCCCGGGGGTGGTGACGTTCTGCCCGGAGGACAAGACGGGCAGCGGTGTGATGCTCTGGCCGAGAGGTTCGAGCAGGCTGCGGATGTTCGCGGCGACTTCTTCGTCGAGTTCGTAGAACTTGCTGCCGAGTCCGCTGGCGTGCAGGTGGTCGGCGCCGGCAAGGCGGGCCATTTGCTGCCAGACCCGGTAATCCATTCCCAGGGCCTTGGACCGCATGGAGGCGGCGAGGCCCGCACGGTGGCCGTGGATCGGGACCTCGGCGAAGCTGCGGAGCAACGCCAGGGCCGGCATTCCCATCACCGGGATGTTCAACATCACGCAGCGGCCACCGGCTTCAACAACCAGGTCGTGACGTTTGCGCAGCCCGCCAAGGTCGCCGGTGATGTTGAAGGCATACATCGTCGAGTGTCCAGTGACCTGCTCCGCGGCACGGATTTCCTCGGTAGCAACCGCGACCCGCCGTTCCAGCGGCAGATACGCCGGATCGGTCATCAGCTCGTCGTCCTTGATCAGGTCAATGGACGCCATCGCCAGATCCCTGACGACCAGACGGAACTCCTCTTCCGAGAGCCCGACATTGGGCTTGACGATGGTGCCGACCATCACGCCCTGAACGTCACTGATGAGTTTGCGCGTCCCCCCGATGCCGAAGGCCGGCCCAGGGTGGGCGGCCACGAAGTCCTCCGGCAGAACAATGTCCTGCAACCGGCAGGCATACAAATCACCCAGCTCGAAAAGATTCCCTGCGATGGCAGTCTGCAGGGTGGCCAGGTCGGGTCCGACGTTCTCCATCGGGAAATCAACAGTCACCAGGGCAGCACGGACTTTTTCCGGGTTCGCCCGTGACGGCAGGGAAGGCCGGCAAAAGCCAAGCTCCTGAACATCCGATATCCGGGCGGCGTGCCGTTCCCGGATGCGGGCGGATTCGCCGGGCACCGGCAGGAACGTGCCGCTGGACTGCTCACCCGCCATGATGGCAGCGGCCTTCTCGGGCTCAATCTCAGATTCAAGGTAATAGGTGCAACGCACCGAGCGCGGGTCGCGCATGGAATTCTCCAATTCAAGGGGGTTTGAAACTCACGTATCTGACTGTCACCTGCAGGTACTTTCATTTCGCTCACGCACCAATGCGGGCTCAAGCAGGTGACTTGCGCTCCATGTCCCTGGCATCTTCCGTGATCCCAAGTTCCGAAGTTGTACGTACCTTTGATACGTACAATAATGGGTGGCGTAGGTCACGTCAAGGCCGATTGAAAACGCTGCAGACCGCTAGGGATGCGGCGGGAGGGCTAAGATTTGCACAGCGGCAGAGGAGTTAGCGTGAGTTTGGAACCAGCAGAACCAGCGTCGGGACCGGCGGGACGCAACGGCGGCCTGAACCGGGAGGCCGGAGGCCCGCTCCACGCGCAAATCCGGGACATCCTGCACCGGCAGATCGTGGACCTGGCCCTGTCCCCGGGCTCCTCCCTGCCCACCGAAGAGGAACTGCAAAGGCAGTTCGGGGTCTCCCGGAGCGTCGTGCGCCAGGCCCTGTCAGGCCTTGCCGACCTGGGTCTGATCCGACGCCAGCGCGGCCGCGGCAGCGTAGTGGCCGCAACGCCTGTCCTTCGACGTCACGTTCAGCGCGCCGGCGGCCTGGATGAGCAGGCGGCTGCGCACGGGCAACGCATGCGCACCCATGTCCTCAGCGTGGAACCTTCCGAACCGCCCCAGGCGGGCATCGAGGCCCTCAACACCACCAACACGTGGAAAATCGAGCGGGTCCGCTATCTCGACGATCTTCCCGTTGCCTTCATGCGCACCTGGGTCCCGCGCGACTTCTTCCCGCACTTCACCGCGGAACTGCTCGAAAACGCCTCACTCCTCAGCCTCATGCGCGACCATGGTTACCACCCCGTCGGCGGACCCCGCCAGATACAGGCCGCATCTTCAGATCCTGACCTGGCACGGAAACTGAACATCAACACCCGGGAACCGCTGCTTCTGCTCCAAGGTGTCACCCGGGACGCCCTCGGCCATGGTCTCGAATGGTTCAACGTCTGGCACAGCCCTAACACCGTCTTCGACGTTGACGCACAAGTCACCAGCCAGCCAGGGCGTGTCTCCCATGAGCACATCCGCCGCCTGCGCAACCTGACCCAGCAACTTGAATCAGAACTAGCCGACCTGGAACGTGGAGCACGCTAAAGCGCGCCCACGTCCAACCGGCCTCTGAAGGATCGTCCGGTTCGCCGCCGGAAGCCAGCCACGGCCGACAGCCGGAAGGTGACGCGGCGCCGGACGCGCATACGGCTCTTGAGCCAGCCCAACCAAAGTAGACTGGTCCGGAAAACCATTTGAACTTGCAGGGGAGATCCATGGCTGCGATCAACCGTGACGATGTGGCGCATCTTGCGCGGCTCGCTCACATTGAAATGAGTGCCGAAGAGCTGGACCGGATGGCGGGCGAACTCGCCGTCATCGTGGACTCGGTGAAGTCCGTCAGCGAAGCCGCCGGGGACGACGTCCCGGCCACGTCCCACCCGATCCCGCTGAGCAACGTCTTCCGCGAAGACGTCGTTGGCCACACTTTCACCGCCGAGCAGGCGCTGTCCGGCGCGCCGGACGCCGCCGAGGACCGCTTCAAGGTCCCGGCCATCCTGGACGAGGACTAAGACGATGACTGACACCGAACTCATCCGCCTGTCCGCCGCAGCCCTTGCCGCAAAGCTTGCCGTGGGCGAAGTGACCTCCGTCGAGGTGACGCAGGCATACCTGGACCGCATCGCCGCCGTCGACGGCCAGGTCAACGCCTTCCTGCACGTCAACGCAGAGGAGGCGCTCGCCGTCGCCGCTGAAGTGGACGCGATCCGCGCCGAAGGCGGGGCTGCCGCCGAGGAACTGCACGAACTGGCCGGTGTGCCGATCGCCGTCAAGGACCTGATCGTCACCATCGGCCAGCCCACCACGGCCGGTTCGAAGATCCTCGAGGGCTGGCACAGCCCGTACGACGCCACCGTCATCAAGAAGCTGCGCGCCGCGAAGATGCCGATCCTGGGCAAGACCAACCTGGACGAATTCGCCATGGGTTCCTCCACGGAGCACTCGGCCTACGGTCCCACCCGCAACCCCTGGGACCTGGACCGCATCCCGGGCGGCTCGGGCGGTGGCTCCGCTGCCGCCGTCGCCGCCTTCGAGGCGCCGCTGGCGCTCGGCACGGACACTGGCGGTTCCATCCGCCAGCCCGGCGCCGTCACCGGCACGGTCGGCGTGAAGCCCACTTACGGTGCGGTGTCCCGCTATGGCGCCATCGCCATGGCCTCCTCCCTGGACCAGATCGGCCCGGTCTCCCGGACGGTGCTGGACTCGGCGCTGCTGCAGGAAGTCATCGGCGGCCACGACCCGCAGGACTCCACCTCCCTGACCGATCCCTTCGACAACCTGGTGGCGGCCGCACGCACTGGCAACGTCACGGGCATGAAGATCGGCATCATCAAGGAACTGCACGGCGAGGGCTACCAGGCCGGCGTCGAGAACCGCTTCAACGAATCCCTGGAGCTGCTCAAGGACGCCGGCGCGGAAATCGTCGAGGTTTCCTGCCCGAACTTCAAGTACGCGCTCGGCGCCTACTACCTGATCATGCCGTCCGAGGCGTCCAGCAACCTGGCCAAGTTCGACGGCGTCCGCTTCGGCCTGCGCGTGCTGCCCAAGGATGGGCCCCTGACCATTGAACGCGTCATGGGTGCCACCCGCGCCGCCGGTTTCGGCGACGAGGTCAAACGCCGCATCATCCTGGGCACCTACGCCCTGAGCGCCGGCTACTACGACGCCTACTATGGTTCGGCCCAGAAGGTGCGCACCCTGATCCAGCGCGACTTCGACGCCGCGTTCGCCCAGGCCGACGTGCTGATCTCCCCGACGGCGCCCACCACGGCGTTCAAGCTGGGGGAGAAGCTCAACGACCCGCTGGCCATGTACCTCAACGACGTGGCCACGATTCCGGCGAACATGGCCGGCGTCCCGGGCCTGACCTTGCCCGGCGGCCTGGCCGACGAAGACGGCCTGCCCGTGGGTATCCAGCTGCTCGCCCCGGCCCGCGAGGACGCCCGCCTCTACCGGGTGGGTGCCGTCCTCGAATCGCTGCTCGAAGAGAAGTGGGGCGGCCCGCTGCTTGACCGTGCCCCTGAACTGCAGGCACCCGCGATCGGCGCCGCAAACACCGTGGGAGGTTCCAACTAATGTCTGCCGACACGATCCTCAGCTTCGAAGAAGCCATGGAGAAGTACGATCCCGTCCTTGGCTTCGAGGTCCACGTGGAGCTCAATACCAAGACGAAGATGTTCTCCTCTGCCCCGAACGTCTTCGGTGACGACCCGAACACCAACGTCAACGAAGTCGACCTCGGCCTGCCGGGCGTCCTCCCGGTGGTGAACAAGGCCGCCGTCGAGTCCTCCATCAAGATCGGCCTCGCGCTGAACTGCAAGATCGCCGAAACCTGCCGCTTCGCCCGGAAGAACTACTTCTACCCGGACACTCCGAAGAACTTCCAGACCTCCCAGTACGACGAGCCCATCGCATACGACGGCTACCTGGACATCGAACTCGAGGACGGCACTGTGTTCCGCGTCGAGATCGAGCGGGCGCACATGGAAGAGGACGCCGGCAAGCTCACCCACATGGGCGGCGCCGCGGGCCGCATCCAGGGCGCCGACTACTCCCTGGTGGACTACAACCGAGCCGGCGTGCCGCTGGTGGAGATCGTCACCAAGCCGATCGAGGGTGCGGGCAGCCGCGCGCCGGAACTGGCCAAGGCTTACGTTGCCGCGGTCCGCGAGATCGTCAAGAACCTCGGCGTGTCCGACGCGAAGATGGAGCGCGGCAACGTCCGCTGCGACGCCAACGTCTCCCTGCGCCCGCACGGCCAGGAACGCTTCGGCATCCGCTCCGAAACGAAGAACGTGAACTCGCTGCGCGCCGTCGAGCACGCCGTCCGCTTCGAGATCCAGCGCCACGCCGCCGTCCTTGACTCCGGCCAGCCGGTAATCCAGGAGACCCGCCACTGGCATGAGGACACGCGCACGACGACGTCGGGCCGCGCCAAGTCCGACGCCGACGACTACCGCTACTTCCCGGAGCCGGACCTGGTTCCCGTCGTTGCCTCGCGTGAGTGGGTGGAGGAACTGCGTGCCACCCTGCCCGAGCCGCCCGCCGAGCGCCGCAAGCGGCTCAAGGAAGCCTGGGGCTACTCGGACCTGGAGTTCCGCGACGTGGTGAACGCCGGCGTCATGGACTCCATCGAGGAGACCATCGCGGCCGGCGCCAGCGCCTCCGTGGCCCGCAAGTGGTGGATGGGCGAGATCGTGGGCCGTGCCAAGACGGCTGACGTCGATCCCGCCGAACTCGGCGTGACCCCGCAGACCATCGTTGAGCTCAACGCCCTGGTCGAAGAAGGCAAGATCAACAACAAGATGGCCTCCCAGGTGCTCGACGGCGTGCTCGCCGGCGAGGGCAGCCCTTCCGAGATCGTCGAGAAGCGCGGCCTTGCGGTCGTGTCCGACGACGGCCCCCTGCTGGAAGCCATCGACGCCGCCCTGGCCGCCCAGCCGGACGTCGCGGAGAAGATCCGCGGCGGCAAGGTCCAGGCCATCGGCGCGATCGTCGGCGGCGTCATGAAGGCCACCCGCGGCCAGGCCGACGCCGGCCGCGTGCGCGAGCTGATCCTGGAGAAGCTCGGCGTCGAGGGCTGACCTTCCCCGCACCACCCAACTGGCTCGCAGTTTAAGGCCGTTTTGACCCGTCAAAACGTCTACAACTGCGAGCCAGTTTTTGTTTAACCGGCGCAGGTGACGAATCACTGTTACTTTGAGCTTGTTTCAATCATCATCTTGCAAACGTCCCGCGCGTCACTTATGGTTTGTTAAACGGTTAACGAGCGTGGCCTGAGTCACAGCCAAGAGTCAGCCAAACGCCAAACCCAGCCAAACGAGGAGAGCGCATGAACCAGACGACGGAAGCCGCCCCGGCCCTGCCGGCTGCCCGCGACGTCCCGGCCCATGCCGAAGGCCGCCCGGGCCGCGGAAAGGGAAAGCCCGTCAAGTCGGAGAAACGCCGGATGCCGGCCGGCAAGCAGGGTTTCCGGGCCAGGCTGCGCCGCGACAGGCAGATGCTGCTGATGATGGTGCCGGGCATCGTCTTCCTGCTGCTGTTCTTCTACATCCCCATCCTCGGCAACGTCATCGCCTTCCAGGACTACCAGCCGTTCCTGGGCATCGGGGACAGCTTGTGGGTGGGCTGGCAGAACTTCGTTGACCTGTTCGACAACCCGGACTTCCTGCAGGCCTTCTGGAACACTCTGTACCTGGCTGCCTGGCAGCTGGTCTTCCTGTTCCCGGTGCCGCTGGTCCTGGCGCTGATCGTGGACTCGCTGATCAGCACCCGGGTCCGGAAGATCTTCCAGAGCATCGCCTACCTGCCGCACTTCCTGTCCTGGGTGCTGGTGATCGCGCTCTTCCAACAGATGCTCGGCGGCGCCGGATTCATCAACAACTCCCTGCGCCAGTTCGGCATGGACCCTATTCCCTTCATGACCAACCCGGAAACCTTCCCGGTGCTGGTGGTGGCCCAGATGATCTGGAAGGACGCCGGCTGGGCGATGATCATCTTCCTCGCCGCCCTGGCCAGCATCGATGCGTCCCTGTACGAGGCGGCAGCCGCCGACGGCGCCGGGCGCTGGCGCCGCATGTGGCACATCACGCTCCCCGGACTCCGTTCGGTGATCGTGCTGCTGCTGATCCTGCGGATCGGCGACATCCTGTCGGTCGGCTTCGAGCAGTTCATCCTGCAGCGCGACGCCGTGGGCGCGGGGGCCGCCGAGGTGCTGGACACCTTCACCTACTACACCGGCGTCGTGGGCGGCGGCTGGAGCTCCGGCGCCGCCGCCGGCCTGGCCAAGGGCGTGGTGAGCGCCCTGCTGATCTACGCCGCCAACAAACTTGCCCACCGCTTCGGCGAGGACGGCATCTTCGCAAAGAAAGTCGGCTGAGCATCATGGCAGTCACACAATCCGCGGGAAGAATCCCGCTCGGCCGCAAGCCGAAGGAACTGAGCTACAACCCCAAGCGTCCTGTCTGGAAGGAGCGGCCTTCGCCCCTTTACCAGACCGTCAAGGCCCTGGTCCTGGTGCTCTTCGGCGCCTCGATCATCGTGCCGATCCTGCTGGTGGTTTCCACCTCGCTGGCGGACAAGGAACAGCTCGCCAAGGCCGGCGGCTTCGTGCTCTGGCCCGAGCGGCCCACCCTGGAGGCCTACCAGACCATCTTCAACGGCCCCATGGTGCTGAATTCCCTGGGCGTCAGCGCCTTCGTGACGATCATCGGCACGGTCCTGGCCCTGTTCGTAACGATCACCATGGCTTACGCCACCAGCCGGCCGGTGTTGTTCGGCCGCCCCGTGGTCCTCGCGGTGCTCTTCACCCTGCTGTTCGCTCCGGGCCTGATCCCGTCCTTCCTCATGATCAAGCAGCTCGGCCTGCTGGACAGCCTGTGGTCGCTGATCCTGCCCGGCATCTTCGGGGCCTTCAACTTCGTGGTGATGCGCTCCTTCTTCATGAACATCCCGCAGGAACTCATCGAGAGCGCCCGGATCGACGGCGCCAGCGACTGGACCATCCTGTGGCGGATTGTGATGCCGCTGTCCAAGGCGGTGATCGCCGTCGTCGGGCTGTTCTACGCGGTGGGCTTCTGGAACTCCTTCTTCAACGCCCTCCTCTACATCAACGACCACAGCAAATGGCCTATCCAGCTGCTGCTGCGCAACTTCGTCGTCCAGGGCTCCGGCGCCGCCGACGGCCTGGGGATCTCCTCGGTGCCGCCGAGCCAGTCCATCCAGATGGCCGTGGTGGTGGTGGCCCTGGTCCCGATCCTGATGGTTTACCCGTTCCTCCAGAAGCACTTCACCAAGGGCGTCCTCACGGGCGCGGTGAAGGGCTGAGTTTTTCCGAGCTGTCCATACCCAGTTGAAAGGCATGAACACATGAGTGCACCAACCCTGAACACGGGCTTCAGCCGCCGGGGCTTCCTCGGCCTGGCCGGCCTGGCGGTCACGACGGCGGGCCTTGCCGCCTGCGGTGGCGGCGGCACCTCCGGCGGCAGCGGCGGAGCGGCCGCTTCCGCCGGAGTCAAGCTCCCCACCTACAAGGAGTTCACCGGGGTCACCGCCGACCTCGCGGGCAACTCCAAGGGCCTGCAGGCAGCGTTCTTCAAGCTGCCCCAAGGCGTCACCTCGGTCAAGGAAGCCCCGCTCAAGGGCAAGGTCACGGGCCTCACCGAGACCTTCGAAACCATGAGCCCGGGCATGAAGGACAACCCCTTCTGGCAGCGGCTCAACGCCAAGCTCGGCGGCGAACTGCAGCTGCAGATCGCCGAGGACATCGGCGACGGCTACCCCGCCAAGTTCGCCACCGTCCTGGCCAGCGACGACCTGCCGGACATGATGTGGGTCCCGCCGAACCAGGGCATACCCAATGTCGGCCCCATGCTGGAGGCGAAGTTCCAGGATCTCACCAAGTACCTCTCCGGCGACGCCGTGCTCGAGTACCCCAACCTCGCCGCGCTCAAGCCGGACTCCTGGAAGACCGCCGTCGTCAACGGCAAGATCTGGGGCGCGCCCATCCCGAGCACGCCGTTCGGACAGATCATGTCCGGCCGCCGCGACGTTTGGGAAAAGGTCGGCGGCCTGACCGCGTCCTCGGCGGACGAATTCCTGGCGAAGGCAAAGGAGCTCACCCGGCCCGCGGAGCGCAAGTACGCCCTGGAACCGGCCTATGTGAACATCCTGCACATGGTCACCGAATGGTTCGGCGCCCCCAACGCCTGGGCTGTCAACAAGGACCGCACCCTGACCCACCTGTTCGAGACCCCCGAGTACGCCGCCGGCGTCGAGTTCACGGCCAAGCTGTTCGCGGCCGGAGTCTTCTACCCTGACGTGAACGTTCCGGACATCCGCAACCGCGTGGCCAACGGCAGCGTTGCCGGGCAGGTGCTGGTGGGTCCGCACGACATCAAGGCCTACCGTGCCTTCAACAAGGACCAGGCGTTCGACATCCTCGTGCCCTTCAGCGCGGACGGCAAGGTGAAGCCCACCTACGACATGGGCTACGGCACCGTCGGCTTCACCCCGTTCAAGAAAGCCGACGAAGGCAAGATCCGCGAACTGCTGTCGCTCATCAACTACCTCTCCGCTCCGTTCGGCACCGTGGAATACATGCAGAAGAACTTCGGCGAGGCCGGCAAGGACTACGCCCTTGACGCCAAGGGCAACCCGCAGCTCACCGAATCCGGCACCAGCAACCTGCCGGGTCTTGTCTCGGCGCTGAACATCATGTCCAGCCCGGAGAACGTGGTCTTCAACCCCGGCTTCGACGATGACACCAGGTACGTCAACGGGCAGCAGAAGAAGCTCCTGGACCTCGCCTGGCGCAATCCCACCAACGGCACGTACTCGGACACGAACTCCAAGGTGGGCGCCAAGATCACCAAGCAGCTGCGCGACAAGGTGGTCGACATCATCACAGGGCGCGCCAAGATGGCAGAGCTGGAGGCCGCCGTCAAGCGCTGGAAGTCCGAGGGCGGCGAGAAGATCCGCGACGAATACCAGGCGGCATTGCCGTCCGATGTCCCGGTCTTCCGCGCGTAAGCGAAGGTTCGCCTTAGCCTGAACACAGCAGACTGGGGCTGCAGCAAACGAGCAGGGGGAAAGCATGGCCAGGACAACAGGCAGCGGAATCCGCCCGACCATCCGCATGGTCGCGGCCGAGGCAGGGGTCTCCACGGCGACGGTGTCCTACGTGATGTCCGGCCGGCGCGGCGAAGGCGGGCCGGGGGTCTCGGATACCACCGTGGAGCGTGTGCGCGCCGCGGCGGAGCGGCTCGGCTACCGGCCCAACCAGGCGGCCCGGGCCATCCGGACCGGGCGGACCAACACCGTCATCCTGTCCTTGACCATGCTCTCGGACCCTTGGTCGCTGTCCGTGATCGAGGCCGTGCAGAGAGTGGCGGCGCCGCTGGGGATCACGCCGCTGATCCTCGGCGACGCGGACTGGATGAAGGTGCTCCAGAGCCACGACGCCGATGCCGTGTTCGTGGATGCCGTCACCCCGGAACAACACCGGGCCCTGGCCGGGCTTGCGGCCCGTGGCACCACCTTGGTGGTGTTTGACGAGGAACTCGAGGCCGCCGGTTTCGACGTCATCCGTTCCGTTGCCGGACCCGGCTGCACCCTCGCGGTGGAGCACCTGTTGGCGGGCCACCGCAAGGTGGGTTGCCTGGTGCCCGCCCGCGAGGGGCAGCCCCCGACCGGGCAGCGCTACGAGGCCTATACCTCCACGCTCGCCCGGGCGGGCATCGGCGTGAACAAGGACCATGTGGGCGTCTTTGACGGCACCACCGCGGGCGCCTATGCGGCCACCATGCGCCTGCTTGGCCGCGAAGACCGGCCCACCGCCCTGTATGCCACCACGGATTACGCGGCCGTCAGCGCGATCAACGCCGCGCAGCGGCTCGGGCTGACCGTCGGCCAGGACGTGGACATCATCGGCGTCGGCAACGCCAGCGAAGGCGAGCGGATGTCGCCCTCGCTGAGCACCGTAGGCCCGGTGGACTTCTTCGAGCGGGTGGCGCGGCTGCTGCTGAAGAGGGCCGTCGACGGCGGCAGCACCCCCGCGGCGCCCCCCGCGGTCCTGAACTTCCCCTGGCAGCTCTTCGTCCGGGAATCGGCCCCGCACCGCAGCGAAACCAACAGACTTTACTGAGAACAGAAAGAAGCACGAAACACATGGGAACCGAAGACATGAAGATCGGCGTGGTGGGCTTCGGCCTGCGCGCAGGGCTCTGGCGCCACGCGCACAAGCCGGGGCAGGGTTCGGAGGTGACCATTATCTGCGACACCAGCGAACGCGGCCGTGCCGATGCTGCCGCGCGCATCCCTACCGTGAAGGTGACCGGCGATCTCCAGGAACTGATCGATAGCGGTATCGACGCAGTCCTGGTGCTCACCCCGGACAACCAGCACGCCGCCGTCGCGGTCCGTACGCTCCGGGCGGGCATCCCGACCTTCTGCGAGAAGCCTCTCGACATCACCATCGAGGCCGCGGATTCCATCCTGCAGGCCGCGTACGAAAGCGGTACCCGGCTTTATGTAGGCCACAACATGCGCCACATGCCCGTGGTGGTCCAGATGCGCGAGCTGATCGAACAGGGCAGGATCGGCGAGGTCAAGGCCGTCTGGTGCCGGCATTTCGTAGGCCACGGCGGGGACTACTACTTCAAGGACTGGCACTCCGAGCAGAAGAACGTCACCTCGCTGCTGCTCCAGAAGGGCGCGCACGACATCGACGTCATCCACTGGCTGGCGAACGGCTACTCCCGGCGGGTGTCCGCCGTCGGCGACCTGGCGGTGTACGGCGACGTGCAGGACCGCAGCGACAACAGCGCCAAGCGGATGGGCGACTGGTTCTCGCTGGACAATTGGCCGCCCACCGAACAGCACGGGCTGGCCGAGCGGATCGACGTCGAGGACATTTCCATGGTGAACATGGTGCTGGACAACGGCGTGCTCGCCTCCTACCAGCAGTGCCACTTCACCCCGGACTACTGGCGGAACTACACCGTGATTGGCACCAAGGGCCGGATCGAGAACTTCGGCGACGGGCCGGGGGAGCGGATCGGCGTCTGGACCAAACGCACCCTGGGCTACGCCGAGCCGGACGAAACCATCACCATCCGGGACGGCGAGGGCGGGCACGGGGGCGCCGATCCGCGCCTGATTGCCGAGTTCCTGCGCTTCGCGGCCGACGGCGGGCCCACCCAGACCTCGCCGGTTGCCGCCCGCCAGGCGGTGGCGGCCGGCGTGCTGGCCGCTGAATCGCTGCGGGCCGACGGCGGAGCCCGGGAAGTGCCGGCGCTCCCGGCCGGACTGGTGGACTATTTCGAGAGCGGCCAGCCGGCGCGGGCACAGCTTTCCTAGGGCTGCTTAGCCGCCCAGGCTGTGCATGACTCCTGCGAGCGCATCGCACACTGTCCGTACGGAGCGCCGCTCCAGGTTCTCCGGCCGGGCAAGCAGGTCGATCCGGCGGCGTGTGTTGATTCCGCGGAGCGGTCGCAGCACGACGCCGGACCCGGCCTGCGGATCAAAGGCCGGTCCGGAGGTGAACCGGGGCAGCAGGCCCAGGACATCCCCCGCCGCAACGAGGGCGGACACGGTCGTGTAGTCGTTGACCCGGTGCACGATGTTCAGGGGCTTGCTCGCAACCGCGGCGACGGCCTTCAGCACATCATCGGGGGAGTATCCGGGCCGGCTCGTTACCCAGGGTTCGTCGGCGATGTCGGCCACGCTGACTGATTCTTTTCCGGCCAGGGGATGCCCGGGCGGGAGCGCGATGTCGAGCGGTTCGCTGGCCAGCGGAATGACGGCTATCCGCCCCTCGGGCCACGGCCTGCTGTGCTCCATCCGATGCGCGAGGACCAGGTCGTAGCGCGCCGTCAGGGCGGGGAACTCCTGCTGGGCTACATCTTCATCGGAGAAGCGGACTGTGGGCAGCCCGGACCCTTTCAGGGAGCGGGCGAGGGGTGCGAACAGGGCCTGGCCGGCGCTGTGGAAGCCGCTCAGGGTCACCGCGGCGTCAGGCTCTTCCTGGTACGAGTCGATGGCGGCCCTGGCCTGCGCCATGGCGAGAATTACGGCACCCCCGGCGTCGGCGAGCACCTGGCCGGCGTCGGTCAGGACCAGGTTCCGGCCCTCCTTGCGGGTGAGCGGCACCCCGGCGCTGCGCTGCAGGAGGGTGAGCTGCTGGGACACGGCGGAGGGCGTGACCATCATGGCCTCGGCGACGGCCTTCACGCTGCCGAGTTCACCGAGTTCACGCAACACCTGGAGCTGGCGGACATCCATAAGCCAATCCTAAAGCGTTGGCCAGCTCGATGTAGCACCCCTGAACCATCCTCCCCGCACGGTTTGCGCGAACGTACAGCTGCGGCCCCGAAATCGCGGATTTTGGGGCCACAAGTGTACGTTCGCGCTCCTCGCTAGAGGCCGTTGCGCACCACGGTTCCCTGCGCGACGACGGTGCGCACCTTTTCGAGGGCAGTGCCGTCGCTCAGCGGGTCGGCATCGACCACGACGGCGTCGGCGAAGGCGCCCGGCATGAAGCGGCCGGCCTTGCCTTCCCAGTTGAGCAGGCGTGCAGCGTAGGTGGTCGCGGCGCGCAGCGCCTCGAGCGGGGACAGGCCGGCCTCGTTGAGCAGCCGGACTTCCTTCCCCAGCGGGGTGACGTCGTTGCCGAAGGAGTCGGTGCCGGCTACTACGGTGACACCTGCCTCGTGGGCAGCCAGGACGGCGGCCTTGTGGATAGGCGTGTACTCCTTGCCGCGGGCGGCGAGGATCGGATCGGACGAGGTGGCCATGCCGGAGATGGCGTCCATGGTGGGCGTGAAGTAGGTGCCGCGGCGGGCCATCTCGGCGATGGTCCGCTCCGAGACGAACACACCGTGCTCGATGCTGCGGACGCCGGCGCGCACGGCGCCGTCGATGCCTTCGGCGCTGTAGGCGTGGCAGAGTACGCCTGCGCCGCGGGCGGCCTTGACGATCGAGGAGATCTGCTCGTAGCCGTAGACCAGTTCCCGGGGGTCCTGTTCCGGCAGGCCGGCGCGCGGGTTGGCGCGGGTCTTGATGACTTCGGCGCCGCGGGCAAGGTTCACCTGGACGAGGTAGGCCAGGTCCTGTGCCTCGGTGATGCCGTTCTTGAGGGCCGCAAGCGGGGCGAGATCCGGATCGGCCAGGATCGAGTCGCCCTGCTCCGGGGAGATGAACAGGCCGGCAGGGCGCATGCGCGGAGAGGCACCCGGAGCCCAGGCCGGGAGGGCGGCGAGGGCGATGTCCTGGTAGAAACTGCTGGAGCCGCTGCGGACGCTCGTCACGCCGCCGTGCAGCAGGAGCCGGGCATCCGACAGGGCGTTGGCATGCACGTGCACGTCCACCAGGCCCGGGACAACCCAGCGGCCGGCGGCGTTCAGAACGGTGGCGCGGTGCGCGACGGCGGCCACGGCTTTGCGGGTGGCGTCACGGGTCCCGACGGCGGCGACCTTGCCGCCGTCGAGCACCAGGACGCCGTCCTCCAGCGCGCTGCCGGTAAGGGGATCGACGACGGTGCCGCCTTCGATGATGACGGCGCCCGGGACGGTGGGGCGGCCGGGGTAGTTGGGACCGGCGGGGCGTTCGCCGGCCTGTGCCGCCGGCGCCGAGGCGAGCTGGGCCGTGACGCCGGCGACGGAAATGCCGGCGAGGGCCGCCGCGGTGGAGAGGACTCCGCGGCGGGATGGGGTGGCGGCCGGGACTGCCGCGCTGCTGTGGTCATGCAAGCACATGGTTACTCCTTGGGGGACTGCACAATCCTTGAGGAAAGCACAATGGTGCTGGTGGTACCCCTCACCATATTTGGTATACCAAAACGGATTCAAGTCGTTCCCGCCGCATGGCGTCCGCAATTCCGGACAATGTAGCAATAGCTAAACTGTTGAGTGAGATACTTGAGCTTGTTCTAAGCCGTTTGAGGGCATGTAATGGGAGCCATGAAGGCTCTTTATAAGTCCGGCCCGCACGCCGGCTTCGAACTCGTCGACCGGCCCGAACCGGAGGCCGGTCCGGGCGACGTCAAGATCCGCGTGATGACCACCGGAATCTGCGGCACCGACCTGCATATCCAGTCCTGGGACGCCTGGGCGCAAAGCATCATCGAAACCCCGCTCATCGCCGGGCACGAGTTCTATGGCGAGGTCGTGGCCGTCGGCGAGGACGTCCGCGACGTCAAGGTCGGGGACAGGGTGTCCGGCGAAGGCCACGTGGTGTGCGGCATCTGCCGGAACTGCCGCGCCGGCCGCCGCCAGATGTGCATCCACACCGTGTCCGTGGGCGTGCAGCGCGACGGCGCCTTCGCGGAATACGTGGTGATCCCCGAAACCAACGTCTGGGTGCACCACGATCCCTCAGTCACCCCGGAACTCGGCGCCATTTTCGACCCCTTCGGCAACGCTGTCCACACCGCCCTGAGCTTCCCGCTCGTGGGTGAAGACGTGCTCATCACCGGAGCCGGTCCCATCGGCCTGATGGCCATCGCCGTCGCCCGCCACGCCGGTGCGCGCAAGATCGCCATCACCGATGTCTCCGCCTCCCGGCTGGAACTGGCGCGCAGCATGGGCGTGGACCTCGCCGTCGACGTTTCCAAGACGCGCATCAGTGAGGCCCAGAAGGAACTGGGCATGCGGGAAGGGTTCGATATCGGCCTGGAAATGTCGGGACATCCCACGGCCCTGCCTGAGATGATCGACAACATGAACCACGGCGGACGCATTGCCATGCTCGGCCTGCCCAGCCAGTCGATCGACATCGACTGGGGCAAGGTGGTCACCCACATGCTCACCCTCAAGGGCATCTACGGCCGCGAAATGTTTGAGACCTGGTATGCCATGAGTGCCATGCTCTCCTCCAACCCCGTGCTGCACCGCAACATCTCCGCCGTCGTCACGGACAAGCTGTCCGCCACCGACTGGGAGAAGGGCTTCGAGATCGCCCGCGCCGGCACCGGCGGCAAAGTTGTCCTCGACTGGACCGAATTCTAAGGAGACCCCTTGTACACCTCGATCAAAGACCAGCTGCAGGACGAACTGGACGAGATCCGCGCGGCCGGTCTCTTCAAGAGCGAACGCCACATCGATTCCCCGCAAGCCAGCCACATCGCCGCCGGCCCGCTCGGCGAGCCCTCCCGGCAGGTGCTGAATTTCTGCGCCAACAACTACCTCGGCCTGGCCGACCACCCGGAGATCATCGCCGCGGCCAAGTCCGCCATGGACGAGCGCGGCTTCGGCATGGCCTCCGTGCGCTTCATCTGCGGCACCCAGGACCTGCACCTGGAGTTGGAGAAGAAGGTTTCGGAGTTCCTTGGCACCGAGGACACCATCCTGTTCTCGAGCTGCTTCGATGCGAACGGCGGCGTCTTCGAGTCCCTCTTCGGCCCTGAAGACGCGATCATCTCGGACTCGCTGAACCACGCCTCGATCATCGACGGCATCCGCCTGAGCAAGGCCAAGCGCTTCCGCTACGCCAACCAGGACATGGCGGACCTCGAGGCCAAGCTCGTGGAGGCCGAAGGCTCCCGCCGCAAGATCATCGTCACCGACGGCGTCTTCTCGATGGACGGCTACCTGGCACCCCTGGCGGCCATCTGCGACCTCGCCGAGAAGCATGACGCCCTGGTGATGGTGGACGACTCCCACGCCGTCGGCTTCATGGGCGCCACCGGTGCCGGCACCCCGGAACACGCCGGGGTCAGCAGCCGCGTGGACATCTACACCGGCACCTTCGGCAAGGCCCTGGGTGGCGCTTCGGGCGGCTATGTCTCCGGCCGCTCCGAGGTCGTCGCGATGCTGCGCCAGAAGGCACGCCCCTACCTGTTCTCGAACTCGCTGGCCCCGGCCATCGTCGCCGCCACGCTTAAGGCACTCGAACTCGTCCAAGGCTCCGGCGAGCTCCGCACCCGGCTCTTCGACAACGCGGCCCTGTTCCGCCGTCGGATGGCCGAGGAAGGCTTCGAACTGCTCGACGGCGAACACGCGATCGTCCCGGTCATGTTCGGTGACGCCGTGGCCGCCGCGAAGGTGGCCGCCGAAATGCTCGAACACGGCGTGTTCGTCACGGCCTTCAGCTACCCGGTGGTGCCGAAGGGCGCCGCACGGATCCGTGTGCAGCTCTCCGCCGCGCACAGCCCGGAGGACGTGGAAAGCTGCGTGCAGGCTTTCGTGGCCAGCCGGGACGCCGTCAACAGCCGGGAGGCTGCCAACGCGGGTGAAACCGCGGGACACTAGTGCCATGATCCTGACCCTGCTCGGTGGCGGAGGTTTCCGGGTGCCGCTGGTCCATTCAGCTTTGCTGTTGGACCGGCGGCCGGGCCGCGTCACCGAGCTGCGGCTGTTTGACCACGACGCCGGCCGGCTGGCTGTCGTGGCGAAGGTGCTGGAAGAGCAGGCCGCAGGCGTGCCCGACGCACCGAGGGTGCGACTGTTCACCGACCTCGCCGAGGCCCTGCCCGGCACGGACTTCATCTTTTCCGCGATCCGGGTGGGCGGCATGGCCGGCCGCGCCGCCGACGAACGGATCGCCCTGGAGCACGGGGTCATCGGGCAGGAAACCGTGGGTGCCGGCGGGATCTCCTACGCCCTGCGCACCATCCCGGTAATGGTGGACATCGCCCGGGCCGTCCGGAAGCACGCCCCGCAGGCCTGGTTCATCAACTTCACCAATCCTGCCGGCGTCATCACCGAAGTACTGAACTCCCTGCTCGGCGGCCGCGTGGTGGGGATCTGCGATTCCCCGGCCGGACTGGCGCGGCGTGCGCTGTGGGCGGCCGGCTTCCCCGGCCTGGACGTGTACGGTGCCGGCGTCGGGATCGACTACATCGGCCTGAACCACCTGGGCTGGCTGCGCGGGCTGACGGTGGACGGGGCGGATGTGCTCCCGGAACTGCTCGCGGACGCGGACGCCGTCGAATCCTTCGAAGAAGGCCGGCTGTTCGGCGCCCCCTGGATCCAGGCTCTTGGCGCGGTCCCGAACGAATACCTGCACTACTACTACTTCCGCCGGGAGAACCTGCTGGCCGGGCAGGAAGCCGCCGCCAGCCGCGGCAGTTACCTGGCCCGGCAACAGGCCGCCTTCTACGCCTTAGGAACCGGAGAAGGGAAGGACACGGAATCGGCGCTGCGGCTCTGGGAACAGTGCCGGCTGGACCGCGAGCAGACGTACATGGCGGAAAACCGCGACGCCGCCGGTACCTTCGAGCGCGACGCCGCGGACCTGCAGGGCGGCGGTTATGAGGGCGTGGCCCTGGCGATCATGCGGGCCCTGGGCAGCTCAACAGTGGGCAGCTCAACAGCGGGCAGCTCAACAGACGCGGCCGAAACCCGGCTGATCCTCAACATGCCCAACGCCGGAACCCTGCCCGGACTGGACCATGACGCCGTCATCGAGGCCCCGTGCGTGGTGGGCGCGGACGGCGTCCGGGTGCTGCCCGCCGATCCGCTTCCGGGCTATGCCGCCGGACTGGTCACCACCGTCAAGGCGGTGGAGCGGGCCACCATCGAGGCCGCCCTGGGCGGATCCCGGAATGCCGCCTACCGCGCCCTGGCGATGCATCCGCTGGTCGATTCGGTGCGGGTGGCGCACGCCCTGCTGGACGGATACATGGACCACTTCGGGGAACTGGCCTACCTGCGCTGAACCGCCCGGAAGCCCTCCCCGGAAGCCCTGTCGGGAAACCCCGCGCGGGCCTAGGATCGCAGCATGGGCAATGATGCAGCGACAGAAGTCTTGGATCCGCAGGAATGCTGGGAACTCCTCCGCGGCGTGTCAGTGGGACGCCTGGCCGTCTGGCTCGGTGACCACCCGGACATCTTCCCGGTGAACTACGCTGTCGACCACGGGAGCATTGTCTTCCGCACCGGCGCCGGAACGAAGCTCCACGCCGCCCTCGGCGACTTCCCGGTGGCCATGGAGGCCGACGGCGTCGACCCCGATACCGGAGTCGCGTGGAGCGTGGTTCTCCGGGGCAAGGCCGTACCGCTGAAGAACATCGACGACGTGGTCCACTCCTTCTCCCTTCCGCTGTTTCCCTGGGAAGCCGGGCAGAAGGACCAGTTCGTGAGGATTCCCGCGGATTCGGTGTCCGGCCGGCGCTTCACCGTGACGCCGCCGCTGACCTGGTGGACCCCCTACAGCGGCACCAAGCCGGCCAAGGGAGAGTAGCAGCCGTCGTCGCGCGAAGTTCCCGGGACTGGCAGGATGGGTTGATGGCCTCGAATTACGATGTGGTGATTGTCGGCGGCGGCATCGCCGGACTCTCGCTTGCCTCCGCCCTCGCGGGAAAGTGCTCCGTGGCGCTCGTGGAAGCGGAGCAGACCCTCGCGTACCACACCTCGTCCCGCTCTGCGCGGCAGCTGATCCCCAGCTACGGGCCCGCCGTCGTGCAGGAACTCACCGTCCGCACGCTGGAACTGATCGCGGAGCGCGACGCCGGACTGGACGTTCCGGTACTGACGCCGCGGGCGTTCATGATGGTGGGGGACGAAGCGGACCTCACCGCCGAAGCGAGCGGCCACATGCGGCCCATCACGCGCGATGAGGCGCTGGAACTCTGCCCGGCCCTCCGGCCGGAAAGCTTCACCCACGCCGGCCTGGACACCGGCTCCTTCGCCTGCAACGCCCCCGTGCTGCTCGAAGACCACCGGCGCCGGGCGGAAGCTGCCGGCGCGGACATCATCACCGGAGCCCGGGTGCACTCGGCCCAGCGGATCGGCTCCGCCTGGCAGTTCGGTGCCGGCACCGAAGGGCTCGGCGCCGCCGTCGTGGTCAATGCGGCCGGTGCCTGGGCAGACGAACTCGCGGTCCTCAGCGGGGTGGAGAAGCTCGGACTGCAGCCGTACCGGCGCACGGCGGCTGTCGTCGACGTCGAGCACCCCCTGGCGCCCGGAACCCCGATGGTGGCCGAAGCCGCGCACCGCTGGTACTTCCGCCGCGAGGACGGCCAAGTGCTCATCTCGCCCTCCGAGACCGTGCCCAGCGGGCCGGAGGATGCCAAGCCACGCCCGGGGGACATCGAGGCCCTCGTCGCACGGCTGAATTCGCTGACCACCCTGGGCATCCGTTCGGTGAGCCGCGCGTGGACCGGCCTGCGCACCGAAGCAGCGGACGGCATCCCGGTGGTGGGCTTCGACGCCGAGGCACCCGGCTTCTTCTGGCTCGCCGGGCAGGGCGGTTACGGCTTCCAGACCTCCTCGGCAATCGCCGAACTTGCCGCCGCCGCGATCCTTGACACCTCCGGCAGCAGTCCGGTATCCCGGACACCGTCGGCGCTGGCGGCCACCCGCTGGTCCGTCCGCCGATGAACAATTGATCCATGACTACGGGGTTCACCAGCGGGCACGCAAGCACACTGATCCACAACATCGGCGAACTGATGACCCAGGACGGCGAGCACCGCGTCCTGCGGGATGCCGCCGTCGTGATTGAGGGCGAACGCATTTCCTGGATCGGCGCGGCGTCCCAGGCGCCCGCCGCTGATTCCGCGGTGGACGCCGAGGGCCGCGCCGTGCTGCCCGGCTGGGTGGACTCGCACTCGCACCTGGTCTTCGCCGGCGACCGCACCGCCGAATTCGAAGCCCGCATGGCGGGGGAGAGCTACAGCGCCGGCGGCATCGCCGTGACCATGGGCGCCACCCGCGCCGCCAGTGAAAAGGAACTGACCCGGCTCACCGCCGAGCGCGTGGCCGAGGCCGTTTCGCAGGGCACCACCTACCTGGAGAGCAAGACCGGCTATGGGCTGGACGTGGAGAACGAGGCCCGCAGCGCCCGGATCGCCGCCGCCACCGTGGATGAGGTCACCTACCTCGGCGCCCACCTGGTTCCCGCCGGCATCGACCCCGAGGAATACACCGACCTCGTCTGCGGCCCCATGCTCGACGCAGTGCTCCCGCACGTGCGCTGGGCCGACGTGTTCTGCGAACGTGGCGCCTTCACCGAGGAGCAGTCCCGCCGCGTCCTCACTGCCGCCCGCAATGCCGGGCTGGGCCTGCGCGTCCACGGCAACCAGCTGGGCGTTGGCCCGGGAGTGCAGCTGGCCGTGGAATTCGGCGCCGCCAGCGTGGACCACGTGAACTACCTCTCCGAGGCCGATATCCAGGCGCTCGCCGGGACCTGGACCGGCTGGGACGCAGCCAACGGCACCGGCATCCGCGGCACCGTCGCCACCTGCCTGCCCGCCTGCGACCTCTCCACCCGCCAGCCGCTGGCCCCCGGCCGCGAACTGATCGACGCCGGCGTTCAGATCGCGCTCGCCGCCAACTGCAACCCGGGCACCTCATACACCAGCTCCATGGCCTTCTGCGTCACCACCGCCGTGCTGCAGATGCGCCTGAGCGTCCACGAGGCCGTCCGGGCCGCCACCTACGGCGGCGCCCTCGCCCTGGGCCGCGAAACCGGCAAGGACGCCGACGGCGAACGCGCGGTGGGCTCGATCGCCGTCGGACACCGCGCGGACCTCCACATGCTCAAGGCGCCGTCCGCCACACACCTGGCCTACCGGCCCGGCATCCCCATGACGCACGCCGTCTGGCGTGCCGGCGTGCGCGCGGTCTAGCTTCCGGCCGGTTCCGGCGGGGGCTGTTTCGACACCTGGCCCGATCGTGCGCGGACCGCGCCGCCGGCGCACAGGACCACCGCCAGGCCGCCGGCAGCCGTGGTCCAGTCCAGCCTTTCGCCCAGAAGGAAGCTTGCCCAGGCGATGGTCATGACGGGCTGGACCAGTTGGACCTGGCTGACCCTCGCCAGGGGACCGATGGCCAGGCCGCGGTACCAGGCGAAGAAGCCCAGGAACATGCTGACGATGCCGAGGTAGGCAAAGGCGGCCCACTGTGCCGGCGTTGCGGACAGCGCTTGCTGGCCTACCGGGAGGATCGCCAGCACCGCCATCAGCGGCGACACCAGCACGAGCGCCCAGGAAATGGTCTGCCATGCGCCGAGCTCGCGGGCCAGCAGCCCGCCCTCCGCATAGCCGACCGCGCACGCTGCGACGGCGCCGAAGAGCAGCAGGTCAGTCCAGTGCAGCTGGCCGAAGCCGCCCGATTGGGCGAGCGCGAAGCCGATGGCCGCAAGGGCGCCCACACCGGTCATCACCCAGAAGGACCGCGGCGGGCGTTCCCTGCCGCGAAGCACCGCCGTCAATGCGGTGACGGCGGGAAGCAGTGCGATCACCACTGCGCTGTGGCCCGCCGGCGCGGTGGTGAGCGCGAAGGACGTGAGGAACGGAAAGCCGACGACGACGCCGCCCGCCACCACGGCCAGGCGCGCCCATTGTGCGCGGCGGGGGAGCCGCTGCCGGGTGAGGGCGAGGGCGAATGCCGCAAGGACCGCCGCCACGACGGCGCGTCCCGACGCGATGAACAGTGGTGGCAGTCCGGAGACGGCGACCTTCGTGAAGGGGACGGTGAAGGAGAAGGCGGCCACGCCGAGCAGTCCCCACCACAGTCCGGACACCGGCCGGCGCTCCCTGCCGCCCTGACTAGTCGATACCACTTGGGCAGCAAATACAGTAGCGCTACTATTGTCTCTCATGAACAACGATAGCAGTTCGCGCATCGCCGTGCGCCTCCGGGAATGGATAGCGGGGGCGCCGCCGGGATCCCGGCTGCCATCCACCCGGGCGCTGGTGGCGCAGTACCAGGCGAGCCCGGTGACTGTACAGAAGGTGCTGCGGACGCTGGCCGCGCAGGGCCTGATCGAAAGCCGCCCCGGGGTGGGCACCTTCGTCCGCGCCGTGCGGACGGCCCGGCCGTCGGACTACGGCTGGCAGACGGCGGCGCTGCGTTCCCCGCAGGCACAGCTGCGGCCAATGTCCGCGGCCATGCGCACGGTGCCAAACGACGTGATCGCGTTCCACTCCGGATATCCGGACCGGGAACTGCTGCCCGAGCGCCTGGTCCGTGCCGCCCTGACCCGCGCGGCCCGGGGCGACGCGGCACTGTCCCGTCCGCCCGCTGCAGGGCTGCCGGAACTGCAGTCCTGGTTCGCGCAGGAACTGCGCGGATCGACACCTCCCGGCGTCAATCCGCCGGCACCCTCCGACGTGATCGTGCTCCCCGGAACCCAAAGCGGGCTCAGCTCGGTCTTCAGGGCACTGGTGGCCGCCGGGCAGCCCCTGCTGATGGAGTCGCCGTCGTACTGGGGCGCGATCCTGGCCGCGGCACAGGCCGGTGTCCGCGTGGTCCCGGTGCCGAGCAGTCCGGAGGGACCGGACCCGGAGGAACTGGAGCGGGCCTTCCGGGAGAGCGGGGCCCGGGTGTTCTACGCGCAACCGAACTACGCCAACCCGAGCGGGGTGCAGTGGTCCACGCGGCGCGCGGAGGAAGTTCTGGACGTGGTGCGGCGGAACGGTGCCTTCCTGGTCGAAGACGACTGGGCCCACGACTTCGGCATCACCTCCGAGCCCGAGTCGCTTGCCTCCCGGGACGACTCCGGCCACGTGGTCTACCTCCGCTCGCTGACGAAGAGTGTTTCCCCCGCGATCCGGGTGGGAGCCGTCGTCGCGCGCGGGCCGGCGCGCGAACGGATCCTGGGCGCCCAGGGTGCCGAATCGATGTACGTCAGCGGGCTTCTGCAGGCGGCAGCGCTCGACGTCGTCACGCAACCCGGCTGGCAGTCCCACCTGCGCGGCCTCCGCCAGCAGCTCCAGGTCCGCCGCGACCTGCTGGCCACCAGCCTGCGCGAGCACGTTCCCCAGGCGCACCTCGGCCTGCTGCCGAAGGGCGGGCTGAACCTGTGGGCCCGGCTGCCGGACGGGACGGACCTTGAAAGGCTCACCCGCGACTGCGAAGCCGCCGGCGTCCTCATCGCACCGGGCAACGAATGGTTCCCTGCAGAGCCGGCAGGCCCGTTCATCAGGCTCAACTACGCGGGTCCGAACCCCGGTGCCTTCCCGGAGGGTGCACGGCTCATCGGCCGGGCACTGGAAAACGCAATTCCGTAGACGCGCCGAAGGCCCCGTCCGGCACGAGCCGGGCGGGGGCCTTCCCTGTGGTGCAGATTCCTAGGGACCGCAGGTGAACTTTGCGTCCGCCCAGTCGGCATGGTCGTTGCCGTTGCCGTCACCGGCATCGTTGGCGACCAGATCGACATAGCGTGCACCGCTGACATCCACGGTGAGCGGAAGCGGTGCGCTGGCCGCGCCGAGCACCGGCGTGGTGACCTTCGTGGCGCCGTCGGCCACCACGGAGAACTTCACGCTGCCGCGCGTCGCCTGGGCATCGTCGATGCCCACCACGGCGGTGAAGGCGCTGCAGTAGCCGCCGAGGTAGTAGCGGATGGTGCTGTTGGCATGGGCTCCCAGGCCCTTGGCGAAGACCGTGCCGTTGAGGGTGATCGGCCGGCCGTCCCCGCTGCCCTGTTCACCGTTGGACATGTCCCTCTCCACCGGACCCCAGCCGTTCGTGGCGCTCACCCAGGGATGGTCGCTGGCGAACACCGTGGACTGCGGCGGTTTGGGCAGGGTGCGGACCGTGGTGGTGGTGCTGATGGTGCGTCCTCCTGCCGGGTCGGCAGTGGTGGTGTAGCGTGCCGTGACCGTGACGGGAAAGTCGCCGTCGGCGGAGGCCGGGGCGGTCAGTTTCCAGGTGGTGGCGAGGTGGCCGCCCGAAGCCAGGGTCGCGGCCGTGGCCGGCGTCGCGGGTGTGGCGGTCCAGCCTTCGGGAAGGGCGAGGTCAACGGAGAGGTCCTTGATCGCCGCCGGTTCGTCGGAGACGAAGGTGGTCACGAAGTCCTGCGCCTTGCCCTGCTCGATCACATCGCCTTGGAGCTTGGCGTCCAGCTGCGCGCAGGCCGGGACGGCGTCGGATGCGCCGAGGTCTTCCACCAGGAAGTTGTCGAGGGTGAAATCGGAGCCGTTGGCGCTGCCGCTGCGCTGCAGCCCGACGAAGTAGTCCCCGCAGAAGCCGGCGTCCAGGACCTGCTCGAAGCGCGCCGTCGAGGTCTGCTCTCCGATCGCCTGGATTCCCGTGACGGCGGGGCCGGCCTGGGAATCGTAGCCGGAGACCCAGGAGTACTGCCCGGCCTTGGAGTTCTGGTAGTCGAAGGAAACCCGGTACTTGTGGCCGGCAGTGAACGGCACCGTGGCTTCGGTGGTTCGGTAGACCATGCCGGGTCCGCCATCCGGGGCCTGGTTTTCATCGTGCGCGATCAGGGACCAATTGCCGTCCAGGACTTCGTCAATCACATTCTTGTCCCAGCCCTTCTGGGTGAACGGCTCGTGGCGCCCGGTGATGTGCGTGCGCGGGTCGGTGCTGCCGCCGGCATCGCCCTTCACGAACGGACCCCAGCCCTGGTCGACGTCCTCGAAGTTCTCGGCCAGGACACCGCCGGTGGCCACCCGGGAGGTCTTGACCGCGCGGAAGTCGTCCAGCCGGACCCTGGCGGTTCCCTCTCCTGCAGCCACGCTCACCGTGGGCCGGACACCGTTCTGCGGGATGTCCACCAGCACCCGGAAGCGCTGGAAACGGGTGCCTGTCTTTTCATCGGCAGCCACGTAGTTCTGCGCATTGGAGCTGTCGATGGTGAGGCTCTGGCTCTTGCCGCCCGGGACATCCACCTTCAAGGTGACGGGCCGCTTCTTTCCGGCCTCGATCTCCACGTAAGCGCTGATCGAGTAGGTGCCGGCCTGGAACGGCAGGAGCGTCTGGGACACCGACGGGGTGCCCGCGCCGAGTTCGGCGTAGCGGCGGCCCTTGCCGTCGCGCACGATCGCGGCCGCCCCCTTCGGGCTCCACTTGCCGAGGTCCGCGGCATTGAAGCCGGGGTCCTTGAAACGGGTGCCCTCGCCGAAGGAAGGATCGGCCGGCAGGCTCACGGCCGCGGGGTCCACGGTCAGCACGTAGGGCTGGCCGGCGTCGGCGGCGAGCGTGACCTGGCCACCGGTCACCGGAACGTCCGCCACTTTGACCCGTCCGTTGTCGGTGAGCTTGAACTGCTGCAGTTTCGTGGCGCCGGCGAAGGCACCGGTGAGCTTCCAGGTGCTGCTGCCCCCGGCCGGGCTGTAGTGGTAGAGCTTGTCCTGCGCTCCGCCGGTCTTTGTAGCCCAGGGGAGGAGGTACGTGCCGCCTTGCAGTACCGGTACCCCGTCCACGGTGATGTTGCGTTCGGCAGCGGTATTCCCGGTGACGGCCACGCCGCCGGCCAGGTCGATGCGGTCCTGGGTCCACTTGGTGATCTCGTGGTGCTGCAGGAACTTCGCCGGCAGGTTGGATTCCCAAATGTTCTTGGAGAAAGCGTTGTAGTCGTTCTGGCCGGTCCAGCCTTCGAACTCCACGATGTGGCTGACACCGAGCTTCGGGTCCGGGTTCCAGACGTCGGACTGGCTGTTGTTGATGAAGCGCAGGATCCGGGAGTTGATGCCCTTGTTGCTGCTGCCGTAGTTCTCGTCGTTGGCCCAGTGTGACCAGGTGTTGTTGCGGGAGAGCTTGTCCGCCCACTCCGAACCCACACGGAAGCCGTTCTTGACCAGTTCCTGCTGCAGCCGCTCGGCCAGCCAGCCGTATTCGTAGTAGACATCAACGTAGGCGAAATCCAGGTTGTCGTCCGTTGCGTCGGCGAGTTCCTTGACCCGGCGGGCCAGCTTCCCGGAATTGATGTCCTGCCGCTGGTTGATGTAGTACGACTGGTCCAGCCAGTTCCAGCCCAGCGACTTGTTGGCCGTCAGCAGGTCCTCGGCGAAGGACTTGGCTTCCGGGTAGATCTCCGTGGCATTGATGTGGACGCCGAACTTCGCGTTCCAGTCCTTGCCGGCGGAGACAAGCTTGTTCAGGTCCGTCAGGCCGCCGGCGCGGGTGTTGAAGTTGTTGCCGTAATCCGTGTTGGCGGAGTCGTGGCCTTCCGAGGTGTAGCCCTTGAGCATGGCCACCTGGCCCAGGCCGTCGGTGGCCAGGGCGATCCGCTTCACGTCGTCCAGGGTGCGCAGGAACGGGTGGGTGGCCTGCGAAGCGAAATTGAAGGGGATGTGGGTGACTACGTTGTCCGGCGTCTGGTCGCCCTTGTTGGCTTTGACCTCGATGGAGCGCATGGCGATCGCGGCGTCCTGCCAGTCCACCGCGCCGTCCGCGTTGGCGTCCGTGGTGATGGCCACGCGGGTCCAGGGGAGTTCCTCGGTGGTGTTCGACCCTGCGGCCCTGTAAAGCCACTGGCCGCTGGCGACGCCCATGCGGACCGCGCCGCCGTCGTTCACAGCCTGCCTCCAGAAGCGGCCCTGATCCTTGCTGCCCGGCCCGGCCGAGGTGTCGTACAGGGCATTGGACTCCAGCGCGGCCGCCAGTCCGGCGGTGTTGGCCAGGGCGTAGGCGGAGCTCTTCGGTGCTGCGTCCAGCGGAGTGGCGGCAGTGACGGGGGTGAACAGGTCGCCGCTCTTCGCCCGGTCCACCGAGAGATTGGCGGTGGAGATCTGTGCGCCCGGCTGCGCCGAGCTCACGGAGACGAGGCTGAGTTTGGGCAGCTGCAGCGTGCGGACCTGGAATTCCGGCGAATCGTGGATCGCGGTGACGTTGAAGGACACCACGGTGCCCGTCACCGTCAACCGGGCGCCGATGGTGGTGTTGCCGAAGTCCGGCAGGGTGAGGACGTAGTCCATGGTGTTGCCGGCCGACTTCGACGACGTCGCGGAGGCGCGCTGTTCGCTGCCGTTGATGGTGATGCTGGACAGCCGGCTGAGGGTTCCGTCCAGCCGTGCCCGGCTGGCTACATCGGTGTAGCCCAGGACTTGCGGAAAGGATGTGGAGACATCCACGGTGAGGGTTCCGGAGCTCAGGGTTTCCGTGCCGGCGGCTGCGGTTTCGTTTGCGGTTTCGGCCGCGGCGGGCACCGTGGCACTGAAGCCGAGGGAGCCTGCTGCGACGACGCAGGCGAGGCTCATGCCGGCAAGGCGTTTCGGGGATGACAAGCGGGGCATAGTGCTCCTTCTTGATTTTTCCTTGTGAACATCAGTCATGTTCTTGCGGACGGCTCAACTCTGCTCCATACGCACACAAGATGACAAGAGCTGAGCAAAAAGTCTCTTTTTAAAACAAAAAGAAACAACAGGGTGCCTCATGAACCGTTTAATCACCGCCCGGCGGCGGCCAGGGTGGTACGCGCCACACGCACTCCTTGTGCGATTGAAGTTGATCGATTAGTGTTTTTATAGATCAAAAAACGTCAAACGCGCGTCGTGAAGCGCAGACAGGAACGGTGCGTCCGATGAGCAACGCTGCCCTTGGTGCCTACATGGAAGAAGAGCTGGTTTCGCAGCCGGAGGTCTGGCTCCAGGCCATCGCCCAGGCAAAGTCGGACAGCCAGGGCCAGCTGCTGCCCGCGGACGGCGAGCGGGTCGCCGTCGTCGGCTGCGGTACCTCCTGGTTCATGGCGCAAAGCTACGCCGCCGCGCGCGAGGCCGCCGGCAAGGGCGTCACGGACGCGTTCGCCGCGTCGGAAGCCTTCCTGAACCACAACAGCGCCGGCCGCCACTACGACGCCGTCATCGCCATTACCCGTTCCGGCACCACCACTGAGGTGATTGAGCTGCTGGAGGCCCTGCGGGGCAAGGTCCGCACCGTGGCGCTGGTCGGCGACGTCGATTCGCCGGTCGCCACGCTGGCCGACGCCGTCGTGGGGCTGCCGTACGCAGACGAAAAGTCCGTGGTCCAGACCCGCTTCGCCACCACCGCCCTGGTCTACCTGCTGAGCACCCTGGGCATCGACCTCAGCGACGCCGTCGAGCAGGCCCGCCCGGCGGTCACCGAACCCGTGTCCCGGGAACTCCTCGACGCCGAGCAGTTCACCTTCCTCGGCACCGGCTGGACCATCGGCCTGGCCCACGAAGCCGGCCTCAAGATGCGCGAAGCCGTGCAGGGCTGGACCGAGTCCTACCCGGCCATGGAATACCGGCACGGTCCCATCTCCATCGCCGCGCCTGGCCGCGTTACCTGGCTCTTCGGCGAGCAGCCGGAGGGGCTGGACACCAACATGGAGGCCACCGGTGCCCTGTACATCAACACCGGCAAGCACCCCCTGGCCGAACTTGCCCGGGTCCACCGCGTCACCCTGGAACGTGCCCGCGCCCGCGGCCTGAACCCGGACCTGCCGCGCAACCTCACCCGCTCGGTCATCCTCGACACCACCGCCTAGGTCCTGGCATGGTTCTCGGAGCAGCTGGGGCGGCCGTGCTGGCCTTCGATGTCGGAGGGACGGACATGAAGGTGGGCCTCGTCGACGCCCAAGGGAACGTCCTGGGCCTGCGCCGGGTCCGCACGCCGCGCGATCCCCACCGGCCCGGCGACGCCATCCTGGACCGTGTGGCCGAACTGGCGCGCGAGCTCGAGGCCGAGTTTCCGGCGCATCCTGTCCGGGCCGCCGGGGTGATCGTGCCGGGAATCGTGGATCCGGAATCCGGGGTGGGTCTCTACTCGGCCAACCTCGGCTGGCGGAACTACCCCTTCACTGCCGAGGCCGAGCGCCGGCTGGGCATTCCGGTGGCCTTCGACCACGATGTCCGCTCCGCCGCCGCGGTGGAGCACCATTACGGGGGCTCGCGGGAGTTCGACGACGTCGTGGTCATGGTGGTGGGCACCGGAATTGCCGCCGCCGTCTTCTCCGGCGGCAAGGCAGTGAGCGCCGGCGGTTTCGCCGGTGAACTCGGCCACGCCCACGTCCCCGATCCCGACGGCAACGGAACCACCATCCTGGAAGCCGTAGGCTCCGCCGGTGCCGTGGCCAAGCGCTACACCGCCCACTCCGGGACCCCGGTTGCCGGAGCCCGCGAGGTCCTGGAACGCGCCCGCACCGGGGAGGAACTGGCCGCCCGGATCTGGGCCGACGCCGTGGACGCGCTCGCCTTCAGCATCTGCCAGTGCGTCAGCATCATCGGCACCGAGGCCGTCGTGATCGGCGGCGGCCTGGCCGAGGCCGGCGAGGAGCTGCTCGAACCCCTGCGCGAGCGGGTGGACAGCATGCTTGATTTCCACCGCCGCCCGGTGATCCTGCGTGCCCAGCTTGGCCAGGACGCCGGCCTGCTGGGTGCGGCGATGAATGCCCGGGCCCTCCTTGTTGAGACCTCCGCAGGCACGGACGGCGCCGCATGAAGCGGGTCATCACCGTCACCCCGAACCCTGCCGTGGACCTGAGCTACCACGTTGCCGGCATCCATCCGGGCGCCAGCCACCGGGTGCCGGCGCCGCTCAGCCGCGCCGGCGGCAAGGGCCTCAACGTTGCCAGGGTGGCGCATCAGCTGGGCCATCCCGTCCTCGCCCTCGCCCCGTATGGCGGCAGCCCGGGCGCCGAATTCGCCGCCGAGCTGGAAGCCAGCGGGGTTCCCCACACGCTGGTTCCCGTCGCAGGCCCGACCCGCCGCAGCATCGCCCTCGTCGACACGGTGGGCGGGGAAACCTCCATCTTCAACGAAGAAGGCAGTCCCCTCCGGAGCAGCGAATGGCAGGCGCTGGCCGCCGTCGTCGTCGACGCCCTTTCGGCGCAGGGAGAGGACGCCCCCGGCGTCCTGGCCGCCTCCGGCAGCCTGCCGCCCGGCGCCCCCGCGGACTTCTACCCGGCTTTGGTTCGCCTGGCGCACGACGCCGGGATCCCGGCAATCGTCGACACCTCCGGCTCCGGGATCCTCGCCGCAGCCGAGGCCGGGGCGGACCTGCTCAAGCCGAACCACCATGAGCTCGAAGAAGCCACCGGGGAGGCGGACCTTGCGGCGGCCGCATGGCAACTGATCGACCTCGGTGCGAAGACCGTGCTGGTCAGCGCCGGAGCGGACGGCATGCTCGCCTTCAGCCACGCCACACCGGACGGGTACTGGCGGGCCAGGCTGCCCGAAGCCCTCAGCGGCAACCCCACCGGTGCGGGGGACGCCGCCGTCGCCGCGGCCGCCACCGCCCTGGCCGCCGGGATCACCGACACCAAGGAGATCCTCCGCCGGGCCACCGCGTGGTCGGCCGCGGCCGTCCTGATGCCGGCGGCAGGGGAAATCTCTCCGCGCTACACGGAACTCGAAGAACGACTCATCATCAGCTGGGAGGACAACCGGTGACCCTCGTCAATGCCCGGGAACTGATGGACGCGGCCGCCACGGCCGGCATCGGCCAGGGCGCGTTCAACATCATCCACCTCGAAACCGCCGAAGGCCTGGTGGCCGGTGCCGAAGCGGCCGGAGTGCCCCTGATCCTGCAGATCTCGGAGAATTGCGCCAGGTTCCACGGCGGCCTGGAACCCCTGGCCCGTGGCGCCCTGGCCATCGCCCGGGATGCCTCCGTTCCGGTGGCTCTGCACCTGGACCATGCTGAATCCGAGGAGCTCGCCCTGCAGGCCGTGGATCTCGGCTTCGGCTCGGTGATGTACGACGGCGCGCACCTGCCCTACGTGGAAAACGTCGCAGCGACCCGCCGGGTGGCCGCCTACGCCCATGAACGCGGGGCCTATATCGAGGCCGAGCTGGGCAAGGTGGGCGGCAAGGACGGGGCACACGCGCCCGGCGTCCGTACCGATCCCGGCGAAGCCCGCGACTTCGTGGCTGCCACCGGCGTGGATGCCCTGGCCGTCGCCGTCGGCTCCTCGCATGCGATGACCGAACGCAGCGCCCAGCTGGACCTGGAGCTGATAGCCCGGCTCAAGGACGCGGTGCAGCTGCCTCTGGTGCTGCACGGTTCTTCCGGCGTAGCAGACGGGACGCTGGTGGCGGCGATCCGGGCCGGTATGACTAAGATCAACGTATCCACACACTTGAACGGGTTCTTCACGCGCGCTGTCCGGGAGTACCTGGACGCCAATCCCGCGGTGGTGGATTCCCGCAAGTACATCGCGGCGGGCCGTGATGCCCTGGTGGTGGAATCCGCCCGCTTGCTGACGTTGTTCGCGAAAGTGAACTAGAAACCGCCTCCGGAAGGTTCGTGATGACCCGTACAGATCGGCTGACTGCCATCCTCGATCTCCTCGCCGAGTCAGGGCATGTCGAAGTCGAGGACATCGTGACCCGCCTCGGGGTTTCGCCGGCCACCGCGCGGCGCGACCTGGACAGCCTGGCCAAACAGCGGCTGCTCAGCCGCACTCGCGGCGGCGCCACCAAGGGCGCCGTGGCTTACGACCTGCCCGGCCGGTACAACCGGGACGACCACGCGGAGGCAAAGCAGCGGATCGCCCTGGCCGCCTCCGAACTGATCGCTCCGGGTGCGGTGATCGGCCTGAGTGGCGGCACCACCAGCACGGCCCTGGCCCAGGTGCTCTCCACCCGTGAAGACCTGAACGCGCCTTCCAACCGGCCGATGCTGACGGTCGTCACCAATGCCATCAACATCGCCGCCCAGCTGGCCGTGCGGCCCAACATCAAGATCATGGTCACCGGCGGCATCCTGAATCCCCGCTCCTACGAGCTGGTGGGACCCTACACGGACGTAATCATGCAGAAAGTCGCCCTGGACTTCGCCTTCATCGGGGTCAACGGCGTGGATCCGAAGATAGGGCCGACCATCACCGACGAAGGCGAAGCCATGGTGAACTCCGCCATGGCACGCCGCGCCACCGCGTCCTACGTACTGGCGGACTCCAGCAAGATCGGCAAGCGTTCCTTCGCCACCATGGCCGGCTATGAATTCAAGCGGCTCATCACGGACAGTGGGATCAAGCCGGCGGACAAGGCCGCCTTCGAAGCCGCCGGAACCGAAGTGACGGTCGCCGAACTCGACTAGAACTTCACCTGCGGGGCGTCCAGGACGGTTTCGTCCACCCGGCGGTCAACCCACTGGCTGAACGGCACGTCGAGGTCATACTTTCCGCTCGTGTTGCGTACCAGGGTCCGCAGTTCGGCGTTCCCGGGGTTGTTGAGGGACTCAAAGTATTCAACCGACCAGTGGAACCAGCGCATGCAGAACAGCCGCATGGTCAGACCGTGCGTCACCAGCAGGGTGTTCGGGGCGTAGTCCGGCTTCTCCCAGTGCCGGTACAGGGTCTCCATGAAGGATGAGACGCGGTCATAGACATCGGAGCCGGACTCGCCTTCCCGGAAACGGTAGAAGAAGTGTCCGTAGAGGTTCCGCAGTTCCTTCTGGTCCTCGATCTCGCCGGCTATCTGGAAGTTGGCCCAGTCCTGCTCGCGCAGCCGGGGTTCCTCGATCACCCGCTCCGTCACGCCGTCCAGCTGCAGTGCCTCGAGCGTCTGGTAGGCCCGCAGGTACGGCGAGACGTAGACGCACAGCTGCTCGCCGTCGAGCTTCCTGCGCAGTTCCTCCCCGGTGCGCCTGGCCTGTTCCAGCCCGAGCCCGGTCAGCGGGATCCGATAGTCGGGCACGCGGTTGTAGATCGAGGTGTCCACGTTGGCGGCCGACTGGCCGTGCCGGACCATGAAGATACGTGCTGGCGCGCTCATCCCACCAAGCATAGGCAAACACCCAGGAAAATGAGGGCAAGATAGGACCATGCTTGTTGCCTCCACCCGCCGGCTGCGCGCCGAAGTGCTCATCGTCCTGGGCCTGTCCCTGGGCCAGTCGGCGGTGTACTCGGTGGTGCAGCTGCTGGACAAGATGAGCCGGGCCCCGCTGGCGCAGGGAACATCCACACTGAACGCCTCGCGGAACAGCCGGGAGTACTTCGACCTGACCTACCAGCTGCTGGACATCGCCTTCGCCCTGGTTCCGGTGGTGCTGGTGTTCTATTTCCTCTCCCAGCAGCGGGCACCGTCGGAGCAGGAATCGGCGTTCCAGCGCCTCGGCTTCACCCTGTCCCGCCCCGGCCGCGACCTTCTGCAGGGCCTGGGCCTGGCGGCGCTCATCGGGATTCCCTCCCTGGGCCTTTACGCCGCGGGCCGGGCCATGGGAATCACGACGGCGATCATCCCCAGCGGGCTCGACTCCCACTGGTGGACGGTGCCGGTGCTGATCCTCTCCGCGGTGCGGCATGCCGTCGTCGAGGAGGTGATCGTGGTGGGCTACCTGCTGGACCGCTTCGGCAAATTCGGCTGGAGCATGCCGCTGGGCATCGTCTTGAGTGCGCTCCTGCGGGGCAGCTACCACCTCTACCAGGGCTTCGGTCCGTTCATCGGGAACGCGGTCATGGGCCTGGTCTTCGGTTGGGTCTACAGCCGCACCAAGCGGGTCATGCCGCTGGTGGTGGCCCACGCCCTGCTGGACATTGCTGCCTTTGTCGGCTTCAGCCTCTTCGGCAAGGCGGTTGGGCTGGGCTGACGGTCGGGGTGGGCTGAACCGCAGAGGCCGCGGAAAGCCTTAAAAGGTTTCGGCCGCCGTCGCTGGGTGACGTCATTGGCACCCGCCGAAGGCGGCCGAAGATTTGGGCCGGGGCACCGCCGGTGGCGGCACCCCGGAGGGGTCAGATGGTGACGGCCCCGTTGGCTGTTTCAAAGGTGACGGACATGATGCCCGGAACACCGTGCGGAGCAACCCACTGGACGGCAACGTCCTCAAGCGGCTTCTCCACCGGTTCGCCCAGCCACTCGGTCACACGGGCAGCCGACCCGGCGATGGTGAGGCTGGACATCTTGACGTCGCTCGCGTAGACGAGGGACGGGTGCAGTGCAGGATCGCCTTCCCAGCGGAGCAGGTACGGGACCTGCGGATCCGCGATCAGGCCGAGGATGCCGATCTGCTGCCACACAAGTTCCCGGCCGTCAGGGAACTTGCGGTTGCCGGGAACCGCGGAGCGGCCCAGTCGTTCTTCAAAGGGGGACAGGTCGTCGACGGCGACGCACCATCCCATCCATCCACCGCCGGTGGCGGAGCGTGCCCGGACGGCCTGTCCGAACGGTGCTTTATCCGACGCCGGGTGGTCCAGGACTTCCACAACTTCCAGGTATTTGTGGTCTGCGAGCGGAATGATCATGTTCCGCGTACCGAAGCGCGGGTGCACTCCGCCGCGGACCGCATCCACTCCCAAAGCTGCGGAAATCCGCTCTGTGGTGGCCATCAGGCCATCCTGTTCACAAGCGTAAGAGACGTGATCCATGCGCATGTCACTCATCTTGGCACTTTGTGATGGGCCTCTCAGCTTAGCCAAGCCTAAGTAAGGTAGGACGTTCACCCGACCCGGTCCCGACTGTCACATAGCTGTCACATTGTTCGCGTTGGCGGAGCGGTTTTTCCTACACTCGAAGCAAAGGTCACGAGTGCCAGCGCTAAACCCCGGTTTGCTGGCCGGCAACCCTCCGTCCGTGGCGGGGTGCCCCGGGTGAAGACCTGGCCTGCCGGACAGCTGTCGGCAGGCAAGCACGAGGTTCAGGGGTTCTCCATGACGATTGCCGCACCGTCGGCCACCAGCAAGCGCAACGACAACGGCCACAACCAGGATGGCACGGTCAAGTACGTTTCCATCGGCGCACTGGAACTCGAAGCGGGAGGCTACCTGCCGGACGTGGTCCTCGCCTACGAAAGCTGGGGGACGCTCAACGCCGATGCCTCGAACGCGGTCCTCATCGAGCATGCCCTCACCGGTAGCACCCATGTGGCCCGCGGTGGAAGCGACGAAGAAGGCTGGTGGGAACAGCTCGTCGGCCCCGGTGCCACCATCGACACCGACCGCTGGTTCGTAGTCTCGGTGAACATCGTCGGCGGCTGTTACGGCAGCACCGGGCCGTCGTCGAACGCGCCTGACGGCAAGCCCTGGGGTTCCCGCTTCCCGCTGGTGACCTTGCGGGATTCCACCACCGCGGAGGCCCGCCTTGCCGACGCCCTCGGAATTGACAGCTGGCACGCGGTAATCGGCGGCTCCATGGGCGGCGCCCGCGCACTCGAATGGGCGGTCAGCTACCCGGCCCGCGTGAAGAACTGCGCCGTCATCGCAGTCGGCGCCTACAGTACGGCCGAACAGATCGCGTTCGCCCAGGCACAGACGCTGGCGATCCGCCAGGACCCCGCCTTCAACGGCGGCGACTACTACGACGGCGCGGCTCCCGAGGCGGGCCTCGCCCTCGCCCGGCGGATCGCCCACATCACCTACCGCTCGGCCGCGGAGCTGGACTTCCGCTTCGGCCGTAACGCCCAGGACGATGAGACGCCGCTCCAGGCCCCGGCGCTGGGGGAGCGCGGCCGCTACCAGGTGGAAAGCTACCTCGACCACCAGGGCCACAAGCTCGTGCAGCGTTTCGACGCCAACAGCTACGTCGCCCTCACCGAGGCCCTGATGAGCCATGATGTTTCGCGCGGCCGCGGCAGCCTCAAGGAAGCGCTGGCCCTTGTCGAGGCGAACTTCTTCGTCGCCGCAGTGGATTCGGACCGCCTCTATTTCCCGGAGCAGTCGCGCGAACTCGCCGAAGCGCTGCCCGGCGGCGTGGAGGTCCACACCATCGAAGCCCCGATCGGCCACGACGGGTTCCTCACCGAGATCGGCCAGCTCGGCCCGCAGCTGGGCACGGCCTTCTTCGCCTAGTCAGCCGCTCATGATCTCCTGGCGGAGCTTCATGTACTCCTCCATGGCGATCTTGCCGTCACTGAACTTCTGGTCCAATTCCGCCAACTTGCGTGCCCGGTAGCCTTGCGGCTCCGACGGCGCCGGGCCAGGGACGGGAGGCGGTCCGGCGGGTGCCCGGTGCTGCTCCGGTGAGTACGGGTTCGACGGCGGAACGTGCGACGGCGGGTACTGGACAGGTGGATTTTGGGCCGGCGGGTACTGGCCCGAAATGTAGTCCGGGAGCCTGCCCGGGTAGCCGCCCTGTTGGAAACGTCCGTCCGGGTGGCCGCTGTTGCGGATCCGCCGTTGCTGGGATCGCCTGTACATCCGGATCCCCATCGGGATCAGCCACGAGCAGACGATAATCCAAAAGAACAGATTGTTCATGGGGCCACCTCATTCCGTCTCAAGCTTAGCCCCGGGGTTTCCTCCGGGCAGGCCCGTCAGATGAGCTGCACAGGCATCCCCAGGAAGGCCCCGTACCGCACGGCCTCGGCCTCGAGCGCGGCGTGCCCGGCCGCGTCCAGGGCCCGGTCCATCCTGACATCGAGCAGGCATTCAGCCCCTGAAAGATCGTGCCGCCACCACCCGGCCATGCGTCCGTCCAGCAGGACGACGTGTACGGGTGATCCCGCCGATCCGAAATAGGGGGCAGTCCCGCCAAGGTGGTTCCGGGTCTGCGAATAGCCCATCACGTACTCGTCGTAGCACTGGATCAGGTCGATCTTCGGCGCTGCGGTGCGGGAGGTTACGGGCGGCGTGGCGGACGCGGCGGAGGCTGCGGCGTCGAGCTCCTCGGCAGCAAGATGGAAGTCCATTCCGTCCCGGTTGAACGAGGCAAGCGAACCCGGGGAGATGTCCGCGGCCAGCCGCAGGCCCTCCCGCACCTCGCCCATCGTCAGGCCGGACCACGCGGCGCAGTCCTTGACCGTTGCGGGTCCCCGGCTCCTGAAATACCGCAGCGCGAGCTGACCAAGGGAGGCCTCGCGCCGCCCGGCCGTCCCGGAGAAGCCGTTCGCCGCTGACGGATCCTGCCGGGCCCGTTCCGGAAATGAGGCGTATGTCTGTTTCAGGGCTCCACCGGCGGACCGCACCGGCGTGCCGCTGACCAGGACCCTGTTGATCTCCGCATGCATCAGCAGGTAGATGAAGCCAAGTCCCTTGGAAGGGAATCCGGCATCCCCGAGCACGGTTGCCAGCTCCTCGCGGGTCTTGTGGGCGCCGCCGGCAACCGCGCCGGCCAGGATGTCGGCGCTCCGGGCTGCGGCCTTGGCGTCCACGCCGGTCTGGCGGTACATGCGCTTGTTCCCCTGGTGGAGGCGCGGCGCGGACAATTCCATGAGCCAGTCCAGGTCGTCCCGGTGCACAAAGTGCCAGGTGGGCCGCAGGACATGCGTCCGGAGGACTGTGCCGTCCGCAACGGCCTCTTCCACGCCGGCGGCGAGCCCGCCGTCGGCCGCGCCGCTCCCGCAGCGCTGGGCAAGCGACCACCGGGCGTAGGCGAACTCCTGGGACTGGACGGCGAGCAGGTTCTTCAGGGCCTCCCCGATGCTGCCCGCCCCGGGAGGCCGCAGCTGCTGGCGCCTGAGCCTGCTGGCGACGAGCCAGTCCGCGCTGCCGTCCACGTCCACGGGATCGTCAGTTCCGCGTCAGGTCCGCGGCAGTACCCCGTCCGCGGGGCCGAAGACGGGACCCGGCGTCGGGCGTTTGGGGGAGATGCCGTCGCCGGAGGACTGGTGGCGGATCCGCCGGATGACCCACGGCACCAGGTATTCGCGCGCCCAGACCAGGTCTCCGCTGCGTGCCTCACGCCAGCTGCGCAGCGGCAGCGGCTTCGGGGTGTACGGCTCCAGATTGTGCGGCACGTTCAGCGCATCGAGCACCATGGCGGCGATCGTGTGGTGGCCAAGCGGCGAGAAATGCAGGCGGTCCTCGTCCCACATCCGCGGGTCGGCCAGCTCGCGCAGGGACCACATGTCCGCCACCACGGCGTCGTGGCGGGCCGCCACCGTGCGGAGGTTCTCGTTGTAGATGGCCACTTTGCCGCGGATGCGGCCAAGGACGGTGGACCCGGTGTCAGGCCCATTGAAGAGCACCACCGTGGCGCCGTCCGCGGCCAACCGCCCGACGGCGTCGTCCAGCTTCTCGGCCAGCGCGTCCGGATCCCCGCCGGGCCGGATGAGGTCGTTGCCGCCGGCGCTGATCGAAATGAGGTCGGGCTTGAGGGCCAGGCACGGCACGAGCTGTTCGTCGAGGATCTGCTGCAGCAGCCGGCCGCGGATCGCCAGGTTCGCGTAGGCAAAGTCCTGGTGCCCGCGGCTCAGTTCCTCGGCCACCCTGTCCGCCCAGCCGCGGTGGCCGGCAGGTTTTCCGGGAATACTGCCGGGTTCGGGGTCGCCGATGCCCTCGGTGAAGGAGTCGCCCAGGGCCACATAGCGGCTCCAGGGGTGGTTCTGCTCGTCCACGGCGGGAAGGGCCATGGGATCAGTGGCGCTCACGTTCTTGTCCTGCCTCTTGATGCATGGCTGCGCAATCCTCTTGGCTGCGCACCTGCAGCTTGTTACTCAGGGGTAACTGTAAGAATAGTCCCATGAGTCAAGCAGCTGCCTTCCCTGCCCCTGTTGTCCTGTGGTCCCACGAGGAAGGGGAGCGGGCAGGCAAGCCGCTGCTGGTGCTGCTGCACGGCTACGGTTCCCATGAAGGGGACCTGTTCAGCCTGGCCGACATGCTTCCGCAGGAATTCGTCGTTGCCTCCCTGCGCGCCCCGATCCCCATGGGTCCGGGGTTCACCTGGTTCCCGCTGACGGCCTCCATCGATTACTCGCTCGACGCCGTCAAGCTCGCCGCCGACTACGCCCTCAGCTGGCTCGACAGCGTCAAGGGGGACCACCCCTCGGTGACCCTCCTCGGCTTCTCCATGGGGATGGCGATGGCCACCTCGATGCTCCGGCAGCGTCCCGCGGACTTTGCCGCCGTCGTCGGGCTTTCAGGATTCGCCGTCGACGCCGGTGCTGACGCCGCCTTCCGGGATGCCGAACTGGACGGCACGGTCCCGATGTTCTGGGGCCGCGACCAGCAGGACCCGGTGATCACGCCGGACAAGATCGAATTCACCATGGACTGGGGGCGCAAGCACACGGACCTCACCAAGGTGCTCTACACCGGCATGTGGCACGGCATCAACCAGCAGGAGATCGGGCACGTGGGCGAGTTCCTCACCCACAAGGTCCTGAACAACTAGCCCCGTGGGCTCAGCTTGGCGGTTATCAGCCCTGGGTAGCGATCCGCACGGTCAGGCCGTTCACAGTGACCGTGTCTCCGGCGTGCAGCTGGCGGCCGCGGCGTTCCTCGATGTCCCCGTTGACCTTCACCAGGCCGTTCTTGATGAGCTCCGCGGCTTCCACGCCGTCCTCCACCAGGTTGGCGAGCTTCAGCAACTGGCCAAGGCGGATCATGTCGTCGCGGATGGGTACTTCGTCGATTTCCGGGTTGCTCATACAAGCAATGATGCCTGAAGTAAGGTGGTGAAAATGCCGCAGTCGTCCCGCCCCGTGCTCCGGGCTTCCATGCCGTTGCCGGCCGGCCTGCTGCTTGCGGTGGCCAACGGTATCCTGCTTCCGGTCCAGGGCCGGATCAACACTGCGCTGGGGGCCAGGCTCGACGACGGCGTTGCGGCCGCCGTCGTAAGCTTCACTACCGGGCTGGTACTGATCGCCGTGATCGGCCTTGCTCTGCCAAAGGGCCGCGCTGGTTTGCTCCGGATAGTGCCTGCCGTCAAGGAGCGCAGCTTTCCGCGGTTCTATGTGGTGGCCGGCGGGATCGGCGCCCTCTACGTGATTGCCCAAACGTTCACCATTGGCCTGCTTGGCGTCGCGCTGTTCACGGTAGCCGTGATCACGGGCCAGACCCTGAGCGGACTACTCGTGGACCGGCTGGGGATTGCACCCGGCGGGAAACGTTCAATCACCGGGGTCAGGATCTTGGGAAGCATCCTGACGATTGCTGCGGTCGCCTGGGCTGTCTCGCCGCGCTTCGGCGCCGCCGCCGACGCCGGCTCTTTACTGCTCCCGATCCTGTTGCCGGTCGTGGCGGGTTGCCTCATGAGTTTCCAGCAAGCGATGAATGGTACGGCAACCGTGCACTACGGCAGTCCCGTCGCCGCCACCCTGGTGAATTTCCTTGCCGGGACGGTCCTCCTCTGGATCGCGTGGCTCATCAAAGTGTCGCTGCTTGGTCCCGGCGACGCCCTGCCCGCCGGATGGTGGTACTACGTGGGCGGGCCGATAGGCTGCGTCTTTATCGGCGTGGCTGCTTTGTTGGTGCGCAACCTCGGTGTCCTGGTGACGGGGCTGGGAATGATTGCGGGCCAGCTGCTCGGATCGCTCGCGCTTGACCTGGTCCTGCCGGCTCCTGGGACCGTGGTTGCCTTGCCCACGCTCCTTGGCACGTTGCTCACGTTGTTCGCCATCATCGTCGCCACCTTGCCTTGGCCGAAGGGCGCGCTCTCTTCCCGCCGGCCCGCCAAGGGCAGTCAGGCCGGCCGTGGAGGCCGGGCGGGGTCCAAAGGCCGGTAGGCTAGGACAGGCAGCATTCCTGCCCGGCTTTCCCTTTCGCGCAGTCTTCAGCTGCGCACCAGCGCGGACCGCACCCAGCGGCCCTGTAGATCATTGGAGTACCCATGGCAGCAAAATCCGTCCTCGACCAGATCATCTCCCTCGCCAAGCGTCGCGGGTTCGTGTTCCAGGCCGGTGAGATCTACGGCGGTTCGCGCTCTGCCTGGGACTACGGCCCCCTCGGCGCGGAACTGAAGGAAAACATCAAGCGCCAGTGGTGGCAGTCGATGGTGCGCGGCCGCGAAGACGTGGTTGGCCTGGACTCCTCCGTCATCCTGCCCCGCCAGGTGTGGGAAGCGTCCGGCCACGTGGAGGTCTTCTCCGACCCGCTGGTCGAATGCCTCTCCTGCCACAAGCGCTACCGGGCAGACCACCTCGAGGAAGAGTACGAGGAGAAGAAGGGCCGCCCCGCCGAAAACGGCCTGGCCGACATCGCCTGCGCCAACTGCGGCACCCGCGGCCAGTGGACTGAGCCGCAGGAATTCTCCGGCCTGCTCAAGACCTTCCTGGGCCCCGTCGCCAGCGAAGAAGGCCTGCACTACCTGCGCCCGGAAACCGCGCAGGGCATTTTCGTGAACTTCAGCAACGTGCTCACCACCTCCCGGAAGAAGCCGCCGTTCGGCATCGGCCAGATCGGCAAGTCGTTCCGGAACGAGATCACCCCGGGCAACTTCATCTTCCGCACCCGTGAATTCGAGCAGATGGAGATGGAATTCTTCGTCGAGCCCGGCACGGACGAAGAGTGGTACCAGTACTGGATGAAGGAGCGCATGGCCTGGTACACGGGCCTGGGCATCCGCGAGGACAACCTGCGCTTCTTCGAACACCCGCAGGAGAAGCTCAGCCACTACTCCAAGGGCACCACGGACATCGAATACCGCTTCGGCTTCCAGGGCTCCGAATGGGGCGAGCTCGAAGGCATCGCCAACCGCACCGACTTCGACCTTTCCACGCACTCCAAGGCTTCCGGCCAGGACCTAAGCTACTTCAACCAGGCCACCAACGAGCGCTACACCCCGTACGTGATCGAACCCGCGGCCGGCCTTACCCGCTCCTTTATGGCCTTCCTGATCGATGCGTACACCGAGGACGAGGCCCCCAACGCCAAGGGCGGCGTGGACGTGCGCACCGTGCTGAAGCTGGACCCGCGCCTGGCGCCGGTCAAGGCCGCCGTGCTCCCGCTGAGCCGCAACGAGGACCTCTCACCCAAGGCGAAGCAGCTGGGCACCCAGCTGCGCAAGAACTGGAACATCGACTTCGACGACGCCGGCGCCATCGGCCGCCGCTACCGCCGCCAGGACGAGATCGGCACCCCGTTCTGCATCACCGTGGACTTCGACACCCTCGACGACCAGGCCGTGACCATCCGCGAACGCGACACCATGAGCCAGGAACGCGTGTCCTTGGACAAGGTGGAAGGCTACCTGGCAGCACGGCTGATCGGAGCCTGAGCATGGCAGTCGAATACAGGGAATGGCGCGAGGGCGACGACCTGGCGCTCCTGGAAATCTGGGGGGGCCCTGAAACCCTTCCTGCCCAGCAGTTCCGTGCCGCCTTGGCACCGTCCAGCAACACTCCCTGGCGCCGGTGCATCGTGGCCGAGGACGTCGTGGACGGCGTCGCCATCCCGGTGGCGGCCGCCGTCGTCCACGAAGCTTCACTCCACCCGGAGCGGCTGTGGGCGTATATCGAGGTCGCCAAGGACCACCGCCGCAACGGCATCGGCGCCACCCTGCTGACCATGCTGCGCCGCGAGGCCGAGCTGGCGCCGTCGGGCGTGTCAAAACTCCGCAGCAAAGTGGAGCCCGGCACCGCAGGTGCCGCCTTTGCCGAATGGGCAGGGCTTGCCCCGATCCAGCGTTCTCAGCTGGTGGTGGTCCATCCCGAGGCGCTGAAGCTCCCGGTGTTCGGCGACGGCTCGGAAGAAGCCGCCTCCGAACAGGTCGAAGACCTTGCCACCGGTTCGGTCGAACTGAGCGACGTCGTCGGCCGCTATTACACGGCCGTGCACCACTGGGACAACCCGGGCGAACTGGGGATTCCCACGGTGCAGCGGATGTTCCTGGACGATCTGAGCGGTGCCCACGGAGCCGTGGTGCTGCGCGCGCCGAAGGCCAGTGCCTTCGGGGGCGGGGTGCCAGCCAGCCGAAATGGTCGGATCCGTGCCTTCGCCGTCAGCTACGCCTCGGGCAACGCCGACGACGCCTCGGAGGTCTTCCTCGGCCACGAACCGGCCCTGTCCAAGGAAGAGGCTGCGCTGGCGGTGGGGGAGCTGCTGGCCCTGATCGCCTACCAGCACCCCGTGCTGCTCGAAGTGGACGACGCCATGGCCGCCCTGCGGGAGGTCGTGGACCCGCTGCTGGCGCAGGGAAAGGCGCACGTGGAGGGCGCGGACACGCAGGTCGTCAGCGATTAGGCGCGGCCCCCGCAGCCGACCCCGGCTAACATCTTGACGCGACCGAAACGGGGGTGTATCCCTGACCCCGTAAGCCCCCGCGCCGTTGGGTCTCACGGGGTTGGCTGCAGGGGAACGAACCCGGTCTCATGAAGAGAATCGGCGGCGGGACCTATGAACGGAACAGTGCTCGAAGGACTGCGGGAACAGCTTCGCGGGCAACTCATTACACCCTCGGATCCGGACTACGACGCAGCCCGCGCGGTCTACAACGGCATGATCGACAAGCGCCCGGCCGGAATCATCCGGGTCGCCCAAGTATCCGACGTCATTGCGGGCGTGAACTTTGCCCGTGACAACTCCATGCCTCTCGCGATCCGCGGTGGCGGACACAGCGCACCGGGTTTCGGCACCTGGGACGACGCACTGGTCCTTGACTTCGTGAACCGCACCGGCGTGCGCGTGGATCCCGAGGCCCGCACTGCCCGCGCCGAGGCGGGGACAACCTGGGCGGACTTCAACCACGCAACACATGCGTTCGGACTGGCAACGACGGGCGGCATCGTGGGTTCCACGGGGATCGCTGGCCTCACCCTCGGCGGCGGAATCGGTTATCTGGCCCGCAAATACGGCCTGTCCTGCGACAACCTGCTCTCCGCGGACGTCGTGACCGCCGACGGAGAGTTCCTGACGGCGAGCGAGGACCGGAATGAGGACCTCTTCTGGGCCCTCCGCGGCGGAGGCGGCAACTTCGGTGTGGTGACGTCCCTCGAATACAAGCTGCACCCGGTTGACATGGTCCACGTCGGCATCGTCATCTACGGCGCCGAACACGCCGGGACTGTGGCCCGGTTCTACCGGGACTACATCGCCGCCGCGCCGGAGGAATTCGGTGCCTTCCTCGGCTTCCACCAGGGGCCGCCCGTGCCGTTCCTGCCGGAAGAATGGCACTTCAAGCCCGTGTGCGTCGTCGTCGGCATGTGGACCGGGGACCTGGCCGAGGGCGAGTCACGTTGGCAGCCGTTCCTGGACGCCGCGCCGGTTGCGGGGTCCCTTATCACCCCGATGCCGTATCCGGCGCTGAACGTGGCCTTCGACGGGCTTAACCCCAAGGGCCTGCAAGGGTACTGGAAAGCCAACTTCCTCAACGAACTCAACGACGGCGCGATCGGCGCACATGAGGAATTCGGCGCGACCGTCACCAGCGTCAACACCTCCGTCCATGTCTATCCGATCGACGGCGCCGCCGCCCGGGTTGGGCCCGAGGACACGGCCTTCGCGAACCGCGGCATGAAGTTCGCCCCGGTGATTGCGGCGCAATGGCCGGATCCGGCGGACAATGAAGCCAATATCGCCTGGGTCCGCGGCTACGCCGAGGCGCTGCGGCCGCATTCAGCCGCCAGCGGCTACATCAACTTCATGGATGCCGAAGACCAGAGCCGGGTGGCCGAGAACTACGGCGTCAACTACCCCAGGCTCGCGGCGATCAAGGGAAAGTACGATCCGGGGAATCTCTTCCACGTCAACCAGAACATCAAGCCGGCCTGAAAGCCCCTGCCACGCGTGGCCGGAGGGTCCATGGGGTGGCCGTGGGCGGCGGCGGCCGCCCGTAGGCTTAGCCCATGAGGTTTCACTTTTAATGGGACACGGACACTCGCATAGCCCCGTCGACGCCACGGTTGAGGCGCTTGCCGCCCGCAAACGGGCCAACTGGTTCCTGGCGGCCGTCCTGGTGCCGTTGGGCGTGCTCACCGTGGTTGGCATGCTGCTTATGTGGCCTTCCGGGAGCAAAGAGGGCCTCACGTTGGCAAGCCCGTACCAGGCCGCGCCGGGGGTCACCTTCGACACCGGCACGATCCAGTCTGTCCTCCAGGAAAGCTGCACCCAAGCGAGCACCGGCGGGAACACCCCGCAGGGCGCCGGCCAGCAGGGCGGCGCCCAGGACGGCTCGCAATGCACCTTCGCCATGACCCAGCCCGACGCCGGCGGCAGCCCGGTCAAAGTGGTCATCAACCCCGACGTCGCCAAGAGCCACGGCGTCAAGGCCGGCGACGAGATCCGTTACCTGAACCTCTCCAAGGTGCAGGCCGCCGGGACCGGTTCGCCCGCCTACGTTTTCGTGGACTTCGTCCGGACCCTGCCCATCGCGTTGCTGGCCGTGCTGTACGCCGTGGTGGTCATCGCCGTCGCGCGCTGGCGGGGCTTCCGCGCCCTGCTCGGCCTGGTGGGCGCCTATGTGGTGCTGGTCAGCTTCATGCTTCCGGGCCTGGTGGACGGCAAGCCGCCGCTGCTGGTGGCGCTGGTGGGTTCCACGGCCATCATGATCGGCGTGCTGTATTTCGCCCACGGCTTCTCGGCCCGCACCTCCACGGCCCTCCTGGGCACCATCTTCGGGCTGGGCATCATGGCACTGCTCGCGGCCTGGGCCACGAGCGCGGCGAACCTTGCCGGCGTGGGCAACCACGACGCCGCCACGCTGGTGAACATGTCTGACCGGATCTCGATCTCCGGGATCATCCTGTGCGGCCTCATCATTTCCGGCCTCGGCGTGCTCAACGATGTCACCATCACCCAGTCATCGGCGGTGTGGGAGCTCTATGAGCTGGCCCCGGAAACCACGGCCCGCAAGCTCTTCAGCTCCGCCATGCGGATCGGACGGGACCACATCGCCTCCACGGTGTACACGATCGCGTTCGCCTACGCCGGCGCCGCCCTGCCGATCCTGATCATCGTGATGCTCTACGACCGGCCGTTGCTGGACACCCTCACCAGCGCGGAACTGTCCGAGGAAGTGGTCCGGACCCTGGTCGGTTCCATCGGACTGGTCCTCGCCATCCCGGTCACGACGCTGATCGCCGTGCTGGTGGTCAAGGCGACCGGTCCGCGCCACGCGCCGGTACCGGCAGGCGCTTCCTTGGGTGGGCTCTCCGCGGAATTCGACGACGCCGGCCGGTTCCGTGAACTGGAAAGCTCCCCAACGGCGGCGGAGGACTTCGCCTCGCTCGACACCGGGGAGCTGGCCGCCGTCGTTGAGACCCGCCGCGCCCGCCGGGAAGCCGAGCGCCGGGCGGCAGATTCCCGTTGAGTGCTCACTTGTTGCGGATATTTCCCGGAACTACCCGCAACAACTGAGCACTCAACCCGGGGACGTTCCCGATTTGCCCGGCTTTGACACAATGGATGGGTGACTGTCGTAGCAACCCCTCCTTCGCCGAAGCTCGAGCTGCCGCCCCTGCAGCTGGGCAACATCACCGTGGACACCCCCGTGATCCTGGCCCCCATGGCCGGCATCACCAACTCCGCGTTCCGCCGGCTCTGCCGCGAATACGGTGGCGGTCTCTACGTGGCGGAGATGGTCACCTCCCGTGCGCTCGTTGAGCGGACGCCTGAATCCCTGCGCATCATCTCGCACGACGACGACGAAAAGGTCCGCTCCGTCCAGCTCTACGGTGTGGACCCCGTGACAGTCGGGGCCGCCGTGCGCATGCTGGTCGAGGAAGACCGTGCGGACCACATCGACCTCAACTTCGGCTGCCCGGTCCCGAAGGTCACCCGCCGCGGTGGCGGATCGGCCCTGCCCTGGAAGATCGACCTCTTCACCGCGATCGTGCAGACCGCAGTCAAGGAAGCGTCCAAGGGGAACATCCCGCTGACCATCAAAATGCGCAAGGGCATCGACGAGGATCACCTGACCTACCTCGAGGCCGGCCGGATCGCCCGCGATTCCGGTGTTGCCGCCGTCGCGCTCCACGGCCGCACCGCGGCGCAGTTCTACTCCGGCCAGGCCGACTGGTCCTCGATCGCCCGGCTGCGCGAGACCCTGCCGGACATCCCGGTGCTGGGCAACGGCGATATCTGGTCCGCCGAGGACGCCGTCCGCATGGTCCGGGAAACCGGCATCGACGGCGTCGTGGTGGGCCGCGGCTGCCAGGGCCGGCCCTGGCTCTTCGGCGACCTGCAATCGGCCTTCGAAGGCAGCGAACACCGCCACCGCCCCGGGCTGCGCCAGGTGGCCGAGGGGGTTTACCGGCACGCCGAGCTGATGGTCGAAACCTTCGGTGGCGACGAGTACAAGGCCCTGCGCGAAATCCGCAAGCACATGGCTTGGTACTTCAAGGGCTACGTGGTGGGCGGGGAGTTGCGGGCCAAGCTGGCCACTGTGCCCACCCTCGAGGTGCTGCGCGGCCTGCTGGCCGAACTGGACCTTGAGCTGCCGTACCCGGGCGTGGATTCCGAAGGCCCGCGCGGCCGCGCGGGATCGCCCAAGAAGCCGGCCCTGCCCAAGGACTGGCTGCTGAGCCGTGCCCTGAACGAGGAGCAGAGCCGCGATATTTCCGCGGCGGAACTGGACGTTTCCGGCGGATAGCCGTCATTCACCCGGGCCCCGACGTGGAAGACTAGGCCACATGGGAACCGAAGCATTGTCCGCAGCCAGCCGGAGCGTTTCAGCCCCGGCCATTCCGGGCTACAGCGAAGCCGACTCCGCCCGCTGGGTAGCGGAACCGCCCAAGAGCAACTACCGTTCGGACTTCGAGCGGGACCGTGCCCGGGTGCTGCATTCCTCGGCCCTGCGCCGGCTCGGGGCCAAGACCCAGGTGGTCGCCCCGGACACTGACGACTTCGTGCGGACCCGGCTCACCCACAGCCTCGAGGTCGCCCAAGTGGGGCGCGAACTCGGCCGTGCCCTGGGCTGCGATCCCGACGTCGTGGACACCGCCTGCCTGAGCCATGACCTCGGCCACCCGCCGTTCGGCCACAACGGCGAGTCTGCACTCAACGAGCTTGCCCATGCGATCGGCGGCTTCGAGGGCAATGCACAGACCCTGCGGCTGCTGACCCGCCTCGAGCCGAAGGTGCTCACCCCCGGCGGCGAACCGGCGGGCCTGAACCTGACACGCGCCAGCCTGGACGCCGCGTCGAAATACCCCTGGTCCGCCGCGGACGCCCCGGTGATCCACGGGCACCGCACCAGCAAGTTCGGCGCCTACGAGGACGATCTGCCCATTTTCGCTTGGCTGCGTGAAGGCGCCCCGGGCAACCGTTCCTGCATCGAAGCGCAGGTCATGGACCTGGCCGATGACATCTCGTACTCGGTGCACGACGTCGAGGACGCGATCGTCGCCGGCCATTTCCAGCTGAAATGGCTGGACAACCCGGACCACCGTGCCCGTGTGGTGGGCTACACCCGCCAGTGGTACCTGCCCCACAACGACCCCGCGGAGATCGACGCCGCCCTGGCCCGCCTCGAAGCCACCAGCGTCTGGGTGCGTGAAGCCGATGGCAGCCGCAAATCGATGGCGGCGCTGAAGAACATGACCAGCCAGCTGATCGGACGTTTCTGCCAGAGCGCCCTGGAAACCACCCGGCTCCATTTCGGCCCGGACCGGCTCACCCGCTTCAGCGCCGAGCTGATGGTCCCGGAGGAAACCGTCACCGAGATCGCAGTGATGAAGGGCCTGGCTACCACCTTCGTGATTTCCACGGACCACCGCCAGCCTGTCTACGAGCGGCAGCGCGAAGTCCTGCACGCCCTGGTGGGCGTGCTCAACGCCACCGGCGACCGGCACCTGGAGCCGATGTTCGCCGCGGACTGGCGGGACGCCGTCGACGACGCCGCCCGGCTCCGCGTCGTCGTCGACCAGGTCGCCTCGCTCACGGATGCCTCCGCGCTGGCGATGTACGAGCGCCTGGTGGGTAGCCTGCCGTCGCTGTGGTAAGCCGGACCGGAGAGTTTGCATAGACTTATCCAGTGGCTGGCCTGATCAAACGTGAGGATATCGACGAGGTACGCCAGCGCACGGACATCAAGGAAGTCGTCGACGGCTACGTCACCCTGAAGGGTGCCGGCCTCGGAACGTACAAGGGCCTCTGCCCCTTCCACGACGAACGCTCGCCCTCCTTCACCGTCCGCCCCCAGGTGGGCCGCTACCACTGCTTCGGCTGCGGCGAGGACGGGGACGCCATCTCCTTCGTGCAGAAAATGGACCACAGTTCCTTCCACGAGGCCGTGGAAAAGCTCGCGGCACGCATCGGCTACGAACTGCGCTACGAGGACGGCGGTTCCGGGCCCAGCCGCGAGGAAACCGGCAAGCGGCAGCGCCTGCTGGACGCCCACAAGATCGCCGATGAATTCTTCCGCTCGCAGCTCCTGACCCCGGGCGCCGCCGAGGGCCGGAACTTCCTCCACGGCCGCGGCTTCGACCGCGCAGCAGCGGAACAGTTCGGCGTCGGCTATGCCCCGCAGGGCTGGGATTCGCTGCTCAAGCACCTGCGCGGCCGCGGCTTCACGGACGCCGAGCTCAGGCTCACTGGGATGTTTTCTGAAGGCAACCGGGGCATCTACGACCGTTTCCGCGGCAGGCTCATCTGGCCCATCAGGGACATCGCGGGGGACACCATCGGCTTCGGCGCCCGCAAGCTCTACGAGGACGACCAGGGCCCGAAGTACCTGAACACCCCGGAGACCACGCTCTACAAGAAGTCCCAGGTGCTCTACGGCATCGACCTCGCCAAGCGGAACATTGCCAAGGACCGCCAGCTGGTGGTCGTCGAGGGCTATACGGACGTGATGGCCTGCCATCTGTCCGGCGTGGGCACGGCGGTGGCCACCTGCGGCACCGCCTTCGGCGCCGACCACATCAAGATCGCCCGGCGCCTGCTCTCCGACGACGGCAGCGGGGGAGAGGTCATCTTCACCTTCGACGGCGACGCCGCAGGCCAGAAGGCGGCGTTGCGCGCTTTCGAGGAGGACCAGCGCTTCGTCGCCCAGACCTATGTGGCAGTGGAACCGACCGGCGCCGACCCCTGTGACCTGCGCCAGCTCCGCGGCGATGCGGCCGTGCGGGAACTGATCGGCAGCCGCCGGCCGCTGTTCGAGTTCGCCATCCGGGCTTCCCTGAAGCGGCACGACCTCGACACCGTGGAGGGCCGCGTCGCCGCCCTGCGGGAGGCCGCTCCTGTTGTGGCCCAGATCCGTGATTCCGGCCTGCGTCCGGCATATGTCCGCGAACTGGCCGGGTGGCTGGGCATGCCCATCGAGGAAGTCAGCCGCGCCGTCGGTGGCGCCCAGAAGCGGGCCGCCGCGCACGCCACACAGGGCGGCACCGGCGGTGCACAGGGAACGGGAGCCCCCCAGAGGCCGGGCGGCCCCGCGGGAGCCGCCATGCCGCCGTCGGGCGCCGGCACAGGGTTCCACCGCCCGGATCCGCGCGACCCCGTGGCGGCAATGGAACGGCAGGCACTCGAAGTGGTCCTCCAGGACCCCTCCATGCTGGCCGGAGCCGCCTGGGACCGCTTCGAGATGTCCCGCTTCGCCACACCCGCGTATGCAGCCGTGCACGACGCCATCCGGGCCGCGGGGCTGGCCCGTGCCGCTGACCCGGTTGCCTGGGTGGAAGCCGTCCGCCAGGAAATGCCCGAGCCGCTGCGCGGCCTGGTGTCCGAACTCGCCGTGGTGCCGCTGCCGGCCAGCACCCCCGAGGCCATGCAGCGCTATTGCCGGGACATCCTGGCCCGCCTCTTCGAACTGCAGATCACCCGCGTCAAGGCGGACAAGATGGGCCGCCTGCAACGGCTGGACCCCGCCGCCAGCCCGGAGGAATTCCAGCAGCTCAACCGCGAGCTCATGGAACTCGAAATGCAGCGACGGGCGCTCCGGGCAGAGTAGTGAAGCCTTTCACCGACGGCATCCGCGGCTCGATTTCGTTTCCCGGCGGGGCTTTGCTAAAGTCATAACCGCTTCATTCCTCCGTAGCTCAATTGGCAGAGCATTCGACTGTTAATCGAAGGGTTACTGGTTCAAGTCCAGTCGGAGGAGCTCCCGATGCCCCCGTTCCGGAATCCCGGAACGGGGGCATTTTCATACCCCGGGAGGGTATTTGTCCGGTGCCGGGCAAATACCGGGCACCGATTTCGCGAAGTGGCCCGACCTTTGCTAAAGTCATAACCGCTTCATTCCTCCGTAGCTCAATTGGCAGAGCATTCGACTGTTAATCGAAGGGTTACTGGTTCAAGTCCAGTCGGAGGAGCGCACAGGGCCCGTACCGCGGAAACGCGGTCCGGGCCCTTCTGTTTTGCGCCCTACACGAAGTCCATTTCCACCTGCAGGAACCTGGCGGCTTCGTCGACGGCGGCGCGGAACGCTTCGTCTTCCGTCGGGGGAGTACGTGGTTCGCGCGGGTGCCATTCGTGCGGCGAGGAATGCACCCGGGTGAAGCCGCTGCCCGGGGGTGCGTAGAAGATTCCGAAGCGCTGCACGGGCCACTCGGGGGACGTCTCGGGAGCCACCAGCAGCGCCGCCCCGGTGTCCGGATTGAACCACTGGGCGATCGGCCGGCGCCTGTCTTCGGTGAAGAGCCCGGCCGCGTACAAGGCCGCGGACTGCGGACTCGTCACTGAACACAAGCGGTCCCACCACAGGGGCAGGATTCCGCTGTCCTGCCGCTGCCAGGGCGCCGGAACCGGGTGTGTTTCCTGCCAACGGGGCACAGTTCAACTTTATCGCCGGGCCCCGGAGCATAACAGGGCCAGCCAGGGGCAGGAACGTCTTTCGCCCCGCTCAGTCCCGCTTCCAGGGTCCCGGGTTGATCCGGTACATCAGTGCGGCGACGATCACGGCTCCCAGCAGGGCGCCGAACAGCGGGTTGCCCATGTTGCGCCCCAGGAAGAAGCCGGCGACGGCGCCAATCACCGCACCGACGAAGAGGCCCCGGCCGTTGCGGTGCGGGCGGTTGCCGGACGGTTTGCGGGAAGGGTTGCGCGCCATGGTTCCAGCCTAGGCGTTAGTGGATCCAGTGTTAGTGGATCGGGGCTAGTGGATCGACGGCACCGTGCGCGGGCGGACCACCAGCCACAGCGCGAGGACCGAGCCGCACACGCACACGGCCTGGACGGCGCCCATCGGGGTGGCCGACGCGACGCCGAGCACGCCCACCACCGGCGGGATGATTCCGGCCATCATGAAGTTCGATGCACCCAGCAGCGAGGCCGCAGTGCCCGCTTGGGCCCCGTGGTTGGCCAGGGCCACCACCTGGACGCAGGGGAACATGAACCCGGTGGCCAGGATGTAGAACCACAGCGGGATGATCACGCCCCACAGCCCGAGGTGGAGCATGTCGAAGAGGACGATCAGCAGTGCCATGAGCAGCAGCCATGCGGTTGCGCAGGCCATGATCCACTGCGGGGCCACGTGCTTGATCACGCGGGAACTGATCTGGACACCGGCCACGATGCCCAGGGAGTTGACGCCGAACAGCAGGCCGTATTCCTGCGGCGAGAAGGAGTAGACCTGCTGGAACAGGAAGGTGGACGCGGAAAGGTACGCGAACAGCCCGCCGAAATTGAAGCCGCCCACCAGCAGCATTCCCACGAAGATACGGTCGCCGAAGACCGCACGGTACCGCTGGGCCGCCGTCGTGCCGCTCCGACCGCGAAGCTCGGGAGGATAGGTTTCCCGGATCAGGAAGATCGCGGCGATGATCACCAGCAAGCCGTACGCGGCGAGGAAGTAGAAGATGCCGGGCCACGGCATCACCAGCAGAAGCTGGGAGCCGATGATCGGGGCCAGGATGGGTGCCAGCCCGTTCACGAGCGACATCCGGGAGAACATGCGCACCATGGCGTAGCCGTGGAAGAGGTCCCGGACCATCGCCATGGCCACCACGCCGCCGCCCGCCGCGCCGATGCCCATCAGCACACGGAACAGCGACAATGCGCTGATGTCCGTGGACAAAGCGGCGCCGAGGGAGGACGCGATGTGCAGCGCGGTTGCCAGGATCAGCGGCATGCGCCGGCCGAACTTGTCGCTGAAGGGTCCGACGACGAGCTGGCCGATCGCGAAACCCACCGTGGTGCCCGCCAAGGTCAGTTGGATGGCGGCGGCAGATACTCCGAAATGCTGCTCAAGCGCCGGGAACGCGGGCAGGTACAGGTCCACAGTGAAAGGACCAAGTGCGGTGAGGGCGCCCAGGAGGAGGATGTACAGGAGCTTTTCGCGCCGGCTGAGGGCGTCGCCGGGGGCAGGGGGAGTCGTCACGAACACCAATCCTATGTGCCAAAGGTCATATCTCTGATAGCTGCCACCGGGGGATTCCTGGGGTTCAAGGGCGCGCCGGGAACGGACCGGAAAACCGGGGGAAGCCTGAATGGTAGTTTTGTGGGCAGGTGTCGGAGTATCGGATTCCGGTTTGGCGCCGGAGACGGATACGTAGAGAGCGTTAAGGCGGGGAACTGATGAGCGGACGTCACAGGGGCAAGCCCGGGATGGGCCCGGGAATTGGAGCACTGCCGAGGACCCTTAAGCTCGCCGGGCGGCTCGTGCCCAGGCAGCTCAACGACGAAATCCAGCTCGCGAAGCTTGAACTGAAGGCCAAGGGCGCCAATCTCGGCGTGGCGGGTGCCTCCGCAGGCGTAGCCCTCGTGTTTCTGTTCCTCCTGGTCATTGCCCTTGTGGTTGCCGCAATCCTCGGGCTCGCGACCGTCATGCCGGGGTGGCTCGCCGCCCTCGTCGTCTCCGCGGCGTTCCTGCTGATCATCCTGATCGGGGGCCTCGTGGCTTTCGCGGGATTCAAGAAGGCACAGCCACTGTTCCCGGCCGAAACCATCCGCGGGCTCAAGCACGATCTTGGTGTGCTCAAGGAAGGCACGGACTTCGACGCGAGCATCCTGGACCCCGAGTCGGAGGCCTACAAAGCCGCCAAAGCCGCCAAGGACGAGGCTGCCCGGAAGGCCAAGGAAGAAGCCGCGGCCAAGGAAGAGGCCCGCCACCGGGACGAACCTCCCGCACCGGGCAAGGACGAACTGCTGCGCCGCCTGCAACAGCGCCGCGAACACCTGGCCGGTGTCCGCGACCAGCTCGGTTCCGAACTGGACTTCAAGACCCAGGGCAAGTTCTTCAAGGACCTCGCCCAGGAGAAGATCGACGACGGCAGGAAACTCGCCGGGGACCTCGGCAACCGGCTCCCGGAAGGCCTGCCGGGGCGCGTCGCGGGGCGCTGGAAGGAAATCCTGGCCTTCGTCGCCTCCGCAGCGGTGTTCGCGGTAGGCATGAGGAAACTCTTCAGGAAGTAAGCAAAAGCACCAACATGCCAGGCAACAGAATTCAAGGGGACAGATGAAGTTCATCGGCGCCGGTGCCCGCCCGGGCCAGCCGCAGATCGATCACGATCTGGTCTTCACCGTTCCCAACTTCCTGACCGTGCTCCGCTTCATGGGCGTTCCGGTGTTCGTCTGGCTTGTCCTCGGTGCCCGGGAATACGGCTTCGCGGTGCTGGTGCTGGCCATCATGGGCAGTACCGACTGGATCGACGGCTATGTCGCGCGGCGCTTCAACCAGACCTCCCGCCTCGGCCGCGTCCTCGACCCTGCCGCTGACCGCCTGGCCCTTATCGCCGTCGCCGTCACCTTGGTGATCGCCGGCGTCGTCCAGTGGTGGTACCTCGCGGCGTTGGTGGTCCCGGACGCAATCCTCGGCTCGGTCTCCCTGTTCTACTTCCGTAGCCACCCGGATCTCCCGGTGAGCCGGATCGGCAAGATCCGCACGGCATTCCTGCTGCTGGGCACACCGTTGCTGCTGTTGTCCAAGCTGTCCTTCCCGCTCTCCGGCGCCAGCTTCGCGCTGGCGTGGACCTGCCTGGGCCTGGGCCTGGCAGGCCACTGGATCGCGGCGTGGAACTACTTCTGGGCGATCCGCCGCAAGGGCCGGGAACTGCGGGAGCAGGACTCCAAGAACGACGGCGGTCACAGCTGATGGTCTGGTTGGCGGTTCTCCTCGCCGTAGTCAGTGCGTTCTGCATGGCCTTCGGGGCGCAGCGCCAGGGCAGTGCCGTCAAGGCAGACACCGGCGGACTCGCGTTGAGTTCCAACGGTTTCCTGCGTTTGCTGCGCAACCCGCGCTGGGTCTTTGGATTCCTCCTGCTGTGCGCCGGTATGGCATTCAATGCGATTGCACTGGTGACGGCACCTTTGACGGTAGTCCAGCCGATCGGCGCGATCGCGCTGGTGATCACCACTGTGGTCAATGCCAAGGACCAGGGGCTGAGCATCAACCGTGCCACAGTGGTGGCCATCACCGCCTGCGTGACCGGTTCCGCGCTCTTTGTACTCCTCGCGGTGTTTGTCACCCAGGAAAACCATCACGTCAGCGGCGAAGACGAGCTGACCATCGTGCTGCTGCTGGCGCTGGCGGTGGCCCTGTTCGGTACCCTGGCCGTGGTGTTCAAGCACCGGATGAGCGCCTTCGTCCACATCCTGGGCGCGGGGGTGCTGTTCGGCTTCGTGGCGGTCCTGACCCGGATCATCGGCAAGCATTTGGTGGACCCCAACGGCATGTTCCTGTTGAACGTCTCCCCGTACTCGGTGGTCGCGATCGCCGCAGCGGGCGGCCTTGGCTCCTGGTTTGTCCAGAGCGCATACTCCAGTGGCCCGCCGGACCTCGTCATTGCCGGACTGACCGTCATCGACCCGATCGTGGGGATCGCGATCGGGATCACGATTCTTGGTGAGCTTCGTCCCGATGTCCACGCCGTGATGGCAATCGCCATGGCTGCGGCTGCTCTCCTTGCTATCGTGGGGGTTATTGCCCTGAGCCGGCACCATCCGGAAGTCACCAAGCGGAAACGGGACGCCAAGGCGGCCTCCGCACGGAAAGCCTAGGGCAAGCTTCGCGATTGCTCCGCCACATGCCGGCGGGCAGGAGCCGAAGGCACCGCGAGGCACAGCTTCCCGTGGTGTTCACACCGTGACAAACAGGAGTTCTCCACGTGACCATTCCCGGCACCACCAAACCCCTCACCATCCTGATTGCGGCCGACACCTACCCGCCGCACGTCAACGGTGCAGCACAGTTCGGGTACCGGCTCGCGAAAGGCATGACCGCGCGGGGCCACAACGTCCACGTCCTGGCCTGCCGCCAGGACAAGGGAAAGAGCTTCACGGAATTCCGCAACGAAGCAACGGTGCACCGGCTCCGTTCCCACGGAGTCTGGACGCACGAGTACTTCCGGATCTGCTTCCCGTGGGAGATCAAGAAGGAAATCAGCCTGCTGTTCGACAAGGTGCAGCCGGACGTGGTGCACATCCAGAGCCACTACATGATCGGCGAACACGTCCTGTACGAGGCCGTGAAGCGCGGCGTCCGCATCGTGGCCACCAACCACTTCATGCCGGAGAACCTGAACCCCTTCCTGCCGTTCCCGCAGTGGTTCAAGAACATCATCGGCCGCATCTCGTGGAAGGACATGGGCAAGGTCATGGGCCAGGCCGACGTCGTCACCACGCCCACCCCGCTGGCCGCGAAGGCGATGCACCAGCACGCCTTCCTGCACAAGGTGCTGCCGCTGTCCAACGGCATCGACTCGGCCGCTTACGAGCTCAAGCCGGGCGAGGTCATTGAGCCGCGTAAACACCCCACTGTGCTGTTTGCCGGCCGCCTCGCCGAGGAAAAACACGTGGACGTGCTGATCGACGCCGTCGCCAAGACCCCGGCTGAGCTCAATGTGCACCTGGAGATCGTCGGCGGGGGAGAGGTGCGCCCTGCCCTCGAAGCCCGGGTGGCCCGCCTCGGCCTGCAGGACCGGGTGAAGTTCCTGGGCATGGCCAGCGACGAGGATTTGCGCAAGGCTTACATCCAGGCCGACATCTTCTGCATGCCCGGCACGGCCGAGCTGCAGTCGCTCGTCACCCTCGAGGCGATGTCCGCGTCCACCCCGGTGCTGCTTGCCAACGCGATGGCCCTGCCGCATTTGGTCCGCGACGGCGAAAACGGCTACCTTTTCACCCCCGGCGACAGCAGCGAACTGGCGTCCCGCATCGCCGAGCTGATACGCCTGCCCAAGGACGAACTTCTCGCGATGGGCAAGGCCAGCCGCGAAATGGTGGAGCCGCACAGCATCCAAGGCACCCTGCAGACCTTCGAGGACCTCTACCGCGGAGCGTCCTACGAGGACAAGGCACTCTGACTCCTGGCAACGGGCACGGCAGCTTTCTACTAGTATTGCTGGAGTGCTTTCGGCCGGAGGGCTGCTGATACCAGCGGGATTCGGGCCGTCACGGGGCTATAGCTCAGCTGGTTAGAGCGCGGGACTCATAATCCTAAGGTCCTCGGTTCAAGTCCGAGTAGCCCTACAAAAGGTAACCCCCGGAAATCCAAACGGATTCCGGGGGTTCTTTGTCTTAAGGGCCCGCGAACCGCCGCCCCGCCATTGATGAAGCCCGCATGATGCGATATGTTACTCATCAGTAACTTACCCTCAAGTAGCACTTCGCTGTCCCACGGCACCGTGCCAACTTGCGCCGCACCAATGGAGGAGCCTGCATGTCCACGACCGCTGCCATCGATCCGGAAAACCTTCCCTACGCCGACGGCGACTTCTACGGCTTCGAGCAGTTGCTCACCGACAAGGAGCGCGACCGCCTCGCCGAGATCCGGGGGTTCCTGGCCCGCGAAGTCAAGCCGATCGCCGTCGACTGCTGGAACCGCGGCGAGTTCCCGATGGAGCTGATCCCCAAGCTGGCCGAGATCGACTTGGTCAGTCCGGTGCGCCGGCAGGGCTACTCGAACCTTTTCGCCGGGCTGGTGCACGCCGAAGTCACCCGCGCGGACACCTCCATCGCCACGTTCATGGGAGTCCATGACGGCCTGTTCACCGGCTCGATCGAAGCGCTGGCCTCGCAGGAGCAGCAGGACGCCTGGCTGCCGGACATCTACTCCATGAAGAAGATCGGCGCCTTCGGGCTGACCGAACCGCTGGGCGGCTCCGACGTGGCCGGCGGCACCCGCACCACCGCGCGGCGCGACGGCGACAACTGGATCCTCAACGGCGCCAAGCGCTGGATCGGCAATGCCACCTTCTCCGACTGGGTGGTCATCTACGCCCGCGATGTTGCCGACAACCAGGTGAAGGCGTTCCTGGTGGACACCTCCCTCCCGGGCTACTCGGCCAGCAAGATCGAAAACAAGATCTCCCTGCGCACGGTCCAGAACGCCGACATCGTCCTCGAGAATGTGGTGGTGCCGGACTTCTTCAAGCTCGCCAACGGCAACAGCTTCCGTGACACCAACAAGGTCCTCAAGGTCACCCGCCTTGCCGTTGCGTGGCAGGCCGTGGGCCAGCAGCTGGCGGCCTTCGATGTCGCCCGCCGCTACGCCGTCGAACGGATCCAGTTCGGCCGCCCCCTCGCCTCCTTCCAGCTGGTCCAGCAGCAGCTGGTGCAGATCCTTGGCAACGCCGTCAGCTCCATGGGAATGATGGTGCGCCTGGCCCAGCTCGAAGACGCCGGCGTCTCCAAGGACGAACAGTCGGCCCTAGCGAAGGCCTTCACCACGGACCGCATGCGCGAAAGCGTGGCCCTGGGCCGGAGCATCCTGGGCGGCAACGGGATCGTCACCGACTATGAAATGGCCAAGATCTTCGCCGACGCCGAGGCCATCTACTCCTACGAAGGCACCTACGAGATCAACACCCTCGTCACGGGACGCGCCATCACGGGTATCTCCGCGATCGTCTAGGGCGTTCATTCAAGCGGCAGCAGGACCGATGGCCGCAGATCCATGACGAAGGCCAGGGGGTCGACGTACTCCTCGCCGCGCCGCACGCCCCAGTGCACGCACGGCAGCTGCCCGCAGTGGCCGGGCTCGAGAACACCGATCTCCTGGCCTTTCCTTACCTGCTCGCCCTGATGGAGGTGGCTGCGCACCGGCTCGAAGCTGCTGCGCAGTCCGCCTCCGTGGTCGATCGTGATCACCGGACGGTCCACCACCACACCCACGAAGGCCACCACTCCGTCGGCAGGCGAGGTGACGGGCACTCCGTCGGCCGCTGCCTGCAGGTCCACGCCGCGGTGCCCGCTCAGCCACGGTTCCGGCGGCGGATCAAAAGGCCGGACGACGGCAGGTTTGGGGGCGAGCGGCCAGCTCCAGGATGGGCCGGTGGCAGTTTTCGGAGCTTGCGCCGCGGGGGCGGCTCCGGCCGGTCCGGCGAAGGCAACAACGAGCAGCAGGGTGGTCAGGAACGGGCCGGATTTCATGCAATCCAGCCTCCGTTTCCGGGCACTTCCCGGAAAGCCCTGCACGCCGCTATGTGGAAAACCGGGACGCGCTTCCGGCGCTGCCTCGGCGCACCGGGCACCGCACCCGCTGTAGTACACTTGGGAGTGCAGTTTGCCGTGCCCTCAAGCTGTTCCGGAAGCGTGGCTCATTCAGCCGCGCGGGGGCCTCAAATTGACTACGCGTATCCAGCCCTCCACATCAAGATCCCTCGTGGATCCATGCTGCGGAGGATTGTGCCTCTTGCGGTCCGGTCTTCGATGACCGGATGAGGGGTGCAAGGGATACCAGGAGATGGACCCGTCCGGGTCCGCTAACAACCGTCAACTATTGGCAGGGTAAGAGCAGCCCGCGAGGCTCTCTCATGAATGACCTGCCGGAAGGAGCGTCGGCATGCCCGTCGTAACCATGCGCCAGCTGCTTGACAGCGGCGTCCACTTTGGACACCAGACCCGTCGTTGGAACCCGAAGATGAAGCGCTTCATCTTCACTGAGCGCAACGGCATCTACATCATCGACCTGCAGCAGTCGCTGTCCTACATCGACCGCGCCTTCGAGTTCGTCAAGGCCACCGTTGCCCACGGCGGCACCGTGCTCTTCGTCGGCACCAAGAAGCAGGCCCAGGAAGCAATCGCCGAGCAGGCCACCCGCGTCGGCCAGCCCTACGTCAACCAGCGTTGGCTGGGCGGTATGCTCACCAACTTCTCCACGGTTGCCAAGCGTATCCAGCGCATGAAGGAACTCGAAGAGATCAACTTCGAGGACGTCGCCGGCTCCGGTTACACCAAGAAGGAGCTCCTGCTCCTCCGTCGTGAACTGACCAAGCTCGAGGCCAACCTCGGCGGTATCCGCAACCTGACCAAGGCTCCCTCGGTCCTTTGGGTTGTCGACACCAAGAAGGAACACCTCGCGGTTGACGAAGCCAAGAAGCTGAACATCCCGGTTGTTGCCATCCTGGACACCAACTGCGACCCGGACGAAGTCGACTTCCCGATCCCGGGCAACGACGACGCCATCCGCTCCGTGAACCTGCTGACCCGCGTTGTTGCCGACGCTGTGGCAGAAGGCCTCATCGCCCGCAACCAGCGTGCAACCGGTGCTGCCGAAGCCCCGGAAGAGCCGCTGGCCGAGTGGGAGCGCGAGCTCCTCGAAGGCAGCAAGGCTGAAGCTGCGGCTGCCGAAGAGGCACCGGCTGCTGACGCTGCTGCAGGCGAAGAAGCCAAGTAAATCCGGACTTTCCCGCGGCCCCGACGGACCGCGGGAGCTACTGACAGGATGGCGGCCCGCCAGGCGGGCAGCCGTCCTGTCAGTCCGTAAACACATAAATTTCTAGACAGAGGGGTTCACATGGCGAACTACACTGCTGCAGACATCAAGGCCCTGCGCGAGCGCACCGGCGCCGGCATGATGGATGTCAAGAAGGCTCTTGACGAAGCCAACGGCGACGCCGAGAAGGCCATTGAAATCATCCGCATCAAGGGCCTCAAGGGCGCTACCAAGCGTGAAGGCCGCGCCACCGCCGAAGGCCTGGTTGCTGCCAAGGTCACCGGCAACGTCGGCGTGATGGTCGAAGTCAACTGCGAGACCGACTTCGTTGCCAAGGCTGACAAGTTCATCCAGCTGGCCGACAAGGTCCTGGCCGTGGCCGTCGAATCCGGCGCAGCCGACCTCGAGACCCTCCTGGCAGTCGACGTCTACGGCAAGCCGCTGTCCGAGGTCGTCATCGAAGAGGGCGCCGTTCTCGGCGAGAAGGTTGCGGTCCGCCGCATCGCCCGCATCGAAGGCGCCACGGTTGACGCTTACCTGCACAAGACCTCCAAGGACCTCCCGGCCCAGGTCGGCGTGCTGTTCGCTGTTGACGGTGAAGGCGAAGCCGCTTCCACCGCCGCCCACGACGTCGCCGTCCACGTTGCCGCCATGGCTCCGAACTACCTCAGCCGCGAAGATGTCCCGGCCGAGCTGGTCGAGTCCGAGCGCCGCATCGCCGAAGAGACCGCCAAGGCCGAAGGCAAGCCCGAGGCTGCCCTGCCGAAGATCGTGGAAGGCCGCGTGACGGGCTTCTACAAGGGTGAAGTCCTCCTGGACCAGGCATTTGCCAAGGATTCCAAGAAGACCGTTGCCCAGGTCCTCGAAGAGGCCGGCGTCAAGGCAACCGCCGTCGCACGTTTCCGCGTCGGCAACTAGTCGCACGCAGCAAAGGGGTGGTCACTTCGGTGGCCGCCCCTTTTGCATGCGGCCGCGCACCCGCCGCATGCCCTGCCGGGCGGCTTTCTGCCCCGGCACCCAGCAAGATAATCTAGCCAGAGTCCACCAACGGGAAGGCATCATGGAATCCGAGAACACAGCAATCCAGCCCGAAAAGACCAAGCGCCGCGTGCTCCTGAAGCTTTCCGGTGAAGTCTTCGGCGGCGGCAAGCTCGGTGTGGACCCGGAAACCGTCCGCGCTGTCGCCAAGCAGATCGCTGCGGCCGTCTCCCAGGTGGAAGTCGCCATCGTCGTCGGCGGCGGAAACTTCTTCCGCGGCGCCGAGCTCTCCCAGAGCGGCATGGACCGCTCCCGTGCCGACTACATGGGCATGCTCGGAACAGTCATGAACTGCCTGGCGCTGCAGGACTTCCTGGAACAGGCCGGCGTCGAGACCCGCGTCCAGAGCGCCATCACCATGGGCCAGGTGGCCGAGGCCTACATTCCGCGCCGCGCCATCCGCCACATGGAAAAGGGCCGCGTAGTGATCTTCGGTGCTGGTGCCGGCCTGCCGTACTTCTCCACCGACACCGTCGCTGCCCAGCGTGCCCTCGAGGTCCACGCCGACGTCGTGCTGATGGCCAAGAGCGGCGTTGACGGCGTCTACACCGCCGACCCCAAGAAGGATCCTTCCGCCGAAAAGCTGGAGACCCTCAGCTACGACGACGCCCTGCGCCGCGACATCCGTGTCATGGACCAGACCGCCATGACCATGTGCAAGGACAACCTGCTGTCCATGGTGGTCTTCGGCATGGAAGGCGAAGGCAACGTCACGCGCGCCATCCTGGGCGAGAAGCTCGGAACGCTCGTCACTCCCTAGCAGCGGCTAGGATACATCTAGGACCCTCCGCCGCTCGCGGCGGACTTTACTGTGCACTTGTCCTTTACCGGGCACTGCCCTTCATTGGGCGCTGCCCCCGGTAAAACGGGACGCGACTATAACTGAGGAGAAACCGTGATCGAAGAAACCTTGCTCGAAGCCGGCGAGAAGATGGACAAGGCGGTCGAGGTAGCCAAGGAGGACTTCGCGTCGATCCGTACCGGTCGCGCCAACCCGGGCCTCTACAGCAAGGTGATCGTGGAATACTACGGCACGCCGACGCCGCTGCAGCAGCTGGCCTCCTTCGCCGTGCCGGATGCCCGCACCATCCTGATCACCCCTTATGACAAGACCGCCCTGCGCGACATCGAGCGGGCCCTCAGCGACTCCGAGGTGGGCGCCAACCCGTCCAACGACGGCAACGTGATCCGCGTGGTCATCCCCGAGCTGACCCAGGAACGCCGCAAGGAATATGTCAAGATCGTCAAGGGCAAGGGTGAGGACGCAAAGGTCTCCATCCGCAGCATCCGCCGCAAGGCCAAGGACTCCCTGGACAAGCTCGTCAAGGACGGCGAAGCCGGCGAGGACGAGGGCGCCCGTGGCGAGAAGGAACTCGACGCCATCACCAAGGCACACGTTGAGAGCATCGATGAGCTGCTCAAGCGCAAGGAAGCCGAGCTCCTCGAGGTCTGATGAGCCAGGCTGAGCCAGCGCCCGCGCATGGGGTGCCCGCCCGCACCAGGCGGAAGAGCGGCAACCCGACGCCGAAGGCAGGCCGGAACCTTCCGGCGGCCATCGGCGTCGGGCTTTTCCTGCTGGTGGTGGTCCTGGGCGGGCTCCTTTTCCTGCCGCTCGGCTTCGTCCTTGTTACGACGGCGTTCGCGGTGCTGGGCGTCTGGGAGATCTTCCGGGCGCTGGACGCCAACGGCGGGACCCGGCTGCCCGTCATCCCCGTGCTGACCGGCACGGTCGCCATGCCGCTGGCCGCCTATTTCGGCGGCCTGGAAAGCCTGCTGTTCGCCTTCCTGCTCAGCTCCGGAGCCGTGCTGCTGTGGCGTTCCCTCGAGAGCGCCGCCGGGGCCCCCCGCAGCATTTTCGCCGGCGTGTTCACCCTTGCCTGGGTACCTTTCCTGATCAGCTTCGCGGTGCTGCCGCTGCATGCCACCGGAGGAGCAACGACGGCGGGACCCTGGCCCGGCGGCCACATCCCGTCCGGCGCGTGGCAGATCGCCGTCATGCTGCTGTTGGTGGTCTCCAACGACACTTTCGGGTACCTGGTGGGCGCCCTGTTCGGCAAGCACCCGATGGCACCGAAGATCAGTCCGAAGAAGAGCTGGGAGGGCTTCGCCGGATCCGTGGCAGGGGCCATGCTGATCGGTGTGCTGGCCAGCATCTTCCTCCTGGGCCGTCCCTGGTGGGTGGGCGTGGTGCTCGCCGTCGGGATGGTCGCTGCCGCCACCGCCGGGGACCTGGCCGAGTCGATGGTCAAACGGGAACTCGGCGTCAAGGACATGAGCAGCATCCTGCCGGGGCACGGTGGCGTGATGGACCGCTTGGATTCGATCGTTTTCGCCGCCCCTGTGGCATTCATTCTTTTCGCGCTGCTGAGCGGCGCCTGACAACAATCCGGAGGGACAACGTGGCAATGGATGTTCGTCGGCAGATCCCCGCAGCGTTTGAGCGCGTGGAACGCAACAGGTACGGCTACAACGCCAAGCAGGTGGACCAGTTCTTCCAGCGGGCGCGTGTCTCTTTCGAAAACCCTGCGGAAGCCGAGGTGAAGACCGGCAGCAAGGACGTGCGCACCGTGTCCTTCGACCCCGTGAAGGGCGGTTACGATGCCGCAGTGGTGGATGCCGCCCTGGATCGCCTCGAGGACGCCTTTGCCCGGCGCGAACGCGACGAACTCATCGAGGCCGAAGGCGAGGACGCCTGGCTGCGCCAGATCGGCAGGCTTTCGGGCGTGCTGCGGGCCCGCCTGCACCGTCCGGCCGGCCAGCGTTTCCGCCGGCCGGAGAAGAACCGCGTCCGCAGCTACGACGTCGCTGATGTCGACGCTTTGTGCGATCAGCTGATCGGCTACTTGGAGCAGGACCAGCCGCTGAGCGTGGACAATGTCCGCCGCGCCGCCTTTGGTGCGGCCAAGGGGCCGGAAGGCTACGAGGAAGCACAAGTGGATGCCTTCCTGGACCGCGTCGTCGAACTGATGGCCGCAATCGACTGAAGCGGGGCCGTCCATGAAGGGCGATCCTAGTACTGCGCCTGCTCTCCTGGCGGAGTCGGGGAAACCGGCGTGAAGCTTTGCCAGGCCGCCGTGTACCTGCGGTAACTCCGCCTCAGGGAGCCCGCGAGGAAGGCGAGGCCGCACACGGCCGCGAGCGGTATGGCTATTCCGAGGGCAATACCCGGCAGGACAAGCAAGGTGCCTGACAACAACGCGATCAGGGCCGCGTTCACCGCGATGATGAAAGTCATGCTGCTCCCGGCCACGTGGCCACCCGTGCTCCGGGTTCCGAGGAAGTAATAGGTCTTCCGCGAACCGGGCTGGTCGTCATGGCTGGCGGCCATGAGATACCGGGCGAGGCCGGGATCCAACTCGACGTACGCGGCCCGGAGCCGGTTCATCGCGATCACGTACATCAGGTCCTCCATGCTCACGTACATCACGCGGACCTGGGTGAGCAAGCCAATCCCGAGGTCGAGGAAGAGCACGATGATCCCGAACAACACGAAGGTTTCGGAGAACTTCGTCGCCTGGCCAACGAGGGCCGCACTGAGCAAGCTTGCCGACGTGAAGGTGAGGAACATGCTGATCCGGGTCAGGACCTCGCCCTGCGTGGTGCTGCGGGACGCAAGGAGGCTCCAGTGCTCGGTGGCGAGAAGCTGGGCCCGCACCGCGGCCGGGGCGGCCTGCGCCGGAAGGTCCGGACCACCGTCGGGAAGTGTGTCGTCCATGCCGGACATGCGGCTATTGTCCACCTTCCGGCGGCCCTGTGCGACACCCCGGGCGCGATACTTTCAGCGCCCGTCGGCCAGAGGCCGTTCGGGCACGTGCAGCCGGGTCATCACCTTCGTCACTGTTGCTGGAATGCGCTGTTTGGTGCCCAGCGAAACCAGCACCATCACGGTGAATGCGGCGGGAACTGTCCAGGCGGCCGGCTGCGCCAGCCAGGCTGGAGCGGAGGCCCCGCCGAGCAATGTGCCCGCCACCATTGCGCCCCCGCAGAGCACGGCACCCGTCAGCATCCCGGCGATCGCCCCGGCGTCACACAGCCCGCGCCACCAGATGCCCAGCAGCAGCACCGGGCAGATGGTGGATGCAGTGAACGCGAACACCAGCCCCACACTTCCGGCCAGGCCCAGTGAGTCCGTCGCCAGGGCGAAGACCAAGGGGACGACGGCGGCCAGCAGCGCCGCGATCCGGAAGCCCCTGACGCTGCCGCCCAGCAGGTCCTGGCTGATGACCCCGGCCAGCGAAACCATCAGCCCCGAGGTGGTGGAGAGGAACGCCGCGAAGGCGCCCGCCACCACCAGCGCCGAGAGGGCGTCCCCGGCCGGCCCACCCACCAGTTCGCCCGGCAGCAGCAACACGAGGGCATCGGAGCGCCCGTTCCGCGCCAGCCCGGGTGCGTACATCCGCCCCAGCAGTCCTGCGGCGGTGGGGAACAGGTAGAAGACGGACAGCAACCCCAGCACAATCAGGGTGGTCCGGCGCGCCGAGCGGCCGTCCGGGTTCGTGTAGAAGCGCACCAGCACGTGCGGCAGCCCGAGGGTGCCGAAGAGCAGGGCGAGCAGCAGGGATATCGTCTGGTACGGTCCGGCGGCGGGCAGGCCCGTGGGATTGACGGCCTCGGGGGTCGGCACGGCCGGGCCGCCGCTTTGGTGCAGCAGCACGAAGACCACCGGAACCGCGAGGGCGGTGAGCTTGAGCCAGTACTGGAACGCCTGGACGAAGGTGATGGAACGCATGCCGCCGGCGGCCACACTCAGGTACACCACCAGGACCACCGCCAGCGCACCCACCCAGGACGGCAGCCCGGTGCTGATCCGGATGGTCAGGCCGGCACCGTGCAGCTGCGGCACGATGTACAGCCAGCCGACGGCGACCACCACCAGGCTGGTCACCCGCCGCACCGGCCTGGATTCCAGCCGGGCTTCGGTGAAGTCCGGGATCGTGTAGGCCCCGGAGCGGCGCAGGGGTGCGGCGACGAACAGCAGCAGCATCAGGTAGCCTGCCGTGTAGCCCACCGGGAACCACAAGGCGTCCGTTCCCGAGAGCAGGATCAGCCCGGCGACGCCGAGGAAGCTCGCCGCGGACAGGTACTCGCCGCCGATCGCCGAGGCGTTCCACCATGGCGGGACTGTCCGGGAGGCGACGTAGAAATCGCCGGTGGTACGCGAGATCCGCAGGCCGTAGAAGCCGATCACCGCCGTCGCGAGCACCACTACCAGAAACGCGGCCATGCCGACCGGAGGATTCACCGATCGTCCACCAGTTCGCGGTAGCGGGCCTCGTTCCGGGCCGCGGAGCGGTTGTAGAGCCAGGCGGCCACGCCGATCACCGGATACAAGCCCGCCCCCAGCAGCAACCAGTTCAGGGGAATGCCCAGGAGGCGCAGGACGGCCAGGTCCGGAACCAATGCCACCATCAGCCCGCAGGCGGCAAGCACCAGCAGGAAGCCGGCAGCCGTCACGATTGCCAGGCGCAGCTGGGAGCGGATCAGCGAACGGACGTACAGGCGTCCGACGTCGGAATCCACGGCGGGGTCCCGGTTCAGGATCGCCCTGCCCGCGGCCCCTTCCCGGCCGGCCATCAGGCCGGCAGGACGCCGTCCCGCCGACTGCGGTGCTGTCACCCTGACCCTGGTCATCCTTGTGGCCGTATCCGGGTGGTTCCGAGCTTGTCCCGCACGGATGGCAGGTGCCTGCGGCTGATCGGCAGTTCGGCCCGCGCCACCGTCACGGAGGGGTGGGCGGCCCCGAGTTTCAGGTGCTCCACGTGGTTGAGGGAAATCAGGTACGAGCGGTGGATCCGGATGAATCCGGAGTCGGCCCACTGCTGTTCGAGGTCGCCCAGCGGGACCCGGATCAGGTAGCTGGCCTCCGCGGTGTGCAGGCGGGCGTAGTCGCCCTGGGCCTGGACGTACCTGACATCGTCGCGGCGGATCATCCTCGTGGTGCCGCCCTGGTCCACGGTGATCATCTCCGGGGCAGGGCTGCCGTCCCTGATGAGTTCGCTGACCCGGCCCAGGGAGCGGGCGAGCCTTTCCGCGCGCACCGGTTTGAGCAGGTAGTCGACGGCGGCCAGTTCGAACGCCTCCAGCGCGCAGTCTTCGTCCGCGGTGACGAAGACGACGGCGGGCGGAGCATGGCTGCGGGAAATGGCCCTTGCGATGTCCAAACCGGAAACGGCCGGCATATGGATGTCCAGGAAGGCAACGTCGACGGACTCATTCTCGAGCACGCGCAGGGCTTCCGAACCGGACGACGCACGGTGGATGGTGCCCACACGCTCATCCCGGCCCAACAGGAAGGCGAGTTCTTCGACGGCAGGCAGCTCGTCGTCGGCGACGAGGACGTTGATCATGACAGCAGCTTAACCTCGGCTCCCAGACATCGTGCTCAGGCATCGTGCCTGGGCTGCGACTTGGGCACCCGGAGGGTGATCAGGGTGCCTTCGCCGGGCGCGGTCTCGATGACCAGCCCGTAGTCGTCCCCATACACCTGGCGCAGCCGGGCGTCCACGTTGCGCAAACCGACATGCTCGCCGTCGGCATGGCCGGCCAGCACGGAACGGAGGTGCTCCGGATCCATCCCCACGCCGTCGTCCTCCACCGTCACTTCGGCGTCCGCGCCCGAATCGTAGGCACGGATGGTGATATGCCCCGGCCCCTCCTTGGCCTCGAGGCCGTGCCGCACCGCGTTCTCCACCAGCGGCTGCAGGCTCAGGAAGGGAATCACGGTGCTCAGGACCTCCGGGGCGATCTGCAGGCTGACCTGCACGCGCTCGCCGAAGCGGGCCCGTTCGAGGAGCAGGTAGCGGTCGATGCTGCGCAGCTCCTCGGCCAGGGTAGTGAAGTCCCCGTGCCGCCGGAAGGAGTAGCGCGTGAAATCGGCGAACTCGACCACCAGTTCGCGCGCCCTGGCGGGATCCGTGTTGATGAACGAGGCGATGGCGTTGAGCGAGTTGTAGATGAAATGCGGGCTGATCTGTGCCCGCAGTGCCCGGACCTCGGCCTCCATCAGGAGCATGCGCGAGGCGTCCAGCTCGGCCAGTTCCACTTGGGCGGCGACCCAGCCGGCAAGCTCCCCGGCGGCCCGGACCAGCCCTGCGCCGGCGTGCGGCGCGAAGGCAGCGACGCAGCCGGCCACCCGGTTGTCCGCCCGGATCGGCGCGATGACGGCCTTCAGCGACGGCGACGCCGCCAGCAGGGCGGTGCGCCCGTCGGCGAGCACCGGGGCCGCCAGCGACATCAACTGCGGCTTCAGCTCTTCTGCGATCCCGTCCCAGGCCAGCACTGTGTCCAGGTCCGTGATGGCGAGGGCGTCGCAGCCCAGCAGCAGGCGCAGCTGTTTGCTGGCCTTGGCCGCCCCCGACGGCTGCAGGCCTGTGCGCAGGTGGGCACCGGCGCGGGACGCCGCGTGCAGGGTCTTGTAGGTGGCCCGCTCGGCGTCCGTGCCGAGCTCCCGGAAGGAACGGATCACCATCAGGCCGACGCCGACGGCGGCCGCCACCGCAAGGACGATGACGGCGATCGCCGCGGCGGTCATGAGCGGGGAATCGGGCATGGAGCAAGAGTAGCGAACCACCCGGGAGGGGTTCCCTGTGACTGCTGCAGTTGCCGTTCACCGCAGCGACGGGCCCGCTGGGCGACGGCGGAGCGGGTATGTCTGGAAGCCCGGGCGGTCTCCGTTGAATAGTGATTCCAATCACACGGCATCCGAGGGTGGGGGCCGCTGTGGACACTTCAACCAGGAGGAAACCATGGGTAATGAGGCCCATCCGGCGGACACAACGCAGTCCGTGGATTTCCAGCATGTGCAGCAAACAGAACAATTCCGCGAACTGCGCAGGCGGCACCGCAGTTTCGTCTTCCCGATGGCCGTGGCCTTCCTGCTGTGGTACTTCGGCTATGTCCTGCTGGCCGACTACGCCGTGGGATTCATGTCCATCAAACTGTGGGGCAACATCAACGTGGGCCTCGTGCTCGGGTTGCTCCAATTCGTCACCACCTTCGGCATCACGGCCTGGTACGTGAGCTACTCGAACCGCAAACTGGACCCCATTGCCGCGGAAATCCGCGGCGAAATCGAAGGGCACGGGTTCGACACGCGGGGCACAACTGCGAAGGGGGCGCAGCGGTGAGCGGCATGGCCGCGGGCAGCGTCCCGGCGGTGAATGTCGGCGCGCTCAAGGACACGACCCTCCTGAACATGGGCATCTTCGCCCTGTTCGTCCTGGTCACCATCGTGATCGTGTTCCGCGCCAGCCGGAACAACAAGACGGCGGCGGACTACTACGCGGCCGGCCGCTCCTTCACCGGCTCGCAGAATGGCACGGCGATCGCCGGCGACTACCTCTCTGCGGCGTCGTTCCTTGGCATCACCGGCGCCATCGCGATCAACGGCTACGACGGCTTCCTGTACTCCATTGGCTTCCTGGTGGCCTGGCTGGTGGCCCTCCTCCTGGTGGCCGAATTGCTGCGCAACACCGGCAAGTTCACCATGGCCGACGTGCTCTCCTTCCGTCTGCGGCAGCGCCCGGTCCGGATCGCCGCGGCCCTGTCCACCCTGGCCGTCTGCTTCTTCTACCTGCTCGCCCAGATGGCTGGCGCCGGCAGCCTGATCTCCCTGCTGCTGGGCATCAGCGACTGGGGCGGACAGGCGTTGGTGATTGTCGTCGTCGGCGCCTTGATGATCATGTACGTGCTGATTGGCGGCATGAAGGGCACCACCTGGGTGCAGATCATCAAAGCCGTGCTGCTGATCTGCGGTGCGGCGGTCATGACCCTCTGGGTGCTGTCCATTTACGGCTTCAACCTGTCCAACCTGCTGGGCTCGGCCGCCGACGCCGCGAAGAACCCGAACGTCCTGAACCCCGGCCTGCAGTACGGCAAGAGCGAAACCAGCAAACTGGACTTCATGTCCCTTGGCCTGGCCTTGGTCCTCGGCACCGCAGCGCTGCCGCACGTGCTGATGCGCTTCTACACCGTGCCCACGGCCAAGGAAGCCCGCAAGTCCGTGGTCTGGTCCATCTGGCTGATCGGCCTGTTCTACCTGTTCACCCTGGTGCTGGGTTACGGCGCCGCTGCCCTGGTCGGAGCCGACACCATCAAGGCGGCACCCGGCGGCGTCAACTCGGCCGCACCATTGCTGGCCTTCCACCTTGGCGGGCCGCTGCTGCTGGGCTTCATTTCCGCCGTCGCCTTCGCCACGATCCTGGCCGTGGTGGCCGGGCTGACAATCACGGCGGCGGCCTCGTTCGCCCACGACATCTACGCGAACGTCATCGCCAAGGGCAAGGCCGACGCCGGCACCGAGGTCAAGGTGGCGCGGCGCACCGTGGTGGTCATCGGCATCCTGGCCATCCTGGGCGGCATCTTCGCCAACGGGCAAAATGTCGCTTTCCTCGTGGCGCTCGCCTTCGCGGTGGCAGCCTCGGCCAACCTCCCCACGATCGTCTACTCCCTGTTCTGGCGGAAGTTCACCACCCAGGGCGCGGTCTGGAGCATGTACGGCGGCCTCGCCTCCGCCATCATCCTGATCGCCCTCTCGCCGGTGGTCTCCGGGGCCAAGACCTCCATGATCCAGGGCGTGAACTTCGCTGTCTTCCCGCTGAGCAACCCGGGAATCGTGTCCATCCCGCTCGCCTTCATCCTTGGCTGGCTGGGCACCGTGCTCGACAAGCGCCGCGAGGACCCGGCCAAGCAGGCGGAGATGGAAGTCCGTTCCCTCACCGGAGTTGGTGCCGAGAAGGCCGTGGACCACTAGCGTCCCGGCACCTCCCGGAACACCGAAGCCCTCCCGCAGTCCGCTGCGGGAGGGCTTTGCCGTATTAGTTCCCGGTTTCCGCACCTAGTTCCGGGGTTTGATCCGGATGGTGTCCATCTTCCCGTCTTTGCCTACGAATCCGTACGTGAGTTCGATCGTCCGGCCGTTGCAGTCAAGGGTGCCGGAAATCTCGGTGCGGTTGACGCCGTTCTTGGACTCCGCGTTGATGGAGTTGTAATTGGCCTTGCAGGAATCGCTGAGGTCCAGCCCGTTGATGCCTTGGGTGAAGCTGTCCTTGGACAGGTTTTCCTTCAGGGAATCGGTCAGGAAGCGGTCGTAGGCCTCCTCGTTACTGCCCTTGAGCAGCAGATTGGTGAATTCCTCGGCCTGTGCCCTGACCTTGCCGGTGGCGTTGCCCACCAGGTTGACCAGCAGCACGACGCCGACCACCGCCAGGACCACGACGGCACCGACCACGCTGAGCACGATCCACAGGGTCTTGCGGCTCTTAGGGGCGGGCGCGGGAGGCTGGCCGAACGGCTGCCCGTACTGGCCGCCGTCGTACGGTGGCTGCGCGTACGGCGGCTGGCCGTACTGCGCCTGGCCGTATGGGGGCTGTGCTCCGTATTGCGGCTGGCCGGACTGCGGGGGCGTCCCATACTGGGGCGCGCCCGGTGTCCCGTACTGCGGTGCCCCGTGCTGCGGTTCCCCGTACTGCGGTGCCCCGTATGGGGCACCGGGAACCGGTGGTACCTGCCCCTCTTGTGCGGCGTGCGGGGCCATCTGCGACGGCGGGGGAACGGGCCGGGGGGTCCAGTCGGGCTTTTGGGAATCCTGGTTGTCGGGATCCGGGGGAGTGCTCACGATGGTTCGCCTTTCCGGCCGCCTGCGCCGCCAATGCCTCGGAATCAATCCGGGAACCGCGGGCCGGCCCCAAGACGTCCGTTTTGAATCAAATCGCATGTTCCGGCGGCGGGGCAAGTACAGGGTCCGGTCAGCCGGCGCTTTTCTTCAGCAAGGGCTGCATCCGGTAGGGGATCATCTCCTGCATCGCCAGGGCGGTGTCCGTCCGCTCCACTCCATCGCAGCCCAGGATCTTGCCGTTGATGCGGAAGAGGTCCTCGGCGTCGAGGGCCACCACCCGCAGGAGCAGGTCCGCGGAACCGGTCAAGCCGTAGCCCTCGAGGATCTCCGGGATCCCGGCCAGGTCCGCGGCCAGCTGCCCTAGTTTCTGCTGCTGCACGTGCACGGAAATGAAGGCCAGCAGAGGGTAGCCCAGGGCTGCCGGGTTGATCCGCCGTTCAAAGGACAGGAAGGCGTGCTTCTTTTCGAGTTGGGCCATCCGTGCCTGGACCGTGTTCCTGGACAGGCCGAGCTTTTGCGCCAGGGCCACCACGGTGCCCCGTGGATCCTTTGCCATGGCCGAAAGCAGGCGGGTGTCCGTGCCATCCAAAGCTTGCATAGTGCGCAACATTAGCACGGTGACCAGCCCGGCGGCAGGGCATAATGCTCAGAATCTGTGCTGGTGGTTGTACCCAATGAGCATTGTGAGTAGGGTCACAGTTATCCGGGCGATGAGGCCCGGGCAGCTGAGGCTTGCGGGGCCAAAAGTCCTTGCGGCAACGGCAAAGAACGAGCCGAAAGGTGCGAGCAACCGTGTTGACCGACGAAGCCGGCCGGGGAGCCAACGAGGCACCGGAACCCGCGAACAGTGTGAAGAATCCACGCCGGACCGGGGGAGACCTGGTCCAGTTGCTTTCCCCCTCAGGGGAGCGCATCAGCCATCCGGAATTCGATCTGTGGATCAGCGATGTCAGCGATGAGCAGCTGTGCTCGTTCTATGAGGACATGGTGGTCATCCGCCGGATCGACGCCGAGGCTACGGCGCTGCAGCGTCAGGGTGAACTGGCCCTTTGGCCCCCGATGCTCGGCCAGGAGGCAACCCAGATCGGATCGGGCCGTGCCTTGCGCAGCGATGACTTCGTCTTCCCCACCTACCGCGACAACGGTGTGGCCTATTGCCGTGGGGTGGCTGTCCCGGACCTGGTGCGCGCCTGGCGCGGCAACGCCTTGTTCGGCTGGGATCCATACCGCTACAACATCGCCACCCAGCAGATCATGATCGGTTCGCAGTCCCTGCACGCCACCGGCTATGCCATGGGCATCCAGGACGACGGCGCCGATTCTGTGGCGGTGGCCTATTTCGGCGACGGCGCCACGAGCGAGGGCGACGTCAGCGAGGCCATGGTCTTCGCCGCCAGCTTCCAGGCGCCTGTGGTGTTCATCTGCCAGAACAACCACTGGGCCATTTCCGAACCGGTGCTGGTCCAGTCCCATGTGCAGCTCGCGGACCGGGCGTCGGGTTTCGGCATTCCCTCCATGCGCGTGGACGGCAACGATGTACTGGCCGTGCTGTCCGCCACCCGGATCGCCCTGGACCGGGCCCGGAAGGGTGGCGGTCCTACCTTCATCGAAGCGCTCACCTACCGCATGGGGCCGCACACGACGGCGGACGATCCCACCCGTTACCGTGACCCCAACGAACTCGAAGACTGGGCCGCGAAGGACCCCATCGCCCGGCTCAAGGCACTGCTGGACCGCAAGGGCCTCTTGACCGAAGAACTGGAGGCCCGCGTCAAAGCCAAGGCCGACGACGTCGCCGCGGAACTCAGGAACGGCACCATCAACATGCCCGAGCCCGCGCCGCTGGACGTCTTCAAGCACGTCTACAGCGAGGAGAACTCCTGGCTCGAACGGCAGAAGGACCACTACACCCGCTACCTGGAAAGCTTCAGCGGATCCGCACAGGAAGGTGCCCTCTGATGAGCCAGCTGACTTTCGCCCGCGCCATCAATGCCGGGCTCCGCAAGGCCCTCGACAACGACCCCAAGGTGGTCCTGATGGGGGAGGACATCGGCAAGCTGGGCGGCGTCTTCCGCGTCACCGACGGGCTGCAGAAAGACTTCGGCAGCCACCGGGTGGTGGACACCCCGCTGGCCGAGTCCGGAATCATCGGCACCGCCGTCGGCCTGGCCTACCGCGGTTACCGGCCGGTGTGCGAAATCCAGTTCGACGGCTTCATCTACCCGGCGTTCGACCAGATCGTCAGCCAGGTGGCCAAGATGCACTACCGCACCCAGGGCGCGGTGAAGATGCCGATCACCATCCGGGTGCCGTTCGGCGGCGGCATCGGTTCGCCCGAACACCACTCGGAATCCCCGGAGGCCTACTTCACCCACACCTCGGGGCTGCGCGTCGTCAGCGTGTCCAACCCGCAGGACGCCTATACGATGATCCAGCAGGCCATCGCCTCAGACGACCCCGTGCTCTATTTCGAGCCCAAGCGCCGCTACCACGACAAAGGTGAGGTGGACGAGGCCGCGTCGCTCGACCAGGCCCTGCCGATGGGCAGTGCGCGCGTCGCCGCCGGCGGAAGCGATGTCACCCTGGTGGCCTACGGGCCCCTCGTGAAAACAGCGCTCGACGCCGCCCTTGCCGCCGCCGATGAGGGCGTATCCATCGAGGTAATCGACCTGCGTTCACTCGCGCCGGTCGATTACCGCACCGTCGAGGCGTCGGTCCGGAAGACCGGTCGGCTCGTCGTCACCCACGAAGCCGCGCAGTCCGGCGGGCTCGGCGCGGAGATCGCCGCCAGCATCACCGAACGCTGCTTCAACTACCTCGAAGCCGCACCGGTCCGGGTGACGGGCTTCGACGTCCCGTACCCGTACTCCAAGCTCGAAATGCACCACCTGCCGGACCTGGACCGGATCCTGGACGGCGTGGACCGGGCCCTCGGCCGGCCGAACTCCCTGAGTGGATTGGAAGGATGAGCCCCGCCATGATCAAGGAATTCCGACTGCCGGATCTCGGCGAAGGCCTCACGGAGTCCGAAATCCTCAGCTGGAAGGTTGCGGTGGGGGACACGGTGGAACTGAACCAGGTGATCGCCGAGGTCGAGACCGCCAAGGCCGTGGTGGAACTGCCCTCGCCGTTTGCCGGGACTGTGGCCGCCCTGCACGAACAGGCGGGCAGCGTGGTCGAGGTCGGTAAGCCGATCGTTTCCTTCGAAGTGGACGACGCCGGGGCCGCGCCTTCCGGGAACGGCGGGAACCCCGCCGACCCTGCGGCTGAGCCGCCCGCCCCGAAGGAGGCCGCACCGAAACGCGAGGCGACCCTTGTAGGGTACGGTGCCGCCGTTGAGCAGGGCGGGCACCCCGCCCGCCGGCCCCGCAATTTCTCGGCCGCCCACACGGAAGCGCTCCCGGCAGCACCGGCCGCCGCCGTCGTCCGGGCCGAACGGCCGCGCTCGACGCCGCCGGTGCGGAAACTGGCACGGGACCTCGGCGTCGACCTGACGACGCTCAGTGGAAGCGGCGTGGGCGGGCTGATCACGCGCGATGATGTGCAGCACTCCGCCGAAGGCGCTGCCCCGGCCGCCGCAGCGGTTCCGGCCGCCGGGCGCGAAACCCACACCCCGATCAAGGGCGTCCGCAAGTACACCGCGGCGGCCATGGTCCAAAGCGCCTTCACCGCGCCGCACGTGACCGAGTTCCTCACGGTGGACGTCACCGCCGCGATGGAATTGCTGGAGCGGCTCAAGGCGAGCAGGACGTTCGCGGGCTACAAGCTGACCCCCCTCACCCTCGCTGCCAAGGCGGTGCTGATCGCCCTGAAACGGAACCCCACGCTCAACTCCCGCTGGGATGAAAAGGCCCAGGAGATCGTCCAGTTCAACTACGTCAACCTGGGCATCGCCGCCGCGACGCCGCGCGGGCTGACGGTCCCGAACATCAAGGACGCCGACGCGATGGGCCTGCAGGAGTTGTCGGCGGCGCTGTCGGAGCTCACGGAGACCGCGCGTGCCGGGAAGTCCACCCCCGCAGACCTTGGCGGCGGCACCATCTCGATCACCAACATCGGGGTGTTCGGAATCGACGCCGGCACGCCGATCCTCAACCCGGGGGAGGCCGCGATCGTGGCCTTGGGGGCGGTACGGAAGGCCCCGTGGGTGCACAACGATGAGCTCGCCGTCCGCCAGGTCATGTCCCTGAGCCTGTCCTTCGACCACCGCCTGGTGGATGGGGAACAGGGCTCGCGATTCCTCGCCGATGTGGGCGCCATCCTCTCGGACCCGGGGATGGTCCTGACGATGGTGTAGCTGCAACAACCCATTGACGGCCCGCCTGCGACGGCGGGCCGTCAGCGTTTCTCCGGTGATATCGCTCGTGCTCCCAGAAGCACAGTGGCGCATGCGAGCACAGCCAGTACGGCATAGCCGCAGGTGACGGTGAAGAGGGAGAGCCCCCGCACGAGTTGGCCCGCCACGAGTGCGGGCACGGCCGATCCCGTGTACGAGATGGCGTAGACCAAGGACAGCAGGCCCGCCCGCTCGGGCAGGGCCGTGTGGCCGAGCAGCAGCGCCATGCTGCCGTTCATCGCAAGACCTGCCCCGAGCCCGCCGAGCAGCCCGCATCCGATGAACAGCGGCGCCGAACCCAGCGCCGTCGAGGCCGCCAGCCCCAGCGCGGCCGCGGCGAAAACGGCCATGCCCAGCCGCTGGGCGGAGGCCGACGTCGTACGAGCGGAGAGCGGGCCGCACAGCACTCCCGGGGCCATGTATGAGGCGAACACCGCCGCGGCCACGAGAGGAGCCCGTGAGCCCAGGTAGTCGACCGCCACCGATGGACCGAAGGCGTTGAAGAATCCGCCCACCGCCCAGGTCGAGACGAAGACGCACGCCGCCATCGGCAGGTAGGGCCGCGCCGCGGCGGGGACGCGCACTTCCGGACGCAGGGACGCCATGACCCCGCGACGGCGCGTGACGGTCTCCGGTGCCAGCCCGACCCCCAGCGCGCAGAGGCACAGGGCACCGGCGAAGGCGAAGTAGCTGGCCTGCCGCGGTGCCGGGGCGAACTGCACGAGCGCGCCCGCCACGAACACGCCCAAGGAAAGGCCGACCGTGGAGGCCGCGCTCGTCACTGCTGCCACCAGCCACTTCGGCCGGGCGGGAGCAGCGTCCACGGCGAAGGCGGCCAGGGCACTTGAGGCAAGGCCCGCAGCCAGGCCCTGCAGGACGCGCCCGGCCAACAGAGGCCAGAAGCCATTCACGGTGGTGAGCACCAGGCAGCCGGCCGCGGCCAGGAGCAGCGCCACGATGGACACCGGCTTGCGCCCGAGATGGTTGGACAGGCGGCCCAGGAACAACAACGCAGATACGGCGCACGCGAAGTACCCGGCTGCCACCAGGGACAACTGGGTATCCGTGATCCCGTTGTCGGCCCGGTAGCTGCCGAAGAGCGGTATGGCGGTGGACCCTGCCGCGAAAACCGTAATGAAGGAGGCAGTAACGGAGACGAAACCGGTTCTCGTCGATGTCCCTGCTGGAAGGGTGGTCTGCGCGGTCATGGGGATCCTTTCGGGTTCCCTCCCAGCTTCCCTTTTCCCCGCGCTGTGAGGAAGGTATTGCCAGCGACTCCCTTACAAGCATCGATTGCAGCGAAACCGCCGTAATGAGGCTCCATAAGGACAGCTACGCAGCAGTCGATGGGATCAGCGGACCGTCAATGCCGCCAAGGCCATCTGCTCCAGCAGGGGCCGCGCGGTCTTCGCCGCGATCCGGCGGCCGTGGCTGCGCACCGAGTGCGGGGTGGAGTTGATCAAGCCGAAGACGGCGTGCGCCCGGACGCGCAGTTCCGCGACGTCGGGTTCCCGCCCGCTTGTGTCCTGCGCACCTGCCGCACGGTGCAGCTCGCCCAGCACCCCCACCCAGAGCTCCACATAGCTGCGCTGCAGGGCGCGCACCTCGGCCCGGTCGGCCTCAGGCAGGCTGTCGAGGTCCCGGTCCTGCACCCGGATGACGTCGGGGTTGCTCAAGGCGAAGTCCACGTGGAACTCCACCAGGCCGCGCAGGGCCGCCGCGGGGTCGGGGGCCGCGGCCGCGACCGTCCGGCCGCCGTGGAGCAGTCCGCGGCTCACACTCAGCAGGAGTTCGGCAAGCACCGCCTGCTTCCCGGGGAAATGCCGGTAGACAGCCGGTCCGCTCACTCCCGCCGCCGCTCCGAGGTCCTCGAGGGAGACCCGGCTGAAGCCGTTCTCGGCGAAAAGGGTTGCGGCGGCGGACAGCAGTGCCTTGCGCCGGGTTTCCTTGGCCTGGCTGCGCAGGGTGGACGGCGCGGCAAGCAAGGGAGGAACGGCTGCGGCTTCCACCGACGGGTGTGCCTCTTCCTGGTGTGCGGCCACGGTTCCTCCTTGTGCGGCGTGCTCCATCCGGGCGTGGTGGACATCACAGTTAATAGAGACTAAGCTAAATTTCAGTTATTTGTCATTAACTGAATCCGCCGTTGGCCGGATATCCGGCCGGGATGGGAAGCATGTCGATGGAGACACTCGTCAGCCGGGCTGACGCCAGGAATGCGGGCTTCGAAGCCAATGCCCGGGCCCAGCAATCCCTGGTGGAGGAGCTGAAGGAGCGGCTCGCGGCGGCCGCCCTCGGCGGGCCGGAGAAGTCGCGCCAGCGCCACGTGGCCCGCGGAAAGCTGTTGCCCCGCGAACGCGTCGGGCAGTTGCTGGATGACGGGAGCCCCTTCCTGGAAATCGCGCCGCTGGCAGCAAACGGCATGTACAACGACGACTCCCCGGGGGCCGGGGTGATTGCCGGAATCGGCCTGGTTCACGGCCGCCAGGTGCTGGTCATCTCCAACGACGCCACGGTCAAGGGCGGCACGTATTACCCGATGACGGTCAAGAAGCACCTGCGGGCCCAGGAAATCGCGCTGGAGAACCGGCTTCCCTGCATCTACCTGGTGGACTCCGGTGGAGCGTTCCTGCCGCGCCAGGACGAGGTCTTCCCGGATAAGGAACACTTCGGCCGGATCTTCTTCAACCAAGCCAGGATGTCCGCGGCGAAGATCCCGCAGATCGCTGCCGTCATGGGATCCTGCACCGCCGGCGGCGCCTACGTGCCGGCCATGAGCGACGAAACCGTGATCGTGCGGAACCAAGGCACCATCTTCCTGGGCGGCCCGCCGCTGGTGAAGGCCGCCATCGGGGAGATCGTCACGGCGGAGGAACTGGGCGGCGGGGAGGTGCACGCGAAGATCTCCGGCGTCAGCGACCACCTCGCCGAAAATGATGAGCACGCGCTTCAGATCGTCCGGGACATCGTGGCCACCTTGCCCAAACCGCAGGAACCGGTATGGGATGTGGAAACCACGGTGGAACCCGCCGTCGACCCCGCAGGCCTCTATGGCATGGTGCCGGTGGACGTCTACGAATCCTATGACGTCCGCGAGGTCATCGCCCGGCTGGTGGACGGCTCGCGCTTCCACGAATTCAAGAAAGAGTACGGCACCACCCTGGTCACCGGGTTCGCCCGCCTGCACGGCCACCCTGTGGGAATCGTCGCCAACAACGGTGTCCTGTTCAGTGAATCCGCCCTCAAGGGTGCGCACTTCATCGAGCTGTGCGACCAGCGCGGCATCCCGCTGGTGTTCCTGCAGAACCTCTCCGGCTTCATGGTCGGCAAGGACTACGAACACGGCGGCATCGCCAAGAACGGCGCCAAGATGGTCACCGCCGTCGCGACCGCCAGGGTGCCCAAACTGACAGTGGTGATCGGCGGCTCCTTCGGGGCCGGCAACTACTCGATGTGCGGCCGCGCCTACGGCCCGCGCTTCCTGTGGATGTGGCCTGCCGCCCGCATCTCGGTGATGGGCGGCAACCAGGCGTCCTCGGTGCTCGCCACCGTCAAACGGGAACAGTTCGAGGCCGCCGGCGAGGACTGGTCCGCGGCGGAGGAAGAGGCCTTCAAGGCACCCATCCGGCAGCAGTACGAGGAACAGGGCAGCCCCTACTATTCCACCGCCCGGCTGTGGGACGACGGCATCATCGACCCCGCGGACACCCGCCGCGTCCTGGGCCTCGCGCTCGACGTCGTCTCCCGCCAGACCCTGCCGGATACCGCCTTCGGCCTGTTCAGGATGTGACGCGTGATGGCCAATCCTTTTGACACCGTCCTGGTCGCTAACCGCGGCGAAATCGCCTGCCGCGTCATCCGCACGCTCAAGGCCATGGGGATCCGATCGGTCGCCGTCTACTCGGACGCCGACGCCGGAGCCCGCCACGTGCGCGAGGCCGACGCCGCCGTCCGGATCGGGACAGCCAGCGCGGCAGACAGTTACCTGAACATCGGCGCCATCATCGACGCGTGCCTGCAGAGCGGCGCGCAGGCCGTCCATCCCGGCTACGGCTTCCTGGCCGAGAACGCGGAATTCGCCAAGGCGCTGGACGCCGCGGGCATCGACTTCATCGGCCCGCCCGTGGACGCGATCGAGCTCATGGGGGACAAGATCCGCTCCAAGAACCACGTGGCAGGCTACGGCGTGCCCTGCGTTCCGGGCATCGCGGAGCCCGGAATGGGCGACGCCGAACTGATCGCCGCGGCGCCCGCCGTCGGCTTTCCGCTGCTCATCAAACCGTCGGCCGGGGGCGGCGGCAAGGGCATGCACGTGGTGGAAAGGGCGGAGGACATGCCGGCCGCGCTCGCCACCGCCCGCCGTGTCGCGGCAGCCGCGTTCGGTGACGACACACTCTTCCTGGAGCGGCTGGTCCGGACCCCGCGGCACATCGAAGTCCAGGTCCTCGCAGACAATGCCGGCAACGTCATCCACCTCGGCGAGCGCGAATGCTCCCTGCAGCGGCGCCATCAGAAGGTCATCGAGGAGGCCCCGTCCCCGTTGCTCGAATCCCTGCCCGACGGCGCCGCGATCCGCGCCCGGATCGGCGAAGCCGCCTGCCAGGCCGCCCGCTCGGTCCGGTACAGCGGCGCCGGAACCGTCGAGTTCCTGGTGTCCGACGAAGACCCCGGGCACTTCTACTTCATGGAGATGAACACCCGGCTCCAGGTCGAGCACCCGGTGACGGAAATGGTCACGGGAATCGACCTGGTCGAATGGCAGGTGCGCATCGCCGCCGGCGAGGAACTCACGGTGGCGCAGTCCGACGTCGTGCTGGACGGGCATGCCGTGGAGGCACGCGTCTACGCCGAGGACCCGGCCCGGAACTTCCTGCCGTCCGTGGGCGAGGTGCTGGCGCTTGAGGAAGGAAACGGGAGCGCGTCCGCCGGTTCGTCATCCGCCGGAACCCGGGTACGGGTCGATTCGGCGATGTTGCCGGGCCTTGCGGTTACGGGGGACTACGACCCGATGCTCTCCAAGGTCATCGCGTGGGGATCGGACCGGGATGCGGCGCTGGACGCCCTCGACCGCGCCCTGGGGAACTACACCCTGCTGGGCTTGCATACGAACGTCGAATACCTCCGGCTGCTCGTCAACGACCCGGACGTCCGCGCAGGCCGGCTCGACACCGGGCTCATCGAACGCAAAATGCCGGACATGCAGTTCCGGCAGCCAGGAGAAACGGAATTGCTCGCCGCCGGGCTCCTGGCAGCCGGCGGCGACCGGCCGGCGTCGGGCGTTTCACCCTGGCAGGCCGGCGACGGCTGGCGGCTCGGCTCCCCGGCCCCGCGCCGGATCCACCTGGGCCTTCCTGCCGGGGGCCCGGGGAGTGTGCTAGCCACGGTGTCGCTGGTTCGGGAAGCCGAGGGATACCAGGCGCAGCTCGACGGCGGCGCTGTGCATACGACCAGCAGCCACAAGGTGGCTGGCGGCCCGGAACTGGTGCTCGACGGCGTCGCGCACCATTTCGTGTCGGCTCTGGAAGCCGCGCCTCCCGCGGGCGGTCCGCGCGGGCTGTGGCTCGGCGACGGCGGCTGGTCCTGCCGTCTTGAAATCCTCGACCGGGAGACCCGGCTCCAACGGATCCTGGCCGGAATCCAGCGCGAAGAGGGCACCGCCGATCCCGAGGTTCGCTCGCCGATGCCCGGCACGGTGGTGTCGGTCTCGGTGCGCGACGGAGATCCGGTCGAAGCGGGCCAGCCGCTGCTTTCCGTCGAGGCGATGAAGATGGAACACCAGCTCACGGCCGCACTGGCCGGCACCGTCCACCTGGCCGCCGGCACCGGTGACCTGGTGAAGGCCGAACAGGTCCTCGCCACCATCCACCCGGCGGAGAACCCCGCCGTTGAAACCCCCACCACGAAAGGCGAGGAACTCCGCCATGGCAGGCTTTGATCTCAGCGAGGAATACCAGGACCTCAGCGATTCCGTCAGGGAATTCGCCGATGAAGTGGTTGCCCCCGTCTCCACGAAACACGACGAAGAACACAGCTTCCCCTACGAGGTGGTCAAGCAGATGGGGGAGATGGGCCTCTTCGGCCTGCCCTTCCCCGAGGAATTCGGCGGCATGGGCGGGGACTACTTCGCGCTGTCGCTCGCCCTGGAGCAGCTGGGCCGCGTGGACCAGTCCGTCGCCATCACCCTGGAAGCCGGGGTGTCCCTTGGCGCTATGCCCGTGCACCGCTTCGGCACCCAGGCGCAGAAGGAGGAATGGCTGCCGCAGCTCGCCTCCGGCCAGGCGCTCGCCGGCTTCGGGCTCACCGAACCGGAAGCTGGCTCGGACGCCGGCGGCACCAAGACCCACGCCCGGCTCGAGGACGGCGCAGCCGGTAAATCCTGGGTGATCAACGGGAACAAGGAGTTCATTACCAACTCCGGCACGGACATCAGCCGGCTCGTCACCGTCACCGCCGTCACCGGGGAAGAGCAGCGCAAGGACGGGAGCGTCAGGAAGGAGATCTCCACCATCCTGGTGCCCACCTCCACCCCCGGGTTCACGGCGGAGAAGGCCTACAACAAGGTCGGCTGGAACGCCTCGGACACCCATCCGCTGACCCTGAAGGACGTCCGGGTGCCCGAGGAAAACCTGCTCGGCGAACGCGGCCGGGGCTACGCGAACTTCCTCTCCATCCTGGACGAAGGCCGCATCGCGATCTCCGCCCTCGCCACCGGCGCCGCCCAGGGCTGCGTGGACCTGTCCGTGAAATACGCCAAGGAACGCAGCGCCTTCGGGCAGAACATCGGCAAGTACCAGGCCATCCAGTTCAAGATCGCACGCATGCAGGCCAGGGCCCACACCGCCCGCCTCGCGTACTACGACGCCGCCGCCCGGATGCTCGCCGGCAAGCCGTTCAAGACCGAAGCGGCCATCGCTAAGATGGTCGCAGGCGAGGCAGCCATGGACAACGCGCGGGACGCCACCCAGGTGTTCGGCGGCTATGGCTTCATCAACGAATTCACGGTGGCACGGCACTACCGCGACTCCAAGATCCTGGAAGTCGGGGAGGGCACCACCGAAGTCCAGTTGATGCTCATCGCCCGCGAGCTGGGTCTCTAACCGCTGCGTCGCCAGCAGCAAGGGAAGGATCACCGATGATCGACAAAGTTGTTGCCAGCGCCGCGGAAGCGGTGAAGGACATCCCCGACGGCGCCTCGCTCGCCGTCGGCGGTTTCGGCCTCTGCGGCATTCCGGTGGCGCTGATCGACGCGCTCCACCAACAGGGGACCAGGGAACTGGAAACCGTCAGCAACAACTGCGGCGTGGACGATTGGGGCCTGGGAATCCTCCTCAAGGACGGCCGCATCCGCCGCACCGTCAGCTCCTACGTTGGGGAGAACAAGGAATTCGCCCGCCAGTACCTCGCCGGGGAACTGGAAGTGGTCCTCACCCCGCAGGGCACCCTCGCCGAGAAGCTGCGCGCCGGCGGCGCCGGTATCCCGGCCTTCTACACGGCGGCCGGTGTGGGCACTCAGGTGTCCGAAGGTGGGCTCCCGCAGAAGTACGACGCCGACGGCAACGTCGCGCTGGCCTCGTCGCCGAAGGAGGTCCGCAGCTTCAATGGCGCCGACTACGTCCTGGAAGAGTCCCTGACCCCGGACTTCGGCCTGGTCCACGCCTGGAAGGGCGACCGGCACGGCAACCTCGTCTTCCACGCCACCGCCATGAACTTCAACCCGCTCTGCGCGATGGCCGGCAGGATCACCATCGCCGAGGTCGAGGAACTCGTGGAACCCGGCGAACTGGACCCGGAGCACATCCACGTCCCGGGCATCTTCGTGCAGCGGGTGGTCCTGGCTGCGGACGGGGAGAAACGGATCGAAAAGCGCACCGTTGCGCTCGCCGCGTCCACAAGCAAAACGGAGGCAGGAGCATGAGCATGGAAAGCACCTCACCGGAAGCACCCCCGCGCCCCGAAGCGGTCCGCCACGGCTACCGGGAGGCCGCCGTCGGGCATTCCGCGGAGGATGCCGGAACCAAAGGCTGGACCCGAAACGAACTCGCGGCCCGCGTGGCACAGGAACTCAGCAACGGCCAGTACGTCAACCTCGGGATCGGCATGCCCACGCTGATTCCGAACTACATCCCGGACGGCGTCGAGGTGGTGCTGCATTCGGAGAACGGAATCCTGGGCGTCGGACCGTATCCGGCCGAGGACGCCGTGGACCCGGACCTCATCAACGCGGGCAAGGAAACCGTCACCGTCAACAAGGGCGCGGCGTTCTTCGACTCCGCCCAGTCCTTCGGGATGATCCGCGGCGGGCATGTGGACGTCGCGGTCCTCGGCGCCATGGAAGTGGCCCAGAACGGCGACCTCGCCAACTGGATGATCCCCGGCAAGATGGTCAAGGGCATGGGTGGTGCCATGGACCTGGTGTTCGGCGCCAAGAAGGTCATCGTGATGATGGAGCACGTGGACCGCAACGGCAATCCGAAGATCGTGGAGAGCTGCTCGCTGCCGCTCACCGGCAAGGGCTGCGTCAACCGGATCATCACCGACCTGGCCGTGATCGACGTCGTGCACGAGGGCGGGAGTCCGCGGCTGGTGCTGCGCGAGCTGGCGCCCAACGTCACCGTCGAGGACGTGGCCGCGGCCACAGGTGCGCAGGTCTTCGAAGAGGACCAGGAGCTCACGGTTTGACCGACGAACCGGCCGTGCCCGAACCAACTGTCATCCTGCAGCGCGGCCTGTACTTCGAGGAGATCCAGGAAGGCGTGGTGTATGCGCACCGCCCCGGCCGCACGGTCACGGAAACGGACAACGTCCTGTTCACGACCCTCACCATGAACACCCAGGCCCTGCACCTGGATGCTGCATGGAGCGCGGGGCAGCCCTTCGGGCAACGGGTGGTGAATTCGATGTTCACCCTCGCCACGGTGGTGGGGCAGTCCGTGCCGCAGCTGACGCAGGGCACTATCGTGGCGCAGCTGGGCCTGGGCGACGTCTCTTTTCCGCATCCGCTCTTCCACGGCGATACCCTGTACACCGAAACGGTGGTCACCGAAAAGCGGCTCTCCAGCTCACGGCCGGGCCAGGGCGTGGTGACCATGCGGCACACCGGCCGGAACCAGGACGGCGTGGTGGTGGCACTGGCCACCCGTTCCTGCCTGATGTGGACCAAGGAGGCTCACGAAACACATGCCAGCAGCTGATCCGGCACACACCGCAGGCGATCCCTTCACGATGGGGCCGGCGCTGTTGTTCTGCCCCGCCGACCGTCCCGAACGCTTCGGGAAGGCGGCAGAGCGCAGCGACGCCGTCATCCTCGACCTCGAAGACGCCGTGGCACCGGACGCGAAGCAGCGGGCGCGCGGGGCGATCCTGGCGCTCGTGGCAGCCGAAGGGCAGGCAGCCGAGCTGGATCCCAGCCGTACCATCGTGCGGGTCAACCCGGCCGGGAGCGGCGACTTCGCCAAGGACCTGCACTGCCTGGCGCACACCCCGTACCGCACCGTGATGCTTGCCAAGGCCGAGTCCGCCGAGCAGGTCCGGGCGCTGGGTGACTACCGGGTCATCGCCCTCTGTGAGACGGCCAAGGGAATCCTGAACGCCGCCGCGATCGCCGCCGAGCCGAACGTCGTGGCCCTGATGTGGGGTGCCGAGGACCTGATCGCTTCCATGGGCGGCACCTCCAGCCGGGACAACGACGGCGCCTACCGGGCCGTCGCGGTGCACTCCCGTTCCGCTGTGCTGCTGGCAGCCAAAGCGCACGGCAAGGAAGCGATCGACGCCGTCTACGTGGACATCCCCGACCTCGATGGCCTTGCCGCGGAAGCCGCTGACGCTGTGGCCAGCGGGTTCGGCGCGAAAGCCTGCATCCACCCGAACCAGGTGGCGGCCGTCCGCGGAGCCTACGCCCCGTCGGACGAGGCGCTCGCCGAAGCCCGGGAACTGCTGGACGCCGCGGCCGCGGCCGACACGGGCGTGTTCCAGTACAAGGGCAAGATGGTGGACGGGCCCATCCTCCGACACTCCGAAGCCACGTTGCGGCGGGCCGGGCGAGGGCGCTAAGCAAGCACGCCCCACCCGCCCCGATTACCCCATGCTCTTCGCGCCGTCGATTGTCTCCCGCAGGATGTCGGCGTGTCCGGCGTGCTGGGTGGTCTCGGCAATGATCTGCATGAAGGCGCGCCGGGCGCTCCAGGTTTTGCCTTCCTCGAACCACGGTGCCGGCGGAAGGGGATGCTCAACGTCCAAGGAGTCGAGCCCGCGAAGCAGCGAGTCGGTGTCGGCCGCCACGGCGTCGTACGCGGCCAGGACTCCGGCGATGGTTTCGTCTCCGCCGAAGGAAAAGTCCTTCTGGCGTTCGGCGATATCTTCCGCGGTCCATTCCGAAAAGTTCCTGCCGTTCCGGCTGAGCGCAACGGGGCCGTGCTGGACAAAGCCGGCCCAATCCCGCTCCACAATGGTGACGTGCTTGATGAGGCCGCCCAGGCAGAGTTCGCTGGCCGTGGGGGTGAGGCCGGCCTGTTCTTCGTTGAGGCCGCGCAGGGTGTTCTTGAGGAAGAACCTCGCCGTGCCGAGGGATTCGAGTAGATCGGCTTTCTCGGGGCTCAGTGTGACGGTGTTCGGTGCATCGGAAGCAGTTGCTTGGTTCACGGTGGAGCGCTCACTTTCTGCTGTACGTGTCATCCAACCGGATGCACTTGACGCTAACAGCCGGTACCGACAAAAAGCCCGACCCCCTCGGCGCGAACGTACACTTGGCGCCCCGAATTGTGCGATTTAGGGGCGCCAAGTGTACGTTCGCGCAGTCCTACCTTGGCGAGCGCGGCAGGGACAGGGGCGGGATCGCTTCGTAGAGTTCCATCCGGACCCAGCGCTGGCCGCTTTCGCGGAACTCCGCCCGGCTCGCGAAGCGGTACAGGAAGGTGCGGGCACGCACCCAGCGGGGCTGCCCGCCGTCGAACGGGTCCGAACGCAACAAGCGCAGGGTGGCGTGGTCGGCGTCGAGCAGCTTGTGCAGGAACGCGTAGAACCACGGCTCGTGGATGGTGCGCAGCGGCAGGAACCACATGAGCCAGTCCAGCCTCAGATGGTACGGCGCCCACTGCCGCGGCAGGCGGCGGAGGTCGCCGGGCTTGCCCTTGAAACCGTATTCGAGCCAGCGGGCGGTGCCGTCGGGATCGGCGTCGAGCGTTCCCTCCACCACCACTTCCACCCGGTGCTTCGTGACCGTTCCGAACGCCCCGTAGGTATTGACCAGCTGCCAGCGGTTGAAGCTGGCGTTCATCAGCTGCCCGCTTGACAGCAGGTTGCGCAGCGGCTGGTAGCTGAGCACCAGCAGCAGCAGCGTCACGGCGAGCACGACGGCGGTCCACCACGGCGGGGACTGCAAGCCGGCGGCGGGAGCGCCGGCCGTCACGGGCGCCGGGAGCCCGAACACGGCACGCAGCATCGGGTCACTGATTGCCCCGCCGGCCAGGACGATCGCGGACCAGTTGAGCCAGGCGAAGTTCCCGCTGGCCACCAGCCAGAGCTGCGTGAAGATGACAATCCCGGCCGCACCGGACGCCAGCGGCTGCGGGGCGAAGAGGAAGAACGGCACCACCAGCTGGGCGAAATGGTTTCCCAGCACCTCGATGCGGTGCATGGGCTTTGGCAGCAGGTGGGCTTGGCGGCTTAGGGGCCCGGGCATCGGCTGGGTTTCGTGGTGGTAGTACAGGGCGGTCAGGTCGCGCCATTCGCTGCCGCCGCGGATCTTGATCATGCCCGCGCCGAACTCCAGCCGGAACAGCAGCCAGAGCAGCAGGAGCAGGATGGTCCGGGGCGGCGGGACCTGCTCCGAGCCCAGGAACGCCACCGTGAAGCCGAGCTCCAGCAGCAGCATTTCCCAGCCGAAGCCGTAGAAAGTCTGGCCCACGTTGACCACCGACATGTACAGCAGCCACAACGCCAGGAACACCAGCATCGGAACCCACGGCGGCCCCAGCTGCGGCAGCCCGGCCACCAGCAGGAGCGCCAGCACCATCCCGGCAAGGCAGACGAGGCGCAGCAGCCGGTCCGAGTAGCGCCAGCGGAAAAGGCTGGGCCGGCCGTAGTCCCGCGAATGCTCCACGTAGCGCGGAACGGGCAGCAGCCCGTGCTCGCCCAGCAGTGCGGGGAACTGGTTGAAGGAAGAAAGGAAGGCGATGAAGAACAGTGCCGCGGCGCCGCGCTGCAGGACCTGCCGGGCAAATCCATAGTCCGGCGCCTCCAGGAACCACACCCAGTCCACGCCTCCAACGCTACGCCCGTGCCGAAACGGGTCAACCGAGTGCGGGATACTTGATCCATGCAGCCCCGCAAGATCGTCCTCCTCGGCTCCACCGGTTCCATCGGCACCCAGGCGATTGACGTCGTCGACGCCGCCCCGCACCTCTTCGAGGTTGTGGCACTGAGCGCTGGCGGAGGGAACCTGGCGCTGCTCGCGCAGCAGGCCGTCCATACGCGTGCCAAGGCGGTGGGAATCGCGCACGGCGACCCGCGCGCCCTGCAGGAACTGATCGACGGCGCGGCCTCCGCCGCCGGGCTTCGGAACTTCCGCCCCGCCATCATCAGCGGCGCTGACGCGTCCAGCAAAATCGCCGCCATCGAGGCCGACGTCGTCCTCAACGGGATCACGGGCTCAATCGGCCTGGCCCCGACCCTCGCGGCGCTGGGCTCGGGCGCAACGCTGGCGCTGGCCAACAAGGAATCCCTCATCGTGGGCGGCGCCCTCGTCAAGGCGGCCGCCGCCGAAGGGCAGATTGTCCCGGTTGATTCCGAACACTCGGCCCTGGCCCAGTGCCTGCGCTCCGGCTCGGCCGCCGAGGTCGAAAAACTCATCCTCACGGCCTCAGGCGGACCCTTCCGCGGCCGCAGCCGGGATCAACTGCGCAACGTGACTCCGGCCGAGGCGCTGGCCCACCCCACCTGGGACATGGGCCTCATGGTCACCACCAACTCGGCCAGCCTGGTGAACAAGGGCCTCGAAGTGATCGAGGCGCACCTGCTTTTCGACGTTCCCTTGGACCGGATCGAGGTGGTTGTCCACCCGCAGTCCGTGGTGCATTCCATGGTGCAGTTCGTGGACGGCTCCATTATTGCCCAGGCTTCGCCGCCGGACATGCGGCTGCCTATCGCCCTTGGCCTGGGCTGGCCCGAGCGGGTGCCGAACGCCGCGAAGGCCTGCGACTGGAGCCAGGCCACCAGCTGGACTTTCGAACCCCTGGACCCGGTGGCGTTCCCGGCCGTGGACCTGGCCAAGGAGGCCGCGAAGCAGGGCAGCACCTACCCGGCGGTCTTCAACGCGGCGAACGAGGAAGCCGTGCAGGCCTTCCATGCCGGGCGGATCCGCTTCACGGACATCGTGGACACGGTGGAGGCCGTGCTCAGCGAGCATTCAGGTTCTTCGGAGCTGACGCTTGAGTCCGTGCTGGAAGCTGAACTCTGGGCACGCACGCGCACCCACGATCGTTTAGCCACCAGCACCGTCTAGCACGCCAAAGCCACGTAGGAAGCAGCACCAGCAGGCATGAACCCCGTCATTCTCTTCATCCTCGGAGTCGTCTTCGTCGCCCTCGGCGTCGCGGTCTCCATCGCGCTCCACGAAGTAGGGCACCTGCTTCCGGCCAAGCTGTTCAACGTCCGCGTCACCAAGTACATGATCGGCTTCGGACCCACCATCTGGTCCCGGCGCAAGGGCGAGACCGAGTACGGCTTCAAGGCCCTGCCCCTGGGCGGCTACGTGGCGATGATCGGCATGTACCCGCCCAACAAGGAGGACGGGAGCGTCCGGCCCTCCAGCACGGGCATGTTCCAGACCCTGGCCAGCGAAGCCCGCTCGGCAGCGCACGAGGAAGTCGGCCCGGGAGATGAGAACCGGGTGTTCTACAAGCTTCCGGAGTGGAAGAAGATCATCATCATGCTCGGCGGCCCGGCGATGAACATGCTGATCGGCCTGGCGCTGACGGCCGTCCTGCTGATGGGCTTCGGCATTTCCACGCCAACCACCACCCTCGCGGACGTCTCCAAGTGCCAGGTCAAGGAGGGTGAGACGGTCGACCCGGATTCGACGGCCTGCAATCCGACCCCCGCCGCGCAGGCAGGGCTCAAGCCCGGTGACACGATCCTGACCTTCGACGGCCAGGCCGCCGGCACCTGGGCGCAGCTGAGCACCCGGATCCGGGCCTCCGCGGGCCGCGCCGTGGAGCTCACCGTCCAGCGGGACGGCCGGACCATCACGTCCCAGGTGACCCCCGTGCTTTCCTCCCGCCCCGTCATCGGCGACGACGGCCGGGCCGCGAAGGGCGCGGACGGCAAGACCCTGTACCAGGAAGTCGGCTTCCTCGGCATCAGTTCGCAGACCGCCCTGGTGCCCCAGCCGGCGTCGAGCGTGCTGCCCATGGCGGGGGAGAACATCAAGCAGATCTCCGGGGTCATCCTCAACCTCCCGGCCCGGGTGGCCGGCGTCGCGCAGGCCGCCTTCAGTTCCGAACCGCGGGACCCCAACGGCCCGATCAGCGTGGTGGGCGTCGGACGGGTGGCGGGCGAAGTCGCGGCCATGGAGGACGTTCCCGTCCAGGCACGGCTGGCCACCTTGGTGGGCCTGCTCGCCGGGCTGAACTTCGCCTTGGCCGTGTTCAACCTGATCCCGCTGCTGCCGCTGGACGGGGGCCACATCGCCGGCGCCCTCTACGAAGGCGTGCGGCGCCGCATCGCGAAGCTGTTCGGCAAGCCGGATCCGGGTGCCTTCGACATCGCCAAGCTGCTGCCCCTGACCTATGTGGTGGCCGGGCTGCTCATGGCCATGGGCGCCCTGCTGATCTACGCGGACATCGTCAAACCGGTGAATCTCTTTGGCTGATCACACCGTGGCGCCAGCCCCTGCGTACGGAATGCCACGCGTACGGAATCGGCTCCCGTCCGGCCTTGGCGATAGGGTATCGGTATGACTGTTTTCGCTGTTGAGTACGTTTACGACGCCGGGTCCGCCGCAGTGCGCGACGAGCACCGTCCTGCGCACCGCGCCTGGGCCGCAGAACTTGCCGAGCAGGGGACGCTGCTCGCTTCCGGGCCTTACGCCGACGGGTCCGGTGCCCTGCTGCTGCTTAACGCGGCCGACGAAAGTGAACTGAACGGCATCCTCAAGCAGGATCCCTACGCCGTGGTCCAGGGCCTGGCCGGAATCCGCACCAGCGCCTGGAACCCCGTGATCGGCGTGCTCGCCGCGCACGCTGCCTAGCGAACCCTCCTCCCGATCCACTCAACCCAAGGAGTCCACGTGACCTCGGTCAGCCTGGGAATGCCGTCAGCCCCGCCACCCGTCCTTGCGCCGCGCCGCAAGACGCGCCAGATCAAGGTGGGGTCCGTCGGCGTTGGCTCCGATTCGCCCATCAGTGTGCAGTCGATGACCACCACGCCCACCACGGACATCAATGCCACCCTGCAGCAGATCGCCGAACTCACGGCGGCCGGCTGCGACATTGTGCGCGTGGCCTGCCCGTCCGCCGACGACGCCGAGGCGCTGCCGATCATCGCCCGCAAGTCCCACATCCCGGTGATCGCGGACATCCACTTCCAGCCGAAGTACGTCTTCGCGGCCATCGAGGCCGGTTGTGCCGCGGTGCGCGTGAACCCCGGCAACATCCGCAAGTTCGATGACCAGGTCAAGCAGATCGCCCAGGCGGCCAAGGACCACGGCACCAGCATCCGCATCGGAGTCAACGCCGGTTCCCTGGAGCCCGGCCTGCTCAAGAAGTACGGCAAAGCCACTCCGGAGGCCCTGGTGGAGTCCGCCGTATGGGAGGCCAGCCTCTTCGAGGAGCACGGCTTCCACGACTTCAAGATCTCCGTCAAGCACAACGACCCGGTGATCATGGTGGCGGCCTACGAGATGCTCGCTGAGAAGGGCGACTGGCCCCTGCACCTCGGCGTGACCGAGGCCGGCCCGGCCTTCCAGGGCACCATCAAGTCCGCCACGGCTTTCGGTGCGCTCCTGTCCAAGGGCATCGGCGACACCATCCGGGTTTCGCTCTCCGCCCCGCCCGTGGAAGAAATCAAGGTCGGCAACCAGATCCTGCAGTCCCTGAACCTGCGCCCGCGCAAGCTGGAGATTGTCTCCTGCCCGTCCTGCGGACGCGCCCAGGTGGACGTCTATACCCTCGCCGAGCAGGTCACCGCCGGCCTGGAAGGCATGGAAGTTCCGCTGCGCGTTGCCGTCATGGGTTGCGTCGTGAACGGTCCGGGTGAGGCCCGCGAGGCCGATCTCGGCGTGGCGTCCGGCAACGGCAAGGGCCAGATCTTTGTGAAGGGTGAGGTCATCAAGACTGTCCCTGAAAGCGAAATTGTTGAGACACTGATCGAAGAGGCCATGCGTATCGCTGAAGAGATGGGGGAGGCCGATGGCGAAGATGCTGTCAAGGGTAGCCCCGTGGTTAGCGTCTCGTAATGAGACTGCACCGGACGGGATAACCGTCCGGATCCTGGGGGGCGATGATACGGCGCAATTGCGCGCCCTTGCGCTGGAAGACCCGGTGGCGAATGTCTTCATTCTGTCCCAGCTGGGTTCGCACGGAAGTGCCTCGCCGACGGCGGCGGGTGCCCGTATTTTCGGCGCGTTCGACGGCGGCACGCTCCTGGGTGCCTGTTGGGCCGGGGCGAACCTGGTGCCGGTCCAGCTGGATCCCGGGCTGGCCCCGTACATCGCCGAAGCGGTGCACCGGGCCGGCCGCCGCTACGCGTCGATCTTCGGTCCCGCCGAAACGGTGCTTGCGCTGCACGCTGCCTTGCAGCCGCATGGGCACCTGGCACATGAAGTGCGCGCTGAACAGCCGCTGATGGCCATCACGGGGGAGCCGGCTGTTCCTGCGGATCCCCGCCTCGGCTTCGGCGACATGGCGGACTTCGACCTGATCCTGCCCGCCTGCGCCGCCATGTTCGAAGAGGAAGTGGGATACTCGCCGTTCCTTGGCGGCGAAGACTTCTACAGCAGGCGGGTTGCCGGACTGATCCGGCAGGGGCACTCGCTGGTGCACATCGAGGGCGGCCGGGTGCTGTTCAAGGCCGAGCTTGGTGCAGTGACTCCGGAGGTGAGCCAGGTGCAGGGCGTGTGGCTCAATCCCGAGATCCGCGGCCAGGGCCTGAGCGCCGGCTACATGGCCGCCGTCGTGCTTCTTGCCCGGACGCTCGCGCCGGTCACCAGCCTCTACGTGAACCATTACAACCTGCGTGCGCGGGCGAGCTATGAGCGGGTCGGATTCCAGCAACTGGGAACGTTCGCTACTGTGCTGTACTGATGCAGGTCGGCACTCGGACTGTCCTGCCGCCACTCGCGGGTCCACCCGGCCCTTTCGCATCCTCTGGGGGATATTTTGCCTGACGCACGTCGTATTGTCCTGGCCCTTTCGGCCGCCGCAGCTCTTTCGGTTTCAGCCTGCTCGGCGCCGGCGCCGGCACCTTCGTCCGCGCCGGTCCAAAGCCAGACGCCCAGCCCGACGCCGACGGTGGCCTTCAAGAAGTACACGAACGCCGAACTCGCCGAACTGTTCGAGAGTGTCGACGGCGCCGAGGGTTCGCCGCTCGTCGCCCTGCCGGATGAGCAACTGGAACAGGGGCTTGAAATGGCCAAGAAGATGCTCTCTTCGGTCAAGGTCACCCCTGCCGCTTGCGGCGGCGCGAACGTCACAGGAAGCCTGCAGTCGATCGAGGGAGCCAGCATGGCGGTTGCGACCTCGAAGCCTTCCGCCAGCAAGGCGCCTGTCCAGACGGTAAGCCTCGTTTCCGGCTTGGACGAGGCAAAGCTCTCGGGGGTCCTCGCCAAGAACAAGGAACAGGCCCGGAAATGCGGGCACATCTCCATTGAAGTGATGGGCCAGAAAGCAGAGGCGTCCGTCGAGGAAGTCCCTGTTGCAACGCAGACCCCAGGCTCCATCGCCCTCAAGACCACCACCACGACGGCGGCCGGCGTGACCACCCAGATCATGGTGACCGCCCTCAAGGGCGGCGTCGCGATTTCCAGTACCTATGTCGGTTCCGGCAACCTTGCCGCGGAGACAAAGGCGGCTGCCGCCACCCTGGACGACATCGCGGCGCTAATCAAGTAGCGTCCAGTTCGCCGGCCAGGTAGTGCCGGATGTTGGGGGCAATGAGCCTGACGACGTCTTCCGGCTCCGCGGACGCCAGGGGTTCCAGCCGGATCACGTACCTCACCAGCATCAGGCCCACCACCTGGGTGGCCACCAGGTTGCCGCGCAGGGCGCGTTCCTCCGGGGTGCCGGGAAGCCCGGCCATGATGCGCTGCAGGATGGTGCGGGACACGAGTTCGCGGAGCATGGCCGTTTTGGCTTTGGAACCGATGGTGCCGCGCAGGAACGCCACCAGGCTGTGCTGGGCCGGGCTCTCCCACAGGCGGAGCACGGCCCGCACTATTTCCTCGGCGCGCTGGCCGGGGTCGAGGGATTCGACGCCGGCCAGCACCTGCGCGGGATCGGCCGGAAGGTCCACGCTGAGCGCGAAGAGTTCGTCCTTGCCCTGGAAGAAGTGGTGGACCAAGGCAGGATCCACTCCCGCCGCGCGGGCTATCTGGCGCAGGCTGGTGCCGTCGAAGCCGTGCTCGGCGAACAGCGTTCGAGCGGTTGCCAGGATGAGTTCGCGCGAATCGTTCGTGCCACCGCGCCGGCCGCGGCGGGACGCAGGCACGGAATCATGCTGTGCCGCCCCGGAACTGCGAAGCGAGGGAAACCCGCTCATCGGGTTTGCCGCCGCAGGGTCAGCGCGGCCAGCACCAGGACCCCAAGGACGATAATCCCGATGGTTGTCGCGTCATCCCACATAAGCCGGGTGGCCTCGCTGTTGGACGCGATCTCCTTGAGTGCATCCACCGAGAACGTCAGGGGCAGCACATTGGAAATGTTTTCCAGCACATCGTTCATGCGCTCCCGCGCCACGAACAGGCCGCAGAGCAGGATCTGCGGAACCACCACCACGGGCATGAACTGCACGGCCTGGAACTCCGTCCGCGCGAACGCCGAGCACAACAGGCCCAAGGCGACCCCGAGAACCGCGTTGATGACCGCGATCATCACCACGTATCCCGGGCTTCCCTTGATGTCCAGGCCAAAGATCCAGTACGCCACCGCCGTCGCCACGAGGGACTGCAACGCCGCCATGATGGAGAACGCGATCGCGTAGCCGAACAGCAGGTCCGCCTTGTGGATCGGCGTCGTCAGCAGCCGCTCCAGGGTCCCCGACGTCCGTTCCCGCAGCATGGTGATCGACGTGACCAGGAACATGACAACGAAGGGGAAGATGGCCAGCATCATCAGGCCCACGCGGTCGAAGGTGCGCGGCACCCCCGGCGGCAGGGACTCGTTCTCGTAGAGGTAGTACACGGCGGTCAGCAGCAGCGCCGGGACCACCAGGATCAGCGCGATGCTGCGCCGGTCATGCCGCAGCTGGTCCAGGACCCGCCGGCTCGTCGCCAGCATCATGCGGGGATTCATCACGCCACCTGGCTTTCATTGCGGTTCCGGCCGGCAGGCGAGTTTTCTGCCTCCCGGATCAGGTGCAGGAAGGCCTGTTCGAGGTCGGCGCTGTGCCCGCGTTCGCCGAGTTCGGCCGGCGTGAGGCTGGCCATCAGCAGGCCTTCGCGCAACAGCAGCAGCGAGGAACAGTGCGAAGCCTCCTCCATTACATGGCTGGAAACGAGAAGGGTGGTCCCGGCGTCGGCCATCGCCGCGAAGCGCTCCCAGAGTTCGGCGCGCAGCACAGGGTCCAGGCCCACTGTGGGTTCGTCCAGGACCAGCAGGCTCGGGCGGGCAACCAGGGCACAGGCCAGGGAAACGCGGCTCGACTGCCCTCCCGACAGGTCGGCAGTCCGCTGCCGGGCGAGGTCCTCGAGCCCGACGGCGGCGATCGCCTCGGCGGTGTCCGCCGTCGTCGCGCCGTGCATTGCCCCGAAGTACCGGACGTTCGCTTCGACGCTGAGGTCCGGGTAAACGCTGGGGGACTGGGTGACATAGCCGACTTCGTGCCGCAGGGCGGCCGAGCCCGCGGGCTTGCCCAGGACCGTGACGGTTCCGGAGGAAAGCCGCTGCGCCCCGACAATCGCTCGCATGAGCGTCGTCTTCCCGCTGCCGGAGGGGCCGAGCAGGCCGGTGATCCGGCCGGCGTCGATGGTGAAGTCCAAACCGCGCAGGATCTTGGTCCGTCCGCGGTTGACGTGCAGCCCGCTGGCCTGGACGGCGGGGGCGGCGGCTGGTGGTTCTGCGGTGTGCCGGTTCATTGCAACCTCCAGGGGTGAATTCATCACCTGATGAATTCAAGGTAGACCGGCAGCCGGCCACCGTCAATGGAGCCGGCGCGGTGCCTGCGCCAGTGCCTGCGCCAGTGCCCGCTCCGGTCCCGCGGCAAAGACGCGGGCGGCCAGCCGGTAGATTAGTAGACAGTAGTTTTTGCCATCCCTTGCCACAGAAACGGATTTGCCCGTGGTCGTTCGCCTCTCCCAGCTGTTCCTGCGCACCTTGCGTGAAGATCCCGTCGACGCCGAGGTCGCCAGCCACAAGTTGCTGGTACGCGCGGGCTACATCCGCCGCGCGGCTCCCGGCATCTACACCTGGCTGCCGCTGGGCCTGAGCGTGCTGCGCAAGGTCGAAAAGATCATCCGCGAGGAAATGGCCGCGATCGGCGCCCAGGAAGTCCACTTCCCGGCGCTGCTGCCCAAGGAACCCTACGAGGCCACCAACCGCTGGACCGAATACGGCGAGGGCATCTTCCGTCTCAAGGACCGCAAGCAGGCCGACTACCTCCTCGCCCCCACCCACGAGGAAGTGTTCACCCTCCTGGTCAAGGACCTGTACTCCTCGTACAAGGACCTGCCCCTGAGCATCTACCAGATCCAGAACAAGTACCGTGACGAGGCCCGTCCGCGCGCCGGCCTCCTCCGCGGCCGCGAGTTCATCATGAAGGACTCCTACTCCTTCGACGTGGACGACGCCGGCCTGGATGCCAGCTACGCCGCCCACCGCGCCGCCTACGTGAAGATCTTCGAGCGCCTGGGCCTGGACGTTGTCCCCGTCACCGCCACCGCAGGCGCCATGGGCGGGTCCAAGAGCGAGGAATTCCTGCACCCCACCGAGATCGGCGAGGACACCTTCGTGCGTTCGGCCGGCGGCTATGCAGCCAACGTCGAGGCCGTCACCACCGTGGCTCCCGAGGCCATCGACTTCAGCAACGCCCCTGCGGCCCGCGTCCTGGACACCCCGGACACCCCCACCATCGAAACCCTCGTGGCCGCCTCGAACGAGCTCGCACCGCGCAGCGAGGCCGACGGCGGCGCATGGACTGCCGCGGACACCCTCAAGAACGTCGTCCTCGCCGTCACCCTGCCTACGGGTGAGCGCCAGATCGTCGTCATCGGCGTTCCCGGCGACCGTGCTGTGGACCTCAAGCGCGTCGAAGCGAACATCGGCGCCTTCCTCCCCGTTGCCGGCGAGATCGGCCTGGAGGCGGCCAACGAAGAAGACCTCAAGAAGAACCCCGCCCTGGTCAAGGGCTACATCGGCCCCGGCCTCTCCCTCGAGGAACCGCTCCTGGGTCTCGAAGGCACCTCCAAGCTGCTCTTCCTTGTGGACCCCCGGATCGTCTCCGGCAGCAGCTGGGTCACCGGCGCGAACCTGGACGGCAAGCACGTCTTCGGCCTCGTCGCCGGACGCGACTTTGGCTGGGACGGCGTCATCGAAGCCACCGAAGTGCGTGCGGGCGACCTTGCCCCGGACGGCAGCGGACCGCTGGAACTGGCCCGCGGCATCGAGATGGGCCACATTTTCCAGCTTGGCCGCAAGTACGCTGAGGCCCTGGACCTGAAGGTCCTGGACCAGAACGGCAAGCAGGTGGTGGTGACCATGGGGTCCTACGGTGTGGGCGTGACCCGCGCGGTGGCCGCCCTGGCCGAATCCAACAATGACGAACGCGGCCTCGTCTGGCCCCGTTCCGTGGCGCCCGCGGACGTCCACGTCGTGGCCGTCGGCCGCGGCGAGGAAATCTTCGCCACGGCGGAGAAGCTGTCCGCCGAACTTGAGGCGGCCGGCCTGGAGGTCATCTACGACGACCGCCCGAAGGTTTCTCCCGGCGTGAAGTTCGGCGACGCAGAGCTCCTGGGTGTGCCCACCATCCTGGCTGTCGGCAAGGGCCTGGCGAGCGGCGTCGTGGAGATCAAGGACCGCCGCAGCGGCGAGGCCGAGGACGTCGCCGTCGAAAAGGCCGTGGACTACGTGGTCAACGCCGTCCGCCAGAAGTGATTTCCGGCTTCGAATCGATCGAGGCCGCCACGCTCGTCATGATCGTGGTGGCCGGTTTCGCCGCCGGATGGGTTGACGCAGTGGTGGGCGGCGGGGGACTGATCCAGCTCCCCGCCCTCCTCCTGGTCCCGGGAATCACCCCGGTCCAGGCGCTGGCTACCAACAAGATGGGCTCCATCTTTGGTACCACCACGAGCGCCACCACCTACTACCGGAGGGTCGGCCCGGACCTGAAGACGGCCGTGCCGATGGCGGTGATCGCCCTCGCGGGAAGCTTCGGCGGAGCGCTGCTGGCGGCAAACCTGCCCGCCTCGGTGTTCAAGCCGATCATCGTCGTGGCGCTGGTCGTCGTCGCGCTGTTCACCGCGCTGCGTCCCGACGCCGGCGAGTTCACCGTGCTCCGGCATGACGGCCACAAGCACTACGTGGTGGCCTGCCTTATCGGTGCGGTGATCGGCTTCTACGACGGGCTGATCGGCCCCGGCACCGGCTCCTTCCTGGTGATCGCCCTCGTCTCCGCGATGGGCTATGCCTTCCTCGAAGCCAGTGCCAAGGCCAAGATCGTCAACATGGCCACCAACGCCGGCGCGCTCCTGTTCTTCCTGCCGCACGGCTCCCTGTTGTGGGGCGTCGGCCTGCTCCTGGGCGCGGCCAACATGGCCGGCGGCTACCTTGGCGCCCGGACCGCCGTGAAGAAGGGCAGCAAGTTCGTCCGCGTGGTGTTCCTGCTGGTGGTGGCCGCACTGATCATCAAGCTCAGCATCGACGTCTGGCAGGATCTGGCCTAGGCGTTCCTACGGCGCCTTGCCGGTGCTGGAGTGCTTTGCCGGTGCTACAGGGCCTTGCCGGGATCCGCGGTGCGTTCGACGGCGGCCAGGATGGCCGCGCCCAGCTCTGCCGGGCGGGTGAACTGCGGCCAGTGGCCGGTGGGCAGGTCCACGTACTCCACGTCCTTCATGCGGGCAAGCTCGGCGGTGAACGGCGAACCGGCCGCCATCCATTCATGGAGCATGGCGGAGGGGAATTCGCAGGCGATGACCGTGGCCGGGACGTCGTACCGCCGTTCGTCCTGCAGGTGCTGCTTGTCGGACGCGACGCCCTTGGGCTGCGGGATGGCACGGCCGCGGAACATCTCGCGAAGCCCGGCATCCATATCCACGAGGTCCGCGTCGTCGAAGACCTCCCATGGCGGCAACGGGATGTCGTCCCCGCTCACCGGCAGTTCGTCGTTGATTACGCCGCCCTCGCCAAGCGGTCCGCTGTCCACGTAGATGGCCCGGGCCACCCGCTCCGGACGGGCATCGAGCACGCCGTGGATGATGGCCCCGCCGCCCGAGTGGCCCACCAGCACCACCGGCCCCTCCGCGCTGTCCACCGCGGCGGCCACCGCATCGATGTGGTCCCGCAGGCCGATTCCGGCACGCGGAGCATCAACAGACTCAAGGCCCGGCAAGGTCAAAGGCGTGACCCGGTGGCCGGCGTCGACAAGCGGCGGGGTCACCTCCGACCAGGACGAGGCATCCAACCAGAACCCGGGAACAAGGATGATTTCCATGGTCCGTACCCTACGACGGGGCACTGACAGGAAGCCATGTCTTCCCGCAGCGCACAGGCGTAGCATGCTCCCATGTGGGCCGATTCCGGTGAATATGAGCGGGTTCTCGGGCGCGCGGCGGAGCACGCCAGGGCGTGGTTGGAGGCGTTGCCCGCGCGGGCAGTCAGGCCTTCGGTGACGGCGGAAGAGATCAGCTCGACGTTCGGCGGACCCCTGCCGGCGGAGGGCATGGACCCGGAGAAGCTCATCGACTTCCTGGCCCGGAACGCCGAGCCCGGCCTCATGGCCATGCAGTCCGGACGCTTCTTCGGTTGGGTGATCGGCGGCACCCTGCCCTCGGCCATGGCAGCGGACTGGCTCGTCTCCGCCTGGGACCAGAACACCGGGCTGCGATTTGCCACTCCCGCGACGGCCGGGATCGAACAAGCCGCAGGCCAATGGCTGCTGGAGCTCCTCGGGCTCCCGGAAGATTCCGACGTCGGGTTCACCACCGGGGCGAGCATGGCCAACTTCACCGCCTTGGCGGCGGCCCGCTGGCGCCAGCTGGAGGCCGCCGGCTGGGATGTGAATGCCAAGGGGCTCAACGGCGCTCCGGCCCTGCGGGTCCTGGCCGGGGCCGAACGCCACGAGAGCCTGGACATGGCGCTGCGCTTCCTCGGACTCGGCGCACCGGAGCTGGTGCCGGCGGACGCCCAGGGCAGGATCGAGGCGCCGGCGCTGCGCCGCGCGCTCGAGTCGGGAAACGGTCCCGCGATCGTGTGCCTGCAGGCCGGGAACCTCCATTCCGGCGCCTTCGATCCGTTCACCGAGGCCATAGCCGCCGCGAAGGAGCACGGAGCGTGGGTCCACGTGGACGGCGCCTTCGGGCTCTGGGCGGCGGCCGTGCCGGAGCTGCGGCAGCTTTGGGACGGGGTGGCGCTGGCCGATTCCTGGGGGACCGACGCCCACAAGACCCTGAACGCCCCGTACGACGCCGGGATCGTGGTGGTGCGCGACGTCGCCGCCCTGCGCCCCGCCATTGGCATGCACGCAGAGTACCTGCCGCAGGACAGCCACGGGCCGGGGGATCCGATGGAAAAGTCCCCGGAGCTGTCCCGCCGTGCCCGCGGGGTTCCGGTCTGGGCCGCGTTGCGCGCCCTGGGGGCCGACGGCGTCCGCTCCCTGGTTGCCGGGCGTGCGGCCTGCGCGGCCGAACTGGCGGCCCGGCTCACCGACGTGCCCGGCGTCGAGGTGCTCAACGACGTCGTCTACACACAGCTGTCCCTGGCCTTCGGCAGCGACGCCCGCACACGGGCAGTGACCGAATACATCATGGCCGACGGCAGGGTGTGGATGTCCGGCTCCCGCTGGCACGGCAGGGACATCCTCAGGGTCTCGGTGAGCAACTGGTCCACCGACAGCGATGACCTGGACACCGCCGTCGAGACGATCAAGGACGCGCTGGCCGCAACGGCCTGGCTCGCAGCCTAGCTAAGGGCGGCGCCACCCGGGGCCGGTAGTTCGTGGGCAGCGGGCAGGCCTTCCAAGGTCCGCCCTGCCAAAGTGCTGGCAACCCACAGGGAACGGGCCAGGTCGCCGTCGTGTCCGGGCTTCGCCGCGTACCACAGCGCGTTCTCCACCTCCCGGGTGAGGCTCCATTGCCGTGCCGTTTCCGGGTCCAGCCCCGCCGCGTTGCTGAAGTCGTTGCAGCGCTCCAGCAGCGCCAGTTCGGGGGAGGACTGCGGCAGCTCGGCAATCCGGTTCCACAGCACGGGGGCAACCCCGAACTCGGCCTCGCCGATCACCGGCTGCGGATCGATGGCACGGTAGCTGCCGGCGTCGGGAAGGTCACCGGACCCCGGGATCGGCAGGATATTCATGAAGTGCAAGTCGGCATGGACCAGTACGTCCTTGCCCGCCCGCCGGCCCACGGCGCCGCGGGTTTGGCACACCTCCAAGGCAGCCTCCAGGAGCCAGCGGGGGAACGGCCTGCCCAGCTGTTCCCAGTCGGCCGGAAGCTCATCGCTCCAGCGCTCGGCCTTCGCCGCCGCGTGCTCGAACTCTTCCCAGCCCGGGCCGTCGCAGGCGTCGATGCTGAGTTCGCGCATCACCGATCCCCACGCATCGCGGGCGTGGTCCAACGGGGCATCCTGCAGCCAGCGGGCGGCGTCGAGCCGCTCCAGGAGCATGGAACAGGAATCCTGGTCCGCTTCGAGCATGCGGACCGCGCCACGCCCGTCCCACAGCGCCAGGGCATGGCTTTCGGGCAAGGCTTCGGGGTGCGGAAACGCGACCTTGAGCACTGCCGCCACCCCGTCCCGGAGCACCGGCACCACGATTCCGCCGTGACCGTTCCAAGGCTCCGCCCCGGCGGGAAGATCCGCGGTGAGCCGCCAGCGTTCCATGCCCGCGTCGAGGTAGCCGGGAAGCGCGGCAAGCCACGCCCTGCCCTCCGCTGTACGCGAATAGCGGGCCCGCAGATCGGCCGGCACGGGAATGTGGCTGCTCATACCCGTCAGCCTATCCCCACCGCCTCCCTGGCCTCGTTCCTCGGCCAGGGAACCCGGGCGGCGTGGGCCCTCCACCGCCTCCCTGGCCTCGTTAGCGCCCGTTTGCCGATTGTGGTCGCTTTGGAACGCGCATTCCGGCCGAAAACGGCAAACGGCACCGGGAACCTGCCTCCGACTTCCCCTGCACAACGATGCGATCCTGTGGATAAGTCAGTGCGGGCCGGCACTGGGATTCAGACTCTCTTCATGCGCACTGCGAGGCCCCTGCCGGAGAAGCTCATGGGCACTCCGTTTACGGTCGCCGAAGGGATTGAAGCGGGGCTGACAAGGCGGCGCACCAGGGCCGCGGATCTCATGTCGCCGTGCCATGGAGTGCGCCAATCCCTGGGGACCGATAACACTCTTCTCGAGCGCGTGCGGGCGCTCACCACAGCCGCGGGAGCGATAGCGTCGCACACCACCGCGGCTGCGTTGTGGGGATTCCCCCTACCGCTCACGCTGCAGGATCACACGATCATCCACCTCACCCGCCAGGCCGGAAACAGGGCGGTCCGGCGGCGGGGAGTGGCGGGCCACCAGGCACAGCTGCGCCCTGACGAAGTCACCCAGGGACGCTTGCTTGCGTGTACTTCGCCGCTGCGGACCTGGTTCGACCTTGCACTGATCCTGGGCGAAGAGGACCTCGTTATCGCTGGAGACCATCTGTTCCGGCGGAGCAATCCATTGGCCACGACACAAGGGCTTGACGCGTACTTGGAAACACGGAAAGGCGCACCCGGTTACCGGAAGGCCGTACTTGCCAGAGACCGGATGCGCACCGGGACCGACTCTCCCAAAGAGACCGAAGTGCGGCTCCTGCTCATCCGGCATGGGCTTCCGGAACCGGAAATCAACCTGCCGATCTTCGACGGGACAGGCGGCTGGGTGCAGGATCCGGATATGTCCTACGGGGAGTTCAAGATCGCCATCCAGTACGACGGCGGCCACCATGCCACGCCTGCCCAACGCCGCAGCGATATCAGCCGCGACGAGAACGCTTTGGAAGCAGGTTGGCGCGTGGTCCGGCTAACGCAATTGGATCTGGACATCCGGGATGCACACGATGTGCCACGTGCAGTGACGAGGGTTCGAAAGGCTCTCCTTGAACGCGGCTGGACTCCTTAGTCAAGCCGAGCGGTGAGGGCCAATTGCCAATTCTGGCCGCTTCCGCCCGCTTATTCCGGCCGAAAATGGCAAATGGTGCGCGGAAATCCCGAAACCAATGCCGCGCCTCAGATGATCCCGCTGGAACCCAGCAGGCTGCCGAGGCTGAACGTCGCCGCCAACGCCAGGGCCCCGCCTATTACCACGCGGACGCCGGCGCGGATCCTGGAGCTGCCGCCGATCCACGCGCCCAGCGCGCCGGTCAACGCCAGCGCCAGCAGCACCGAGGCGAAGGTCAGCGGCACCCGCAGCGCCGGCGGCGGAAGCAGGATCGAAAGCAAAGGAAGCAGCGCGCCCAGGGTGAAGGCGACCGCGGACGCAAACGCAGCGTGCCACGGGCTCACGATGCCGTCCTCGTCGATGTTCAGCTCGGCGGAGAGGTGGGCGGCGAGGGCGTCGTGCGCCGTCAGCTCCTTCGCCACGGTCCAGGCGGTGCCGGAACTCAAACCCTTGGCCTCGTAAATGGCGGCGAGTTCGGCCAGTTCCTCCTCGGGCTGTTCCTGGAGCTCCCGGCGTTCCTTCTCGATCAGGGCCCTCTGGCTGTCGCTCTGACTGCTGACGGAGACGTACTCGCCCAGGGCCATGGACACCGCGCCGCCCAGCGCGCCCGCCGCGCCGGCCGCGAGGATGGCACCGGTATTCGTCGTGGCACCGGCCACACCCACCACGATCGCCGCCACCGAGACAATCCCGTCGTTTGCGCCGAGCACACCGGCTCGCAGCCAGTTCAGCCGCCTGGCGAGGTCATTCTCATGTGGTTCGTTGTCGTGGCGCGCAGCCTTTTCGGTGGAAGCCATGGCTCAAGCCAAGCACTCCGCGGCGGCCGGCGCCAGCCAAGCAAGGCTGGCCTACGGAACGGGAGCGGCAGAGGAGCTTTCCGGCAGTTCGGGCAGGGCTGCGGGTTCGACGGAGAGACCCGGCAAGGCTCCGGGCAAGGTGCCCCAGGATTCCATCCGCCGGGCTCCCTCAAGCAATCCGGCCATCGCCCACCGCCGGGTCGCACCGTCGGAAAGTGCCAGGAGTTCACCGTATGCCGGGAGGGCTGCCGACTCCTGTTCGGCGAGCGCCGCAGCGGCATGGGACGCGAGTCCGGCAGGCAAACGATACCCGGCTTCCCGCGGCGGAGACTCGGTGCAGTGCTGCCGCGTCAGGGCTTCTGCTTCACGGAGAAGGTCCTGGTGGCGGGAGAGATCCGCGGCGGCTGCCCCGGCCGCGGTTCCGTCCAGCCGTGTGCGGGCCACCTGGTAAAGGTAGACGGCCTTCTGTTCGGCGCTCACGACGGCGGCCAGCGCGTCGCCGTCATCCGCCGGGTCCGCTTGTCCGGCCGCAGCAGCTGCCGCCGCAGTTCCCCCGCCGGCAGCGCAGGTGGGCAGGACGGTAGGGGAGGAGACCGCCGTCGGAAGGGCCAGGGAAGGTCCGGCCGGTGCCGGCAGCCCCCAGGCCCCGGCGAGCCGAGCGGACTCAAGCAATTGCGCTGTTCCGACGGCGGCAAGCAGGCGGGCTGTTCCGCCGTCGCTCTTTCCGGCGTCGGCCAGGCGCTGCGCGGCGCTGCGGGAAAGCGCGGCGAGGAAGTCCGCCTTGGTCAGCGGGGCAGCGGACGGGAACGAAACAGCGGCGGACGCCGAGGCCGGTGCGGGGGCAAGCAACGCACGTGCCTGCGTTTCCAGCAGGGTCACCGTGGCCGGCTGGCTGCCGGCGGCGGCCGCGTCCGCCAGCAGTGCGCGCGTCTCCGCATAGGCGGCAGCCTTGGCGGTCCCGGAAAACGGCGGCTCCGGGGCCGGCCCGTCATCGGCCGGCAGCAGCACCGTCCCGGTGCCCACAACGAGGACTGCGAGCAACGACACAAGCAGGGCCGTCACCCAGCGGGGGGTCCCGTGTTTTTCCGCAGGGTGCTCCGGATTTTCCGTCGTCTCGTCATTCACAACAGTCCATGGTGTCACGTGCGGGGGCTGTCGGCGGAACCGGGGTGCACCACCTCGCCGTGAAACTCGATACCCTAGTACTCACAACAACATCGAACGGGAGGCGGCTGGCCAGTGAGTCATTCGGAAGCCAGGACTTCAACAGACCAGGCTGGAGCGCAGGCGGCAGCCGCCAGCAACCCCGAAGAAAGCAGGCTCAAGGCACTGCTCGAACCTGTGGTCCAGGCCAGCCGGCTGTACCTCGAGGACGTCAGCGTCCAGGTGGCCGGTTCGCACCGTACGGTCCAGGTGGTGATCGACCTCCCGCAGGAGGAAACCGGCGGGGTGAGCCTTGATGTCATCGCCGAAATCTCCCGGGCCCTGTCCGACGTGCTGGACAACGATCCCCACGACGACGGCCGGCCCTACGACCTCGAAGTCTCCTCGCCCGGGGTCTCCCGCCCGCTGACCGAACCCCGCCACTGGCACCGCGCACGCGGCCGGATGGTCAAGGTCAACGTCATCCAGGGCGAAAACCTCACCGGAAGGATCCAGTCCGTCGACGACGACGGCGTGACCCTGATCCCGGAGCTCGAGGTCAAGAAGGGGATGAAGCCCAAGCAGGGCGACCCCGTCAAACTTCCCTTCGACAAGATCCGGAATGGAAAAGTCGAAATTGAATTCAGCCACCTCGACGAGGCCGGGCTGGTAGACGAACACGATGGACCTTCCGAGGAGGCCTGATGGATATTGACATGAGCGCGCTGAGACTTCTGGAGCGTGAGCGCGAAATCCCGCTGGACCTCCTGATCCCCACCATCGAGCAGGCGCTCCTGGTGGCGTACCACAAGACGCCGGGCGCCTACGAAAAGGCCCGCGCCGAACTGGACCGCAGGAGCGGCCACGTGACCATCTGGGCCACGGAGTTCAACGACGACGGCGAAGCGGTCGGCGAGTTCGAGGACACCCCGGACGGTTTCGGCCGGATCGCTGCCAGCACCGCGCGCCAGATCATCCTGCAGCGCCTGCGCGACGTCGAGGACGACAACGTCCTGGGCGAATTCAAGGGCCGCGAAGGCGAGCTGGTGGCGGGCCTGATCCAGCAGGGCAACAACCCGCACATGATCCAGGTCAACCTCGGCACCGTCGAGGCCCTGCTGCCGCCGCCCGAGCAGGTCCCCGGCGAGAAGTACACCCACGGCAGCCGCCTGCGCGCCTACGTCGTGGATGTGCACCGCGGCGCCAAGGGTCCCTCGATCACCCTCTCCCGTTCGCACCCGGGCCTGGTCCGGAAGCTGTTCGAACTGGAAGTGCCGGAGATCGCGGACCGTTCGGTCGAGATCGTGGCCCTGGCCCGTGAAGCCGGGCACCGGACCAAGATGGCCGTCAAGGCCAACGCCGCCGGCATCAACGCCAAGGGTGCGTGCATCGGCGAAATGGGTTCCCGCGTGCGCGCCGTCATGACCGAACTGAATGACGAGAAGATCGACATCGTCGACTTCAGCGAGGATCCGGCAACCTTCATCGCCAATTCGCTGTCGCCGTCGCGTGTGAATTCCGTCACCATCATCGACGAGTCCACCCGCTCAGCCCGCGTGGTGGTCCCGGACTACCAGCTGTCGCTCGCGATCGGCAAGGAAGGGCAGAACGCCCGCCTCGCGGCCAAGCTGACCGGCTGGCGCATCGATATCGTCTCCGACGCCGCGCAGGGCCAGGGCAACTAGGCGGCAGCCGGCTGCCCCCGGTGTCCCTGGCCGTGCTGTGTGCGGATTCGGTGGCCGGGCATCCGGGGGACTAGACTGGATGAAGCCGGGCTTGCGTCCGGTATCCGTTTTCCTCGGCGCAGTGTGCCGGGAAACAGGAACGTAGAAGGATGGGTCAGGGCACTGAGGATGGTTGAACACCCAGTGGCCGCACCCCTTTCGAGCGGGCACCAGCCCGTGCGGACCTGCATCGGATGCCGGAAACACGGAGCCCGGAATGAGCTGATCCGGCTTGTCGCCGAAGGCGGCGGGTCACCCGTCGTCCTGGTGGATGTACGACGCCGGATGGCTGGCCGGGGTGCGTGGCTGCACCCCAGCGGCAACTGCCTGATGCTGGCAACCAAACGGCGCGCCTTCGCCCGTGCCCTCGCGGGCGCGAGTGACACGGCCGCCGTCGAACGCTACCTCGCAGGCATGCCACCCGCGGAGGCTCCGGCCCCCGCGGAACAACCGTCCAAACCTGAAAGCGGGTCAGAAAACTGATGGAAACCCGATGAGTTCCCAGCGATGAGTACGCAACGATGACAACTTTGTTGCGCTCTGCACAGGGCCTTTCAGCTGCATCCGCGGCGGAGGCCCGCAGTAAGAAGTAGACGGTTCGTGCCTGGCTCGGTGCGGACCGAGACAGGAGAAAAGTGGCCAAGTACCGCGTCCACGAGCTCGCGAAAGAGCTCGGAATCACCTCCAAGGAAGCAGTGACCAAACTGCAGGAACTGGGCGAATTCGTCCGTTCCGCTTCCTCTACCATCGAGGCTCCCGTTGTGCGGAAGCTTCGCAATGCCTACCCGGGTGCGGGTGCTGTCAAGGCAGACGCCCCGGCTGCGCCCCAGGCTCCGGCCGCCCCGAAGGCCCCGGCCGCTGCGCAGGCCTCCTCGGATGCACAGGCAGCCCCCGCTGCCTCGCGCCCCGGTCCGGTTCCCGGCCCGGCCGCACCCAAGGCTCCCGCGCCTGCAGCAGCTGCCGCTCCGGCCCCTGCAGCTTCGGCGCAGGCAAACCCCGTTTCCGCCAAGCCCGGTGCCCGTCCGGCACCGCGCAGCGAAGCTCCGGCCCCGGCACGTCAGGGCCAGGCTCCGCGCCCCGGCGGCCCCCGTCCGGGCAACAACCCCTTCGCGACGTCCCAGGGCATGCCCCGCGGCCGTGGTGAAGGCGAGCGTGCTCCGCGCCCGGGCAACAACCCCTTTGCAACCTCACAGGGCATGCCGCGTCCCGGCGGCCGCACCGAAGGCGAACGCCCCGGTGGTCCGCGTCCTGCCGCAGCCGGCGCCGGCGGTCCCCGCCCGGCAGCCGGTGCAGGCGGACCCCGCCCCGGTGCACCGCGTCCGGGTGCTCCGCGCCCTGGCGCACCGCGTCCCGGCGGCCCTCGCCCGACTCCGGGCATGATGCCCAACCGCACCGAACGTCCGGCTCCTGGCGGCGCAGGCCGTCCGGGCGGTCCCGGTCGTCCCGGCGGCCCCGGCCGTCCGGGCGGTGCTCCCGGCACCGGCGGCGGTGGAGCTCCCGCGGGCGGCGGCTTCGGCAAGGGCGGCCGCGGCCGCGGCGGCACCCAGGGTGCCTTCGGCAAGGGCGGCGCAGGCCGTGGCAAGCAGCGCAAGTCGAAGCGTGCAAAGCGCCAGGAACTGGAGCAGATGAGTGCTCCGTCCCTGGGCGGCGTATCGGTACCCCGCGGCGACGGCAACACGATTGTCCGCCTCCGCCGCGGTTCCTCCATCACGGACTTCGCCGACAAGATCGAGGCAAACCCCGCTGCACTGGTGACCGTGCTGTTCCACCTCGGTGAAATGGCCACCGCCACGCAGTCCCTCGACGAGGACACCTTCGCACTGCTGGGTGAGGAACTGGGCTACAAGGTCCAGGTCGTTTCCCCCGAAGACGAAGAGCGCGAGCTGCTGGATTCCTTCGACATCGACCTCGATGCCGAACTGGAAGCAGAAGGCGACGACGTCCTCGAAGCACGCCCGCCGGTTGTCACTGTCATGGGCCACGTCGACCACGGTAAGACCCGCCTTCTGGATGCCATCCGGAAGACGAACGTGGTGGCAGGCGAGCACGGCGGCATCACCCAGCACATCGGTGCCTACCAGATCAGCCACGAGCACGAAGGTGCCATGCGCGACATCACCTTCATCGACACCCCGGGTCACGAGGCGTTCACCGCCATGCGTGCCCGTGGTGCGAAGGTCACCGACATCGCCATCCTGGTGGTCGCAGCCGATGACGGCGTCATGCCGCAGACGGTTGAAGCGCTCAACCACGCCCAGGCTGCCAACGTGCCGATCGTCGTCGCCGTCAACAAGATGGACAAGGAAGGCGCCAACCCGGACAAGGTCAAGGGCCAGCTCACCGAGTACGGCCTGGTTCCCGAAGAATACGGTGGCGACACCATGTTCGTTGAGGTCTCTGCCCGCCAGAACATCAACATTGACGAACTGATCGACGCCGTCCTGCTCACCGCGGACGCCGCGCTGGACCTGCGTGCCAACCCGGACAAGGACGCACGCGGTATCGCGATCGAAGCCAACCTGGACAAGGGCCGCGGTTCCGTGGCCACCGTCCTGGTGCAGTCCGGTACCCTGGCCGTCGGCGACACCATCGTTGCCGGCACCGCCCACGGCCGCGTCCGTGCAATGTTCGACGAGGACGGCAACGCCCTGGACATCGCACTGCCGTCCCGCCCGGTCCAGGTCCTCGGCCTGTCCAACGTGCCGCGCGCCGGTGACACCTTCCTGGTGACCCCGGACGAGCGAACGGCCCGCCAGATCGCCGAAAAGCGTGAAGCAGCCGACCGCAACGCCGCACTGGCCAAGCGCCGCAAGCGCATCAGCCTCGAAGACTTCGACAAGGCCGTGGCCGAAGGCAAGATCGACACCCTCAACCTCATCCTCAAGGGTGACGTTTCCGGTGCCGTGGAAGCCCTCGAAGACGCCCTGCTCAAGATCGATGTGGGCGACGAAGACGTGCAGCTGCGCGTCATCCACCGCGGTGTGGGTGCCATCACGCAGAACGACGTCAACCTCGCCACCGTGGACAACGCCATCATCATCGGCTTCAACGTCAAGCCCGCTGAGCGCGTGGCCGAACTGGCCGACCGTGAAGGCGTCGACATGCGCTTCTACTCGGTCATCTACTCGGCGATCGACGACATCGAGCTCGCACTCAAGGGCATGCTCAAGCCGGAATACGAAGAATTCCAGCTGGGCACCGCCGAGGTCCGCGAAGTCTTCCGTTCCTCCAAGTTCGGAAACATCGCCGGCTCGATCGTCCGCTCGGGCATCATCCGCCGTAACACCAAGGCGCGCGTATCCCGCGACGGCAAGGTCATCGGTGAGAACCTCACGGTTGAAACGCTCAAGCGCTTCAAGGACGACGCCACCGAGGTCCGCACGGACTTCGAGTGTGGTATCGGCCTGGGGTCCTTCAACGACATCGCCGAAGGCGACATCATTGAGACCTTCGAGATGCGCGAGAAGCCGCGCGTCTAAGTAAGTCCAATGGCTGGGGCGCCTCACCTGCCGCTTCGGCGGCAAGGGGGTCCCGCCCCTTCGCCGGAAGGCTCACGATCTGCGATCGTGAGCCTTCCGGCTCAGACAGGCCCGATGCCACTCCCGGGCCCCTTGCCGCCTACGCGGCTTGGCGCCGGCGGTCCGTCATAGACTCGCCTGAGGCGGGTGGCATCTTTCAGAACTTATGTACGTCAGCCGCCGTCGCCGTCGTACCCCAGATTTTCTTAGGAGTGGAAATGGCTGATCCGGCACGTGCTGCGAAATTGGCGCAGCGGATTAAGGTTGTTGTTGCCGAGGCGTTGGGCCGGCGGGTCAAGGATCCGCGGGTGGGCGCCATCACCATTACGGATGCCCGGGTCACCAACGATCTCCAGCATGCCACCGTGTACTACACCGTCTTCGGCGACGAAGTCGCCCACGCCGATGCTGCGCGGGCACTGGAGAAGGCCAAGGGCGTGCTCCGGCAGGAGGTAGGCCGGAACATCACCGTGCGCCTGACCCCGACCCTCGAGTTCGTCCCGGACATGGTGCCCGTCAACGCCTCCAACCTGGAGGAACTGCTGCGCACCGCCAAGCAGCGCGACGCCGAGGTGGCCGCCCTCGCCGCCGGTGCCAAGCACGCCGGCGACGCCGACCCCTACAAGAGCGACGCGCCCCGCGATGAAGACATCGACGAGGACGACTTCGACGAAGAGGACATCGACCTCCGGGACGATGAGGACATCGACGAGGACAACGGCCGCTGACCTTCACGCCGCGGCAACGCCCGACCCGCCTTGGAACAGCCGCGGCGGGTCCGGCTTTTTCTGCATCCAAATGGAGCCGGTGCTGGCTAAGATCGGAACATGACTGCGGACCCTGATCCCGGACGCTATCTGGAACACGCCATCCGGCTCGCCGTGCAGAACGTCGGCGACGGCGGCGGGCCGTTCGGCGCCGTCGTGGTCACCGCCGACGGAACCGTCCACGAAGGCAGCAACCGGGTCACCCGCGACAACGACCCCACCGCGCACGCCGAAGTGGTGGCCATCCGCCGCGCAGCCGCCGCCAGCGGCACCTTCGACCTCAGCGGCGCCGTCCTCTACGCCAGCTGTGAACCCTGCCCGCTGTGCCTGTCCGCCGCGCTGTGGGGCAGGATCGAGCGCGTCTACTTCGCCGCGGACCGGCACGGTGCAGCCCGCGCCGGGTTCGACGACGCCGTGTTCTACGAGTATTTCGACGGCGGCCGCCCGGAACTTCTGCCCGTGCAGCACGCAGAGGTCGACGGCGCGGAGTCGCCTTTCGACGCCTGGCGCCACAACGAGCAGCGCACGGAGTACTAGCAACCGTTCCGCCGGAACGTTCCTGGCGCGGACTTGCCGTGTCCTGCGCGGATATACTGGGAAGCGTGCTTTCTGGACTGGTGATTGTCGACAAACCGCAGGGATGGACCAGCCACGACGTGGTTGGACGGATGCGGAGGCTGGCCGGTACCCGGAAAGTCGGCCACGCCGGAACCCTGGATCCCATGGCCACCGGCGTCCTGGTCCTGGGCATCAACAAGGCCACCCGGCTGCTGAGCTTCATCGTCGGCACCACCAAGAGCTACTCCGCCACCATCCGCCTCGGCGAAGCCACCATCACCGACGACGCCGAAGGTGAAGTCACCGCTGTGCACAGCGCCGCGGCCGTCGATGAGGCAGGCATCAACGCCGGAGTCGCGGCCCTGCGCGGCGACATCCAGCAGGTTCCCAGCAGCGTCAGCGCCATCAAGGTCAACGGCGAACGCTCATACGCCCGTGTCCGCTCGGGCGAAGAAGTGAAGCTCGCCGCGCGGCCGGTCACCATCCACCGCTTCGACGTGCTGGACATCCGCAGGGTCGACGGCGGCCGCGTCGTTGACGTCGACGTCGAAGTCGACTGCTCCTCCGGGACGTACATCCGGGCCCTGGCGCGCGACCTTGGCGGGGCGCTCGGCGTCGGCGGCCACCTCACCGCACTGCGCCGCACCAAGGTGGGCCCCTACACCCTCGAGCAGGCCCGCACCCTGGAGGAACTCGCGGAGGACCTGGACATCCTGGAGATGTCCGCTGCCGCCCGCGCCCTCATGCCCAGCCGCGAGTTGAGCGAAGCCGAAAGCACCGAGATCTCCTACGGCCGCCGCATCGCTGCCGGGCCGGCCGCCGGGACCCCGGACGCGGCCACCGCCGACAACCCCGTAGCCGCCTTCGCCCCGTCCGGCGAGCTCGTGGCGCTGCTGGCCGACGCCGGCAACCACGCCAAGCCGGTCCTCGTCTTCGCGCCCGGTAATGAGAAGCCCGGTAATGAGAAGCCCGGCAACGAAAAGGCGGCCGGCTGAGCGTGGACGGATACTTCTACGCGGTACTGGTTGTCGGCCTCATCTCCAGCGTTACCTGCCTCGTGGCGGGCCTGATGAAGAAGGCCCCGAACGACATCACCATCCTCTCGGTGGCCGCCGTCGAACTCGTCCTGCTGGTCTACCTGGTGGGCTCCATCATCCGGGTGATCGCGGGGGAACGGATCGCCGGGGAGGCCTGGGAGTTCTGGGGCTACCTCGCCACCGCCCTCATGCTCCCGCTGGGCGCCGTGTACTGGTCCATCCTGGAACGGACCCGCTGGAGCAACTTCGTCCTCGCCGCCGTCGGCGTCACCGCGCTGGTGATGGCCGCCCGCATGAACCAGATCTGGTACTGACATGAAAGAAGCACCGAAGGTGTCCACAGAGACCAAGTCGAAGAAGAACCGGGCAGGAAACAGCCGGGATACCCGCAACACCGGCCCCGGGCGGCTGCTGATCGCCGTCTACGCGGTGTTCGCGATCTCCGCGACGGCCCGCGCCGGCTACCAGATCGCCACGAAGTTCGCCGAGGCGCCGCTGGCACATATCCTCTCGGCCTTCGCCGCAGTCGTGTACCTGGTGGCCACCGTTTCGCTCGCCAAGCCCGGCCGCACCTGGTTCAAGGTGTCCCTGGCCGCCGTGCTCGTGGAACTGGTGGGCGTGCTCGTGGTGGGCGCCTTCAGCCTGTTCGACCCCGTGGCCTTCCCGCACGACACCGTCTGGTCCCTCTTCGGCCGCGGCTACGGCTTCGTGCCGTTGATCCTGCCGGTCCTTGGCCTGCTGTGGCTGAACAAGCGCCGGCCCGGCAAAGCGGATGCACCTTCGGCGAACGCGCAGTAACTGAACGGGTACCCTTAGAGAGTTCCGGCGCCGGACCAGGCCGCCGGTCGTAGTGAGCAGCCAGTGATTGGCTGAACAGCAGCAAAAAGGCGAGGTTGATGGTCCACATCTGGAACGATCCCAGCGAAGTCCCCGGAGACTTCGGCCCCAGTGTCGTTACCATCGGAAACTTTGACGGCGTACACCGCGGGCACCAGGAGGTCCTCGCGCACCTCCTGAGCACCGCCACCCAGCGCGGCAACCGCTCCGTCGTCGTCACCTTCGACCCGCACCCGGCCCAGGTCCACCGCCCCGAATCGGCACCGGAACTCCTGATGGGCCTGCAGGACAAGCTGGACGCCCTCGCGGAGACCGGCGTCGACGCCGTCCTTGTCATGAAGTACAACCTGGACCTCGCCGGCCTGACCCCCGAGGAATTCGCCCGCGGGGTGCTGGTGGACGGGCTGCACGCCGCCCACGTCGTGGTGGGCCATGACCTCCGCTTCGGCGCCGGCAACTCCGGCGACGTGACCACCATGCAGGAACTGGGCAAGGTCCTGGGCTTCGGCGTCACCGTGGTCAACGAGTACGGTGCCGGCGGAGCCCCGCTCGACGAGGAAGACGACAGCCCGCACGACGGCGACACCGGCCGCCGCTGTTCCTCCACCTGGGTGCGCGAAGCCCTTGCCGAAGGCGACGTCACCACCGCCACCGCGGTGCTCGGCAGGCCGCACCGGATGCGCGGCGAAGTGGTGCACGGGGCCGCACGCGGCCGCGCCCTGGGCTTCCCCACCGCCAACCTGGCGCACGACGCCACGGGCTATGTTCCGGCCGATGGCATCTATGCCGGCTGGCTGCTCGACGCCGCCGGCACCCGCTGGCCGGCCGCCATCTCAGTCGGGTCCAACCCCACCTTCGACGGCGTGAGCCGGCAGGTCGAGGCGCACGTGATCGACCGCCCGGAAGAAGCCGTGGAAGCCTTCGACCTGTACGGCCAGACCGTCGTCGTCGAATTCACCGCGCGGCTGCGCGGCATGGTCGCCTACCGCGGACCGGAAGCGCTCGTGGAGCAGATGCGCCTGGACGTCATCCAGGCGCACGGCATCCTGTTTGGAGGGCCTGCAAAATGAGCGTCGAGAAGAACACCCGCCAGCTTGAGGATGCGATCGTCCGGGACTTCAGCACCCGGATGAGCTACGGCTCCTACCTGCAACTGCCGGTGCTGCTGAGCGCGCAGCAGCCGGTCAGCAACCCCGAGCACCACGACGAGCTGCTGTTCATCATTCAGCACCAGACCACCGAACTGTGGCTCAAACTGGTGCTCCATGAGCTCCGCAGCGCCGCCGCCTGGCTCCGCCACGACGACCTCGGCGCCGCGCTCAAGGGGATCGCGCGGGTCAAGCACATCCAGAAGACCCTCACCGAGCAGTGGTCCGTCCTGGCCACCCTCACCCCCACGGAATACTCCCAGTTCCGCGGCTTCCTGGGAAACTCCTCCGGTTTCCAGTCCGCCCAGTACCGTGCGGTGGAGTTCGCGCTCGGCAACAAGAACGCCAAGATGCTTCCCGTGTTCGATTCCGAGCCGGAGTCCAGGGCCATGCTGGAGGAGCTCCTGCACGCCCCGAGCATCTACGACGAATTCCTGGCCTACCTGGACCGGCAGGGCTTCGAGGTGCCTGCCTCCGTGCTGGAACGCGACGTCACCCAGGCCCACGAATTCGCCCCGGAACTGGTTCCGCTGTTCAAGTACATCTACGAGAACGCTCAGGACAACTGGGGCGCCTACGAGGCCTGCGAGGAATTGGTGGACCTGGAAGACAACTTCCAGCTGTGGCGCTTCCGCCACCTGCGCACGGTCCAGCGGACCATCGGCATGAAGACCGGAACCGGCGGCTCCAGCGGCGTGGCCTTCCTGCAGAAAGCCTTGGAACTGACGTTCTTCCCGGAGCTCTTCGCGGTGCGCACCGAAATCGGCCGCTAGCCCGGCCGGTTCGGGCAACTCGGGCGTTTCGACAACTCCGGCGCGCTGCCGGTAAACTGGTCGATGGTTCGGCTGCAGTCCGTGGCGGCTGGACCTGTTGCGTGTGCGGCCACCGCCACCCAGCAACCCGGCAGCGAGGCGCTGACTCGGGACGCACGGCACAACTCTAGGAGTTCATGTGGCACTTGAAGCCGCTGTCAAGCAGTCCATCATCAAGGAATACGCAACCTCCGAAGGCGATACCGGTTCGCCCGAGGTCCAGATTGCTGTCCTGACTCAGCGGATCAAGGATCTGACTGAGCACATGAAGGAGCACAAGCACGACTTCCACACCCAGCGCGGCCTGCTCGCCCTGGTCGGTCGTCGCAAGCGCATGCTGACCTACCTGAAGAACGTTGACATCGCCCGCTACCGTTCGCTCATCGAGCGTCTCGGCCTGCGCCGCTAGTTTGACTTCGGGCGGCCCGATCCCCAGGGAACGGGCCGCCCTCTTCACGCAAAACTACATCCAAGGAAATCAACCGCATCGCGCATTCGCGGTCCTCGGTAGTGATCCCCGGGAACGTCCGTCCAGTCCGACGGCGGAGCCCGAGGGTCTCGATCGATGACCGGGTGTCGTACAGGCTCGGAACAGACCGGCCTGGGTTGATGCGGCGGACTTCCGCTATCAAGAAACGGAGGTGACTCTCAATGGAGGGTCCCGAAATCCAGTTCTCCGAAGCCATCATCGACAACGGCCGCTTCGGCAAGCGTGTCATCCGCTTCGAAACCGGCCGCCTTGCCAAGCAGGCCGCCGGCGCCGCGATGGTCTACATCGACGACGACACCGCCCTGCTGTCCGCCACCACCGCCGGCAAGTCCCCGCGTGAAGGCTTCGACTTCTTCCCGCTGACCGTGGACGTCGAAGAGCGCATGTACGCCGCCGGCCGCATCCCGGGCTCGTTCTTCCGCCGCGAAGGCCGCCCGTCCACCGAAGCGATCCTGGCCTGCCGCCTCATGGACCGCCCGCTGCGCCCGGCCTTCGTCAAGGGCCTGCGCAACGAGGTCCAGATCGTCGTCACCGTCCTGGCGATCAACCCGGACGAGCTCTACGACGTCGTGGCCATCAACGCCTCCTCGATCTCCACCCAGCTCTCCGGCCTGCCGTTCTCCGGCCCGATCGGCGGCGTCCGCGTTGCCCTCATCGCCGACGAGCAGGGCAGCCAGTGGGTTGCCTTCCCGAAGCACTCCCAGCTCGAGAACGCCGTGTTCGACATGGTGGTTGCCGGCCGCATCGCCGGTGACGACGTGGCGATCATGATGGTCGAAGCCGAAGCCACTGACAACTCCTGGAACCTCATCAAGGAACAGGGCGCCACCGCCCCCACCGAAGAGGTTGTTTCCGAGGGTCTTGAGGCTGCCAAGCCGTTCATCAAGGCACTGTGCGAGGCCCAGGCAGACCTGGCCGCCCGCGCGGCAAAGCCCACGGTCGAGTTCCCGGTCTTCCTGGACTACCAGGACGACGTCTACGCCGCCGTGGAGTCCGCTGCCGCCGAAAAGCTGGCCGCTGTCTTCCAGATCGCCGACAAGCAGGAGCGCGACAACGCTTCCGACGAGCTCAAGGACGAGGTCCTGGGTGCCCTCGCCGGTGGCTTCGAAGGCCGCGAGAAGGAGCTCTCCGCTGCTTTCCGTTCGGTCACCAAGCAGGTTGTGCGCCAGCGCATCCTCAAGGACCAGGTCCGCATCGACGGCCGTGGCCTGACGGACATCCGCCAGCTCACCGCCGAGGTCGAGGTCCTGCCCCGCGTTCACGGCTCCGCGATCTTCGAGCGCGGCGAAACCCAGATCATGGGTGTCACCACGCTGAACATGCTCAAGATGGAGCAGCAGATCGACTCCCTGTCGCCGGAGAAGACCAAGCGCTACATGCACAACTACAACTTCCCGCCGTACTCCACCGGCGAGACCGGCCGTGTCGGTTCCCCGAAGCGCCGCGAAATCGGCCATGGTGCACTCGCCGAGCGCGCCCTGGTTCCGGTGCTGCCGAGCCGCGAGGAATTCCCCTACGCGATCCGCCAGGTGTCCGAGGCCCTCGGCTCCAACGGTTCGACGTCGATGGGTTCCGTCTGTGCCTCCACGCTGTCGCTGCTCAACGCCGGTGTGCCGCTGAAGGCCGCCGTTGCCGGCATCGCCATGGGCCTGGTCTCCGACGAGGTCGACGGCCAGACCCGCTACGCCGCCCTGACCGACATCCTTGGCGCCGAAGATGCCTTCGGTGACATGGACTTCAAGGTCGCCGGTACCTCCGAGTTCGTCACGGCCATCCAGCTGGACACCAAGCTCGACGGCATCCCGGCCTCGGTCCTGGCAGCCGCCCTGAAGCAGGCCCGCGAAGCCCGCCTGCACATCCTGGACGTCATCAACGCCGCGATCGACACCCCGGACGAGCTCTCCGAGTTCGCGCCGCGCGTCATCGCCGTCAAGATCCCCGTGGACAAGATCGGCGAGGTCATCGGCCCCAAGGGCAAGATGATCAACCAGATCCAGGAAGACACCGGCGCCGATATCTCCATCGAGGACGACGGCACCGTCTACATCGGCGCCACCAACGGTCCGTCTGCCGAAGCAGCACGTTCCGCGATCAACGCCATCGCCAACCCGCAGGTCCCGGAAATCGGTGAGCGCTACCTGGGCACGGTCGTCAAGACCACCACCTTCGGCGCCTTCGTCTCCCTGACCCCGGGCAAGGACGGCCTGCTGCACATCTCCGAGCTGCGCAAGCTGGCCAACGGCAAGCGCGTAGACAACGTCGAGGACGTCGTCTCCGTCGGCCAGAAGGTCCAGGTGGAAATCACCAAGATCGATGACCGCGGCAAGCTCTCCCTCTCCCCGGTCGTGGCCGAGGAAGAAGGCGCAGCTGCCGAGGAAGCTCCCGCCGGGGAATCCGCCGAGTAGGCAATCCCGGCACAGGCCGCGGGGCCGGTGGCACGTCCACCGGCCCCGCGCCGCTTTTAACCGGAAGCGAAACTCCGGACCACGCGGAAGAGGCACCGTCCGCTGCTAGCATGGCAGCCAGATCGGGGCCCGCCCGCAAACCGAAAGGCTTTGATGACTGTCGTACCTCTCCCGCTTCAGCAGACCCTGCCCGGAGGCGAACTGATCCACGGCGCCGAAGGCGGCTCCGTCGTCCGGCGCTCGGTGTTGCCCGGCGGTGTGCGGGTACTGACCGAAGCCATGCCCGGGCAGCGCTCGGCAACCATCGGCTTCTGGGTGGGCGTGGGCTCCCGTGACGAGGCCGACGGGCAGCACGGCTCCACCCACTTCCTGGAACACCTGCTGTTCAAGGGCACCAAGCGCCGCACCGCCCTGGAGATCGCCTCTGCGTTCGACGAGGTGGGCGGCGAATCCAACGCGGCCACGGCCAAGGAAAGCACCTGCTATTTCGCCCGCGTCCTCGACTCGGACCTGCCCATGGCCATCGATGTCATCGCGGACATGATCACCGGCGCCGTCCTGGACCCGGCCGAGCTGGAGCAGGAACGCGACGTCATCCTCGAGGAAATCGCCATGGACAGCGACGACCCCACGGACGTCGCCCATGAGAAGTTCGTGGCCGCGGTGCTCGGCGTGCACCCCCTGGGGCGGCCGATCGGCGGAACACCCGCGGCCATCAAGGGCGTCTCCCGCGACTCGGTCTGGGAACACTACCGGCGCTACTACCGGCCCGACGAACTGGTCATCACCGCGGCCGGCGGACTGGACCACGACGTCGTCTGCAGCCTCGTGACCGAGGCGCTGCGCGCCGCCGGGTGGGAACTGCGCGAAGGCGCCGCCCCGGTGGAACGCCGCTCCACCGAACGGGCGTCAATCACCGGAACCGCAGGGCTGCACGTGGTCAAGCGCCCGGTGGAACAGGCCAACATCATCATGGGCTGCCCCTCGCTGGTGGCCACCGACGAGCGCCGCTTCGTGATGAGCGTGCTGAATGCCGTGCTGGGCGGCGGCATGTCCTCGCGGCTGTTCCAGGAAATCCGGGAGAAGCGCGGCCTCGTCTACTCCACCTACTCCTTTGCCTCCTCCTACGCCGACGCCGGCTACTTCGGCATGTACGCCGGCTGCACGCCGTCGAAGGTCAAGCAGGTCCTGAACCTGTTGGGCGCCGAGCTGGACAAGCTCGCCGCCGACGGCATCACCGATGAGGAACTGAGCAAGGCCGTAGGCCAGCTGAGCGGCGGAATCGTCCTCGCCCTGGAAGACACGGGCTCGCGGATGTCGCGCCTGGGCCGGGCCGAACTGGTGTCCGGCGAGTTCCAGGACATCGACGAGACCCTGCGCAGGATCAAGGCCGTCACCGCCGCCGAGGTCCAGGAACTGGCCCGTGAACTGGCTGCCTCGCCCCGCACCGTCACCGTGGTGGGGCCCTTCGAGGAGACGGAGACCTTCGGCCTCTAAGCGCGCCGCGGAGCCGTTCGCTCAGCGGCCGGTAACGCTGGACATGTCCGGCGGGCAGGCAGAAGATGGGGCCGGAGGCATCATGCGCGATCAGCGGCTCGTGTCCGCAGCTGAATCCCTTGAGGCGTTCCTCGGCCGGTGGCGGGGGAGCGCGGAGCTGGCCGCGTCACCGTCCGGTCCGGCCCGCACGGTCAATGCCGAAGTGGTTTTCACGAAAGCCGCGGGCGGCCACGCCGTGGTGCAAAGCTACCGGCACCTGGAAGCGGACGGTTCGCATTTCGAAGGCCACGGGGTGTTCACTGTGGACCCGGACCACGGCGACACCCTTTGGTACTACGTAGACAGCATCGGCAAACCACCGGAAGCCCCCGCCCGCGGCCACTGGCACGGCGGCACCCTCACCCTCGAACGGCACAGCCCGCGCGGCACCTCACGCCACAGCTTCCGGATCGACGGCGGCGAACTGGTCCACAGCGGCAGCCTCCGTCTGGGAACCGCGCCGGAGTTCACCCGCTTCCTGAGTGCCCGTTTCCGGAAAGCCTGACGGCGGCTATCCGCCGGCGAAGGGCGGGAGGATGTCGATGGTGTCGTCCGTGCCGAGCGTCATGGAGCGGTCGCGGACGGCGGTTTCGTTGCGGAGGAAGCTGCTGCGGGTGAGGATGCGTGCCAGGGGTGGTGTGCCGGCGGGGGGAGTTGCGCGTTCGACGGCGAGCAGTGCTGTGAGCAGGTCGTCCAGGGTGCTGCCTGGGGGGAGGTGGTGGTGTTCTTCTTCGGTGCCTGCTGCGGAGCGTGCGGCAGCGAAGTAGCGTACGAG
>NZ_JBFPFO010000010.1:0-158025 GCF_047977865.1 Curtobacterium sp. LFS079
CGGCACACCACCCCTGGCACGCATCCTCACCCGCAGCAGCTTCCTCCGCAACGAAACCGCCGTCCGCGACCGCTCCATGACGCTCGGCACGGACGACACCATCGACATCCTGCCACCCTTCGCGGGCGGATAGACCGGGAAATTGAAGCCAACGGGCGCGGTCTACGCAGAAGCGCGCACCGGATCAGCGCCAAGATGGGCTTTACGCGAGGCTGATCCTGAAAGCACGAAAGACCCCGGGCCCGCGTGATGAACGCCGGCCGGGGTTTCGTGCTGCGGAGGTTGCTTGGTTTTGCCGGATCAGCCGGCTTTGACGGCGCGGTGCGCCTTGTCAGCCGCCGGCACCAGTCAGGACGGCCTGGGCCGCGGAAGCGGCCGCCGCAGGCCGCTGTGCGGCCAAGCCACGCCGCCATTTCGTGAAGAGCCTGGGTTGGTTGAGGCCCAGCACGGCCACGGCTTCATCGCCGCGGTAGTAGACCGCAAGGAGGCTGCGTTCGGCGGGATCCCCGGCCTCGATCTCCATGCGGTCGTGGCCTGCCGAGTAGCCGGCGAACTGCATCTTGACCCCGTGCTGGTCGGACCAGAAGTAGGGGGCCTTGACCGGCTGCTGCGGGGCGTCTTCGTCCAACAGGGCCGCGACAGCCAGGGCGGGGCGCTCCAAGGCACCGGTCCAGTGTTCAATCCGGCGGTGCGTCCCGGCGGCGTCGTCGAACCAGGCGGCACAGTCACCGACGGCGACAATGCCCGGCACGTTGGTACGACCCATCGCATCGCACACCACACCGCCGTCGACCTTGAGGCCAGAACCCACCAGCCATTCGGTGTTCGGATGGGCTCCGAAGTCGACCACCACCACGTCGGCGCCGACGTAGCGCCCGTTGGAAAGACGCAGGCCTGTTACGTTGCCTTCGGAGCTGTAGAAGTCTTCGATGGTGGCGGAGGAAATAAGGTCCACGCCCTTCTCGAGGTGCAGTCCCGCGATGACGCCGCCCATCTCGGCCCCGAGCTGCCGAGCGAAGGGTACCTCGTTGGTGTCGATCATCGTCACCTCCATGCCACGGGAAAGCGCCGAGGAGGCAACTTCCGCGCCAACGAAGCCGGCACCGATGACCACCATCCGGCTGCCCTCGACCAATTCCGGCGCCAGGCGCTGGGCATCGTCGATGGTGCGCAGGGTGAAGACGTTGCTCAGGCCGGCGAGGGTCGGCAGGGAGCGGGCCCGGGCACCGGTGGCGATGACGATGCCGTCGGCCTGCACGCTGCCACCGTTGCGGAGCACAACGGTGCGTGAATCGGAGTCGAGGAAGACGGCGTCGGACCCCAGGAGCCAGTCGGCCTGCAGGCCGTCGTCCGGCGATTCCAACAGCAGGTCTTCTGCGGTGATCGTGCCGAGCAGGAATTCCTTGGAAAGAGGCGGACGGTCGTATGGCCGGTGCCGTTCATCGCCAATGATGACCAGGCGTCCGGCGAAACCCTGGGCGCGGGCCGCCCTGGCGGCGGAAAGACCGGCCAGGGAGGCTCCGACAATCGCGAGCGTCTGCATTCTCAACACCTTTGTTCAGTACGCGCTGTGTTCGTTGCCGCTGCCCGTTCCCGCAATACCTCGAGACGCAAAATGCCTCGAAACCGCTTAATACGCAACAGCAAGCACTATATGAAACAGCGTGATCCATGACACGTCCGCTGTCAAGGCATGCAAAACAGAGAGGAAACAGAGCAGAAAGTTCTTGACAAGTACTGTGAGCTGGCGCACGCTGTTGCATATTGCGAAGCGTGTTGATCCCTGCGGAACTGACCGAACGGACCGGACACTTCGTCTTTCACGATCCCGAATGCAAGAGAGGTCCCCCATGCACAAGGCATGCCTGCTCAGCGGATTGGCACACCGCGGGGCCCTGCGCCTCCACGCCGCTCCGCCGATTGCAGCCTTCCGCGCGGAAGCGGACTCTTTGCTATTGATGACACCTGCACGTATCAGGACGCTCCCCTGGCCCGAGGCCTGACTGTTGACGGCCACGTCTGAAAAATCCACTCCCCCCGCGCCGGTAAAGGACTCCCCTCAATGACCTTGAACAGCGAGATAGACCAAAGCAGCTCAATAGAAGAAGGCAACGATTTGGAACTGCGCGCCGAAGAAAGCGCGCTCAGCAACCTTGAATCCGAGGTCGACAAGCAGGTGACGGAACCTGGAGAAGACAGCGACGGCGAACTGAACCGGCAGATCCTCCAGGAACTGCGCCAGTCCAGGACCGAGAAAGCCGTCACGGAGCGCCGCAACCGGAACCTTGTCCTGGACAAGGTGACTTTTGGGATCACCGGCGTCATCGCTATCGCCTTCGTCCTCTGGGGATTCCTCGGCAGGGACAGCCTGGCAACCACTTCCCAGAGCGTCCTGGACTGGGTCATGGAATACACCGGCTGGCTCTTCATGGTCCTGGCTTCTCTGTTCGTGGTGTTCATCCTCTGGCTTGCCCTTGGCAGGTTCGGCAACATCCCGCTCGGCAAGGACGGTGAAAAGCCCGAGTACCGCACGGTCTCCTGGGTCTCCATGATGTTCGCCGCGGGCATGGGCATCGGCCTGATGTTCTACGGTGTGGCCGAACCGCTCTACCACTTCATCTCGCCGCCGCCGGGCACCGTGGACGGCCACACCCCCGAAGCCATCCAGACCGCCATGGCAACCTCGATCTTCCACTGGACCCTGCACCCCTGGGCGATGTATGCCGTCGTGGGCATCGCCATGGCATACGGAACGTACCGCCTGGGCCGCCGCCAGCTGATCTCCGTGGCGTTCACCTCGATTTTCGGCGTCCGCGCCGTCGAGGGACCGGTGGGCAAGTTCATCAACATCCTCGCCATCTTCGCCACGCTCTTCGGAACCGCCGCATCCCTGGGCCTGGGGGCCCTGCAGATCGGCAGCGGCATCACCTCCAACGGCTGGGCGGGCGAGGTCGGCACCCCGGTCCTCGTGGTGATCGTGGCCGTACTGACCTTCTGCTTCGTGGCCTCCGCCGTGTCCGGCATCAGCCGCGGTATCCAGTGGCTGTCCAACATCAACATGGTCCTGGCCGTCGTCCTGGCCGTCGTCGTGTTCGTTGCCGGCCCCACCCTGTTCATCCTCAACCTCATTCCTTCGGCCGTGGGCGACTACATCCGCGACCTCGCCACCATGTCCTCCCGCACCGAAGCAGTCGGAGACGAAGCCCTGCGCAAGTGGATGTCCGGCTGGACCATCTTCTACTGGGCCTGGTGGATTTCCTGGACGCCCTTCGTGGGCCTCTTCATCGCCCGGATCAGCCGCGGCCGCACCATCCGCCAGTTCGTCACCGGCGTCCTCCTCGTGCCGAGCATCGTCTCCGTGATCTGGTTCGGCATCTTCGGCGGAACCGCGTTCCACATCCAGCAAGCAGCCGACAAGACCGCCGACACGACGGACGGCATCGCTAAGATGGTCGACGGCGTCTCCACCATCAACTTCGACGGCGCCCTCTTCGACCTGGTCAAGAACCTCGAGATGCCCGGCTGGGCCATCTCCGCGGTGATCGTCCTGGCGATGGTACTAGTAGCAATCTTCTTCATCACCGGCGCCGACGCCGCCTCCATCGTGATGGGATCCCTCAGCTCCAACGGTGCCGAGGAACCGCGCCGGGGAGTTGTCATCTTCTTTGGCACCCTCACCGGAGCAGTGGCTGCCGTCATGCTCCTGGCCGGCGGAGACCAACCCTCCGAAGCACTATCCGGCCTGCAACGGCTCACCATCGTGGCGGCACTGCCTTTCGTGCTGGTGATGTTCCTGCTCTGCATCGCCCTCACCCGCGACCTCCGCCGCGACCCTTTGTCCCTGCGACGCCGGCTCGCCGACTCCGTCGTTGAACGCGCCATCCGCACCGGCGTCGAACAACACGGCGGCGTCCAATTCGACCTCGTCACCAAACACGAATGCGACGAACACTGCACCGGCAACAAAACCGACAGCCCCGCAAATAACCAGGAGAAACCGTGACCACCATCCTTGAAGGCCGGCCCACCGGCGGCGCAACGGCGGAAGCCGGCGCCGTTGCCACGGCCGGCACCACCGGCACCACCCAGTATGTCCTTACCCTCGCCTGCCCCGAGCGCCCCGGGATCGTCCGGGCCATCACCGGCTTCCTCGCGGACCGCGGCTTCGATATCGTGGAGCACCAGCAGTTCGACGACCACGTCAGCGGCAAGCTCTACCTCCGCACGGCGTTCACGGTGGGCAGCACTCCCGAGTCCGAAGACGAGGGAGTCTCCGCGGAAAGCCTGAACGCGGAGTTCGCCAGCGTGGCCGAAGAATTCGACATGGAGTTCACCATCCACGACGGACGCCCCCAGCGCCTGCTGGTGATGGTCTCGAAGTTCGGCCACTGCCTCAACGACCTCATCTTCCGCTGGCGGGCCGGCAGCCTCGGCGCGGAGATCGCCGTCGTCGTTTCCAACCACGAGGACCTGCGCCCCATGGCGGAGGCAGCCGGACTGCCGTTCATCCACGTCCCGGTCACCGCGGACACCAAGCCGCAGGCGGAGGCACGCCTGCTGGAGCTGGTCGAGGAGTACCAGGCCGACCTGGTGGTCCTGGCCCGCTACATGCAGGTGCTCTCCGACGGCCTCACCAAGACCCTGCGGGGCCGGGCGATCAACATCCACCATTCCTTCCTGCCCGGGTTCAAGGGCGCCAAGCCATACCACCAGGCCTACGACCGGGGCGTGAAGCTCATCGGCGCCACCGCCCACTACGTCACGGCTGACCTGGACGAGGGCCCGATCATCGAGCAGGAGGTGTTCCGGGTGGACCACAGCCTGGACCCGAATGCCCTGGTGACCGTGGGCAGGGACGCCGAATCGCAGGCCCTTTCCCGGGCGGTCAGATGGCATTGCCAGCACCGGGTCCTGCTCAACAACACCCGCACCGTCGTCTTCCGCTAGCGCGGACGCCCCCTAAGCCAACAGGAGAAATCACCCCCATGAGCGCATCACCACGCGTCGTCATCATCGGCGCCGGCATCGTAGGCACCAACCTTGCGGATGAACTGTCCAGCCGCGGCTGGGACAACATCACGGTCGTCGAACAAGGACCGCTGGAACTCGCCGGCGGTTCCACCTCGCACGCCCCCGGCCTGGTGTTCCAGAACAACCCGTCCAGGACCATGACCGAGTTCGCCACCTACACGGTCAACAAACTGCTCTCCCTGAGCAAGGACGGCCAGGCCTGCTTCAACCAGGTGGGCGGCCTGGAGCTGGCCACCACCCCGGAACGCCTAGCCGACCTCAAGCGCAAGATGGGTGTGATGACCTCCTGGGGCGTCGAAAGCCGGATCATTGACGCCGATGAATGCGAAAAGATCTACCCGCTGCTGAACACCGGGAAGCTCACCGGAGATCGCGAGGTCCTGGGCGGCCTGCTCATCCCCACCGACGGGCTGGCCCTCGCCGCGCGTGCCGTGCAACTGCTGATCGAGCGCACCCGCGAGCGCGGCGTGACTTACCTCGGCTCCACCACGGTCACCGGCATTGCCCAGGAGGGCGGCAAGGTCACCGGCGTGGAAACGTCCGACGGCGTGATCCCGGCTGACATCGTGGTCTCCTGCGCCGGTTTCTGGGGCCGCGAGCTCGGCAAAATGGTGGGCCTGGAAGTGCCGCTGCTGCCTCTGGCCCACCAGTACGTCGTCACCACCCCGCTGGCCGAGCTCGAAGGCGTCAACGAGCTGCCCAAGGGCGCCAGCAAGCCGATCCTGCGCTACCAGGACAAGGACCTGTACTACCGCGAATGGGGCAACCGGATCGGCATCGGCAGCTACGCCCACCGCCCGATGCCGGTGGATATGTCCGCCCTGCCCAAGGTGTCCGCCGAGGAAATGTCGGACCACAAGATGCCGTCGCGCCTGGACTTCACCCTGGAGGACTTCCTGCCCGCCTGGGAAGACAGCCAGGACCTCCTGCCGGCACTGCGCAGCACCGCGATCGAGGACGGCTTCAACGGCATCTTCTCCTTCACCCCCGACGGTGGCCCGCTGATCGGCGAGCACCCGGACCTCGCCGGTTTCTTCGTGGCCGAGGCCGTGTGGGTGACGCACTCCTCCGGCGTGGCCAAGGCCGTGGCCGAGCTGCTGGTCGAAGGCCGTTCGCGCACCGACCTGCACGGCACCGAGCTGACCCGTTTCGAAAAGGTGCAGACCTCGGACCAGTACGTCAGCGAGACCTCCCAGCAGAACTTCGTGGAGATCTACGACATCCTGCACCCGCTGCAGCCCAAGGAATCCCCGCGTGACCTCCGGGTGAGCCCCTTCAATGTGCGGCAGAAGGAACTGGGCGCCTTCTTCCTGGAATCCGCCGGCTGGGAGCGCCCGCACTGGTTCGAGGCCAACCGCGGCCTGCTCGAAGAGCTGCCGGCCGAATGGCAGGCGCCGGAGCGCGAGTCCTGGGCCAATATGTTCCACTCCCCCATCTCCGCCGCCGAAGCGTGGAAGACGCGTACCGCCGTCGGGCTCTACGACATGACGCCGCTCAAGCGGCTGCAGGTCGTCGGCCCCGGTGCCGAAGCGCTGCTGCACCGCCTCAGCACCGGAAACATCACGAAGAAGCCCGGCGCCGTCACCTACTGCCTCCTGCTGGAGCACGACGGCGGCATCCGCAGTGACGTGACAGTGGCGCGCCTGGAGCAGGAGAAGTTCCAGCTGGGCGTCAACAGCAACGTGGACTTCGACTACCTGCGCGTCGAGGCCCGCAAGCAGTCCGCCGAAGATCCGTCCCAGTGGGCACACGTCACCGACATCACCGGCAGCACCTGCTGCATCGGCCTGTGGGGCCCGCTGGCTCGCGAGGTCATCGGCAAGCTCAGCAGCGATGACCTGAGCAACGACGGCCTGAAGTACTTCCGCACCAAGGAAATTTCCGTGGGCGGCATCCCCGTAAGCGCCTGGCGGCTGTCCTACGTGGGTGAACTCGGCTGGGAGCTCTACACCACCGCCGAGTACGGCCTGAAGCTGTGGGACCTGCTCTTCGAGGCAGGCCAGGAATTCGGCATCGTCGCGGCAGGCCGTGGCGCGTTCAACAGCATGCGCCTGGAGAAGGGCTACCGCCTCTGGGGCACGGACATGAACACCGAACACGACCCCTACCAGTCCGGCCTGGGCTTCTCCGTGGCCAAGGACAAGGTGGGCTTTGTGGGCGCCGAGGCGCTGGCCGTCCGGAAGGAAGAGCCGGCCGCGAAGGTGCTGCGCTGCCTGACCGTCGACGACGGCACCTCGATCGTGCTGGGCAAGGAACCGGTGTACGTCAACGGCTCCGCCGCAGGTTACGTCACCAGTGCCGCCTACGGTTTCTCGATCCACACGCCGATCGCCTATGCCTGGCTGCCCGCCGTCGTCGGAGTCGGCGATGCGGTGGAAATCGAGTACTTCGGTGAGCGCATCCCGGCAACGGTGACCGCCGAGCCGCTGTTCGACCCCGGCATGGGGCGCATCCGCGGCTGACGAGCTTATTCCGCTGTTATTCCCGCTTTAGGGGGTACAGACAGGGCCTCCCTCGGCCCCGTCTGTACCCCCTAGGCTTTAAACATGACTATTGCCAAGGCCTACGCTGCTACATCCGCTACGGAACCCCTTGTCCCCAGCACCATCGAACGCCGCGAGCTCGGCCCGAACGACATCCTGATCGACATCAAGTTCGCCGGCATCTGCCACTCCGACATCCACACCGTCCGCGGCGACTGGGGCCCCGTCCCCTACCCGCTGACTCCAGGCCACGAGATCGCCGGCATTGTTACCGAGGTCGGCAGCGCGGTGACCCGCCACAAGGCAGGCGACCGCGTCGGCGTCGGCTGCATGGTCAACTCCTGCCGCGAGTGCGAGCAGTGCCTGGCCGGCCAGGAACAGGACTGCCTGAACGGCAACGTCGGCACCTACGCCGCCACCGACCGCGACGGCTCCGTCACCCAGGGTGGGTACGCCAGCCATGTGGTGGTGGATGAGGCCTTCGCGGTCCGGATCCCCGAAGGCCTGGACCTCGACGTCGCCGCGCCGCTGCTGTGCGCCGGCATCACCACGTACTCCCCGCTGCGCCGCTGGGGCGCCGGCCCGGGCAAGAAGGTCGCCGTGATCGGCCTGGGCGGCCTCGGCCACATGGCAGTCAAGCTGGCCCACGCCATGGGTGCCGAGGTCACTGTCCTGTCCCAGTCGCTCAAGAAGCAGGAAGACGGCCTCCGCCTGGGTGCCGACCACTACTACGCCACGAGCGAGCCCGCCACATTCGAGGACCTGGCCGGCAGCTTCGACCTCATCATCAACACCGTCAGCGCGGTCATCTCCCTGGACGACTACCTGCGCCTGGTCAAGCCGCACGGCGCCCTGGTGTGCGTAGGCGCCCCCGGCGAGCCCCTGGACCTGCGCATCTTCAGCCTGATCGGGGGCGGCAAGTCCCTGGCCGGCTCCAACATCGGCGGCATCCGGGAGACCCAGGAGATGCTCGACTTCTGCGCCGAACACGGCATCGGGGCCGAGATCGAGGTCATCCCGGCAGAGAAGATCAACGAAGCCTACGAACGCGTCCTCGCCTCGGACGTGCGCTACCGCTTCGTGATCGATACGGCCACGCTGTAGGGGTTCGCCGGGCGCGGTTCGGCGCCCTTCCTGAGTTCCACCGGCCCAAACGTTGGTTACACGCCGAAATTTCGGCGGGTAACCAACGTTTGAGCCGGTCATTTGCCGGCATGGGGCCGCTCCGCGGGATGTTCGTCGTACAGCTCCTCCAGCAGGGCAATGAGCCTCCGCCCCGCCGCGGGCAGCTCGCCCTTCACCCACGCGACGTGGACCGGCACCGGCGGGGCGTCCCGCACAGGCCGGTACACGAGGCCGCGGCGCCGGTATTGGTGCGCCGTGGCCTCTGCCGTTACGCCGCGGGCCTTGCCGCTGCTGATGAGCGTCAGCCAGTCGTCCACGCTGTGGATTTCCACGGTCCTGGCAGGCCTGGACTCCGGAGGCCAAAGCTCCAAGGTGGTGCTCCCGGTCCGCACGTCGATGGCCAATGCCTTGTCCGCGATCTGGGCCAGGCCCACGCTTCGGCGGCCGGCTAGGGGGTCGTCCGCGGCCATGGCACAGTAGCGCTTTTCCGTGCCGATCCGCCGCAGCTCCACGTTCCGGGCCACGGTCTTTCCAGATGGCGGCACGCGCCGCAGGATCGCGACGTCGCTCGCCCCCTCCAGCAGCCCCGCGGTCGGGCTGTTGTCCATGACCAGCTCAAGCTCCGTATCCGGGCATTCGGCCGCCCAGCGGCGCTGCAACTCCAGCGTGTGGCGGCCCAAGGCGGACCAGGCGTAGCCGAGCCGCAGCCGCCCGCCACCCTGCACTGCCCCTTCCAGCCCGACGACGGCGGCAAGCGCCCGCCGCGCGTGCGCCAAGGCCCGCTCCCCCGCCTCCGTCAGGGAGACAGTGCGCGTGGTGCGGTGGATGAGCCGGACGCCGAGATGTTCCTCAAGGGCGGCGAGGTTCCGCGAAACCGCCGTCTGCGAGATCCCCAGGCTGATTCCGGCGTCGGTGAAGGTGCCCTCGTCCACTACCGCGATGAAGCACCGCAGCTGCCGGAATTCGATCTCCATGAGGCGATTCTATTCATGCGGAAGACGCATGAATACGCCGTGTCGTGCATTATGCGGAAGTCCCGAAGCGGCACAGACTATCCGCATGAGCGATGGCAAGGTGAGCGGAACGGCCCGCGGTGTGGCGACACTGATGGCCAGTTCCCTGTCAAACCAGCTGGGCGCGGCAAGCGGGTCCCTGGCGTTCCCCGCGATCGGCCCGCTGGGCGTGGTGGCTGTGCGGCAACTGATCGCGGCTGCAGTGCTGCTGCCCATCGCCCGGCCCCGGTTCAGGAGTTTCACGCGGCAACAGCTTTGGCCTGTGTTCCTGCTGGCCGTGGTCTTCGGCACCATGAACCTGGGCCTGTATTCGGCCATCGACCGGATCGGCCTGGGCCTGGCGGTGACCCTGGAGTTCCTGGGCCCGCTCTCCATTGCGCTGTTCGCCTCCCGCAGCAAAGCGGGGGCCGTTTGTGCCCTCGCGGCGACCGCCGGCGTCCTGGCCATCACGCAGCCGGGGCCGTCCACGGACTACCTCGGCATCGGCATGGGGCTGGTGGGGGCTGCGAGCTGGGCCTCCTACATCTTGCTGAACCGCACCATCGGGCAACGCATCCCGGGCATCCAGGGCACGGCCGCGGCGATGGCTGTTTCCGCCGCGGCGTTCCTGCCGGTTGCCGTCGTCATCCTGTTCAGCAGGCCGGTGGACTGGTTCGTAATCCTCTGCGCGGCGGGCGCGGGCGTGCTGGCCTCCGTGGTGCCCTACATCGCCGACCTGCTGGCATTGCGCCGTGTTCCGGCCGGCTTGTTCGGCATCCTGATGAGCATCAACCCGGTGTTCGCGGCCTTGATCGGGCTGGTACTCGGCCAGTCCTTGGACCCCCTGCAGTGGTCAGGAATCCTGGTGATCGTGGGTGCGAACGCGGCGGTGCTGCGGCTCAGCCGCTGAGGGCAGTCGGTTATCGAACGACGGCGACACTCCGCCCGGTGCGGAATGTCGCCGTCATGCCTTACTCCGAAAGGAACCGGCTGCCTTGAAAGGGGCCCGCTACTCCGCCGCCTCCACGTGCGGCACGAAGCGGACGAACATCGCCTTGAAGCCGGGGGTGTTCGACACCCGGGCCACGTTTTCCTTGTGCACCAGCGCGTTGGCTTCCGGGAAGTACGCCGCGGCGCAGCCCTCGGCGGTGGGGTACGCCACCAGCCGGAACTTGTCCGCGCGGCGTTCGGTTCCCGCGAAAACGCTGATCACGTCAACCATGTCCCGGTCCTCGAAACCCTGCGCGGCCAGGTCCTTCGGGTGCACCAGGATCACGCGGCGGCCATCGGAAATGCCACGGTAGCGGTCGTCCAGGCCGTAGAAGGTGGTGTTGTACTGATCGTGGCTGCGCAGGGTCTGCAGCACCAGGTGGCCAGCCGGCGGCGTCAGGAACTCCAGCGGGCTGACCGTGAAGCGGCCCCGGCCGATGTCTGTGGCGAAGCTGCGGGTATCGCGCGGCGGGTTGGGCAGCACGAAGCCGCTCTTGTTCCGGACCCGGGTATTGAAGTCTTCGAAGCCCGGAATGACGCGGGAAACGTGGTCGCGGATGACGTCGTAGTCCTCGGCCATCGCGCGCCAGTCTACGGAGTGTTCCGGGCCGAAGACGGCCTCGGCCATGCGGGCGATGATTACCGGTTCCGCAAGCAGGTGGTCCGAGACCGGCTGGAGCCTGCCTTGGGTGGAGTGGACCACGGACATGGAGTTCTCCACGGAGAGGAACTGCATGCCCTTGGCGTGCTTGTCGTCCCGGTCCGTGCGGCCCAGCGTGGGCAGTATCAGGGAGGTCCGGCCGTGCACCACGTGGGAGCGGTTGGGCTTCGTGGACACATGGACCGTGAGCCCGGCGCGCTTCATGCCGGCTTCCAGCGCCTCGGTGTCCGAACCTGCCGCAGCAAAGTTGCCGCCCATGCAAACGAACACATCCACGTCGCCGTTTTCCAGGGCATGCTGGGTCTCCACGGCGTCGTGTCCGTGCTCCCGCGGCGAGGCGATGCCGAATTCCTTGTCCAGCGCCTCGAGCAGCCGTTCGTTGGGCTTCTCCCAGACGCCCATAGTGCGGTCGCCCTGCACATTCGAGTGTCCGCGTACCGGGCAGGCACCGGCGCCCGGCTTGCCGAAGTTACCCTGGAGCAGGAGGACGTTCACCATCTCCTTGATGGTGTCCACCGAGTGCGGCTGCTGCGTGACGCCGAGCGCCCAGCAGAAGATGCTGGCCTTCGACCGCAGCAGCATGCCGGCCACGGTTTCGATCTGTGCGCGCTCGAGGCCTGTGGCCTGCTCGGTGAGCTCCCAGTCCAGCGTGGAACGGGCTGCTGCGTAGGCTTCGAAACCGTCGGTCTGCGAGTCGACGAAGGCCCGGTCCACCACCGTGCCCGGGTTGCGCTTCTCTTCCTCCAGCAGCAGGTGGCCCAGGGCCTGGAAGAGTGCGAGGTCACCGCCCACCTTGATCTGCAGGAATTCATCGGCAAGGGGCGTGCCGTTGCCGACCACACCCGAGAAGGTCTGCGGATCCTTGAAGTTGAACAGGCCCGCTTCAGGCAGCGGATTCACGGCCACCACCTTGCCGCCGTTGCCCTTGCACTCCGCCAGTGCGGACAACATGCGCGGGTGGTTGGTGCCGGGGTTCTGCCCGACGACGAAGATCAGTTCGGCCTCATGGATGTCCTCCAGCGAGACGGTGCCCTTGCCGATACCGATGGTCGGGTTCAGGGCCGAGCCAGAGGACTCGTGGCACATGTTCGAGCAGTCCGGCAGGTTGTTCGTGCCCAGCGAGCGGGCGAACAACTGGTACATGAACGCCGTCTCGTTCGCCGTCCGGCCCGAGGTGTAGAACACGCACCGGTCCGGCGTCGACGCGCGGACGTGCTCGCCGATGAGGTCGAAGGCGTCCGCCCACGAGATCGGCGAATAATGCGTCTCCCCCGGGCGGATCACCACCGGTTCGCTGAGCCTGCCCTGGTTGCCCAGCCAGTACTCGGTCTTCTGCGAGAGTTCGGCGATGGAGTGCTTCGCCCAGAATTCGGCCCCGACGGTTCGGAGGGTGTTTTCCTCCGCCACGGCCTTCGCGCCGTTTTCGCAGAATTCCGCGGCCTTGCGCTTGCCGTCGGTTTCCGGCCAGGCGCACCCCGGGCAGTCGAAGCCGCCTTTCTGGTTCAGGCGCAGCAGCGACTGGGCTGTGCGGCTCACCCCGGCCTGCGCCACGGCGCGCTCGAGCGCGACCATCACGGCCTTGACGCCGGCCGCTTCCGTCTTGGGCTTGTGGACCTCAAGCTGTGCTTCGTCGATGTCCGCGATTGGTGCAGGCTGCTTGGTGAACTTCATTCCGGGTTGTGCCTCACTGTGGAACTGCGGTTTGCTATTTGGCCAGCTGCGCGAGGGTTTCCCGCTCTGCGCCGATGGTGGTGTTGTCACCGTGCCCGGTCCGCACCACCGTTTCCGCCGGCAGCGTCAGGAGGCGCTCCCGGATCGAGGACAGGATGGTCGGATAGTCGCTGAAGGAGCGGCCGGTGGCGCCAGGACCGCCGTTGAACAGGGTATCCCCCGTGAACACGGTTCCTTCGATCGCCAGGTAGAAGCAAGTGGAGCCGGGCGAGTGCCCGGGCGTGTGGATCGCCTTCAGCGTGGCGCCGCCCACCGTGAATTCCTCACCGTCGGAGAGGAATTTGTCCGGCCGCGCGTCCGGGTAGACCTGCTGCCAGAGCACCATGTCTTCCGGGTGCAGGTGGATGGGGGCGCCGACGGCGGCCGCCACCTCGCGTGCGGCGCCGATGTGGTCGTTGTGCGCGTGGGTCATCAGGATTGCCAGGACCTTGCGGCCGCGGACCTGCTCGACGATCGCGGCGGCGTCGTGCGGGGAGTCGATGATCACGCACTCCTCCTCGTTGCCGACAATCCAGACGTTGTTGTCGACGTCCCAGGTGCCGCCGTCGAGGGAAAATGTGCCCGAGGTGACCCGGTTCTCAATGGTGACCGACATCAGAGCTCCACCACCGAGCGCAGGACCTCGCCGCGATGCATCTTCTCGAACGCGGCCTCGACGTCGCCCAGGCCGATGCGCTCGGTCACGAAGGCATCCAGCGGCAGGCGGCCCAGGCGGTACTGGTCCACCAGCATCGGGAAGTCGCGGGAGGGCAGGCAGTCGCCGTACCAGGAGGACTTCAGCGAACCGCCGCGGCCGAAGACGTCCAGCAGCGGCAGTTCCAGGGTCATCTCCGGCGTCGGGACACCCACCAGGACCACACGGCCTGCCAGGTCGCGTGCGTAGAAGGCCTGCTTGTACGTTTCAGGGCGGCCTACGGCATCAATGACGACGTCGGCGCCGTTGCCCCCGGTGAAGTCGCGGATCGCCTCGACTGCGTCCGTTTCACTGGAAACCACGCCGTGCGTGGCGCCCAGGGTCTTAGCGAGTTCCACCTTGGCGGGGTCGAGGTCGACGGCGATGATCGTCGTCGCGCCCGCGAGCTTCGCCCCGGCGACGGCTGCGATTCCGACGCCGCCGCAGCCGATGACGGCGACGGACTCGCCGCGCTTGACCTCACCGGTGTTCATGGCCGCGCCGATGCCGGCCATGATGCCGCAGCCGAGCAGGCCGACGGCGGCGGGGTCGACGTCGTCGTCGATCTTGGTGCACTGACCTGCGGCGACGAGGGTCTTCTCCGCGAAGGAGCCGATGCCCAGCGCAGGGGAAAGCGGGGTGCCATCCTCGAGGGTCATCTTCTGGGTGGCATTGTGCGTGGCGAAGCAGTACTGCGGCTGGCCCTTGGCACAGGCGCGGCAATTGCCGCAGACGGCGCGCCAGTTCAAGATGACCCGATCGCCGGGCTTGACGTCGGTGACGTCGGGGCCCACCTGGCTCACCACGGCCGTGGACTCGTGGCCCAGCAGGTAGGGGAAGTCGTTGCCGATACCGCCGAGCTTGTAGTGCAGATCAGTGTGGCAGACACCGCAGCTCAGGACGTCGACCAGCGCCTCGCCCGGGCCCGGCTCCGGGACCAGGATGGTCTCGATGGTGGCAGGGGCGTTCTTTTCCCTGACAACGACCGCTTGTACCTTGTGAACCACGATTGCTCTGTTTCCTTCCGTTGATCGGACGAATATCGCCGATACGACTTACCCATGTTACGAGTGAAGCGCCCCGCACTCGGCTACCCGAAAGAGTAGGCGGGATGCCCGAAAGAGTGGCTCCGCTGAGTGTTAGCCAATTGCGTATTACACAACACGATGCACATAGTGCGTACTTGAAATATGGCAGGCGTCACACCCGGGTGTCAATCCCGGCCCTCTCCGCGACAACGGCATTCCGCGGAGTTCCGGACACCGGCTGCGCAGCGCCCGCCGCGTGTTCGGCGAGGACACCGGTCTGGTGCCGGATCTTCAGGCGGTAGAGCAGCACTCCGGCGACTGCCACGGCGCCGACGAAGAAGACGCCGCCCCACTGCAGGTACCACTCGAACGGCGGGACAGAGTTGTAGATCTCCTGGCGTGGCCAGATGAGGTTCAGGGTCATGGCCGCTCCCCACAGCACGGCCAGCAGGTTCACCACGAAGCCCCACTTGCCGAGGCTGAAGCCCACCTCGCCACCTTCGTCGGGTAGCGGCCACTTCTTCAGGAAGCGACGGCGCAGCATCGGTACGGTGACCAGCAGGTAGGAGAGGTAGATCAGCACAATGCTGATGCTCGAAAGGATCGTGAAGATGGCCGGCTGGGCCACGTTGACGATCAGCGGGATGATGGCCAGGACGCCGATCACGATGGCGGCAACAGCGGGGGTCTTGCGGACCGGGTCCACCTTGCTGAGCTGGCGGCTGAACGGAAGGTTGTTATCCCGGGCCATGGCGAACATCATGCGGATGGCGGCGGCGTGCACGGCCAGGGTGCAGACCACCACGGCCACGACGATGCAGGCCAGGAAGGCCTTTCCGAACGGACCGCCCAGCACAGACAGGACGATGTACTGCAGGCCGCCGTCGGCCTCGCCGATCTTGGGATCCTTGAGGTTGGGGGCCGCGAGGATGCCGCCGAAGAGCAGCAGGCCGCCGAGCAGGAAGGACGCCGTGACGGCCCGGATGATGGCCTTGGGAGCGGTCTTCTTGGGATCCTTGGTTTCCTCGCCGAGGGAGGACGCCGTGTCGAAGCCGTACATGACGTAGCCCGAAGCCATGGCGGCGATCAGGAACACGCCGAAGAAGCCCATGGGGTGGTCGTGACCGAAACCGGAAGTGTCGAAGAGGACCCCCGGACCGTTGACCACATGCCAGAACAGGGCCACGACGAGCAGCGCCGCGGCGATCAGCTCCACGAAAACGCCGATGCTGTTGATCTTGGTCATCAGCTTCACGCCGAAGGCGTTGATGAGGGTTGAGATGACGATCATGATGGTGGCCAGCAGAACGCCGTTGACGGCGAAGTCATACGGGCCGGTCCCGTCGCCGATGATCTGGAATCCGCTCCAGAGCTGCGGCAGGGTGATCTGCAGGGCCAGGGCTACCGAGCCCAGCGCCACGATGGATGAGATGAGCAGGAGCCAGCCCGAAAGCCAGGCCCAGGTGCCCGTGCTGAGCCGTTTGGCCCAGTTGTAGACGGAACCGGCCACGGGGTAGCGCCCGGCCAGTTCCGCGAAGCAGAGCGCCACCATCAACTGGCCGACGAAGACGATGGGCCAGGACCAGGCGTAGGCCGGCCCGGCAGTTGAGAATCCGAAGTAGAACAGTTGGAAAACGCCGGTGAGGATGGAGATGTAGCTGACTCCGGCGGCAAAACTTGCAAACTTTCCGATACTGCGGTCGAGGGTCTGGGCGTAGCCAAACTCGTCCATTCCGCTGCTGTCAGCGGCCTTGCTTGTGTCAGTGCTGCGCATTTCTGACATCTGAGCTCCTAAATCTTTAGCACGATGGTGACCGCCTTGCCCCGCGGAAGAACGTCCACAGAAAGGGCCGGCGGGACCGCGCCGGCCGTGCCTCGTTGCACGGCCGGGCGGTATTCCCCTTGTGTGTTGCCGTGCCCGTCCTAGCCTTCGGTGGACGGGTCTGCGACGGGCTGGCCAAACCAACCGCTGGGAGCAGGTTGGATGTTCTGCCAGATGTGCTTGGCCTCGCGGTACTCGTTGAGGCCGGCACTGCCAAGTTCACGGCCAATGCCGGACTTGCCGAACCCGCCCCATTCCGCCTGGGGGACGTACGGGTGGTAGTCATTGATCCACACCGTTCCATGCCGGAGAGCCGCCGCTACGCGCTGCGCTTTCGACGCGTCCGAAGTCCACACCGCCCCTGCCAGGCCGTATTCCGTGTCGTTGGCTATGGCAACGGCCTCGGCTTCGCTCCGGAAGGTCTCGACGGTCAACACCGGACCGAACGACTCCTCCAGGAGCACGCTCATGCCGGAGCGGCAGTTACCGAGCACGGTGGGCGGGTAGAAGAAACCGTCCGCGAGCGGCCCGTCGTCGGGGATGTAGCCGCCGCACAAAAGCTCGGCGCCCTCCGCAATGCCGGCCTGGACGTAGGCATGGACCTGGTCGCGGTGCTTGGCGGAAATGAGCGGGCCCGTTTCCGCATCGGGATCAAAGGGCCCACCCAGCCGGATCTTTTTCGCCCGTTCCACCACCTCGGCGACGAAGCGCTCCGCGATGGTCTCCTCGACAACAAGCCGGGCCCCGGCCGAGCAGACCTGGCCGGAGTGCAGGAAGACGGCGGTCAGGGCGTTGTCGACGGCGGTCTCCCAGTCCGCGTCCGCGAAGACCACATTCGGGTTCTTTCCGCCGAGCTCGAACGCGACGCGCTTCACGGTCTCCGAGGCCGCCGCCATGATGGTTTGGCCAGTGGCCAGGCTTCCGGTCAGGGAGACGAGATCCACCCGCGGGTCCGAACTCAACGTGGGCCCCACCCTCGAACCCTTTCCGGTGACCAGGTTCGCAACACCGGCGGGAACCCCGGCTTCTGCCAGCGTTTCCATGAGCAGGATGGAGGTGGACGGCGTGAGCTCGCTGGGCTTGAGCACGAACGAGTTCCCCGCAACAAGCGCCGGCGCCACCTTCCAGGCCGCCTGAAGGAGTGGGTAGTTCCACGGCGCAATGAGGGCACAGACGCCGAGCGGTTCGTAGACCACGCGGCTGATGGCATTGGGCCGGCCCGTATCGATGACCCGGCCGGCGTCGAGGCCTGCGATCTTGCCGTAGTAGCGGAAACACGCGGCTATGTCATCAATGTCGTATTCCGCCTCGACCAGGCGCTTGCCTGTGTCCAGCGCCTCGGCCCGGGCATAAGCTGCTTTGTCCCGCTCGAGCAGCCCGGCGATGCGAAGCAGGACCTCGCCACGTTCGATGTCCGTCAGCCGGCGCCACGGGCCACCCTCGAACGCAGCCCGGGCACTGGCGATCGCCCGCTCCGCGTCCTCGACGGTGGACGAGGCGACAACAGCCACCTCGCGTCCGTCCGCCGGGCACCGCACAACCGTTGTTCCGCCGTCGGATGCCTGGTGCCAGCCGCCGTCGATGTAGATGCCGCGCACCGTCTTGACTGCGCTGGCCTCTGTTTGGATGTCGATCACTGTCATCTCCTTAGCCCGCCACTGCCTGGCCGTTGGCGGACTTGTCCCGCTGCAGGGGCGAAACCCCGTGCCGGTAGAACTCGGTGTGCTGTGCCGCAAGCGGCGTCTTGCCGAGGATAAGGTCGGAGGCACGTTCGGCCAACATCATCACCGGGGCGTAGATGTTTCCGTTGGTGACGTAAGGCATGGCGGAGGCGTCCACCACGCGCAGGCCCTTGGTGCCGTGGACGGACATGTCCAGCGGGTTGACCACGGCCATGGGATCGGACGCCGGCCCCATCTTCGCGGTGCAGGAGGGGTGCAGCGCCGTTTCGGCATCGGCTGCGACCCAGTCCAGGATTTCCTTGTCGGTCTGCACGCCGCGGCCGGGAGAGATCTCGCCGCCGTTGAAGGGCGCCATGGCGGACTGGCCCAGGATGTCCCGGGAGATGCGCACGGCTTCGACCCACTCGCGGCGGTCCTGGTCCGTGGAGAGGTAGTTGAACACCATGGACGGGTGGACCGTGGGGTCCGTGGACTTGATCTTCAGGCTGCCGCGGGCGTCCGAGTACATGGGGCCGATGTGTACCTGGTAGCCGTGCTTCGCGTCCGCCTTCTGGCCGTCGTAGCGGACAGCAACCGGCAGGAAGTGGAACATCAGGTTGGGGTACGCCACGTCCTCGTTGGAGCGGACGAAACCGCCGCCTTCGAAGTGGTTGGTGGCGGCCGGACCCTTGCGGGCGAAGAGCCACTGCATGCCGATCCACGGCATGCGCCAAACGTCCAGCGCGGGCTGCATGGAAACCGGCTGGGTGCAGGCGTGCTGGATGTAGACCTCGAGGTGGTCCTGCAGGTTCTCACCGACGCCGGGGAGGTTGACTACCGGGTTGATGCCCAAGGACTTCAGGTGCTGGGCATCGCCCACACCGGAAAGCTGCAGCAGCTGCGGGGTGTTGATGGCGCCGCCGGAGAGGATCACTTCGCCTGCATTGACGGTGTGGAGCTTGCCGTTGCGGCGGTATGTGACGCCGGTGGCCACATTGCCCTTGAAGTTGACCTTCGTGGCGAGGGCGCGGGTGAGGACGGTGAGGTTGGGGCGGCCGGTGTTCGGGCGCAGGTAGGCACGGGAGGCCGAGAGCCGCTGGCCTTTGTGGACGTTGCGGTCGAAGGGCGCGAAGCCTTCCTGGCGGTAGCCATTGACGTCGTCCGTCAGCGGGAAGCCGGCCTGCTGGGCGGCCTGGAAGAAGGACTGGAACAGCGGGTTGGTGGCCGGGCCGCGTTCGAGGACCAAGGGGCCGGAGTGGCCGCGGAACTCGTCGTCGGGATCTGCGGCGAGGGTGTTCTCCATGCGGCGGAAGTACGGGAGGCAGTTGGCGAAGTTCCAGCTCTCCATGCCAGGATCGGCGCCCCAGCGTTCGTAGTCCATGGGGTTGCCACGCTGGAAGATCATGCCGTTGATGGAGCTGGAACCGCCCAGGACCTTGCCGCGGGCGTGGGCAACGCGGCGCCCGCCCATGTGCGGTTCCGGGTCAGATTCGTAGCGCCAGTCGTAGAGCGGGTTGCCGCTGGGGAATGTCAGGGCTGCCGGCATCTGGATGAACAGATCCCACGGGTAGTCGCTGCGGCCCGCTTCAAGCACGAGGACGCTGTGTGTGCCACCCTCGCTCAAACGGTTGGCCAGCACGGAGCCGGCGCTTCCCCCACCCACGATGACGTAGTCGTAGCTAGTCTCAGTCATTCTGCAAGTCTCCTTGTACCTCGGGCGGATGCGGCCTGGTGCCAATACCGAGGACCATGGCGCGACATGTGTGCCGCTGGCCAAGGCCGGCCTAATCTCCGCGGGTCCCCGCCAGTGTGGCGTGGGTCATACCTTCGAGGTTAGCCGAGCTTGAACATACGTTCAAGAGTTCGGCTGGACATTTGTTCAAAATGGAGCGCACTCTCATCTTGAGACGCTTTGACATGCGCCGCCTGCCGATTTCGGCATGGTACGGCGGGACGGTCACAATCCATCGGCAGCACGGTAGCCGTGGTGCTTCCGCTAGTCGGCGAAGGCGATCTCTTCGGTGCGGGCAATGCTCCGCTGGATGGATCCCTTTTCGATGCCCAGCAGGGATGTCAGCCACATCCCGTTCTGCACGACGACAATGTCAGCTGCCCGGTCCTTGCACTCTTCGCGGGAAAGTCCTGGCTTGGCATTGCCTATCAACGTTGCGAGCCCATCCAGGTACTGGTCGAATGCCTCCGCGTTAATCAGGGCAAAGTCTTCATGGGCCTGCGCGAGCGCCCAAAGATGAAGGCGGAGGGACAAATATTCCGTAGTCAGGATTTCCGGCCCTGCGACCCTCCTCAGAGCATCCTTGAGCTGCTCGTCCGGACGCGCCTCCGGGTCGGGGTCGACCAATCGCATGTCACTTTCGCCGATTCGGTTCAAGACCGCCCGGATCAGACTCGGCTTGTCCGCGTAGTAATAGTTGACGAGCCCGAGCGCGACGCCGGCTTCGCGGGCCACCGCCCGCATGTTGACCCCTGAGATGCCGTGACGCGCCAGCAGCTCCATCACCGCATCCAAGATGCGGGACTGCCTGTCAACCTGCACTCCGGAGTTCACTGTCCTTGTATCCACCCCGCCAGACTATGGCGAAAGTGAAGACGCTGCATCCTGCCCCGGCGCCGGGCGACACAGCCGTCGGCGGCAAGCTGTCCACGTGGGCGGCGCCGGCGATTCTCCTGTGAGGAGACCGGTAGGCGCCAGCTCCCCAGGAATTGCGTATTACACAACGCGGTTCACATAGCGCGCAAAAAATCCCATCCGTCCCAAGCGGGGGTCCAGAGAAAACGCAAACATTTCGTCCGGACGGTACATATACGATTTCCCCTACTCCCTACTGCCAAGCGGGCCCATAAGCCCCCACCGCGGGTACACAATGAGCGCGCCACCACGCGCATCGCGCGAAGCAAAACCGCAAGCCAGGCGCAAGTCATGAAGGGGCGCCGGAGAACAAAATGCTTGACAAGACCTTGTGAGCTCCGTCACTCTGTTGCGTATAACGGTGCAAGTTGCACATTAAACAACCACCGTAATTCGAACTTTTCCCCATGCTTTCCCCACGTGATGCCTCCCCAACGAGCAGAACCCCAGCAGGAGTACAGGAATGAACAGTTCCGACATATCAGTACGCAACCTTTGGAAAGTCTTCGGACCAGGCGGCGCGAAGATCCCCACTAACCCGGAACTGGCATCTTTGTCTTCCTCCGAGCTCCTGGCACGCACCGGGTGCGTGACGGCCGTCCGGGATATGAATTTTGACGTCGCCAAGGGCGAAGTCTTCGTCATCATGGGCCTCTCCGGGTCCGGAAAGTCCACTTTGATCCGTTGCCTGACCCGGCTGATCGAGCCCACCTCGGGCCGGGTAACGGTCGGCAACAAGAACATCCTGGAAGCCAACTCTGCCGAGCTGCGCGAGTTGCGCAGGCAGAAAATGTCCATGGTGTTCCAGCACTTCGGCCTCCTGCCGCACCGCACCGTGCTGGACAACGTCGCATACGGGCTGCAGATCCGTGGCGCCTCAAAGAGCGAACGCTACGCCCGCTCCAGGGAAGTCATCGAACTGGTAGGCCTCAAAGGCTACGAACAGCACTTCCCCGAACAACTCTCCGGCGGCATGCAGCAGCGCGTAGGACTCGGCCGTGCGTTGGCCGGCGATCCGGACACCATCCTCTTCGACGAGCCGTTCTCCGCGCTGGATCCGCTGATCCGCCGCGACATGCAGGCCGAAGTCATCCGCCTGCACAAGGACATGGGAAAAACCATGGTCTTCGTCACCCACGACCTTTCCGAAGCCCTCAAACTGGGCGACCGGATCCTGATCATGCGGCACGGAGAAGCGGTCCAGTGCGGTACCGGTGATGAGCTTGTCGGCTCGCCGGCCAACGACTACATCGCCGACTTCGTCTCCGAGGTCCCCCGTTCGGACGTCCTCACCCTGAAATGGATCGCCGAACCGGTGGCCCCGGGAACACCAAGCGACGCACCGGTGCTCGGCTCGTCAACCATCATCCGTGACGCCATCCATACGGTCATGCACTCAACCAGCCCCGTCCTCGTAGAGGAAGCGGGCATCATCACCGGCCAGATCGATCGCGACAGCATCCTTTCCGTGCTTCGCGGAGTGAGAGCAGCAGCATGAGCACAACCGTGATCGAAGCGGAAGAAACGGTGCGCACCGAAATTTCCCCAAGTCCGGAATCCCAGCGCCGGCGGCCCAGCCGCCGGGTTGTGCTTCTTGGCAGCGCGGCGTTGATCTGGCTTCTGGGATTCCTCTTCCTCCACGGAACCGCCACCTTGGCGCTTCCCACCTCGGAATTGACCGATCTGCACCGCACACTGAACCACTTCAACTCCTGGGTGGCATCGAACCGCAGCGACAACCCGGTTTTCCTTTACCTGCTGTCCCCGCTCCGCACCGGCGTCGACGCCGTTGCCAACGCCTTCATGGCCATCTTCGCGGCCAGCCCCGCCGGCCTGAGGCTGCCCGAAATCGGCTGGCTGGGAACGGTCGCCCTGCTTGGCTGGATTGCTTGGGCCGTCGGCAATGCGAGGGTAGCCCTGCTGACCGTTGCTGTGTTCACCTTCTTCGGCTTGCAGGGACTCTTCGTCGAGGCCGCCTACACCTTTGCCCTCGTCCTTACGGCGGTGTTGCTCTCACTGTGCGTGGGCATTCCGCTGGGCCTCTTGGCAGGAATCAGCAGCCGCTTCGAGAAGGCCGTCACTCCAGTGCTGGACTTCATGCAGATCCTGCCGTCCTTCGTCTACCTCGCGCCGCTGGCCTTGGTCTTCCTTATCGGCCCCGCCTCTGCGGTCATCGCCACCGTGATTTATGCAGCGCCGCCGATCATCCGATTGACTGCCCACGGCATCCGGGGCATCCCGGAGAACACCCGGGAGGCTTCCGATTCCCTGGGAACCACTGCACTGCAGCGCTTGTTCACGCTCCAGATCCCCATGGCCCGGCGAACGATCGTCATGGGCATCAACCAAGGCACCATGGCCGCGCTGTCCATGGTTACCATTGCCGCGCTGATCGCCGCCCCCGGCCTCGGCCAGGTGGTGGTGCGCGCCCTGCAGTCGCTCGACGTCGGCACGGCAGTGAACGCAGGCCTGTCCATTGTGCTGATGGCGATCACCCTGGACCGCGTGACCACGGCGGCAAGCGAACGCGCAAAACCCAAAACCCAACGACCCCAAAGCAAACTCCCGCGCCGCCTCCGCACCATCCTGCTGGTAGCCGGCTTCGCCGTCGTTGTGGTCCTCGTCCAGCTTTCCAGGACCGTTCTCTGGGCGGCCCAATTCCCCAAGGACGTCAACTTCGGGCCGGCAATCGTCAGCGGGGTCGCCGGGGCCAGCGGATGGATTCAGACGCATTTTTCCCTCCTGACCGAGACGTTCCGCGAAGGCATGACCGTTTCGTTGCTCAACCCCTTCCAGACCTTCCTGACGGATACACCGTTCTTCATCCTGTTCGCCGTCCTGGCCCTCGCCGCCTACGCCTTCGGGGGTTGGAAGCTGACCGCCCTGGTGCTCGCCTGCCTCACCGCAATCGCGTACCTGGGCCTGTGGGGCGATGCGATGGTGACCCTCGCGAGCACGCTGGTGGCGACCCTGATCGTCATGCTGCTGGGAGTTGTGTTCGGCGTAGCGATGGGCCGCTCCAAGCGGCTGGACAATTTCCTGCGGCCGATCCTCGACGCCGGGCAAACCTTGCCCTCCTTTGTCTACCTCGTTCCCTTCCTCGGCCTTTTCGGCGCAACCCGCTTCACCGCAATCGTGGCAGGCGTGATCTATGCCGCGCCGGCCGCGATCAAGATCATGGCCGACGGCATCACAGGGGTCTCCCCTACCGTGGTTGAGGCAGCGGTGTCCAGCGGTTCAACCCCGTGGCAGGTCATCACGAAAGTCCAGCTCCCCATGGCCAGGAAGTCCCTGGGACTGGCTGCCAACCAAGGACTCATCTACGTCCTGGCGATGGTTGTTGTGGGAGCGCTGGTCGGCGCCGGCGGCCTCGGATACGACGTCGTCGGAGGCTTCGTCCAGAGTTCGCTCTTCGGCAAGGGCCTGGCCGCCGGCCTGGCCATCGTCTTCCTGGGCATCCTGCTTGACCGCATCACCCAGGCAGCCGCATTCTCGGCGCCGGCAAGATCACCTCACACCGCAAAACCCACCCCCAACAACTCCGTTCCCAACACCAAGGAGGCTTGACCATGAGAAAAACCAGCGTCATAAAACGGGTTGTCCCAGCCCTGGCCGGAGCTGCCGCAACTGCCCTGCTTCTTGCCGGCTGTGGAGGCTCATCCCTCAACCAGGCAGCGGCAGGCGACAGCTCCAAAGCGAGCTGCGGCACCGTCAATGTAGCCCTCAACGCCTGGGTCGGCTACACGGCGAACGCTGCTGTGTACAGCTACGTAGCCAAGGACAAGCTGGGCTGCACGGTGGTGCAGAAGGACCTTAACGAGCAGATCGCCTGGCAAGGCTTCGGCTCGGGTGAAGTCGACGTCATCATCGAAAACTGGGGCCATGCAGACCTGGCCAAGCAATACATCACCGATCAGGCCGTGGCCGTCGATGCCGGACCGACCGGGAACAAAGGCCGGATCGGCTGGTACGTTCCGCCATGGCTCGCAAAGGCCCACCCGGACATCCTGGACAGCAAGAACCTGAACAAGTACGCCTCCCTCCTGAAGACCTCCGAGTCCGGCGACAAGGGCCAGGTCCTGGACGGCGATCCGGCGTTCGTGACCAATGACGAGGCCCTCGTCAAGAACCTCAACCTGGACTACAAGGTGGTCTATTCGGGCTCGGAAGCGTCCCTGATCCAGTCATTCCGCGCCGCCGAGAAGAACAAGACCCCGCTGCTTGGCTACTTCTACGAGCCCCAGTGGTTCCTTGCCGAAGTTCCCCTGGCCAAGGTCAATCTTCCTGCGTGGACCAAGGGTTGCGACGCCGATCCCGAAAAGATCGCCTGCGACTACCCGGACTACACCTTGAACAAGATCATCTCCAAGAAGTTCGCTGACAGCGGCTCGCCGGCTGCGAAGCTGGCCAAGGCTTTCAGCTGGACCAACGCGGACCAGGACTCCGTGGCGACGGACATCCAGAAGGGCATGAAGCCGGAGGCTGCCGCCAAGAAGTGGGTGGACGCGCACCCCGAGCAGGTTGCTGCCTGGCTTAAGTAGCCCCTCTCAGTAAGACAGCGCCGTAACGCAACGCCGGGCACCACAAGGTGCCCGGCGTTGTGTGTTTTCAATGCAGGATGTTCAGCGCCCCGAGCCTACCGGTCCCCCATCGCCGTGAGGGGGCATGTCCGTTGGGAACGGCGGCCTATGCCAGGACCGCGAGGGCTTCCTCCACGGTGTCCACCAGGTGGATGCGGCCGGCCATCGGCTTTCCGGCGGCGAGCGCCTGCAGCATGGGCCACGCCGGATACGTTTCCTGCCAGTGTCCATGCCCCACCAGCACCATGGGCGTAATGGTTTCCGGCGCCCCGTAGTAGTTTTCGCAGGCGTCCTGGAAGATTTCCTGCACCGTGCCGGCCGAGCCGGGCAGGAACACGATCCCGCCCGTGCACAGTTCCAGCAGGATCGCCTCCCGCACCGAGTTCGCGAAGTACTTGGCGATGTGGGTGGCGAACAGGTTGGGCGGCTCGTGCCCGTAGAACCAGGTGGGAATGCCAAGTGTCGCGGTCCCTCCCGGGTATTGCCCGACGACGGCGGCCGCCGTCCGCGCCCAGTCCGTCACCGAGGGCCGGAAGCCCGGCGCGGCGGCGAGGGTTCCGAGCGCGGCGGTGAAGTCGCCGTCGGGCAGTCCGCTGAGGTAGGCGCCGCAGTTCGCGGCCTCCATCGCACCTGGCCCGCCGCCGGTGGCGACCGTGAAGCCGGAGCGGGCGAGGAGCCTTCCGAGCCGGGCGGCGTCCGCGTATTCCGCCGTGTCGCGCCGGGCCGCATGGCCACCCATCACGCCCACCAACCGGGTGCCCGCGAAGTCCCCGTTAGCCAGTGCTTCCTCCAAGGCGTCCCCGATGGCGTGGTCGTGCAGGGCGGCAGCGAGCGTGGCGTCCAGGCTGCTGCGCTGGCCGGGCAGGATGCTCCACTGGTAGATCCGGGCGTCCGGGGTCGCCTCGTATTCGTGCCCGGCGATGTCCTCGTAGAGCTCGGCGGCCGTGTACAGGCTGCCGCGGTACGGATTGAAGGGGATGCCGCGCAGTTTCGGGAATATCAGGGCGCCGCGGCTGCGCAAGCTGTCCTCCACGCCGTCGTCGAAGGTGCAACCGAGGAAAATGGCGCCCTGCGCGTCGAGGGCCGTGAGCTCACGGCTGCGACCGCGCAGGTCCAACGACTGGGCGTGCCAGCCGTGCATCGTCCCGGCACCCGCGCTCACCAAGCTGTCGAAGTGAGCCACGCTTTCGACGTCGAGGGTGCGCGGGCTGGGATTGAGGCGGCCCGAGGGTGTCATCCGATCAGCTTAGGCATGGGGTGCCTTTTCCGGGGAGGACCGTAGCAGAATGGGGCCATGCAGCCTTCAAACGCTTCTCCGCGCATCGGCATCCCTGTCCGGCTCAGCAGTTCCGAGGGCGCCGATCCGCGCGTCGGCAAGGCGAACAGCCTCTTCGGACTCATCGTGGAGCTGCTCCACCGGGCCGGAGCCGAGATCGTGTCGCTGGATTCCGCCGGGGATTCCGCGGCGGAAGTCCGCGAACTCGACGGTGTCCTGCTGCCCGGCGGCGGGGACCTGGACCCCGGCCTCTATGGTGAGGAGCCCGGCCCGGCACTTTACGACGTCAACCCCGCCCAGGACGAGCTGGACATCGCGGTTGCCAAGGCAGGGATCGCGGCCGGCCTGCCGGTGCTGGGCGTCTGCCGGGGCCACCAGCTCCTGAACGTGCTCTACGGCGGCACGCTCATCCAGGACATGCACCCGTCCGACGTCGCTCACCGGATCGCGGCGGGCACCGGGCCGGCGGCAGAGGTCGAGCGCACCTGGGCTGAAGATTCCTGGGCATGGCACGACGTCGAACTGACCGCAGGTTCCCGGCTCGCCGGCCTGTACGCGGCGGCGGAGGATGGAGGCGACGCAGCGGCAGGCGGCGCTGCGGGACGCCCGGCCACCACGGTGCGGATCGCTTCGGGCCACCACCAGGCCGTCGCCCGGGTGGGCGCCGGCCTGCTGGTCACGGCAGTGGCCGACGACGGCACCATCGAGGGCCTGGAGGATCCCCTGCGCTGGGTGGTGTCCATGCAGTGGCATCCGGAGGCCGAGAAGTTGCCGGACGGGCAGCGGCTGGCGCCGTTCCGGGCCTTCGTGGAGGTGTGCCGCTCGGGAACCCACCGGGACCGTTGAGTGCTCAGTTGTGGCGACTTTTCCACGGAAAAACCCGCCACAACTGAGCATTCAACGGTCACCCGCACGCTGCAAGGCCTCCCGGACTTTCGCCACGACAGCCGGCCGCATTCCCCTAAGGTCCTTGGCGCCGATGCGTACCTCGGTCCAGCCGAGCTTCGCGGTCCGCGCTCCCCGGTCAATGTCCTTCTGGTACTGCAGCTCTTCGCCATGGACTCCGCCGTCGTATTGAAGGCTGATCCTGGAGGACCGATAGGCTGCATCGGGCCAGAGAACCGGATACCCGCCGTCGTCGAACAGAACCACGTTGAGTTCCGGTTCCGGCAGGCCATGTTCGAGCAAAAGCAGCCGCATCTTTGTCTCCTGCGGTGAGTCCGCGCCAGGACGCATGAGCTCCAACGCGGAAAGCGCCTGAAGCTTCCCCTTCTTCTTTGGGTGATTCATGGTGACTCGGCGCAGCTCTTCCAAGGTACATATCGGTTCGCAAGGGAACGGATGGTCCGGACCGTGGCAGTTGACAAGGTAGTCCCCAGCCGCCACGAGGTCATGCAGGGGAAGGTGGTGGGCCAGGTCCAGCCAGGTCCGCGCCGGTGAAGTGATCCGGACCCCGTTGAGCATCACCACCTCTCCCGGCAGCAAGAGAGTCCGGTGACCCACCGTGCCCTTCCGGCGTGGGTGCGTCCCGCCTCGTGTCCGGGAGAGATGGATGCGCTGATCAACCCACCCCGGCAAGGGGATACCGCGTGCGTTCGCGGCTGTGGTTTCGGAAACCACGGTGTGATCGTCCGAGGCCGTATATCCACGCAGGCTTTCCAGGAACCCGAGTACTTCGCCCTCCGGCGACCGGATTCCCCGGGAGGGAGCGGCAAGGTCCCTTGCCCTCAGTCTGCTGCGGCTGAGCCCGGCGGCCATACCTTCGGACGTGGTGAAAGAAGCGGTCCTGAACAGACCCGGCAATTCGGAAGGACTCATGGGCACATCAGAACAGCTGAGCCCACCGGGCTGTAGGGCGCGATCCAGCTATGTGGATAAACCCACGGTCCGGCCCCGTTGAGTGCTCAGTTGTGGCGACTTTTCCGCGGAAAAACCCGCCATAGCTGAGCACTCAACGGAGGTCCTACCGTCCGAAGGCAGCGCCGAATGCCCGCAGGGCCTCGTCCGAATCGCCGGCGGCCCACGCTTCCATGCCGACTGTTCCTTCGTAGCCGAGATCCACGAGGGCGCGGTGGACCGCAGCGTAGTTGATCTCGCCGGTGCCCGGCTCACAGCGGCCCGGGACGTCGGCCACCTGGATCTCGCCGATCCAGGGCCGGGCCTGGCGCACCAGTTCCACGAGGTTCCCCTCGCCGATCTGCGCGTGGTACAGGTCCAGCATCAGCTTGACGTGCGGGTGGTCCACCGCCTTGACGAGGGCGAGGGTGTCCTTGGCCCTGGCGAGCGGGATGCCCGGGTGGTCCAGGATGGTGTTCAGGTTCTCGACGGCGAAGGTCAGGCCATGCTTCTCGCCCAGCGCGCCGAGCTTCTCCAGGGTCTTGGCGGCCGTTCCCCACATGTCACCGGTGGAGCGCCAATGCGGACGGGCCGCCCGCCCGTCGACCAGTTCGGCGGGATGCACCACCAGGCGCTCGACGCCGAGGTCCAGGGCGGTGGGGATCAGCCCTCCGGCGGTGCGGACCACCTCGTCCGCGGTGTCGGCCTCCACGAGCGAGCCCGCGGCGTAGCCGGTCATCGAGGAGAAACGGGCACCGGTGGCCTTGAGCGCGGCGATGTCCTTGGGGCGTGAGTCCCAGAGTTCGACGTCGAAGCCGGCGTCGTGGATGCGCTCGACCCGCTCAACGAACGGCAGCTCCGTGTAGACCATCTCGGCGCAGACGGCGAGCCTCATGCGAGGACCTCGGCGCCCGGAACGACGGCCGTGGCACCGGACTTGACGGATTCGATGCAGGCGAGCGCGACGGCGAGCGCCCAGCGGGCATCGCTCAGGCCCGGGGTGAGCGGCACGCCATGGTCCGGAGCAGCCTCGCCGGCACGGCGGGCTCGCACGGTTTCGGCGAAGTCGACCAGTTCCTGGGCGTAGGCGTCGGCGAAGAGTTCGATGTTCAGGCGCGGGGTCCCGGCTGAGAGACCCTGAGCCGTGTACCGCAGGGCACCGGTGTCCGTGGCGCGGCCCGCCTGGACCATGCCGGCCGAACCAAAGACCTCGCCGCGGCAGTCGTACCCGTAGAGGGCGGAGAAGTTGGCTTCGGCCACGGCGATGGCGTTGTTGCTGTAGCGCACCGTGACGACCGCCGTGTCCAGGAAGCCCTGCTCCCTGAGGGACGGCTCCACGAGGGCATCAGCCGTGGCGTGCACGCTGACGGGCTCGGCTCCGGGGTTCATCCAGTTCAGGGCATCGAAGTCGTGGATCAGGGTCTCGAGGAAGATGGTCCACTGCGGGACCCGGGCAGCGTGCGGGAGGCTGCCGTTTCCGGGGTCACGGGTGAGCGAGCGCAGGAGCTGCGGGGTACCGACGACGCCGCCTTCGATGTCGCGCCGGGCGGCCAGGAAGTCGGCGGCGTAGCGGCGGTTGAAGCCGATCTGCCAGTGCACCCCGGCGGCGGCCACGGCCTCCTCGACCCGGGCAAGCTCTTCCAGGCTGACGGCGCCGGGCTTCTCGCAGAACACGTCCTTGCCTGCGTTGGCGGCGTCGATGGACAGCCGGGCGTGGAAGCGTGCGGGGCCGGCAATCACGACGGCGTCGATCTCCGGGTCGGCGAAAAGGTCGGCCGGTTCCGGGGTCACCTTGGCCACGCCGAGTTCGGCGGCCAGCGCGGTGGCGTTGTCGATGGCCGGATCCGCGATGGCGACCAGTTCGGCGCCGGGGATGCGCAGGGCGAGGCTGCGGGCGTGGTAAGCGCCCATCCAGCCGGCACCGATGAGTGCGACACGCACCGGTGCGGGCCGGGCGGAAGGAACGGGGACGTAGCTCATGGAGGGTCCTCTCGAGGAAAACTAGAACGATCTAGTCAAGACAATGCAGACAGTGTGGCACGCCTCGGAGCGTCCCGTCTAGATCGATCTAGTAGACTCTGGGGACAGCTCCCCCAACAGAGCCCAACCAAACGCAGCCCGGAACAAGGAGGACTGATGGCCAAGCGCCCCACCCTGGCCGATGTCGCAGCAGAGGCGGGAATCTCCCGCGCCTTGGCCTCGATCGTGCTGCGCGGTGCCCCGGGCGCCAGCAGTGCGACCCGCGAGCGCGTCCTGGCCATCGCGTCCACCCTGGGCTACCGCCCGGACGCCCGGGCCCGATTGCTGCGCAGTTCCCGCAGCGGCCTGCTCGGCGTCGTCTTCGCGCTCGACGGCGACTTCCACAGCGATCTGGTGGATGCCATCTATCCGGCGGCCGAGGACGCCGGATTCAGCGTTGCGCTGAGCGCCCGCGGGCCCCGCCGCACGGAGACTCAGGCACTCCAGACCCTCCTGGACCTGAATGTCGAAGCCCTGCTGGTCCTCGGCCCGGCCGAAGGCAGTGCGCAGCTGAACGGCCTGCCGGTGCCCGCAGTCCCCGTCCTGGATCCGTCGCCCGCGTCCGGGCTCCCCGCCGTCATGACCAATGAGGCCGAGGGGGTGCGCCTTGCCCTGGAGCACCTCTGGCAGCTGGGGCACCGGCGCATCGCCCACACAAGCGGAGGGAAGGCCAGCGGCGCGGAAGCACGCGAATCCGCGTACAGGGACTTCATGCTCTCCAGGGGACAGGAACCCTTGATCCTCCCGGGTGGGGACAACGAAGCGACGGGGATCAACGCTGCGCCGTCGCTTGGCGCGCTGCTCAGGGAGGGTGCGGGCGCAACCGCACTCCTGGCCTTCAATGACGCGCAGGCACTGGGGCTCCTGCACGGGCTGCGCACCCAAGGCATTGAAATACCGCGGGACCTCTCGGTGGTCGGCTACGACGATTCACACCTGGCGGCCCTGGCCTATGCCGACCTGACGAGCGTGCGCCAGGACCCCGACGCCCTGGCGGCGGCCGCCGTCAGGGTCGCCCTCGGCGCCCTTGACGGTCGCCACGAGCAGATTCTCGTGGCGCCTTCCCTGACGGCGCGTTCCAGCACGGCGGCACCGGCTCACGCCTGAACGGGCTCCCCGCGGCCTACCACCGCGGCCGGCACATCCGCGCCCATCCAGAACAGCTGGCTTCAGGCTGTCGCGGCCGTGGTGCCGTCCAGCAGCGGGATCGCCTTCCACTGTCCGTCCGCCGCGGAGGCTTCGGCGGCGGAAACGATCGCGGCCGCCGAGGCGGCGTCGTGGATGTTGGAGTTCAGCTGCTCCCCGCCGGTGACGGCCACGAGGAACTTCTTCGCCTCGATCACCTTCAGGTCGTCGAAGCCCATGGCGCAGCCGGGTCCGGGTTGGAAACGGGAGTAGTCGCCATGCCGGGGGCTGCCGATCACCGTGGTGTAGCCCTGTTCGTCGTTGTTCCGGCCCAGCACCACCTGGAGTTCATTCATCCGTTCGAAGTCCCACTTCAGCGAGCCCTCGGTGCCGTAGACCTCCAGGCGGTACCCGCAGTCACGGCCCACCGCCACGCGCGAGGATTCAATGGTCCCGACCGCCCCCGCACCGCCGAATCGGACCAGGGCCGCGGCGTAGTCCTCGTTTTCCACCGGCCCCATTTCACCGTTTTCGATCACCGCGAAGTGGTTGCCCTGGCCCATCGCCAGCTTGGGGCGTTCCTTGTGGACCGTGCTGGTCAGGGCCGTGATGTCAGAAATCGGGCCGACCACGTACTGGCATAGGTCCGCGGCGTGGCTGAACAGGTCACCGAGTACACCGCTGCCGGCGAGCTTCCGGTCGAAGCGCCAGGACAGGGCCCCGTTGGGTTCGGCCGAGTAGCCGGCCATGAATTCGGCCCGGACGTTGGTGATGCGGCCCAGCTTGCCTTTCGCCACCAGCTCGCGGGCGTGCTCGACGGCGGGGGCGTGCCGGTAGTTGAAACCGATCGTGCTCAGCACCCCGGCCTCGATCGCGGCGTTCCGCACCGCGGTGGTCTCCTCGATGCCACGGCCCACGGGCTTCTCGATCCAGAAGTGCTTGCCGGCTTTCGCGGCGGCGATGCCGATCTCTGCATGCAGGAAGTTCGGGGCGCAGATGGAGACGACGTCGACGTCCGGGTGGGCGAGCACCTCACGATAGTCCGTGGTGCCCTCCGCGAAGCCGAGGACCTCTTTGGCGTACTCGATGCGGCTGGGCTCGGTGTCGGCGGCGATGACCAGGCGGGGCCGGATCCCCAGCTCCGGATACACGAGCGGCAGCTGCGTGTACGCCTTGGCGTGCAGCTTTCCCATCCAGCCGACGCTGATGAGGCCGACACCGACACTACGGATTTCAGTGGACATGGGCTTGCCTTTCAGCTGTCGGAGGAGGGTGCGGCCACGGCTTTGTGACGGGCCCCACGCAGGACGCTTGTCGATCATATGAACGACAGTTTGTCCTGTCAATAGTTCTTAATTGGCGACGGCGGCGCCCAAGCCGGGTGCCGCCGTCGCCCTTTCGACGCTTAGTCGTCGATCATCGCCGCCGCGTCCTTCAGGACCTTGGCGGCAACCTCAAGGCCTTCGATGCGGCCGAGGGAGACGTCTTCGTGCTCGATGTTGACCAGCATGTCCGGATCCACTTCGCGCAGGGCGCGCAGGAACTCCGCCCAGTAGGCGGTGCCATGGCCGCGGCCCAGGGCCACGAAGTCCCAGGCGGAATCCTTCGGCCATTCATTGGCCCATTCATCGCCGCCGAGGTTGGTGCGGGGCTCCTCCGGAGAGAGCCGGCGGAAGCTGTTGTCCAGTACGCCGTAGAGGCGGGCGTGCTCGGTGTTGACGCGTACATCCTTGGCTGCGGCGTGGAACACCAGCGGGCCGAGTTCGCGGACCACGGCCACCGGATCCATCTGCTGCCAGAACAGGTGCGAGGCGTCCAGCTCGACGCCCACGTTCGTGGCGCCGGTCAGTTCCACGAGCTTGCGGACATCGGCAGTGTTGAACACCAGGTTCTGCGGGTGCAGTTCCAGGGCCACCTTCACGTCATGGTCCCGGGCCAGGAGGTCCATCTCCTTCCAGAACGGCACGGCGACGCTCCACTGGTAGTCCAGGACGTCCAGGGCAGCGGAATTCCAGGCGTTGACCACCCAGTTGGTCACCGTCGCCCCGGGCTCACCGCCGGGCAGGCCGGACATGGTGACCACGCGGTGCTGGCCCAGGCGTTCGGCGAGCCTGATGGAGCGGCGGATGTCTTCCGCGTGCTTCTGCCCGATCTCCGGCTTGGGGTGCAGCGGGTTGCCGTTGCAGTTCAGGCCCGCAATGTCGACGCCGGTTCCCTCGAAAAGGCCCAGGAAGTCATCCCGCGCCGCGTCGGAGACCAGGATGTCGTCCATGGTGGGCACGTGGACGGCCGGCAGGAAGCCGCCCGTGTTGAGCTCGATCCCGGTGAGGCCAAGGTCCGCGATGACCTTCAGGGCCTCCGGCAGGGGGCGGTCGTGCAGGATTGCGTTGTAGACGCCGAGTTTCATGGTTGCCTTCCTAGAGTTGCACGCGGGAGCCGCTGGCGGCGGCGGAGCGGGCCACGGCGTCCAGGATGTTCATGCTGCGCAGGCCGTCTTCGAAGGTGGCGCAGCGGGGCAGGGATTCCTCCGCGGACAGGCCGGCCACTTCCTCGAGGAAGGCCCGGGACTGGTAGGCGAAGGAGTCGTTGTGGTTATAGCCGACGCCGGGGGCATCCATCGCCATGCCGTTGGCAACATACGGCAGCCCGGGGCCGATGAGGACCTGGCGGTAGCCGTTCGCAGAGTACGGGCCCCCGTTCAGGTACAGCCCGAACTCGGCGGGGCGGTCCTGGTCGAAGCGGGCGGCGCCGTTCTCACAGAAGACCTCGAACGTCAGCGAGTTGGGGTGGCCGGCGGCGATCCGGGAGACCTCCAGACTGCCCTTGCAGTGCTCGAACTCGGCCGAGTAGGCCGCATAGTCGTCATTCTCCACGGGTTCGAAGACGTCGCTGACGGCCGCGTGGTCGTGGCCCATGACGGCACCCAGTGGCACCGGGCGCTTTTCGATGGCGGTGTGGAACTGCCCGCCGGAGACTGCCAGGGTCTTGCCGCAGAGGAACTCGGAAATGTAGGTGGTGTGGCTGCCCAGGTCCGCCAGTGCGCCGGAGCCCGGTGCACCCTTGTAGCGCCAGCTCATGGGGGCGTGCGGGTCGCAGGAGTAGTCGGTCCAGTAGCGGGAGGAGAAGTGCAGCGGCCGGCCCAGGGTACCGTTGTCGATCAGCTTGCGGATGGCGGCGATGGCGGGGGAACGCAGGTAGGTGTAGCCGATGCGGGCCAGCACGCCGCGCTCCTCGGCGGCGCGGGCGGCGGTGAGCATCGCCTCGGCGTCGGCGATGGAATCGGACAGCGGCTTCTCGCACAGCACGTGCTTGCCGGCCGCAAGCACGCCCTCCACCACCTCGCGGTGCAGGGAGTTGGCGATCACCACGGAGACGACGTCGATGTCGTCGGCTTCGGCGATGGCCTGCCACGAGGAGTCATGGCGTTCATAGCCGAAGCGGCGCGCGGCGGCCTGGCCGAATTCGGCGTTGACGTCCCCGATGGAGACCAGCTTGACCTCCGGCAGCGTGGGGGCGAAGAGGCTGCTGGCGACGCGGTAGCCCGCGGCGTGGGATTTGCCGGCCATGCCGGCACCGATGACGGCGACACCCAGTGGCTTAGTCATGGGTCCTCCTTGGAATTGAGGTGTGGGTTGGGTAACATTTGGAGCGCTCCAAACGAGAGTAAGGCTGAGTAATTTGTCCTGTCAATACACCAACAGAACTGCGTTGGCACTCCTGGTCGCGGCGACCTTCTTCCTGGAGTTCCTCGATGGCACGGCCCTGGCCACCGCACTGCCCGCCATCGCAAGGGACTCCCAGGTGAGCGCCGCGTACGCGAACGTGGCCATGACGGCCTATCTCCTGGCCGTAGCCATGGGGATCCCGGCCAGCTCCTGGCTTGCAGGCCGCTTCGGCTTCCGGCGGATCTTCTGTCTGGCCATCGCGGTCTTCACCGTCGCCTCCCTGCTCTGCGCCCTGAGCCCGTCCTTGTGGGCCCTGACGGCTTTCCGCGCCCTGCAGGGCCTCGGCGGAGCCATGATGGTGCCCGTCGGGTCGCTCCTGGTGCTGCGGGACACCCCCAAGGACCAGCTCCTGCGGATGACGGCGTTCCTGGTGTGGCCCGGCCTCATGGCCCCGGTGCTGGCACCGCTGGTGGGCGGGCTGCTCACCGAGTACCTGTCCTGGCACTGGATCTTCCTGGTGAACCTTCCCTTGGGACTCGCTGCCTTCATCGCCGCGCTGCGCCTGGTCCCCCGCACCACTGCGGACCGGTCGGCGCGCCTCGACTGGCCGGGCGTCGCGCTCACCACCCTGGGCGTCGGGGCCCTGGTGACCGGGCTGGAACTGCTCGGCTCCGGCGCCCCGGCCGCCGCCGCCGTCGTACTCCTGCTGCTGAGCACGGCACTCCTGGCGGCCGCGGCCCAATGGATGGGCCGCCGCGGACCAGGCGCCCTCTTCGACCTCGGCGTCTTCCGGGTCCGCACCTTCCGTGCCACACAGACCGGCGGCCTGGCGTACCGGGTGGCCGTCTCGGCGATCCCGTTCCTGCTTCCGCTGCTGTTCCAGGACGGGTTCGGCTGGGACCCGGTCCACGCCGGCGTGCTGGTGACCGCTGTGTTCATCGGGAACATCGCCATCAAACCGGCCACCACTCCGCTGATCCGCCGCTACGGGTTCAAGCCCCTCCTGATACTGGCCGGCACCGGTTCGGCGCTCAGCTTCGCGGCATGCGCCGCCCTCGGCCCCGGAACACCGGACGCCGTCATCGTGGCGCTCCTGGTTCTTTCCGGGGCGCTGCGCTCCCTCGGGTTCTCGGCGTACATGAACGTCCAGTACGCCGACGTGTCCGCCGGGCAGCTGGCCAGCGCGAACGCCGTCGCGAACACCCTGGTGCAGCTGGCGCACGCACTGGGTGTCGCCGTCGGGGCCCTGTTCATCCGGGCAGGCGCCGCGCTGCTGCCGGCCGCCCACGGTTCGGCGGATCCGTACCGGGCCGCCCTGCTGGCGGTGGCCGCACTCATGGTGCTCAGCGTGCTGGATTGCCTCTTCCTGCCCCGGCACGCGGGCACGTCGGTGAGCGGGCGCGCTGCGGGTACGGTGAAGGCATGAGCGCCCGCCCCACTATTTACGATGTTGCCCAGCACGCGGGCGTCTCCAAGTCCCTGGTCTCGCTGGTGCTGCGGGACGCCCCGCACGTGGCGGAGGCCAAGCGCGAGGCCGTCAAGAAGGCGATCCGGGAACTTGGCTACCGGCCCAGCCGCGCCGCGAGCGCCCTGGCCAGCCAGAGCACGCGTTCCATGGGGTTGCTCATCGACGACTTCCGCAACCCGTGGTTCGTGGAGCTGCTGGCCGGGGTCCGTTCGGTCCTGGACCCGGTTGGGTTCACGGTGAGCGTGGCGGACCTGCGGCTTGAGGAGGCCAGCGGCCGGGATCCCGTGGACGGCTTCCTGGCTCAACATGTGGACGCGCTGCTGGTCGCCGCCGAAGCACCCTTGGACATGGTGAAGGACGTCCGCGTCCCGCTGGTCGTCGCAGGCACGCGCAGCCTCACCCCGCTGCTCGGGGACGGCGGCGCGGCCGACGTGGTGGCCGGGGATGACGACGCGGGCGGGCAGCTTGCCGCCCGTCACCTGCTGGAGCAGGGGCACCGGCGCATCGCCCACCTGAGCGGGCAGGGCGCCCCGGCGGAGCACCGCCGGCGGGGCTATGTCCGCGCGATGGTGGCGGCCGGGGCCGAGCCCCTGGTGTTCGGCGTCGACGGCGGCACGGACGAGGCCAGCGGCTTCCGCGCGATGCGGCAGGCCCTGGAAGCCGGCGAACAGGCCGCAGGCGGGCCGCCCACGGCGGTGTTCGCCGCCAACGACGTCATGGCCCTGGGTGCGATGGCTGCCCTCCGGGACGCTGGCCTGCGGGTGCCGGAAGATGTCTCCGTGCTCGGCTACGACGACTCTCCCCTGGCCGCCTACGGCTACATCCGGCTGAGCACCGTGGACGGCCACAGCCGGAGGCTCGGGGCCGAGGCGGCACGGATGGCGCTGGACCGGATGGCTGCCCCGGAGGCGCCGCCACGCCGGCTCCTGTTGGAACCGGCCCTGGTGGAGCGGTCCTCGGTGCGGGAAACGAATGCGTAAGCGCTTTCACGCTTTGCCCTGATCCCGTTACAGTGTGTGATGCAGCGCATATTTCCCGCTGCGGCTGCTGCCACGCACGGTGTACAAGGAGGTCCGATGGGCGTAACGACCAGCGACGGGATGGGGACCTTCAAGCAGGTCCTCTCGGCTCTGGAAGCAGAACCGGGGCTCCGCCGCAGGGGACCGGACTGGAAGTCATTCCTCGACCGTGTGGACCGGTACGTGCCGGTGCTGGAAGAACTGTTCGCCTCGCTCTACGGCTCCCGCCCGGACTGGACCGACCACCTGGCCGCCCTCGTGGTGGAGTGCGCCAAGTCCTGGCAGGACCGTCCCGCGGACCTGAAGGAACTCGACGCCCGGCGTGAGGTCGAGCCGCAATGGTTCCAATCCGGGAGCATGCTCGGCGGGGTCTGCTACGTGGACCGCTACGCGGAAAACCTCGAAGGGCTGCGCGGACGCATCCCCTATTTCCGGGAGCTCGGGCTGGGCTACCTGCACCTCATGCCGCTCTTCCTCGCCCCGGAACCGAACTCGGACGGCGGCTACGCCGTGTCCAGCTACCGGGACGTCAACCCGAAGCTCGGCACCATGGCCGGGCTGCGGGAGGTGGCCGCGGAGCTGCGGGCCAACGGCATCAGCCTGGTGGTGGACTTCATCTTCAACCACACCTCGGACGAGCACGAATGGGCGCGGCGCGCTGCCGCTGGCGAACAGGAGTTCTCCGACTACTACTGGATCTTCCCGGACCGCACGATGCCGGACGCCTACGAGCAGACGGTGCGCGAAATCTTCCCCGACGACCACCCGGGCAGCTTCGTGCAGCAGCCGGACGGCCGGTGGGTCTGGTGCAGCTTCCACACCTTCCAGTGGGACCTCAACTACTCCAACCCGGCCGTGTTCCGTGCGATGGCAGGCGAGATGCTGTTCCTAGCGAACCAGGGCGTGGAGATCCTGCGCATGGACGCGGTCGCGTTCATCTGGAAGCAGCTCGGCACCGCCTGCGAGAGCCTGCCCCAGGCCCACGAGCTGCTGCGGGGATTCAACGCGGTGTGTCGCCTGGCAGCGCCGGCGCTGCTGTTCAAGTCCGAGGCGATCGTCCACCCGGACGAGGTGGTGCAGTACATCGACCCCGCCGAATGCCAGATCTCCTACAACCCGCTGGAGATGGCGCTCGGCTGGGAAGCCCTCGCCACCCGGGACGCCTCGCTGCTTTCCCAGGCCCTGGAACGGCGGCACAACCTCCCGGAGGGGACGGCCTGGGTCAATTACGTGCGCAGCCACGACGACATCGGCTGGACCTTCGCCGACGAGGACGCAGCGGAGCTCGGGATCAACGGCTACGACCACCGCCGCTTCCTCAACTCCTTCTACGTCAACCGCTTCCCGGGCAGCTTCGCGCGCGGGGTCGCCTTCCAGGACAACCCGCGCACCGGGGACTGCCGTATTTCGGGCACGACGGCGTCCCTGTGCGGCCTCGAGGACGGCTCGCCGGAGGCGGTGCGCCGGGTGCTCCTGCTGCACTCGATCGCGATCAGCACCGGCGGCATCCCGCTGATCTACCTCGGCGACGAAGTAGGGCAACTCAACGATTACGGCTACGCCCAGGAACCGGGCCACGAGGCCGACAGCCGCTGGGTCCACCGCCCGCACTATCCCGCCGAACGCTACGCGCACCGCGACGATCCATCGACGCCGGAGGGCGCCATCTTCGCGGGCCTCAAGCGGATGCTCGCGGTCCGTTCCGGGACGCCCGAGCTCGCAGGGAACCCGCTCACCGGGTTCACTGCCAACAACCGGCATGTCCTGGGCTACCAGCGGCCGGGGAACGGCCGCGCGGTCCTGGTCCTGGCGAACTTCGCGGACACAGCCCAGCATGTCTCGGCCGGGACCCTCTCGGGTTTCGAGCCCGGCGCCACCGAACTCCTGGGCGGCAGCGAAATGTCCCTGGCGGACGGCGTGACGCTGGGAGCCCAGGAATTCGTGTGGCTGGCCGTGCGGGCGGTCTGAGCTACTTCCCCTGCTGTTGTTCGCACTGCCGCACGGGCACGACGACGGCGCGGCGGGCCGGGTGGCTCGTCGCGCCGTCGTCAGTGCTGGCCGTCGTCGGTGCTGGCCGTCGTCGGTGCTGGCCTAGGCGCTGGGGGCGTCCGCCTGCACGGCAGCGGCCTCCGCGCGGACTTCCCTGAGCTGTTCCGGGTGGCCGCCGATTTGTTCGAGCTCGTGGGCGAGTTCGGCCAGCTCGGCGCCGCCGGCCATCTGGGCGGTGAGTTCCTCGAGGGTGATGTCCTTCTTGTCGTAGTAGCCGATCGACTTGCCGCGTTTGAGGAGGAGGAAGCGGTCGCCCACGGGGAAGGCGTGGTGCGGGTTGTGGGTAATGAAGATGACACCCAGGCCGCGGTCGCGGGCCTGCAGGATGTACCGCAGCACCACACCGGACTGCTTCACGCCCAGGGCCGCCGTCGGCTCATCCAGGATGAGGACCTTGGCGCCGAAATACACGGCGCGGGCGATCGCCACGCACTGCCGTTCACCGCCGGAGAGCTGGCCGATGGGCTGTTCCACATCGCGCAGGTCGATGCCCATGTCCGCCAGTTCCTTCTTGGTGATCTCCTTCATGCGCTGCACGTCAAGGCGCTTGAAGGGACCGACGCCGGTGGTGAGCTCGGAGCCGAGGAAGAAGTTGCGCCAGATCGGCATGAGGGAGACCACGGCCAAGTCCTGGTAGACCGCGGCGATGCCCGAATCCAGGGCCTCGCGCGGGCTGGAGAGCTTCCGCTCCTCGCCCATGATGGTGAACGTGCCGTGGGTGTGCTGGTGGCGGCCGGCGATGATCTTGATCAGGGTGGACTTGCCGGCACCGTTGTCGCCCAGCACGCAGGTGACGCGGCCGTTGTCCACGGCCATGGTCACATCCGTCAGGGCGATGATGTTGCCATAGTGCTTGGCCACCTTGTCCAGTTTGAGCAGGTGCACGGGACGGTCGGTCAACGGATCCGTCTCGTCGGCCAGCAGGGTCTGGTTGGAGATGTGTTTGTTGTCAGGCATGGTCGGGCCCCTTTACTTGCTCGCGTCCGCGCGGCGTTTGACGATCAGGTTCACGATGGTGGCCAGAAGCAGCATCAGGCCGAGGAAGAACTTGAACCAGTCCGGGTTCCACTGGGCGTAGACAATGCCCTTGTTGGCCATGCCGAAGATGAAGGCGCCGATCGCCCCGCCCACCGCGGAGCCGTAGCCGCCGGTCAGCAGGCAGCCGCCGATCACGGCCGCGATGATGTAGAGGAACTCGTTGCCCACGCCCTCACCGGACTGGACGGCGTCGAAGGCGAAGAGGTTGTGCATGCCCAGCAGCCAGCCGCAGAAACCAACGGCCATGAACAGGCCGATCTTGGTCTTGGTGACCGGCACACCGACGGCGAGCGCGGCGTTGTCGTCGCCGCCGACCGCGAAGATCCAGTTGCCCACCTTGGTCCGCAGCAGGATCCAGGAGGCGATCGCCACGAGGATGATCCAGTAGAACACGGTGATTTTCACTTCCACTCCGCCGATCGAGACGGAGGAGGCGAAGATGGCGCGGGCCGATTCGAAGCCGTCCAGTTTCGCGATCGACGGCGAGGAGACGCTTCCGCCGACCGCGCGGGTCAGGGCCAGGTTCAGGCCGGTGAGCATCAGGAACGATGCCAGGGTCACGATGAAGGATGGCAGTTTGGTTTTGATCAGGATCCAGCCGTTGATGAAGCCGATGGCCAGCGAAACCACCAGGGCCACGCCCACGCCCACCCAGGCATTCATCGAGAAATACCAGGAAAACAGGGCCGCGGTCAGGGCAGAGGAGATCACCGCGACGCCGGTGGAAAGGTCGAACTCGCCGCCGATCATCAGCAGCGAGACACCCACGGCCATGATGCCGATCGTCGAAGATCCGTACAGGACCGTGGCCAGCGCGTTGGGCTGGGTGAAGGTGGGGGCCACCGAGGCGAAGAAGATGAACAGCGCGATCGCGCCCACGAGGGCGCCGACCTCGGGCCGGGCCAGCAGCTTCTGGAAGGGATTTCGCTTCGCAACACGCTCATCCGCCAAGGGAGCATGCGGAGCAGTGACAGTTGATGACATGGGAATACTCCTGGGTTGCGGGGTGCCGCCCGGCCGGAACCGTACGGCACCCCCGGGAACGTCCGTTTAGCGGACGCCTTCCTTGGCGTACTTGAGGGTCTCTGCGCCGTTCTCCTTGTCGATGATGGCCGGGCCGGTCAGGACCGCCTGTCCGCCACCGATCTTGAAGCCGCCACGCTTGTTCTGCCACAGGGAGTCCACCGACATGTAGCCCTGCAGGTACGGTTGCTGGTCCACTGTGAAGAGGACATTGCCGTCCACGATCTGCTGCGCCAGCTCGGCGTTGAGGTCGAAGCTGGCCGCCTTGGCGGAGCTACCGGCGTCCTTGATGGACTTCAGCAGGGTCAGGGTGATGGGGGCGCCCAGGCCGATGATGGCGTCGGCGTCCTTGGTGGCCTGGAGCTTCGCGGTGGCGGTGGACTGCACGCTGGTCATGTCCTGGCCGTTGACGTACAGGACCTCCGTGGCGGGCACCTTCTCCTTGACGCCGGCACAGCGTGCTTCGAGGCCCACGTGGCCCTGCTGCTGGATGACGCAGATGGGGTGCTTGTATCCCTCGGCGGCGAGCTTGGTGCCCACGGCCTCGCCGGCGAGCTTCTCGTTCGAGCCGAAGTGGGTGAAGGCGCCGAGCTTGGCGGAGGCGTCCTCGCCGCCGTTGAAGCTCACCACCGGAATGCCGGCGTCGACGGCCTTCTTGACGACGTCCTTCAGCGCGTCCGGGGTGGCCAGGGTGACGGCGATGCCGTCCACCTTCTGGTCGATGGCCTGCTGGACCAGCTGGGCCTGGCGGCCGGCTTCCTGGTCGTTGGTGTAAAGCAGGTCGACGTTGTCCTTCTTGGCAGCTTCCTCGGCGCCCTTACGGACGATGTCCCAGAACGTGTCGCCGGGGGCCGCGTGCGTGATCATCGCAATCTTCAGTCGTGGCGTGCTTACGGCCGCTTGGCCGCCACCGTTGCCGTTGCTGCTGTCGGCAGGCTTGCCTCCCTGCGCGGAACAAGCCGCAACGGCCAGCAGGGGCGCCATGAGCGCGACGGCGGCGACACGGCGCCAGGTGTATTTCTTCATCCGAATCTCCTTCGATCCTTTCCCACGGAACGGCGTGGGGGGCTGCAACCGATCATGGGTGATCGGCATCACAATAGTCAATAGTTTGTCTTGACATATTTACGTCACGATAAATAATGGGTCCTAGGAACCGTCGTATGTCAGCTACTGCTGACATACGCTCCAGGGCTTCCGGGTGGTGCGTGTCGCTGCCGTGGCGCGGATTCCGGGCCTACACTTCAGGCAAGGCATTTGTCCATGCAACCAGACATGCCACATCCACCCGACGCAAGGGAGAAGTAGAGATGGCACAACTCCTGAATATCCCGATCGACCGCTCCTCACCCGTGCCGCTGTACCACCAGGTGGTCCAGGGCATCGAGGGCATGATCCGCTCCGGCACCCTGGAACCTGGTTCCCGGCTGGAAAACGAAATCGAGCTCGCCAACCGGCTCAACCTGTCCCGCCCCACCATGCGCAAAGCGATGGACGAACTGGTGCGGTCCGGGCTGCTGGTCCGCAAGCGCGGCGTCGGCACCCAGGTGGTGGCAAGCCAGGTGCGGCGCCCCTTGGAGCTCTCCAGCCTGAACGACGACCTCGTGCGTACCGGCCAGAAGCCCAGCACCCGCGTGCTGTCCTTCAGCCACGGCCCCGGGCTGGAAGAACAGCGCACCACGCTGCAGCTGCCGGCCGGCGTCGGCATCTACCACTTCACCCGGCTGCGAAGCGTCGGCAACAAGCCGCTGGCGCTCATGGAGAACTGGGTGCGCGACGACGTCGCCCAGCTCAGTGAGGAAACCCTCCAGGAGCGCGGCATGTACGACCTCCTGCGCACCGCCGGGGTCAACTTCCGGCTCGCGCAACAAAGGATCGGCGCCGCCGTCGCGGACGAATACCAGGCCGAGATGCTTGGCTGCGAGCCGGGCGCGGCGCTGGTGACCATGGAGCGCACCGCCGTCGATGACACGGGCCGGAACATCGAAACCGGGCACCACGTGTACCGGGCCGATTCCTACAGCTTTGAAATGACGCTCGTCCAGCGCTGAGGCGCGGGGCCGGCACCCCGAACGAAAGGACGCTCCCCCATGGCCGAATGGGTCTACCCCTACGGAAAAGCAGCCGACGGCGACTGGCAGGTCTCGCTCGGCGCGCACGACAGCAGCACGCAGGTGGACGGCTGGGCCCACACCGGCCTCAAGGTGGCCACACTCGCCCCCGGGGCTGCGGTGCGGCTCGATGCCGCCGCCGAAGAGCGGATTGTCGTGCCCCTGGAGGGATCCTTCACGGTGACCGTCGACGGCCAGGACCATGAACTGCGCGGCCGCACGAGCGTCTTCCATGGCACCACTGACGTGCTGTACACCGGCATCGGCAAGGCCGCCACGGTGAGCAGCGCTGCCGGGGGCCGTGTCGCCGTCGCGCTGGCACCGGCAAAGGCCGAATACCCCACCCGCCTGGTCCGCGCCGAAGAAACCCCGCTTGAACTGCGCGGCGCCGGCAACTGCTCCCGACAGGTCCACAACTTCGGCACCCCCGCCGCCCTGGAAGCGGACCGCTTCATCGTCTGCGAAGTCATCACCCCGGCCGGCAACTGGTCCTCTTATCCGCCGCACAAGCACGACGAGGAAAAAGACGGCGAGACCGCGCTCGAGGAGATCTACTACTTCGAGACCCGGCTCGCTGAAGGTTCCCCCGTCCCGGCGGACAGACTAGCCGGAACCGATCCGCTCGGCTACGTGCGGGTCTCCGCTTCGGACGAGCGCCCCATCGACATCTGCGGCGAGGTCCGCACCGGCGACGTCGTCCTGGTCCCCTACGGCTGGCACGGCCCGGCCATGGCCGCCCCCGGTTACGACATGTACTACCTCAACGTCATGGCCGGCCCCGGACGCGTGCGCGAATGGCTCATCAGCGACGACGAGCACCACGGCTGGGTGCGCACCACCTGGGAAGGGGTCGACGTCGACCCCCGCCTGCCGTTCACGGCGTAAGGTCCTTTCCATTCGCTTCTACCAGCCCAAACGTGGGTTGCCTGCCTAAATTTGGGCGGGCAACCCACGCTTGGGCCGGTAAGAATTCGCCGGAGCGCGGGGGACCCCGGCACGCAGGAGTTTGGCGGCGAGCCGCTCGGGCCGGGTCAGCTCATCCCATTCCCACCGGATCACGCCGTAGCCCAGCGCACGGATGCGGTCCTCACGGGCTTTCTCCTCGGCTACTACCTCCTCAATGGATTTCCCGCTGAGCTCCCGCGCCCGGGTGTACTTGATGCGGCCATCGAACTCGCCGACCAGCTTCCGCTCCGGCCAATGGAAATCCGTCCGGGCCACCTCTCCGTACGGCCCTACGACACGGAACTGCAGGTCCGGAACCTCGAAACCAAGCTGTGCGATCACTGCCCGGCTGAAGGACTCGCCCACGGATTCGGAGCGATGGTCCGCGAAGGCCACGGCCGCGGTCATGCGTTCCCTTTGAGCGGCTTTCGTGAGCAGGACGCAAAGGCCTGAAAGGTGTTCCTGGCTTCGGATGTATGGTGCCGCGGACTGCTGCGAAAGCACCTGGTCAAGCACCGCCACCGCGTTATGGAAAGGCAAGCGGTGAATGGTGTCGGTGAGTAATCCGTCGAAGTCCTGGACCCGCAAGCGCAGCCCGAGCTTCTCCGACACGACTGCCCAATTTCCTGTGTGCGTGCCTAGGCGTTTGGCGTCACGGAACCCTGTGGGAAGCATTGAAAGGTCCGGGGCTACGCGCTTTCTGAGTTCCTCCGCGGAATCCCGGTCGCCATAGAGGCCCGGTGCAGCCGTGCGGCCTACCTGGTCTTGATGACGGGTCAGGTATTCCACCGTCTGCGGAAGTCCGGCGAGCTTCAATCCCCACAGGAGCAGACCTGTCTCCCGGCAAAAAACGGGAGATTCGCCGCGGACGGCAAGTGACGCCGTCGTCAGCGCATAACGCTCCCAACCATTGACGGACAGCCATTGCTCCGCCGGAACGTAGACCCCTTGCCGGATCCGGACAAGCTTCCCGCGCTTGTAGCCGTGGTGCAGCTCCCAGGCTGTCGCGCCCGCACGGCTGCCGGTCGGTGAGCTGCGGAAGGTGGCTTCGGGGAATTCCATACCCCCACTGAAACGGGCCGGAGCGCTGCGGGCACCACGTAATGGCGCCTATGTGGAAAAGCCGGACGAAACGTGGGTAGCCCGCTCAATTTTGAGCGGGCTACCCACGTTCAGTCCGGTGAAAGGCGCCGGGTCACGGCGCCCGGCACTCCCTGGCTCAGCCCTTGCCGAACTTCGCCACGTACTTTTCGATCGTTTCCAGCTGGTACCGGGCAACGTCGTGTGCGTTTTCGTCTTCGGCGAAGACGGAGGAGCACATGACTGTGTCCGGCGAGTCCAGGAAGCCCACCTCGGCCAGGCCGCCGAAGAACTCGTCCCAGTTGACCTCGCCGTCGCCGATCTTCAGGTGCTGGTGTACGCGCACCGCGTTGCCGGGCGGGTTGGTGATGTACCGGAGGCCGTGCGAGGCGTGGTGGTTCAGGGTGTCCGAGACGTGGACAACGCGCAGGCGGTCCCCCGCGGCGCGCATGATGTCCAGCGGCTCGTCCTTCATGTGGAAGGTGTGCGAGGCCACGTAGACCATGCCCACGTTCGGGGAGTTCAGGCCCCGGATCACGCGCCAGGCAGCCAGGCCCTCCTCCACGAAGTCGTCCGGGTGCGGGTCGATCGCCACGTGGACGCCTTCACGTTCGAAGACCGGCAGCAGCTCCTCCATGGACTTGTAGAAGGCGGCCTCGGACTCCTCGGGCAGCTCGGGGCGGCCGGAGAACTCGGTGTTCATCTGGGTGCAGCCGAGGTCCACGGAGATCTGGATGGCGCGCTTCCAGTAGCGCACAGCGGCCTGGCGCAGGGTCTCGTCCGGGCCGGACCAGCGGAGCACGGGCAGCACCGACGCCACTTCGACGCCGGCAGCCTCGCAGTTCTTCCGGAACTGCGCAACGAGCGCGTCGTCTGCCTTGGGGTGGCGGAAGAACGGGATCATGTCCGCGTGCGGGGTCATCTGGAGGTAGCGGTACCCCAGGTCCGCGGCGAGCGCCGGGAACTCCAGGAGGGAGTGGCTGTGGTGGAACGGGGTGGGGTCGAGGGCGATCTTCACTGCTTCTCCCCCTCGGCCCGGTAGAGCTCCGGCCTCTCGTTCAGCACGACGGCGACCTTCTCGCCGCTCTTCTGCGCCTCGACGCCGGCCTCGCAGCAGGCGGCGGTGGCGTAGCCGTCCCAGGCGGAGGGACCGCCCAGCCCACCGCGGGCGGCAGCGTCCACCCAGGCCTGGACTTCGGCGTCGTACGCGGCACCGAAACGCTCGATGAAGCTCGGGGTGACCTGGCCGCCCCAGGCGCCGCTGCGGCGCACGTACGGGCCGCCGTCGCGCCCGATGTTCACGATCGCCTCTTCGAAGGCGGCTTCGGTGGCCACCTCGTAGCCGAACTTGGCGTTGACGAAGATCTCGACGTCGGCCAGGACACCGGACTCGGTTTCGATCAGCACGTGCTGGGGGTCGTGCTGGCCGGTGGGAGCCTTGCTGGACGCCTTGCCCAGGCGGACCTGGACCGAGGTGATTTCCTCGCCGGTCAGGAAGCGGATCACGTCGAACTCGTGGACCACGGAGTCGTTGATGAGCATCTCGTTGGTGAATCCGGCAGGCGTTGAGGCATTGCGGTGGCGGCAGTGCAGCATGAGCAGTTCGCCCAGCTCGCCGCCGCGGATCAGGCCGCCCAGTTCGGCGTATTCGGCGTCGTAGCGGCGCATGAAGCCCACCTGGATGCGCTTGCGGCCGGCCTCCACTTCGGCTTGGACGATCTTCCAGGCCGATTCGGCGTCCGGGGTGAGCGGCTTCTCGCAGAGGATCGGGATGTCCAGCGGCAGCGCCTCGAGCAGGGCCTGCTCGTGCAGGAAGCCGGGGGTGGCGATCACGACGGCGTTGACGTCGCCGGAGGCGTAGGCCTCCGCGGCCGTCGCGAAGGCCTTGGCGCCGGGAATCCCGGCGATGGCGGCGTTGGCACGGTCCAGGTCGATGTCGACGACGGCGGCCACCTCGGCGCCGTGGATACGCGTGTGCAGGCGCTTGATGTGGTCCGCGCCCATCATGCCGGCGCCAATGACGGCGACGCGCAGGTTTTCACTCATGGTGACTTTTGCCTTTCAGCTCAGTGGTTGCTTGTGGGGGCCCGCGTTGTCAGCCGACAGTGGTGCGGGAACCGCAGGAGAGCAGGTAGTTCCTGGTGCGCTTGGCGATGGGCATCGGCACATCGAAGGCCACCGGATACATGTCCTGCTCCACGATCCCGAAGATCGGGCGGTTGAGGCCTTCCACGGCCTCGATCACGGCGCGCAGGTCCGGCAGGCCGTTCGGCGGTTCGGTCATGACGCCGGCAAGGTTGGCGGCTGCCCAGGTCATGTCCTTCTCATTGACCTCGGCCAGGACCTCGGGGTTGATCTGCTTCAGGTGCAGGTAGCCGATGCGGTCCGGGTAGTTCTTGATCAGCTCGAGGCTGGAGGCTCCGCAGTATTCGGCGTGCCCGGTGTCCAGGCAAAGGTTCAGGTACTGCGGGTCTGTGGCGGCCAGCAGGGTTTCGATGTCCTGCTGCGCGCCGACGTGGGAGTCCGCGTGGGAGTGGAACTGCTGGTGCAGGCCGAAGTCCTCCAGGAGGATCTTGCCCATGCGGTTGTGTCCTGCGAAGAGGTCCGCCCACTGCTCGTCGGTAAGCTGACCGCTTTCCACGGCTTCTCCGGTGACGTCGTCACGCCACATGGCCGGGATGACCACGATGTGCTCGCCGCCCATGGCTGCCGTCAGTTCGGCTACCTTGCGCGCCGGTTCCCATGCTTCGTCGTACTGCTTCGCGCCGCGGTGGAAGGCGGTGAAGACCGTTCCGGCGGTGACCTTGAGGTCGCGCTGCTTGAGTTCCTCGGCCAGCCGCGCGGGGTCGTTGGGCAGGTAGCCGTAGGGACCCAGTTCAATCCACTTGTAGCCGGATTCGGCCACCTCATCCAGGAACCGTTCCCAGGGAGTCTGCCTGGGATCATCGGCGAACCACACACCCCAGGAGTCGGGCGCGGTACCGATGATGAGCTTGTTCTCGACGTCTGTCATGACAGCGGTGTCTTTCTCGGTGGGGATTCAGTTGGTGGGGAAGTTGTAGCTGGCACCGGTGCGCTGCTTGGGTTCGGGCCAGCGTTCGGTGATGACCTTGGCACGGGTGTAGAAGGACACGCCTTCGGGGCCGTAGATGTGCTTGTCGCCGAACAGGGAATCCTTCCAGCCGCCGAAGGAGTGGTAGGCCACGGGCACCGGGACTGGCACGTTGATGCCGATCATGCCCACGTGCACGCCGCGGTGGAACTTGCGGGCGTTCGCTCCGGAGGAGGTGAAGATCGCCGTGCCGTTGCCGTAGGGGTTGGAGTTGATCAGCTCGATCGCTTCCTCGACGGTTTCGGTGCGCACCACGGACAGGACGGGGCCGAAGATTTCCTCCTGGTAGGCGTCCATGTCGAAGTCGACCTTGTCGATCACCGTGGGTCCGAACCAGTAGCCGTCCTCCTGGCCGGCCACAGTGAATTCGCGGCCGTCCACCACCAGGTCTGCGCCGGACTCGGCGGCGGCAGTGACGATCGAGCGCATCTTCTGCTGGGCGGCCTTGGTGATGACCGGGCCCATCTCGGCCTCCGGGTGGGTGCCGTCGGCAACGCGGACGGCTTCGGCGCGGTCCTTGACCTTGGCCACCAGCGCATCGGCGGCGTCGCCGACGGCGATGGCGACGGAGATCGCCATGCAGCGCTGCCCGGCGGAGCCGAAGGCGGCGGCGGCCAGGTGGTCGGCGGCGTTGTCCAGGTCGGCGTCGGGCAGGATGATTGCGTGGTTCTTGGCACCGCCCAGGGCCTGGACGCGCTTGCCGTGGGCCGTACCGGTGTCGTGCACGAGCTTGGCCACCGGGGTGGAGCCGACGAAGGAGATCGCGTCGATGTCCGGGTGGGTGAGCAGGCCCTGGACCACTTCGCGGTTGCCGTGCAGCACCTGGAACACGCCGTCGGGCAGGCCGGCCTGCTTGAACAGCTTCGCCAGCAGCATCGCCGCCGAGGGCACCCGGCCCGAGGGCTTGAGGATGAAGGTGTTGCCGGTGGCGATCGCCATCGGAGCCATCCAGAGCGGCACCATGACGGGGAAGTTGAACGGGGTGATGCCCGCGACGACGCCCACGGGCTGGCGGTAGGAGAACACGTCGATGCCGGTGGAGGCCTGGTCGGAGTACTCGCCCTTGAGCAGCTGCGGGATGCCGCAGGCGAACTCGATCACCTCGAGGCCGCGGCCGATCTCGCCCTTGGCGTCGGAGAGGACCTTGCCGTGCTCGGCCGTGATCAGGGCGGCGAGTTCGTCCACGTGCGCGGCGACAAGCTCACGGAACTTGAACAGGATGGTGGTGCGCTTGGCCAGGGAGACATCGCCCCAGGACTTCGCGGCTTCCTTCGCGATCGCGACGGCCTCGTTCAGATCCTCCGGGCTGGCCAGGCGGACCTCGCCCGTCTGGGCACCGGTGGCGGGGTTGAAGACACCCTCGGTGTTGGTGCCGGTGCCGGGGTGCTCGGCGCCGTTGAAGAAATGGGGAATGGTGGTGATGGTCATGTGTTTCTCCTGCGTGGAAGTTTTCAAGGATGTGCGGGGCCGGTCCTTCAACGGACGGTCCTTCAACGGACGGTCCTTCAGCGGACGGTTTCAGCCCAGCAGGGGCTTCTGGACGGCTTTCCAGTCTTCGTAGACCTGGTAGGCCTTCTTGGTGCTGTCGAGTTCGGCGACGGCGGACACGGGCACGTCCCACCAGGATTCGGAGGACGGGGCGTCGATCAGGGGATCGGATTCGAGGTGGATCACGATCGGGCCGCTGCCTTCGGGGGCGGCCTTGGCCTTGGCGATCGCGGCTTCGAGGTCCTCGATGACGTTCTCGCCCGGTTCGATCCGGTAGACGGTGGCGCCCAGGGATTCGGCGTTGGTGGCCAGGTCGATCGGGAGTTTGTCCCCGGCGTCGAAGCTGTGCGTGGCCTTGTCCAGCACGCGGTACTGGGTGCCGAAGCGCTGGGAGCCCAGGGATTCGGAGAGCGAACCGATCGAGGCGTAGCCGTGGTTCTGGATCAGCACCACGATCAGCTTGATGCCCTCGGCGACGGCGGTGACCAGTTCGGTGTGCATCATCAGGTAGGAGCCGTCCCCGACCATGACCACCACGTCACGATTCACCCCGCCGGCTTTGGCTTCGTCCAGGGCGGCGCGCTTGACGCCCAGGCCGCCGGCGATCTCGTAGCCCATGCAGGAGAACGCGTACTCAACGTGGTATCCGAACGGGTCGGTGACCCGCCACATCTTGTGCAGGTCGCCCGGGAGGGAGCCTGCGGCGCAGATCAGCACGTCCTGCGGGGCCATGGTGCGGTTGGTGGCGCCGATGATCGCGTTCTGGGACACGAGGGGCGCGAAGCGCTGCGCGAAGGCGGCGTCCACGGTTGCGTCCCAGCGGGCCTTTTCCTCCACGACCTCCGCCGCCACGGACGCGCCGATGCTGTAGCCGGACAGCTCCACGGTGAGGGCTTCCAGGGCCTTGCGGGCATCGGCCACGATCGGCAACGAGGTGCCGTGCTTGTACGCGTCGATCGCGGCGACGTTGATGTTCACGAAGGACACGCCCTCGTTCTGGAACGCGGTGCGGGAGGCGGTGGTGAAGTCCTCGTAGCGGGTGCCGATGCCGATCACCAGGTCCGCTTCGCGGGCCAAGGCGTTGGCCGCCGTCGTGCCTGTGGATCCAATCGCACCGAGCGCCTGCGGGTGGTTCCAGGGCAGGACGCCGACGCCGGCCTGGGTCCAGCCGACCGGGATGCCGGTGGCCTCGGCGAACCCGCGGAGCTGGTCCTGGCCGAAGGCATACAGCACGCCGCCGCCGGCGACGATGAGCGGGCGCTTGGCGGCGCGGATGCGGCGGACGGCCTCGGTGATGTCCTCGGGTTCCGGGGCGGGGCGGCGGATGCGCCATTCCCGCTCGGCCAGGAATTCTTCCGGGACCTCGATGACCTCGGCCTGTACGTCCTGCGGCAGGGCGATCGTCACCGCACCGGTCTCGGCAGGGTCCGTCAGCACGCGGAGGCCGTTCAGCAGGGCCGAGAACAGCTGCTCGGGGCGCTGGACCTTGTCGTAGTACTTCGAGACCGGACGGAACGCGTCATTGACCGTGATGTCATAGCCGTGCGGCTGTTCGATCTGCTGCAGCACCGGGTCCACGGTGCGGGTCGCGAAGGTGTCCGAGGGGAACAGCAGCACCGGCAGCCGGTTGGCCGTGGCCAGGGCGGCACCGGTGATCAGGTTCGTGGAACCCGGGCCCACCGAGGTGGTCACCGCGAACGTCTGGCGACGGCGGGTGTGCCGGGCGTAGCCCACCGCCTGGTGCGCCTGGGCCTGCTCATTGCGGCCCTGGTAATACGGCATGACGGACGGGTCCTTGGCCTGCCACTGCTTCAGGGCCTGCCCCACGCCGGCCACGTTCCCGTGCCCGAAAATGCCGAACATGCCCGGAATCAGCCGCTCCCGGAATTCCACCCCGCCCACACGGTCCACGGTGTACTGCTTGCCCAGGAACTCAACAATGGCCTGGGCCACGGTCATGGTGCGCGTCATCGCACAGTCTCCTTGCTGACGGAGGGGGTGATTTCTTCAGGCCTGACTTCTTCAGTGTGCAGCAGCGACGCCGCAGCCGCGACGGCACCTGCCACGTCGCCGTCGGCCGGGTAGAGCAGCGTGCGTCCCACGGTGAGGCCCTGCACGCCGGGCAGGGCCAAGGCCTTGCCCCACTCGGCGAACACCTCATCCGGGGAGCCGGTCGGGTCCCCGCCCAGCAGGACCGTGGGCATGGTGGTGGCCGCCATGACGCGCTCCATTTCATCCACGACGGGCAGCTTCATCCACGTGTAGGCACTGGTGGCGCCCAGGCCGGAGGCGATGCCGATGGACTTGATCACCGCATCTGCGGACAGGTCGTTGCGGACCTTCCCGTCCACCCAGGCGGACAGGAACGGCTCCACCATCGCGATCAGGCCGCGGCTGGTCAGGGAGTCGATGGCCTTCGCGGTCGCTTCCAGGAACTGCGCCGTCACGGGGTCACCGAGCGCGATGCGGGTGAGCATCTTGCCGCCGTCGGCCCCGAGGGCCGCGAGGGCCTCGGCCGTGTGGCCGGTGAAGCGGTCGTCGAACTCGTTCACCAGGCCGGCCAGGCCGCCGCGGTTCATCGAGCCGAACACCAGCTTGCCGTCCAGGGCACCCAGCAGGAGCAGGTCGTCCATGATGTCCGGGCTGGCGAGTACGCCGTCAACTGCCGGGTTGGCGAGGGCGAGCTGCAGGCGGTCCAGCAATTCGCGGCGGTTCGCCATCGCCGTCGGCTGCCCCTGGGCGGCGAGCGCCCCGCGTGCGGCGTGGTCGGCTGCCACGATGAAGTTCTGCTTGCCGAGCACTGCACCGGGGTGCTTGATGCGTGCGGCGGCCGCACGGGCTACGGCTCCCGGATCCTCGAGGCGGATCTTGGTGAGGAACTCGTAGCGGCGCGGGTTCTCAATGTCGATGGTTTCGAGGCTCATTTGGCCACTTCCTTCAGGGAATCGGCCACCAGTCGGCCCCGTTCGCTCAGCAGCGAGACGACTTCTTCGGGTGTGGGCATCGCGTCGGCGCAGGAGAGCCGGGACGCCACGATTGCGCCGGCGGCGTTCGCGTAGTCCAGGACCTCGGCCAGGGACCAGCCGGCCAGCAGCCCGTGCACGAAGGCCCCGCCGAAGGAATCCCCCGCACCCAGGCCGTTGAGGGTCTGCACCGGAACCGGGGCCGATACCACACGTTCGGTGCGGGTCTTGGCCATCACGCCTTCGGGGCCGAGCTTGACGACGGCGATCTGCACGCCGGCGTCCAGCAGCCGGTCCGCCTGCTCGTCCGGAGTTCCGGGCCCGACGGCGACGGCGCACTCTTCGTCGTTGCCGATCGCCACGGTGACGTGCGGCAGCACCTTGGCCACCTGCTCGCGGGCCTCTTCGACGCTGTTCCAGAACATCGGCCGGTAGTCGAGGTCCAGGACGGTGTGCTGGGCGCCTGCAAGGCCGCTGTGCGGACGGGCCTCGTGCGCGGCGATGTGGGCGGCGCGGCTGGGTTCCTGACACAGTCCGGTCACCGTGGACCAGAAGATCCTGGCATCCCGGATTGCGTCCAGGTCCAGCTCGCCTGCTTCGATCTGCAGGTCCGGGGCGGTGGGGAAACGGCCGTAGAAGTACAGCGGGAACTTCTGTTCCTCGGGCAGGATGGCGCAGAACGTCGCAGGGGTCTGCAGGCCCTCGACGCCGCTGACGAAACGGTCGTCCACGCCGAACTTTGCCAGTTCGCGGTGCAGGTACTCCCCGAAAGGATCCTGCCCCGTGCGGGTGATGACCGCCGTCGAACGGCCATGCCTGGCCGCCGCAACCGCAACGTTCGAGGGCGAACCGCCCAGGTACTTGCCGAAGCTGCCCACCTTATCGAGGGTCACACCGACGTCGTTCGGGTAGATGTCGACGCTGATGCGTCCCATCGTGAGTAGCTCGAAGCCCACTTCTTCCGCCTTCCTTGTCATTCCGGTTTCCCGGCGCGGACCGCAGCCGTTGTGATGCCGGCCACAGCTAAACTTTCCTACGATTTTAATGTCCTGTCAAAGGTTTGTCAGCACATTTACTGTGAAATTACGACGCCGATGGCACCTTCAGCTCACCCGTCAGGTACTGGGCGCGACCGAAGCCGAACGTCCAGTCCTCGGGGCCGTTTTCCACGTAACCCAGGAAGATGTCCTCGCCGGCGACGCCGACGCCGCCGAGCGCTTGGTGGATCCTGGCGTAAAGGCTCTGCTTGGCCTCGACGCTGCGGCCGCGTTGGGTGAAGATCTGGAGCATGACCACGCCGCCGCTGCGCTCGAAGCCGAGGCCCGCGTCCTGCGCCACGAGCTGACCCTCAGGGTGCTCGGTGAGGATGTGGAAGTAGTCGCGCCCGGGGATCCGGTACTCGTCGACAATCGCTTCGTGGACGGCCCTGCTGATGGCCTGGAGCTCTTCGGGGCTACGCCCGGCGGTGACATCGATACGAACGAGGGGCATGGCAACCTTCTTGCTAAAACTTTGTCCTGACATTCTTACAATATCCTCGCGCGGAGGGCCGGGTCAATACCCGGCCCCCGCGGCGCCAGGACAAAGGGCGGTGCAGGCTACTTGGCCTTCGCCACCACGAAGATGGCGCCGGTGGAAACGTCCTCTTCCAGGGCTTCCAGGGTGTGCCCGCGGGTCTCGGGCACCTGGGTGGTGACGAAGAGCAGCGCCAGGGCGCCTACCACGGCGAAGAGGAAGAAAGTTCCCGTAATGCCGACCCCGGCCACGAGGGACGGGAAGTAGAGCGACAGGAAGCCGTTGACGATCCACAGCATGAAGATCGAGATACCCGTGCCGATGCCGCGCATGTGCAGCGGGAAAACCTCGGCAAGGTACACCCAGACGGCGACGTTCAGGAAGGTCTGCATCGAACCGACGAAGGCCACCACGAGGAACAGGATCACGAACGGCCGGACCGGATTGCCCACAGGGAGGGCCATGGAAGCGACGCCGATCAGCAGGTGGCAGACCGTTGTGAGCGAGAGGCCCATGATGAAAGTCTTGCGGCGGTCGATGCGGTCCATCATGGTCAGGGCGATGACGCCGCCGACCACGGCGATGACACCGGGAGCGATGTTGGCGATGAGCGCACCGCTTTCACTGAAGCCGGACTCCACCAGCACGGTCTGGCCGTAGTACATGATCGAGTTGATACCGGTGAGCTGCTGGGCAACGCCCAGGCCGATCCCGACGAGGAGGATGCGCAGCAGGTTGCGGTTGCTCAGGATGGCCCGCCAGCCGACCTCACCCGCCTCCTCTTCTTCCTGCGCCACCTTCTCGACGTCGGCGAGCTCGGCGACCGCGCGGTCCCCGGAGCGCACCGTCTTCAAGACCGCGAGGGCCTCCGCATGCCGGCCCTTTTCGACGAGCCAACGCGGCGACTCCGGCATCCGGAGCATGCCGAAGAAGAGCGCGACGGCGGGCAGCGCACAGACTGCGAACATGATGCGCCAGACGCCCTCGAGGTGGCCGAAGAGGCCTCCGATGGCTGCGTTGACCACGAATGCTGCGAGCTGTCCGACCACGATCGCGAGCTCATTGCGCCCGGAAAGGGACCCGCGGATCTCATAGGGCGCAAGCTCGGCCAGGAAGACCGGAACAACAGCCGATGCACCGCCCACCGCGATGCCAAGGAGGATGCGTCCGGCAACGAGGACCGCGAAGTTCGGCGTGAACACCACCAAGAGCGTTCCCACGAAGAAGAGCGCGGCAAGCAGGATGATCGTCTTCCGGCGGCCCCAGCCGTCGGAAATGCGCCCACAGGAAATCGCACCAAGGGCGGCTGCGAACACCAGGGAGCTGGTGACAATGCCCTCCGTGAAGGCCGTGAGGCCGAGCTCCGCGGTCATGGGGCGCAGCGCCCCGTTGATGACTCCTGTGTCGTATCCGAAGAGAAGGCCGCCGAAAGTGGCAACGAGGGCTACCAGGCCCAAGCGCTTCCGGTGCGGGCCTCCCGTCAGGGGCGGAAGTGCGGCACCGCCCGCCAGTTTGCCGGCCGTGGAATGTGAGCTCATGAGACTCCTTTGTCGTCAGGTCATGCGAGGTGGATCACACTTAGCCTAACGCGCGAAAGATAGTTTGTCAGGTCATACTCTCAAAAAGTCCAAAGGTTTCTTTGGCCATGCCATCATTGTTCCCATGCGCACGCCGGATACGGACACAGCCAAGCGGGCGGTGACACAGAGCGACGTGGCCCGCCATCTGGGGGTGTCGCGCACTCTGGTGTCTTTCGCCATGCGCGGCGCACCGGGCGTCAGCGAGGACATGCGGCAGCAGATCCTCAAGACCGCGGACATGCTTGGTTACCGCCGCAACATCCAGGCGGCCGACCTCGCGCGGAAACGTCCGACCGCGGTGGGGCTGCATCTCGCGGACCTCAACAATGACGTCTACGCAGATGTCTTCAACGGGGTGCAAAACGTACTGAGGGCCAACGGCTCCCGCCTGGTCATCAGCGTCAACCCGACACCCTACTACCCGGATCCACGTGCCCTCGATCCGCTCTTCGAAAGCCAGGTGGGGGTCATCATCGCCGCCTCGCTGCTCGATCCGGACGAGCGGGTGCGGGAGCTGAACCGCATGGTTCCCTTGGTCAACGTCACGCGTTCAGTACCCGGGGTGGACAGCATCCACTCCGACGACATCAGCGGCGGCCGCCTGGCAACTGAGCATCTGCTGGAACTGGGCCACCGGAAAATAGCACACCTGTGCGGGCCGGCTTTCGAGGGCCACCTGGACCGGCGCATCGGCTACCGGGACACCATGCTGGAACACGGGCTGCGGCCACTGGTCCTGGAAGCCGCGGGTTTCGGCCGTGCCGATGCCGCCGCCGTCGCGCTGCAGGTGCTCTCCTCCCCGCCAAGGCAGCGGCCAAGCGCAATCTTCGCGCACAGTGACGAACTGGCCCTCGGGGTGCGGGAGGCCGCCGCCTCGCTCGGGCTGTCCGTTCCGCGCGATCTTTCCCTGGTGGGCTACGACAATTCCCGGGTGGCGGGGCTGCACGGGATCGAACTGAGCAGCGTCGACCTGCACGCCTACGAACTCGGGCGCGCCGCGGGCCAGGCCGCCATCGAGCGCATCCTCTATCCGGACTCCCCCGCCGTCGACCGCGTCCTTGCCCCGACCCTGGTCGCCCGCTCCTCAACCGCCGCGCCGCACTAGGCCAAGGGTGCCGCCCGGAGCCGCCCGCCGCCGTCGGTGCTGGTAGAGCGCTTCTAGAGCGCTGCGAAAACCTCGCGGAGCAGCTTGGCGGTCTCGGACGGCGTCTTGCCGACCTTCACGCCTGCGGCTTCGAGTGCTTCCTTCTTGGCCTGGGCGGTTCCGGCGGAGCCGGAGACGATGGCGCCTGCGTGGCCCATGGTCTTGCCTTCGGGCGCGGTGAAGCCTGCCACGTAGCCGACGACCGGCTTGGTGACGTTGGCCTTGATGAAGTCGGCCGCACGCTCTTCGGCGTCGCCGCCGATTTCGCCGATCATGACGATCGCCTTGGTCTCGGGGTCGGCCTCGAACGCAGCCAGGGCGTCGATGTGGGTGGTGCCGATGACCGGGTCGCCGCCGATGCCGATGGCCGTGGAGAAGCCGAGGTCGCGCAGTTCGAACATCATCTGGTAGGTCAGGGTGCCGGACTTGGAAACCAAGCCGATGGGGCCCTTGCCCGTGATGTTCGCCGGGGTGATGCCCACGAGGGCCTCGCCCGGAGTGATGATGCCGGGGCAGTTCGGGCCGATGATGCGGGTGATCTGCTTGCCGTCCGCGTCCACCTTGGACTGGGCGAGGGCCCAGAATTCGGCGGAGTCCTGGACCGGAACGCCTTCGGTGATGACAACCACGAGGCCGATGCCGGCTTCGATGGCCTCGACCACGGCGGACTTGGTGAATGCCGGGGGAACGAAGACGATCGAGACGTCGGCGCCGGTCTCGGCGATGGCTTCCTTGACGGTGCCGTAGACGGTGATTTCCTTGTCGCCGTGCAGCACGGTGGTGCCTGCCTTGCGGGCGTTCACGCCACCGACGATGTTGGTGCCGGCCTTGAGCATCAGGGCGGTGTGCTTGGTGCCTTCGCCGCCGGTGATGCCCTGGACGATGACCTTGGAATCCTTGTTCAGGTAGATAGACATTGTCGAGTCCCTTACTTAGCTGCGTTGGCGAGCTCGGCGGCCTTGTCGGCGCCCTCGTCCATGGTTGCTGCCAGGGTCACCAGCGGGTGGTTGGCCTCGGTCAGGATGCGGCGGCCTTCGTCCACGTTGTTGCCGTCGAGACGGACAACCAGCGGCTTGTTGGCGGAGGAGCCGAGCTCGGCAAGTGCACCGACGATGCCCTTGGCCACGGCGTCACAGGCGGTAATGCCGCCGAAGACGTTCACGAAGACGCTCTTGACCTGATCGTCGCCCAGGATGACGTCGAGGCCGGCGGCCATGACCTCGGCGGAGGCTCCACCGCCGATGTCCAGGAAGTTGGCGGGCTTGACGTTGCCGTGGTTCTCACCGGCGTAGGCGACGACGTCGAGGGTGGACATCACAAGACCGGCGCCATTGCCGATGATGCCCACTTCGCCGTCCAGCTTCACGTAGTTGAGGTCCTGTGCCTTGGCCTTGGCTTCCAGCGGGTCCGCGGCGTCCTTGTCCTCCAGCTCGGAGTGGTGCACGTGGCGGAAGTCGGCGTTCTCATCCAGGGAGACCTTGCCGTCCAGGGCAACGATGTCGCCGGCGCCGGTGCGGACCAGCGGGTTGACCTCGACCAGGGTGGCGTCTTCCTTCTTGAAGACGTCCCAGAGCTTCAGGATGACAGCGGAGACCTTGGGGGCCAGCTCGGCGGAGAAGCCGGCGGCGGCGACGATTTCGTCAGCCTTGGCCTGGTCGATGCCGACGGCCGGGTCGATGGCAACCTTCGCCAGGGCCTCGGGACGCTCGACGGCGAGCTGCTCGATTTCCATGCCGCCTTCCACCGAGCACATGGCCAGGTAGTTGCGGTTGGCGCGGTCAAGCAGGACGGAGAAGTAGAACTCTTCGGCGATGTCTGCACCCTGGGCGATCATCACCTTGTTGACGGTGTGGCCCTTGATGTCCATACCCAGGATGTTGGTGGAGTGCTCAAGTGCCTCGTCGGCAGTCTTGGCAACCTTCACGCCGCCGGCCTTGCCGCGGCCACCGACCTTAACCTGTGCCTTGACGACAGTAACTCCGCCGATCTTCTCAGCAGCTGCCTTTGCTTCTTCAGGAGTGTGCGCCACGATGCCGGCGAGCACGGGTACACCGTGCGCTTCGAACATATCGCGCGCCTGATATTCAAACAGGTCCACGGTTTAGTGTCCTTCTACGTCGAAGTAGTGTCGGTACAGCCGGCGTCCGCGGTGACCGCGGTAACCAGCTGCGGAAGAGAAGTGTGCAACGTCCCGCCAAAAACTGCCGGTCATATTGCGCAAGTTCCTCTGGAACTCTAGCCGCCCGCGGGGGCAAGCCGGTTCTACACTACCCGTTAAGTGAGTAACCACACACTTCTATCAAACGTAGAAAATCCGCGTAATCCCGCGGATTTTCAGCAGTTACCTCTCACTTGGCAGGCTACGATGCCGGCATTTTGCCGCTCGTAATGGTTCCGCCTTCGGAGACCAACACGTATCCGTCCCGGTTCACGAAGAAGGCCATCCCGGCGGAGATGTTCCCGCAGGCGACGCCGCCGTTGTATGTGGAGCAACGCAGGCCGTTGCGCTCGATGTTCTGCCCTCCGGTGAGGACCGGCAGTTCCGCGATGGGGCCGGCGCGGCTTCCCTTGGGCCCGAACTCTGCTTCCATTTCGGTGACCCCGGAGCGGCAGCTTCCATAAACCACCTTGTCCAGCCGCAGCAGCACGGTGCCGCCAAGGTAGCCCAGGCGCGTGCCGTTGCAGCTGTCGCTGACGTCCTTGGCCTGGGGTTCCGGGTACACGGCCAGCTCACAATGCACCACGGGAACGGCGTCAAACTTCGCGTTGGCACTGTCCGAATAAGTATTGGCCTCATAAGGCAGGTTCAGGTGGTATCCCCGGGCCGTGGTCATGGCACACACGATGTTGCGGTCCTCGGTGACGAAAGCGGTCACGTCGCCGCCGCCGAGTTCACTGGGCTGTGTGACCGGGGCCCGCTTGATCTGCTCCAAGGGAAGCAGAGGTGGCGGCGGCACGTACGCCGGGTCCTTCGTGGACACGGAACACGCCGTGGCCATCGTGAGCAGGCAGGCGGCCAGAATCCCCAACACAGTCCGTCGCATGGCACCCATTATGCCGTGCGACGGCGCCACCCCGGGGCTTTCACGACGCCGTCCGGCGTCAGCTCTCCAGTTTGGTCAGCGGCGCGTAACGCAGCAGCAGGCGCTTCTCCCCGACGTCGAACGTCACCTTCGCAACCGTCTTGTCGCCGGAGCCCTCGACGCCGGTCACGGTGCCGTTGCCGAAGCTCGTGTGGTTCACCTTGTCCCCCACCACCACGGCAATGACTTCCTTCTGCGGCTGCACCCGGTTGCGTGCGACGGCGGCCGGCACGTCGGCGTCGAACCCTGCAGTGGGGCTGGCGGCGGCGCCGCGGGAGGTCCCCGCACCCCAATAGGAACCGCCGTAGCGGTTGCCGCCCAGGGACGGACCGCCCCAGCCGCCCTGCTGGCGGGAGGTGCCTTCGCGCTTCCACTCGACCAGGTCAGAGGGGATTTCCTCGATGAACTGGCTGGCCGGGTTGTACTGGCTCTGGCCCCACATGTTGCGGACCTCGGAGCGGGTGACGTACAGCCGCTGCCGGGCGCGGGTCAGGCCCACATAGGCCAGGCGGCGCTCTTCGGCCAGTTCCTTCGGGTCCGTGGCCGAACGCTGGTGCGGGAAGATCCCGTGCTCCATGCCCGTCAGGAACACCACCGGGAATTCCAGGCCCTTGGCCGTGTGCAGGGTCATGAGGGTGACCACGCCCAGGCGCTTGGCCTCGGCCACGGCGGCGGCTGCCGCCGTGGCGTCCCCGTCCGGGGCGTCCGGGATCTGGTCGGCGTCGGCCACCAGGGACACCTGCTCCAGGAATTCGCCGAGCGAGCCTTCGGGGTTGTCGCGTTCGTATTCGCGGACCACCGCGACGAGTTCGGCGAGGTTCTCCACGCGGGATTCGTCCTGCGGATCGTTGCTGGCGCGCAGCCCGGCCAGGTACCCGGTTTGTTCGAGCACGGCTTCCAGGGCGGCGGCGGCGCCCGAGCCTGAGGCTACCTCGGCGAGGTCGTCCAGCAGCTTCACGAAACCGAGCACGGCATTCACTGAACGAGTGGCCATTCCCGGGGCTTCCGCGGCGCGGCGGGCCGCCGCCATGAAGGAGGTGCGGTCCCGTTCGGCGAGGGCCGCCACGGCACCTTCGGCGCGGTCGCCGATCCCGCGCTTGGGTTCGTTGAGCACCCGGCGAAGGTTGACGTCATCGTCCGGGTTCACCAGGACCCGCAGGTATGCGAGGGCGTCCTTGATTTCCTTGCGTTCGTAGAAGCGGGTGCCGCCCACCACTTTGTACGGCAGGCCGACGCGCACCAGCACGTCTTCGATCGAACGGGACTGGGCGTTGGTGCGGTAGAAGATGGCGACGTCGCCCGGGCGCAGACCCGCCTCGTCCTGGAGCCGGTCGATCTCCCTGGCGATGAACTGGGCCTCGTCATGTTCGTTTTCGCCCACGTAGCCGATGATCTTCTCGCCGTCGCCCTCGGCCGTCCAGAGGCGTTTCTCCTGCCGGTTCGGGTTGCGCGAGATCACCGAGTTCGCCGCGGAGAGGATGTTCTGGGTGGAGCGGTAGTTCTGCTCCAGTTTGATGGTGCGGGCGTTCGGGTAGTCCTCTTCGAATTCCACGATATTGCGGATGTCCGCACCGCGGAAGGCATAGATGGACTGGTCGGAATCGCCGACGACGGTCAGCTCGCTGGGGCCGACATGTCCCGGTCCGCCGTGGGTCGCGGCGTCCGTGCCCACGATCTCCCGTACCAAGGCGTACTGCGCGTGGTTGGTGTCCTGGTATTCGTCCACCAGCACGTGCCGGAAGCGCCGGCGGTAGGACTCCGCGAGCGCCGGGAAGGCCCGGAACATGTACACCGTCTGGGCAATGAGGTCATCGAAATCCATGGCGTTGGCCTGGCGCAGCCGCTGCGTGTAGCCCTTGAAGACCTCCGCCACGGCCTGCTCGAAGGGATCGTTGTAGTTTGCGGCCGCGGAGAAGGCATCGTCATCGATGAGTTCGTTCTTGAGGGCGGAGATCTTGTGCTGGATGGATTTGGGCGCGAAGCGCTTGGGGTCAAGGTCCAGGTTCTTGGCCACCAGGGTGATCAGCCGCAGCGAGTCGGCGGAGTCATAGATGGAGAAGTTCGAATTCAGGCCAACGCTGGCGGCCTCGCGGCGGAGGATGCGCACGCAGGAGGAGTGGAAAGTGGAGATCCACATGCTCCTGGCCCGCCCGCCCACCAGGGCCTCGATACGCTCGCGCATTTCGGCGGCGGCCTTGTTGGTGAAGGTGATGGCCAGGATTTCGCCGTGGTGCGCGCGGCCCGTGGCGATCAGGTAGGCGATCCGGTTGGAGAGCACACGGGTCTTCCCCGAACCGGCGCCGGCCACGATCAGCAGCGGGCTGCCGGAGTGCTTCACGGCTTCTTCCTGCTGCGGATTCAGCCCCAGCAGCAGCGACTCGGCGCTCGGCAAGGAGTGCCTGCCATGGCTGCCGGCAGATTCCCACGAAGCGGGACCGCCGGTCCCGGAACCACCCCGCGGCGCGCCGGGCGCGCCGGACGCCGAGGCGGGCAAACCGGCCCCGGCAAGGGAACGGGCGGGCTCGGGCGCAGCCTTGTAGGAGCTGCCTGCATAGGGGTCGAACAACATATCCATGGTGATTACAAGTCTAGGCGGTGGGGCAGACACGGAGGTTCCGGCGGCAGCCGGCGGAGCCTCCTGAGCCGGAACCGGGCCATTATGACTCCCGCCGCGAGCGCCGCCGCCACGGCGCCCAAGGTGTTTGCGACGACGTCCGAGAGGGACGTTACCCGGCCGGGAATCAGCAATTGCACAAGCTCGATGAAGGCGGATGCGCCAGCCGCCAGGGGCAGCATCCGCTGCCAGGAGGACGCCTTCGGCCAAAGGATCCTGACAAGCGCTCCGAAGGGCACAAACAGGACAATGTTCGCCACGAATTCCACCGCCGTGGCGGCGGGGCCGAACGGCAGGCCCAGGAAGGCCAGCCAGCCGGCGATGATCCCTACGAAGCCGGTGACGGTGCCGGCTTCGCGCGCGGGCAGGAAAACCACCAGGGCCAAGGCAATCAGGTAAGTGGCAAACACCGTGCGCAGGACCCGGCGCACGCGGGGATCGGAGGGAACCACAACTAGGCGAACCGGGGAACGGACTCGAGCGCCGCGCCGAGCTCGCGGACCGCCGTCGGACCTCCGGCGATGAACCAGGCCAGTCCGTTCACCCGGACGACGGCGGTGTCCCCGCCCGCCGCGCGGACAATCGCCTTGCCGGGGAGCCAGTCCCACTCCGGGCAGCTGTGCTGGAACCAGCAGCCGAGTTCGCCGTCGGCCACACGGCCGAGGTCGCAGGAGCCGGAACCGAACATGCGCAGCGACGCCGCCGACACCGCGGCCGCATGCCATGGCATGGCGGCGCGCGGATCGGCAAGCCAGGTGGGGTGGATGTAGGTAGCGGCGCAGAGTTCCGCAAGCGGGGTGGCGGAGGGACCGGCGATCCGTTCGCCGTTCAAGGTGGCAGGGTGGCCTTCGCCGCCCAGCCAGAGCTTGTCCGGTTCCGGCTGGTAGACGGCGCCGAGGATCACCGCGGGGTCCGGGCTGATGCCGTCCGGGCTGCCGCCGTCGCGCTTGAGGGCGATCGCCGAGCACCAGTAGCTCGAGCCGTGCAGGAAGTTGTAGGTGCCGTCCACAGGGTCGATCACCCAGGTCCGGCCGCTGCTGCCGGCCACGGAGCTGCCTTCCTCGCCGAGGATGCCGTCCTCGGGGCGGCAGCGGCGAAGCTGCTCCAGCACGTAGGCCTCGGCGGCCCGGTCCGCGGCGGTGACGACGTCGGAGACGGAGGTCTTGCGGTCCGCCTGGAGTCCGCCCATCCTCATCAGCAGCGCGAGCTGCCCGGCCTCGCGGACGAGGGCCGCGGCCAGTTCGTAGTCGTCGAGCGCGGGATCGAGTTCAACAGCGGAGTGCCTGCCAGTGGTCATGGGTCCAGCTTAAGTGGCGGGATAATGGTTGGATGGCCAAGACCCCCGCCCAACGGATCAGGAAGCACGGCGCCAAAGCAGCCGTCCCCGCGAGCCACCCGGCAACCCCCGTCAATCCCAACACCAAACGCACCGTAATTCAGAAAGACGGGGCCCAGGCCGAAGGCAACGGCAAGTTGGTGGTGATCGCCGGGGTCGTGGCGAGCGTCTTCCTGTTCTGGTACCTGCACCTGCTGACCCTGAACCAGATGACCCAGCTCTCCGGCGGCCTGGCGATGCCGGATTCGCTGATCGGCGGTTTTTCCCTCGACTACGTCCAGCACTTGCATGGAGCCATGAATGACGACGCCCGCGGCCAGCTGGGCTATATCCACAAGACGGCCGGCACTTTGTTTCCGCTGATCTTCGGCTTCAGCTGGCTGCTCCTGGTGGGCATCAACGTCTCCCGCAAGGCGCTCCGCTGGGCGTTGTGGGCGCCGCCGCTGGCTTTCGCGGTGGTCCGCTTGTGGGCCAACGTCGCCGTGGATGCCGCCTTGTCGCCGGCAGCGCCCGACGCCGGGCAGGTCGCCTTGGCGTCCACGCTCACCATCCTGGGCTGGGTGCTTTTCCTGTTGAGCCTCGCCGGCGGCGTGCTCGCCGTCTTCCTGGGGCGGCGCCGCGCGAAGCGCGCCTAAGCGAACTACCGGGCTGCCGAGGCTAGCGTGCGGAGCCTCCTACGTTCACCGTGCACACGGTAGGCAACCGTCAGGCCCACCAGGGACAGTCCGAGGATGATCGGGTACGCCATGGTCCGCTCGATGGCCCCGGGTTCGTCCACGCGGAGCGATGAGGCCAGCACGAAAACGGTGGCGCCGGACGAGACCATGCCGAACAGCAGCACCATCCAGGACATGCTGCTCCGGCCGAGCCACACAAGGCCGAGGACGGCCAGGGCAAGCGGAGCGGCGATGAAGTAGAGGCCGGCTCCGGTCAGGTGCCATGCAAGTTCCGTGTCCTCGGGGATGAGCCCGACCATTGCCTGCCCGATTCCCGCCACCAGGATCAGGGCCCTGACTGCCCCGGCGGCCAGCCAGGGAATGTTCCCCGAACCGGTCCGGATTGCCCGCTGGCCGGGCAGGGCTGCGACGGACAGTACGGCGGAGCTGAGCAGCACTGCGCCGAGCACCATCGCAACGCCCTGGAGCACGAAGGAGGCGTTCATGAGCCAGTTCAGCGGCGAGCAGACTTCGTGGCCGTTGAAGACATCGCACTTGGCCGCACCGAGATCGCTGATCACATGGGAGCGCCTGTCGTATGCCGGTGAGCCCTGCCATGCGGCCATGGCCACGGCTTCGACCGCGAAGTAGTGGATGAGGCTCAAGGAGGCCCAGGCACCTACCAGTTCACGCCGTCCGGCGAGGTCAGGAAGCAGTCCACGGTCGCCCGTCCCCCGAGCACCCGCCGTCGTCATAGCGCCAAATATAGACCCGCGGCGTGCGGAGGCGAAGGGATCCGCCGGATCAGGCCGTCGGGGCGTCCGCGTCGCTGGACAGCAGGGCACCGGCCTGGGCGGCGCGCTGGTGGGCGCCGGCCTTCTCGAAGTACTCCATGGACTGCTTCAGGCTCCGCTCGGCGGCCTTCCGGCGCCCGTCCGAGGCTTCCGCCCGTGCAAGGAGCAAGTAGGCCTCCCCCGCGGTCTGCGGCGGGAGCTTGTCCGCGGACCCAGTGACTTCGTTCAAGAGGACGATCGCAGCCGGGACGTCTCCGGCCAGGAAGGTCCAATGGGCGCGGACGTAGCGCAGCAGGAGGATATCTTCCTCGCTGCCCCCAACGATGTCCGTGGCAAGTTCCGCGCGCTCAATGCAGCGGAGCGTACCGGTATCCGCAACCCCGGCAGCAAGGCGCATCGCCGCCGAGGCCTTGTTGAACTTCGCCCAGACATCGAGGTTGCTCGACGGCGAAAAGGTGTCGGCAGCGAGTTCGTGGTGCTCCAGGCCTTCCTCGACCTTGTTGCACAGGAAGGCGACGTTGCCGATCACCCAGTACGCCTTGCCTGCCAACTGGTCATCCATGTCGTCCGAGATCCGCGCGGAAAGCGCAAGGGATTCTTCCCAGGCCTCTTCGAGCTTGCCGGATTCGGCGAGCGCCGCGATCAGGGCCTGGCGGGCGTGGACTTCGAACTCCGCGTCGGCGTCGTCACCCAGCAGGCCGACGGCGGAGCGCGCCGCTTCCGCGGCATCGTCCAGGAGCCCGCTGCCCTGCACGGACTTCGCCAACAGGATCAGCGCCCTCGCGCGGTCCCGGGATGAGGCGTCGCCCGGGGGTGTTTCCGCCAGCGTCCGGGCAAGGTCTGCGGCTTCGCCGACGTTCCCGGCATCCAGCAGGTTCTCGGCTTGGAAAAATGCCATGTTCCACCATCCGGAGGCGTCGCCCTCCTGGCGGGCAGTTTCCGCCGCGTTTCGCGCGCTGTCCGCCGCCCTGGCGAATTCGTGGCCGGCCCTGTATTCCCTGGCGCGCAGCTCTGCAGCTGCATAGGACGGTGTCCCCCTGTTTTCCGACATGACCTCATTATCCCGAAATAGGCAGTGCATGGTTCCGGCTGGGACGCCTGCGAGGCATACCATTTTCCCCGAAAATCGTAAACCGAATCTAGTGACACGGCGTGTCGCAAATCGCTATACTAACTACGTTTCACTCCGTTCTCTTGCTTCACATCAGTCACCTATCAGGAGCACCCGTATGAAAAGAACTATCGCCACTTTCCTTGCCGCTGCCGCTCTTGCGGTGGCCGGGTTTTCCACGTCGGCGGCCATTTCGGCAAATGCCGAGCATTCCGGACAGGATACCTCCATCGCCGGTGGCTGGTGGCCCAACTTCACGCAGAGCTCCGTAGAAGCCGGCGGTTGGTGGCCGAACTTCTCGAACAGCTCCGTTGAAGCCGGCGGCTGGTGGCCGAACTCCACAACCACCGGGAACGATATCTAAGACGAAGCACAGTTGAGGCAAGCAAGGGCGCCGGATCACATCCGGCGCCCTTCGCATGTCGCGGGGCGTTGCCCGGGAGATCTTCGAGTCAGGTTTTGCCCAGCAACCGGACGAAATCCGCAGGAGGCACCGGCCTGCTGAAGTAGTAGCCCTGTCCGCTCGCGCATCCAAGCCAGGACAGTTCCGCCGCCTGTTCGGCGGTCTCGATTCCTTCCGCGACCGCTTCCATTCCGCAGGCGTGGATCAGCTGCAAGACGGCAGCGACGAAATCCCTCTGGCCATCGTCCGTACCCAGTCCTTCAATGAGCGAGCGGTCGATCTTGACCACATGCACCGGCAGGTTGCGCAGGTAGCTGATGGAGGAGTATCCGGTGCCGAAATCATCGATCTCCAGCTGGACGCCCAGGTGGCGGAGGCCGGACAGGGAATACCGGTCGAGATCGGAGCCGTTGACAGCCACCGATTCCGTGAGCTCGATGACCAGCTTCGAGGCGTCGACGTGGGTGTCGGAGAGGGCGTCGCGCACCCGTTCGATCAGTTCCAGGCTTCGCAGCTCGGTGGGGGAAATGTTCACCCTCATGCTGAAGGCATCCACAAGCCCGGGGGTGTCCAGCCACGTGCGCAATTGCCGCAGGGCTTCCCGAAGGACCCAGTCGCCAAGATCCACGATGAGCCCGGTTTCCTCTGCCAGCGGAATGAAACTGTCCGGCATCACCAAGCCCCGCTCCGGATGGTTCCACCGCACCAGGGCCTCGGCCCCTTCGATCCTGCCGCTGGCCAGCTCCACCACGGGCTGGTAGTACAGGACCAACTGGTTTGTCCGGATGGCCTCGCGCAGCTCGGTGACCATTTGCCCCTGCAGCCGGCGGGCGTGCAGCAACGCCGGCTCGAACACCCGGACCGTATTGCGCTTCTCTGCCTTGGCCGCATACATGGCGGTGTCGGCTTCCATGACTAGCTCGTCCACGGACTGGCCAGGTTCGGCTACCCGGAGCCCGATGCTCGTGCCGCAAACAATCCGCAGGTCCCCGATCTCAATGCTTTCCGCGAGGGCACGCAGGATCCGCTTGGCCACGCCGCGGGCCTGCTGCACGTTCGATTTGGGCAGCATGACCGCGAACTCGTCCCCGCCAAGCCTGGCGACGGTATCGCCTTCACGGACAGCGTCGGCGAGCCGCTGGGCGGTAATCCGCAGCACGTCGTCACCGGCGCTGTGGCCCAGCCTGTCGTTGACACCTTTGAACGAGTCGAGATCGAGGACAAGCAACGCCGGCGGCAGTTCACCGTGTGCGGTTTCGGCCAGCTCGTGGCTCAGTTTCCGGTTGAGGGCTGTCCGGTTGGCAAGCTGCGTCAAGGGATCGGTCAGGGCCATCCGTTCAAGCTCGATCTGGGCCTCGCGGAGCATCGCCGTCCGGCTCTCCACCCGTTCTTCGAGCTCGCGGTAGACGGCCTGGAGGTCGTCGGCCATCAGGTTTATCCCGGCGATGACGGCGGCAACTTCATCCCGCGGACCGGAAAGCGGGATCCGCGTGCTGAGGTCGCCGTCGGCTATCCGGATGACCCCTTCGACGAGCGCCAGGAGGCGCGGGTCCTGCGATTCAGGATTCACGAAGGTAACCTGCCAACCACTCCCGGGCCGCAGCGTCGGAGATAAAGAAACGTGCAGGGATGGACTTCGGCGCAACCCGCAGCAGGAAATGCGCGATGACCCGGTCCACGGGACTTTCGCCAAGGAGTGCGAACGCCGAGACCGTTTCGGCGGCGGCGTTGACCGCGCGGGCGCCATCGTTGATGTCCAACACGCCCGTCACTGTGATCAGCACGGGACGCTTGCGCCCATCGGCCATGGCCCGCACTAGGGTGACCGCGGCTTGGGTTTCGGGGGAGCGCAGCTGCGAGCGGACAGGAAGGACAACCTCAACGATCCCGTTGTCGGCCAGCCTGACATCGATCGGCCCGGCGCTTCCCAGGCCGGTGTCTCCTTGCTGGCGGGCGATCTGCTGATTGCTCATGGGTCCCGGATCCTGCCGTGGCGATGGTTTTCCTGCGGCTCCGACTCGCCATCTGTCTTGTCGGCGCCTTGCAGCGGTGGACCAATGATAAGTCACTCCTGTCACATCCGCTCCTTTCTGTCCCAAGCCGCTGACCGGGCCGCGGCTCGCCGGGCGCGCCGCACGCGGGTGGCGATCAACAGGCCGGCCGCGGAGAATCCGATCGTCAAGGGATACGCCATCAGCCGCTCCAAGGTGCCGGGTTCGGGCAGGTGCATTCGGGTCACGCCGCCGACGATGAGCGCACCGAAGCATGCCGTGCCGCAGGCCAGGAGAAACCAGCTCATCCGCGTGTGGGGAAGCCATAGGAACCCCAGGAGCAGCAGGGCGAAGGCACCTCCGATGAAATACATGAGCGCCCCGGCAAAATGCCAGGGCGAGCCAAGGTCTTCCGGCACCAGGCCCACGATCACCGTTCCCGCGCCGGCCGCTCCGGTGAGCGCCCGGACACCGACAGCCCCGCTCCGGCTCCGCAGGTACGCCGCATCCTGCCGAATGCGCACCCCCGGCCTGGCCGCGACGCACAGCATTGCCGAACCCAGCAGCAGGGCACCAAGGAGCAGTCCCAGGCCCTGCACCACGAACGAGGCGTTCATGAGCAGATGCAACGGGGAACAGACGTCCCGCCCCTCGTAGACTGCGCAGTTGATGGCGCCCAGGTCGCTGATGAACCCGGTGCGGCGATCGTAGGGTTCCGGACCCGCCCAGGCTTCGATTACTGCGGCCTCGGCGGCGAAGTACTGCACCACGCTGAGCTGGGCCCAGGCGCCGACCAGAGTGCGGGGGTTTCCGAGATCGGGCAGGAAGCTGCCAGGCACGGCCTGGGCTGACGTCTGCTTTGTCATCACGGCCAGCCTAAGTGTTCGAACGCCCCGCCCGTAGCTTGTATGCTTGTATGCGTGTCCGGCGCCTGGCCAAATGGAGCAGGCTTCGAGCACCGCCCGCCCTCGTAGCTCAGTGGATAGAGCACGGCTCTCCTAAAGCCGGTGTCGTTGGTTCGATTCCAATCGAGGGCACTTGACTGACCAGCAGCCCGTCCCGGATCTCCGCGCGTGGCTGGCCGGCGGCTGGACCGTGCAGCGCACCCTGTGGGACCGAGCCAGCGGCACCCGAGGAACCTTCACCGGCGTCGCGCATTACTCCCAAACGCCCGACGGCGGCCTCCACTACCGCGAGAGCGGCACCCTCGAGTGGGGCAGCCACAGCGGCCCCGCCTCCCGCGAATATCTCCTGCGTCCCACGGGCAGCCCCGGTGCGATGGACATGTTCTTCCCGGACGGCCGGCCGTTCCACCGCTTCAGCTTCAGCCCGGACGCGGCGCATGACCGGCACTGGTGCGATCCCGACGACTACGCGGTGGGCTACCGCTGGCTCGGCCCCGACTCTTTCGCCTACAGCTGGGACGTGCACGGCCCGGCGAAGGACCTGTTGCTCGAATCCGTCCTGAGGAGGGAACCATGAGGGATCTGATCGTTGTCAGCGCGGTCTGTGTCTACGACCGTGCCGGCCGCATGCTGACGGTCCGCAAGCGCGGTACGGACAAGTTCATGCACCCCGGCGGCAAGCCTGAGCCGGGCGAAAGCGCCGCCGAGGCGGCGTCGCGGGAGCTCGCCGAAGAGGTGGGCATCCTCATAGCCCCGGGCGAGCTCGAGCCGCTTGGCGTCTACCTGGCCACCGCCGCCAACGAAGCCGCGACGGACATCCAGGCCACCGTGTTCACCGCGCCCGGCAGCTGGGAGGCCCACCCCTCGGCGGAGATCGCCGAGATCCGCTGGCTGGAGCTCGGCGGCGAGCTGCCGGAAGACCTCGCCCCGCTGCTCACCGAGCACGTGCTCCCGGCGCTGGCCGGAAAATAGCCGCTACAACTCGGGAACCGCCTCCTGCGCCACCGCTGTGGCCTCCGCGAACTGGGTGTTGTACAGCTCCGCGTAACGGCCGTCGGCGGCGAGCAGTTCGGCGTGCGTTCCGCGTTCAATGATCCGGCCGTCCTCCACCACCAGGATGGCGTCCGCCGCGCGGATCGTGGACAGCCGGTGGGCAATCACGACGGCGGTGCGTCCCTGGAGTGCCTCGCCGAGGGCCGCCTGCACGGCTGCTTCGCTGGTGGAGTCCAGTGCCGCCGTCGCCTCGTCGAGGATGACCACGCGGGGCTGGGCGATGAGCAGCCGGGCAATGGTGAGCCGCTGGCGTTCGCCGCCGGAGAGCCGGTAGCCGCGCTCCCCCACCACGGTGTCCAGGCCGTCCGGCAGTGAGCGGACCATGGCCTCCAGCCGGGCACGGCGCAGCACGTCCCACATTTCCTCGTCCGTGGCGCCGGGCCGGGCCAGGCGCAGGTTGGAGGCGATGCTTTCGTGGAAGAGGTGCCCGTCCTGGGTGACCATGCCCAGCGTGTCCCGGAGGGAATCGAAGGTGGCGTCCCGGATGTCCAGGCCGGTGCCGGGGCCGTACCCGCCCAGTCGCACGGTGCCCGAGTCAACGTCGTACAGGCGGGACAGCAGCTGCGCCACCGTGGACTTTCCGGCGCCCGAGGAACCCACCAGGGCCACGGTCTGCCCGGCCTCAACCCGGAAGCTGATGCCGTGCAGCACTTCTTCGCCGCCGCGGGTGTCCAGGATCGCCACTTCCTCAAGGGATGCGAGCGAGACCTTGTCCGCCGAGGGGTAGCCGAAGCGGACGTCGTCGAACTCCACCGCCACAGGCCCTTCCGGGATGGCGGCGGCGCCGGGCTTTTCCTTGATCAGCGGTTCGAGGTCCAGGATCTCGAAGACCCGCTCGAAGCTGACCAGGGCGCTCATGATCTCCACGCGGGCGTTGGACAGCGCGGTGAGCGGGGCATAGAGCCGGGTGAGCAGCAGGGCCAGCACGACGACGTCGCCCGGTGCCAGCTGCTTCTGGAGGGCGAGCCAGCCGCCCAGGCCGTAGACCAGGGCGAGCGCGAGCGCCGAAACGAGGGTAAGTGCCGTGATGAAGGTGAACTGCAGCATCGCAGTGCGCACGCCGATGTCCCGGACCCGGCCGGCCCGCAGCGCGAACTCGGCCGATTCGTCGTCCGGCCGGCCGAACAGTTTCACCAGGGTGGCGCCGGGCGCGGAGAAGCGCTCGGTCATCTGGGTACCCATGGCCGCGTTGTGCGTGGCGGCCTCGCGGCGGAGGTCGGCCAGCTTGGAGCCCATCCGCCGGGCGGGGATGAGGAAGACGGGCAGCAGCACCATGGCCAGCACGGTCACCAGCCAGGAGGTGTTCAGCATGACCACCAGGGTCAGGGCGAGCGCCACCACGTTGCTGACCACACCGGAGAGCGTGCCGGCGAACGCGGACTGGGCCCCGATGACGTCGTTGTTGAGCCGGCTGACCAGTGCGCCAGTGCGGGTGCGGGTGAAGAACGCGATCGGCATCCGCTGGACGTGGTCGAACACCCTGGTGCGCAGGTCCACGATCACGCCTTCGCCGATCATCGAGGACAGCCAGCGGGTCAGCAGTCCCAGCCCGGCCTCGGCCACGGCCACGATTGCGATCAGCACGGCCAGCCAGATCACTTCACCGGCATCGGAACCGGCGATGATGGTGTCCACAACCCGCCCGGCGAGCACCGGGGTGGCCACGGCCAGGAAGGCCCCGGCGATCGAGGCCAGCACGAAGGCGATCAGCCGGGTACGGTGCGGCCTGGCGAAGCCCAGCACGCGCTTGAGGGTCTCCTTGGAGAACGGCTGCGAGCCGCTCTTGGCCCGGGTGATGTTGTAGAGCGAGCTCCACGCCACGCGGTCCATGCTCATCGTTCCACGCCTCCCGTTGCGGTGTGCTGCAGTTCCGTGACCTGCCCGTTGTCGACGTGCCAGCGGGCGTCCAGCCGGACGTTTTCGAGCAGGCGCCGGTCGTGGGTGACCAGCAGCAGCGCGCCGTCGTAGCTGTCCAGCGCCTGTTCCAGCTGTTCAATGGCCGGCAGGTCAAGGTGGTTGGTGGGCTCGTCCAGGACCAGCAGGTTCACGCCGCGTGCCTGCAGAAGCGCCAGCGCGGCGCGGGTCCGCTCCCCCGGCGAGAGCGAGTCGACGGTCCGGGACGTGTGGTCGGCCTTAAGCCCGAACTTCGCCAGGAGGGTGCGGACCTCGGCGGTGGGCCAGTCGGAAAGCACGGTCTCGACGGCGGCCGCAAGGGTGAGGTGCCCGGCCAGCAGCCCGCGGGCCTGGTCGATTTCGCCGATGGCGACCGACGTACCCAGTGTGGCCTCGCCGTCATCGGGGTCCGTGATCCCGAGGAGCAGCCGCAGGAGGGTGGACTTCCCGGCGCCGTTGGGTCCGGTGATGCCGATCCGCTCGCCGGCATTCAGCTGGAGGTTGACCGGACCCAGCGTGAAGTCACCCTGGCGGACGACGGCGTCCCGCAGTGTGGCGACCACCGAACTGGAGCGCGGGGCGGAACCGATGCTGAACTGCAGCTGCCATTCCTTCCGCGGTTCGTCGACTTCCTCCAGGCGGGCGATCCGGGACTCCATCTGGCGCACCTTCTGGGCCTGCTTCTCGGACGATTCGGTGTTGGCTGCGCGGCGGTTCTTGTCGTTGTCCGGGTTCTTCTTCAAGGCGTTCCGGACGCCCTGCGAACTCCATTCGCGCTGGGTGCGGGCGCGCGCCACCAGATCTGCCTTGGTGTTGGCGAATTCCTCGTAGCGTTCGCGGGCATGCCGTTTGGCCACGGCGCGTTCTTCGAGGAAGGAGTCGTAGCCGCCGTCGTACACGGCCACGGAGTTCTGGGCCAGGTCCAGCTCGACCACGCGGGTGACGCAGCGGGCCAGGAATTCGCGGTCGTGGGACACCAGCACCGCCCCGCCGCGCAGGCCCTGGACGAAATTCTCCAGCCGGGCAAGGCCCTCGAGGTCGAGGTCGTTGGTGGGTTCGTCAAGGAGCACCACGTCGAAGCGGCTCAGCAGCAGGGCGGCGAGCGCAACGCGCGCGGCCTGCCCGCCGGAGAGCCCGGTCATCAGGGCCTCATGTCCGGTCTCCAGGCCGAGCTCGGCCAGGACTGCGGGGATGCGTTCCTCAAGGTCCGCGGCACCGGAGGCCATCCAGCGGTCGAATGCCGTTGAGTAGGCGTCATCGCTGCCGGGCGCGCCGCTGCCCAGGGCTTCGGCTGCCGTTTCCATCTCCGCCGTCGCTTCGGCGCACCCCGTGCGGCGTGCGATGTAGGCGGCCACCGTCTCGCCCGGAGTCCGTTCGTGTTCCTGCGGCAGCCAGCCAACGAACGCGTCGGCCGGCGCAAGGCTGACTGTGCCCTCCTGCGGGCGGTCCGAACCGGCAAGTATGCGGAGCAGCGTGGATTTGCCGGCCCCGTTGGCGCCCACGACGCCCAGCACGTCTCCGGGTGCCACCGTCAGGGAGAGATTGGAGAACAAGGTGCGGTGACCGTGGCCGCCGGAAAGGTCCTTGGCGACAAGTGTTGCAGTCATTGTTCAATCCTCTCACCGTGCCGGCAGCCGGCAGTCCGCTCGGGGCGAAACGTTCCGGGCATGGAAAAACCCGCCGGTCCGGACTTGGGGGGTGTTCGGACCAGCGGGTTCGGGAATCAAGCATAATTCAATAGGTCCAGTTCGTAAAATCAGTCCCTTACCAGATTCGAAAGCCGAGCATGTCCCTCCCTACCAAAGCGTTCCAGCGCTGGCTGCATGGAGTTGCCCCGGGCGTCAGCACTTCCGATGTCTGCAGGGTCTCCGGCGTGAAACGGACCACCCTGGCGCAGCAGATGGTGCGCGGCAAAGTGGCGGAGTCATCGCTGGTGCGGATCAGCCGCGCCCTGGACCTGAACCCCGTCTCCGCCCTCGCGTCCTTCGACTCCTACGCGGACCTGCGGGGCGCCCCCGCGACCCCCACGGATGCCGAGCTCATCAGCCAGATCGCCACCATGGACCTCCTCCGCACGGTCGTCGCCCGGAACGATCCCGGGGCGCCGCAGCGCTTTGAACTGGCTGCCGCGCCGCACGAAACGTCCGTGCGCAACTGGGTCGAGGCCATCGACGACGGCGAGCTGCGGCACCGGGTCAGCGACGCCACCGGGATCGCTCCGCAAAACTTCTCCGCTCACCTGACCGCCAACAGGATGCCCCCGGAACTGGCCGTCGCCACGGCCCGGGAGGCCGGCGTCGGGCCCGCAGGCGGGCTCATCGCCAGCGGGCTGGTCAGCGAAGCGGAGGCAGGATGGCCGCCGGGGGCACGGCAGGCCGCACTCGACCGGCTGGGCACCGCGGGACTGGTTTCCCTCGCCGGAGAGCGGCTCCAGGCGTTGGGCAAGGTCCTGCACCGCCAAGAACAAGAACGAAACCGCACCGAACGAATCTGGGAGAACCTGGGATGACCGCCGTCCTGCCATGGCTGACACTCTTTGTCTGCGTTGCGATGACAGCCGTGCGGGTGCCGAGCGCGATCAGGGGCCAGAACCGGACCATGTTCTTCCTCTTCGCCTTGCTCTCCGTGGACATTCTGTTGAGCATCCGCGAGCCGTACCTCGCCGCTGACGCCGTGCTCGGCGGTTTCAACCTGGCCAACCTGCTGCTGCGCTTCCTGCTCTACGGCACCTTCCTGCTGCTCGGAGTCAGGACCGCCGCCGCCTTCGGGTCCTGCGCGGGGATGCGGGCGATCCGCGGCCCTGCGGGCATGGCGGTGCTTCTGCTCGTCGCGGTGCTGACGGCATGGACCTTCTTCAGCATGGATACCAGGGGGTCGGCGGCAGGTCTGTCGGGCCTGCCCCGGACTGCTTCTCTGGAAAGCTACGCGGCGCTGGGCCGGTTCTACCCCGGCTACGTGGCCGCCTGCCTGCTTCCCGGGATCTGGCAGGCCGTCCGCGGCCCGGGCCCGGCACTGCTGCGCCTCGCCTCGGGTACCCTGTTGTTCGGCTTTTGCCTGCTGCTCCTGTCCCAGGGCTTCCCGTTGGTTCCGGAGTCCGCGTCCTGGCTGCGCGCGGTGATCAACTACTCGGCCGCGCTGGCCAGCGCCTTGGGCCTGGGCGGGATCTGGCTCTCGAAGTCCCTTGTCCGGCGCCCGGCCAGCGGTTAAAGTTTATGAAGAAATCCAAAACATACCGGTCAACCTCTTTCACAAACCCATTAGAACGTGCCACAATAATGATTGTGTGAATGGAACGCAGCCTGGCCCTTGAATCATGAACGGGTTTCGAGAAGCTGTGGCGCGGACAGGATCACCATTGGGGGGATGAGTGGTGGCGGGCTGTTGGGGACCGCCCCCACTCAGCCTTTTTAACGGCCCTTGCCGGTCCGGCGCGGGCACGGGGCCATGGCTAAGATGGCAATCATGAAAAGCCTGCTCACCCGCCGCACCGCAATCTCCGCAGCATTCGCCGCTGCCGCCCTCACCTTGGCTGCTTGCGGCGGAAGCCCCGCACCGTCCTCCGGTTCCGATACCTCCCTCTCCGACATCAAGTCCAAGGGCGAAATGGTGATCGCCACGGAAGGCACCTACAGGCCTTTCAGCTTCCATGAGGAAGGCTCGGGCAAGCTCACCGGCTTCGACGTCGAAATCGCCGAGGCCGTGGCCGCCAAGCTGGGCGTCAAGGCAAGCTTCCAGGAAACCCAGTTCGACGGCATCTTCGCCGGCCTGGACGCCAAGCGTTTCGACACGATCGCCAACCAGATCTCCATCAACGACGAGCGCAAGGCCAAGTACACGCTCTCCCTCCCGTACACCGTGTCCACCGGCGTCGTGGTGACCAAAGCGGACAACTCCACGATCCACAGCTTCGCAGACCTCAAGGGCAAGACCACCGCGCAGTCGCTCACCAGCAACTTCTACAAGATGGCCGTGCAGGCCGGTGCCAACGTGCAGTCGGTGGAAGGCTGGGCACAGGCCGCCACCCTGGTCCGCCAGGGCCGCGTCGACGCCACGGTCAACGACAAGCTCACCTACCTGGACTACGCCAAGACCACCCCTGATTCCGGGCTGAAGGTAGCCGCCGAAACCGCGGAGAAGACCGAGAGCGCGTTCGTCTTCCGCAAGGGCTCCGATGCGTTGAACGACGCCGTGGGCAAGGCTCTGGCCGAGCTCCGCGCGGACGGAACCCTGGCTAAGATCTCGCAGAAGTACTTCGGCGCGGACGTCACCAAGTAGCCGGCGGCCCCGCGGATGACTTTCAACTGGGACCTCGTCTGGAGTTCCTTCGGACCGATCGTCGGCGGTGCCGTCACCGGCACCATCCCGTTGACCCTGGCGTCCTTTGCCTTCGGGCTGCTCCTTGCCCTGATTGTGGCCCTGCTGCGGCTGAGCCCCAACAAGGTGCTCTCCGGCGTCGCCCGCTTCTACGTCTCGGTCATCAGGGGCACTCCCCTGCTGGTGCAGCTGTTCGTGATCTTCTACGGCCTGCCCAGCCTGGGGGTGAAGCTTGATCCCTGGCCCAGCGCCATCATCGCCTTCTCCTTGAACGTGGGCGGCTACGCCGCGGAGATCATCCGGGCTGCCATCCTGTCCGTGCCCAAGGGCCAGTGGGAGGCCGGGCACACCATCGGCATGTCCGGAGGCCAGACGCTGCTCCGGATCATCCTGCCGCAGGCTGCGCGGGTGTCCGTGCCACCGCTGTCCAACACCTTCATTTCCCTGGTGAAGGACACCTCGCTGGCTTCCCTCATCCTGGTCACCGAGCTCTTCCGCAACGCCCAGCAGATCGCCGCGTTCAGCCAGGAGTTCATGGTGCTCTACCTTGAGGCAGCACTTGTCTACTGGGTGGTGTGCCTGGCCTTGTCCACCGCGCAGTCGGCCCTGGAACGCAGATTGGACCGCTATGTCGCCCACTGATCCCGTTGAGCCTTCCCTGGTGCTTTCGGCCCGGGGGCTCACCAAGTCCTTCGGCAGCAACACCGTGCTGCGGGGCATCGACCTCGACGTCCGCCGCGGCCAGGTGGTGGCGCTGATCGGGCCCTCCGGCTCCGGCAAGACCACCGTGCTGCGCTCCCTCAACGGCCTCGAAGTGCCCAACGGCGGCACTGTGGCGCTCGGGGGAACCGGCACCTTCGCGACCATGGGCACTGCCCGCGGGGCCGGCGCCGCCGGCAGCAAACCCTTCGAGCTGGACTTCGAGGGCACCGTGGGCAAGCGGGAGATCGCGGCACTCCGCGACCGCAGTGCGATGGTCTTCCAGCACTACAACCTGTTCCCGCACATGACGGTGCTGAAGAACGTCACCGAGGGCCCGGTCCAGGTGCAGAAACGCCCCAAGGCCGAGGCAGAAGCAGAAGCCCTCAGCCTGCTTTCAAGGGTGGGGCTGGCGGAGAAGCGGGACGCCTATCCCTTCGAGCTTTCGGGCGGACAGCAGCAGCGGGTGGGCATCGTGCGCGCCCTGGCCCTGAAGCCCCAACTGCTGCTCTTCGACGAGCCCACCTCGGCACTCGACCCGGAACTTGTCGGCGAAGTCCTGGCCGTCATCAAGGAACTGGCCGAGGAAGGGTGGACCATGGTGATCGTCACCCACGAGCTCAGCTTCGCCCGCCAGGTGGCGGACGAAGTTGTCTTCATGGACGGCGGGGTCGTGGTGGAGCGCGGGCCCGCGGCCGAGGTCCTGGGCGCCCCGCAGCAGGAACGCACCAAGCAGTTCGTCAAACGGATCCAGCACGAGGTCTGAACCCGGGCCGCCGGGGCTCAGCGGCTGAAGCGCAAGGTCACCAGTTGGAAGGGCCGGAGGGTGAGCTCAGCCATGTCCTTGCCGGCAGCCACGCCCGGGAGGTCCACGGGCCGCTCCAGCAGGTCCACCGTCTGCACCGAACGGGCTTCGAAGTTGGCCGTGACCACGCCGCTGGAACGTTCGCCGAGGGATTCGTAGAGGCGCACCACTACGTCCCCGGTCCCGTCTTCGGCCAGCTTCACGGCTTCCACCACGACCGCCCTTCCGGACACCGTGAACAAGGGCTCGGCGGGCGTTGCCCCGGCCACGGTCCGCGGCTTGAGGTTGCGCCGGTAGCCCTCCTCGACGGCGTCGGCAATCGCGGCGCCCGGGCGGACGCTCAGCTCCAGGACGTGCATGCCGCGGTCTGCCTGCGGGTCGGGGAACTTGGGGGCCCGCAGCAATGAGACCCGCACATTGGTGGTGGTGCCGCCGTCGTCCCGGATTGCCCGGGTGACGTCATGCCCGTAGCTGGAGCCGTTGGCGACGGCGACTCCGTAGCCGGGCTCGCCCACGTGGATCCAGCGGTGGGCGCAGATTTCGAACTTCGCCGCTTCCCAGGACGTGTTGGTGTGGGTCGGCCGAAAGACATGTCCGAACTGGGTCTCCGAGGCCGAGCGGTCCGCCCGGACATCGAAGGGGAAGGAAATCTTCAGCAGCTTCTCGCGCTCCTGCCAGTCCACGGCGGTGGAGATGTCCAGGGACGGCGCGTCCGGAGCCAGCGTGATGCGCTGGGTGATCGTGGAGGAACCCACCTCGCGTTCCACCACGACGACGGCGTCCCCAGCCTCGCGTTCGAGACGCACCGAACGCGCTTCGGTCAGGGAGCGGACGTTGCGGCGGTAGAACTCGTCGATGTCCCAGGCGTCCCATTCGTTGGGGGTGTCGCGGAAGAGCTCCAGATGGTTGCCGTGCTGTCCCGGCGCAATGGCTTCACGGCGGCTGGCATGGTCGGACAGGGAAACCAGCAGGCCGTTGGCATCCAGCACGGCACGGATGACGCCGTTGTCCAGCACATAGCCGCCGTCCTGTTCCGTGGCTTCCACCGGCCGCTCCGCGGGTAATGCCCCGGCCACGGCCAGGGCGGGCACGCCATTGCGGGCCTGGGGAGCGGCGTTGAGCAGGAACGGGGTCTCCCCCTCGCCGAGCAAAGCCTTCGCGGCGCCGGCGATGATGTCTTCGAGTTCACGGGCGATGGCGGCGTAGTTGCGTTCGGCGTCCTGGTGGACCCAGGCGATCGAGCTGCCCGGCAGGATGTCATGGAACTGCTGCAACAGCACGAGCCGCCACAGCCTCTTGAGCTCCGCCGCAGGGTACCGGTACCCGCTCCGCACGGCCGCCGTCGCGCACCACAGCTCGGCTTCCCGCAGGAGATGCTCCGAGCGCCGGTTTCCCTGCTTGGTGTTGGCCTGGCTCGTGTAGGTCCCGCGGTGCAGTTCCAGGTACAGCTCCCCCACCCAGACGGGCGGCTCCGGGTATTCGGCCTGCGCCTGCTGGAAGAACTCCTTGGCCGTGCCCATCCGGACCTTCGGTGAGCCTTCCAGGTCCGCCGTGCGGTGCGCGGCGGCAACCATTTCGCGGGTGGGTCCGCCGCCGCCGTCGCCGTAACCAAACGGCACCAGCGAAATACTGCCCCGGCCGTGCTCGCGGTAATTGCGTTCGGCGTGGGCGAGCTCGCGGCCGTGGAGTTCGGAGTTGTAGCTGTCCACGGGCGGGAAGTGGGTGAACAGCCGGGTGCCGTCGATGCCTTCCCAGTTGAAGGTGTGGTGCGGCATCCTGTTGACTTGGTTCCAGGAGATCTTCTGGGTCAGGAACCAACGCGAGCCCGCGGACTTCACGATCTGCGGCAGCGCCCCGGAGTAGCCGAAGGAGTCGGGCAGCCACGCTTCCTGGCAGTCGACGTCGAACTCTTCCAGGAAGAAGCTCTTGCCTTCGAGGAACTGGCGCGCCATGGCCTCGCCGCCGGGCATGTTGGTGTCCGATTCCACCCACATGCCGCCCACGGGCATGAACTGGCCGGCCTTGACCTTTTCCCGGATCCGCACGAACAGCTCCGGGTAGAACTCCTTGATCCAAGCCAACTGCTGCGCGGAGGAGCAGGAAAACACGAAGTCCGGGTTGTCGTCCATGAGCGCGACGACGTTGGAGAAGGTGCGCGCGCATTTCCGGATGGTCTCGCGGACCGGCCACAGCCAGGCGGAGTCGATGTGGGCGTGGCCGGTGGCCAGCAGCTCATGCGCCGAGGCGTAGGCGGGACTGGCCAGGACCCCGGCGAGTGCCGCCCGGCCGGCGGCTGCGGTTCCGGCGATGTCGTCCGGGTCCATGACGTCCAGCATGCGTTCGAAAGCGCGCAGGATTTCGTGGCGGCGCGGCAGCTCGACGGGCAGTTCAAGCATGAGCCCGCCCAGGGTCCAGATGTCCTGGCTCAACTCCCAGACGGTTTCGTTGAGTTCGGCGATCGCGATCCGGCCCAGCCGGTAGCGCGGCTCCTCCCCCGCCGTGGCCTTGTCGCCCAGCGGCGTGGAAGCGAAGGTCCAGCCCTGGCTCAGGTCGGGGTTGGCCGCGGCCTCGACATAGAAGTCCACGGACATGCCGCCGCCCAGGAGCTTCAGGGGAATGTGCTGGTTCCGTGGCGAGATGGCCTTGATGATGGTGCCGTCCGGCCGCCAGGCGATGCCCTCGCACTGGAAGCCCGGGGCATCGTTGCTGAAGCCGAGGTCGACGACGACCTCGACGGTCGTTCCTTCGGCCGCACCCCAGCCGTCCGGGACCTCGCCCTGGAGCCGGATCCATTTGGTGCTCCAGGCCCGGCCCCAGGCCGAGCCGTGCTCAAGCGGACCATAGGCCTGGCGGATGGCTTCAGCGGCTGGGACCGGTTCGCCCGGAACGTCCCAGCTGCTCAGCGTCAGCGGCACGGTGCGGGCATAGATCGCGGGCGCTATCCGCTCGCGGACAAAACGGTCCAGGCGCTTTTCGGTCAGTCGCCGGTCGTCGTGCAATTCAGATCCCCCTAGCGCCCCGCCGTCTGTTGTCGGCCGGGCCGTAAGCCCCGATGGGAAGCAGGCTTGTCATGGTGCGGACAAAGCTGCGCGGAACAGCGTTTCCATTCGATGGATAAAAATCTACGTCGTCAACGGCCAATCGCCAAGTGATTGCCGACTCTCTCTGCAGCCGGGTGTGTCAGGCCCGGGACGCCGCACCGCTCAGCAGCCGCTCGCTTCCCGCGTAGACGTTCAGGCTGGTGCGGCGGCTGAAACCGACGAGGGTCACACCGGTTTCTTCGGCAAGCTGCACTGCCAGGCTGGAGGGAGCACTGACCGCGGCCAGCATCGGAATTCCGGCCAGGGCGGCTTTCTGCACCAGTTCGAAGGAGGCGCGTCCGGAAACCTGCAGCACCGTACCCGACAAGGGGAGCTTGCCTTCGCGCAGCGCCCAGCCCACCACCTTGTCGACGGCGTTGTGCCGGCCCACGTCCTCGCGCAGGCACAGCAGTTCCGCGGCTCCGTCCTCGTCGATCCGGAACAGCCCTGCCGCGTGCACGCCGCCGGTCTTGTCGAACACCGCCTGGGCTTCGCGGAGCCGGTCAGGCAGGGCGGCGACCGTTTCCACCGGAACCCGGAGGCCGTCGTCGGCGGTGTTATGTCGCAGGGTCTTGCGCACGGCCTCGATCGAATCGGTGCCGCAGATACCGCAGGAACTCGAGGTGTAGACATTGCGTCCGGTGTCCGGCAGGACGACGTCGGGCCGGAGCTGGGCTTCCACCACATTGAAGGTCTGCACGCCGTCCTCGTCTTCGCCGGCGCAGAAGCGCAGGGAGACCAGTTGCGCCGGATCCCAGATCACGCCTTCGGACACCAGGAAGCCGGCAACAAGGTCGAAGTCGTCGCCGGGAGTGCGCATGGTGACGGAGAAGGACATCCGGCCCAGGCGGATCTCCAGGGGCTCCTCGACGGCGAGCACGTCCTCCCGGTACCGGACCGGATGCTCGGCGGCCTGGGGGGAGCCGTCCAGCACGAACTTATGGACCTTGCGGCGCTGGGTCATGCGTCCCATTCAGCTGCCCTCCGGGGTTGAAACATGGTTCACGAAGCGCACCACCATGGCCTTGAAGCCGGGCGTGTTCGATTCCCGGGCCACCAGTTCGCGGTGCACCAGGGCATTGGCTTCCGGGAAGTACGCTGCAGCGCTCCCGCGGGCCGTGGGGTAGGCGATCAGGCGGAACTTGTCAGCGCGGCGCTCACTGCCGGCAAAGGTGGAGATCACGTCCACCATGTCACGGTCCTTGAAGCCAAGCCGGCCAAGGTCTTCCGGATGCACCAGAATCACCCGACGGCCGTCGGACACCCCGCGGTAACGGTCGTCCAAGCCGTAGAAGGTGGTGTTGTACTGGTCGTGGCTGCGCATGGTCTGCAGGATCAGATGGCCTTCCGGAGCCTCAAGGTACTCCAGCGGGCTCACGGTGAATCGGCCCTTGCCGATATCCGTGGCGAAGGTCCGCGTGTCCCGCGGCGGGTTGGGCAGCACGAAGCCGTTCTTGTTCCGGACGCGGGCGTTGAAATCCTCGAAGCCCGGAATGGTACGCGAGATGTGGTCGCGGATGACGCCGTAGTCCTCGGCCATGGCCCGCCAGTCCACCGGGTGGTCGTCGCCCAGGACGGCCTGGGCCATCCGGGCTACGATCACCGGTTCGCTCAGCAGGTGCCCGGACACCGGCTCCAGGCGGCCCTGGGTCTTGTGGATGACGGACATCGAGTCTTCAACGGACAGGAACTGGCGGCCGCCCGGGTGCTTGTCATCGGTGTCGGTGCGGCCGAGCGTGGGCAGGATCAGGGATGTCTTGCCGTGGACGACGTGCCCGCGGTTGGGCTTGGTGGAAATGTGCACGGTCAGGCCGGCCTTCCGCAGCCCCGCTTCCAAGGCTTCAGTGTCCGAGCCCGCGGCGGCAAAGTTGCCGCCCATCGAGACGAAGACGTCGATGTCGCCGTTTTCCAGGGCGTGTTGGGTTTCCACGGAGTCGTAGCCGTGCTCGCGGGGCATGGTGAAGCCGAACTCCTGGTCCAGGGCGAGGAGGAACGCCTCCGTCGGCTTTTCCCAGATACCCATGGTGCGGTCGCCCTGCACGTTCGAGTGTCCGCGGACCGGGCAGGCACCGGCGCCCGTCTTGCCGAAGTTGCCCTGCAGCAGGAGCAGGTTGATGATCTCCCGCAGCGTGTCCACGGAATGCGGCTGCTGAGTCAGCCCCAGCGCCCAGCAGATGATCGTTGCCTTGGAAGATGCCAGCATGCCGGCGATCTTGGTGATTTCCCTACGGTCAAGTCCGGTTGCCTTCTCCGTGACTTCCCAATCCAGGGTGGAACGGGCCTCGGCGTAGGCTTCGAATCCGACCGTCTGTGCCTCGATGAACGCCCGGTCCACCACGGTGCCAGGATTGCGCTTCTCTTCTTCCAGCAGCAGGTGGCCCAGCGCCTGGAACAACGCGAGGTCACCGCCCACCTTGATCTGCAGGAACTCGTCCGCAATGGTCGTTCCGCCGCCGATGACGCCGTTGAGCGTCTGGGGGTCCTTGAAGTTGAGCAGGCCGGCCTCGGGCAGCGGGTTCACGGCCACCACCTTGCCTCCGTTGCCCTTGCATTCCTTCAGCGCGGACAGCATGCGCGGGTGGTTGGTGCCCGGGTTCTGCCCGACGACGAACACCAGCTGCGCCTCGTGGATGTCCTCCAGGGAGACGGTGCCCTTGCCGATACCTATGGTCGGGTTCAGGGCCGAGCCCGAGGACTCGTGGCACATGTTCGAGCAGTCCGGCAGGTTGTTCGTGCCCAGCGAGCGGGCGAACAACTGGTACATGAACGCGGTCTCGTTCGCCGTCCGGCCCGAGGTGTAGAACACGCAGCGATCCGGCGTCGACGCTGCTATGTGTTCGGCGATCAGGGCAAAGGCGTCGCCCCAGCTGATCCGCGAGTAGTGTGTGTCCCCTGGACGCAGGACCACGGGTTCGGTGATGCGTCCCTGGCTGCCAAGCCAGTACTCGGTCTTGTCGTCCAGTTCAGCCAGCGAATGCGCGGCCCAGAATTCCGGGGTGACGGTGCGGGTGGTGCTTTCCTCGGCGATGGCCTTGGCGCCGTTTTCACAGAACTCGGCCGGGCTGCGCCGTCCGGTGATGGACTCGGGCCATGCACAGCCCGGGCAGTCGAAACCGTCACGTTGGTTGACCCGCAGCATGGAACGCACAGTCCGGCTGACACCGGCCTGCGCGAGCCCCCGCTCCAAGGCCACCGTTACAGCTTTGACGCCAGCTGCGGAGCGCTTGGGCTCGTGGATCTGGAGGTCATCTTCGTTGATGTCCTGTTGGGGCGCGTGCCTGTTCATAGGACCATCATGGCAAGCACGCAGATGTGATGCCACTGATGCCCGACATCCGGGCAGGACGGCGGATCCGGGTATCGCGGGCCGGTTCAGGCATCCAGTGCGCTCCAGTCCACCGGGCCGGACGGGGCCTTCCGCGCCGGCTTCGCGGTTTTCCGCGGCTTCTCTTCCGGGTTCGGCGCGGGAAGCGGCGGCCCCCACGGCAAGGGGAAGGCCGGCACAGGGGCCCCGAGCTGCACGCCGTGCGGGGGGACCACCATGACGCCGTCAGCGCCCGCCAGGCCGCGCATCATCCCGGAGCCCGCATGCTGGGCCGGGGATGCCAGGCCATAGACGAACTTGAACGGGATCAGCCGGGTGCGGCCCGGCTGGGCGTCGAGCGTGGCGCCGCAGGGGACTTCGCCCACCTCGCCAAGGCTTTCGTGGCCCAGGGCCGCCAGCAACGGCGCCCCCACGGTGAACAGCACCATCATTGCCGCCAGTGGATTGCCCGGCAGACCCAGCACGAAGCGGCCGTCCGGCAGTTCGGCCAGCACGGCCGGGTGCCCCGGCCGCATCGCGATGCCGTCAATCAGCAGCCGCCCGCCCAGTTCCGCGACGGCCTTGCGCAGGTGGTCCGTACCCGAGCGCCCGGTTCCGCCGGTGGTAATGACGACGTCGGCCGGCGCGGTTTCCGGAGTCGACTCACCTTCCCGGAACGCTTCGAGCCATTCGTCGTAGGAGTCGCCGGCCCTCAGCTCGCCGCCTCGGATCCCGCCCAGGAGTTCGACGACGGCGCCCAGCTGCGGGCCGAAGGTGTCACGGACCTGTCCGGGCGCGGGGACTCCTTCTGTGACGACCTCCGAGCCGGTGAACAGGAACTTGACCAGCGGTTTGCCGAGCACTGTGAGTTCGTCGCATCCGGCCAGCGCGGCTACAGCGAGGTGCGCCGGGTTGAGCACGGTTCCGGCCTTGATGAGGATCTCCCCGGCAGCGGCTTCTTCGCCGGCACGGCGGATGTGCTGCCCGTTGCGGGGCTCCCCCGGCTTGGCGCCTCCGCCCAGCGCCAGGACCGGCAGGCCGTCGTCGTCGGTGGCAATCACGCCGCTTTCGCTGCGCAATACGGCTTTGGCCCCGGGCGGGATCAGGCCGCCGGTGACGATGGGGCTTGCCTGGTGGGGTGCAAGGCGATGGCCGGGCTCGGCGAGGATCCACGGACCGCTCCCGTTGACCGCCCAGCCGTCCATGGCCGACGAGGCGTAATGCGGCAGGTCCTGCAGTGCGCGGACATCCCCGGCAAGGGTGCGGCCCAGCGCTTCAGCCAAAGGGACGGGCCCGGCGGGGATGGGAGCCGCGCAGTCGAAGGCGAGTTGCCTTGCTTCGTCCCAAAGATGATCCAGGTGGCCGTGATCGTGTGGGGCCTCCGCATCCGTCATCCGGCGTCGGATTCCGCAGTGCCCGATTCCCCAGTGCCGGATTCCGCAGCATAGTCCTTGGAGAGCTTGCGGGCCAGGGCCATCGCGGCGTCCATGGACGTCTTCTGGTCCGCCTGGCCGGAACCGGCGGCGAGGCCGGCGGCCAGGCCCGCCACGAAGGTGGTCAGCGGGGCGGCCGGGCGCACCACCGAGTGGGCGGCGACGCCGGCGAGGGACAGCACGGCGTCGATGTCGACCTGGGTGTCTTCGAGTTCAAAGGCCTGCAGCAGGGACCTGCACCATTCTTCGAGGGTTTCTTCCTGGCTCTTCACGATGCGCCTCCACGTCCGGTGCAACTGGTGTCACGACGGGCCGCCGTGCACGCCGAGCGCAGCGGCATCGTCCCAGGTATCCACGTCGTCGGCGGCGTGTTCGGGAACGGCTGCGGTCAGCAAATCAAGACTAGCAAGCAGGCTGAACACCGGGGCGTTCGTTAAGGTCCCCTCAGCGGCCCGCGTGGCGACGGACCGTCGCAGGGCGGCCGTGGCGTACACAGCCAGGAGGGGCTGTTGCCTGCCGTCGGAGGAAACTCCCAGCACGCCGTCGGCCCCGGGACGCTCCGCCAGGGTGGCCAGGAGCGCAGGCACGGCAGTCGCTGCGTGGGGCATGTCGCAGGCCAGCACCAGGACCCAGGGAGCCTGCGGCCTTCCGCTTTTCCCGAGTTCGCCCAGCCCCGCGGCTATCGCCGCGGCGGGCCCGGCGAAGGGCGGATCTTCCCGGACGGTCAGCGCCCCCGGCGGCAGCTTTTCCGGACGGGGCCCGACGACGACCAGCGAACCGGCGCCCAGCGCTGCGGCCATTGCCCGCTCAAGGAGCGTGGCGCCGTCGTACAGCAGCCCGGACTTGGGCACGCCGCCAAGGCGGGAGGACCTGCCTCCCGCGAGGATCACCGCGTCGAATTCCACCCGCCCAGACTACCTGCCACGCCGGCCGCCGATCGTGCCGGGCGGGGCGCGCCAGGAGGTCAGGCCGCCGATTCAGGCAACAGGAAGGGGTCCCAGGCAGGAGCAGGCTTCTCGAGCTCCTTGATCTGCCAGATGGTCCCGGTGGGGGCCGCCGGAGTGAAACGCAGCTTCCAGCCCATCTCGGCCGGAGTGTGGTCACTCTTGTCGTTGTTGCAGCGCAGGCACGCCGCCACCAGGTTTTCCCAGGAATCCGCGCCGCCCCTGGATTTGGGGAGGACGTGGTCAATGGTGTGGGCTGCTTTGCCGCAATAGGCGCACCGGTGCGCATCCCGCCGCAGCACGCCACGGCGGGTGACAGCGGTGATCCGGTTGTATCTCGGCCGGATGTAGCGGTTAAGGAGGATCACGGACGGTCGGCCCAGGATCTCCCGCGGCCCGACGACAGGCTCGTCGCCTTCGGCCACTACGCTAGCTTTTCCGGTGAGCACAAGGACCAGCGCCCGGCGGAAGGTAACTACCGCCAGCGGTTCATATCCAGCATTCAGAACGAGTGTGCGCATGCACGTACCTCTTCACGGCCGCACCCGTCAGGGGCGCGAGGGCCGGCTGCCCTCTGCTTGTACGGGCTGTGGATCGACACCTCAAGAGTAAACATGCAATGGCCGGAACAACGAATCCGCGCGCCCGTTCACGGGAGGTGTCGGGCAATGTTCATGTGCCGGCCATGTGGGGAACGGCCGGTTCCCCTTGGCGCTTAACCCCAAAACCCCCGCCGGCGGGGCGGCCAGCAGGGGTTTTGGGTGAAGCGTCCTAGTGGTAGCGGAACCAGGCGTTACCGGGCGTGACGCCGCTCAAGTCGCCGGGGTTGTTCCTGTCGATCGACCGTGCCAGTGTGCCGTTGAAGTACACCTGCGGCATGGTCCGGATCTGCTGAGTGGGGTAACTGTCCGGGATCTGGATCGCCAAGGCCCCGGAAGCATTTTCGCTCTTGTCGAAGACGGGATCGTGGATTTGCGCATCCAGGAGGTCGGAGTAGGAGTTGCCGAAGGACAAATGCAGGCCCCCGTCGTCCGTCAGCTTCTGATCGGAGTAGCGTCCGGCAACGATCAGCTTGGGACGGAAGTGGCGGATCACACCGGTGGCGTTCTCATGATTGATGCCGCAGGAGGACAGGACTCCCCCGCCCGACCCCTGCGTCCACGTGTGGATGTCTTCGGTGTAGATGTTCTCCGTGTTCCAGAAAGTCACCATTCCGGAAACCCCGTGATGGGCGTACACGCGCTTCACTACGGCATTGCGGGAGTTGTTGAAGCCCAGCGCGGAAGCCCCCACGCGTTCGCCCGTTGCCTCATCCCTGTTGTCGAACTCCACATCCTGGACCAGCATGTTGTCGCAGTGGTTCTGGCCGAGACTGAAAGTCTCACCCGGAGGGTAGTTGCCGTAGCCCCGGTTCGCCCCGTGGAACTTGATCCGCTGGAACGTCGCGTTCGGCGTGTTGGCGATGCCAAAGCCGTTGTAATGGTGTCCCTGCTCCGTGCCGATGAGCGTGAAGTCCTGGAACACCGGCGACTGGTCGCCGTTATCCATGAACCACATGTAGATCGGATTGGTCCCGCTGGACGGCTCAACATAGGCCTGGGTGGACGAATTGGGAACCATCCGGAAACGGGTCACCCCGATGCCGGACCCGGCGATTCCCTTCAAACCGGTGGGAAGACGGATTCCGTCATGCCAGCCGTTGGGGCTCTTGAAGTCGGACCACGTGAATTCCCCTGCCGGGAACGTGATGATCTTTCCGTAGGGCACCTTGTTGAAAACGCTCTGGAGATCATCACCGGGCGTAAAGAGATCTTCGTAACGGACGTACTCGGGACCGGAAGGACGGGTCACTCCTCCAGTATCCGTGGTCGGGGCCGTGGGGTCCGGGGTGGGAGCGGTGGGGTCCGGGGTGGGAGCGGTGGGGTCCGGGGTGGGAGTGGTGGGGTCCGTGTTCCGGCCGTAGACTCCCCAGGCATTACCCCCCGGGTCCTTCGCGGCACCGGTCAGGCCGAAGGTCGCTACAGCTCCTGCCCCTGCGAGGAAGAGGCGGCGGTCCAACGGTTTGGTTTTCAATTGCTGCTTGGCTTTCAGATGCTTCGGGGTCTTCAAATGCTTCGGGTGATTCATGATTTGTTCCTTGTGGGATTAGACGAGGACGAGCCCTGATCCGGGGGACCATCGCGTCCTGACGGAATTTCTTCTTTTGGCGGTTGCCCTATGCCGGGACAGCGGGCACTGGGCCCGTTTGGCGATGTCCTGGGTGCTCCGCATACGCAGACGGCAGGCGCCCCATGGGTGTTGCAGGCAGAATCCGACTTCGTCGCAGGGGCCCACTTGGGTGGGCGAAGCTCGAGTGGATTCGCGGCATGTTTGCGCGCTGAATCGACGGACGGCCAAGGATCTGCGATCCAGTGAGGCCCGATCGGGAAGGTTCAAGTAGCGCGGCGACATCGCCATGCGGGGGACGGCCGCGGGCCGGCCCGCTCAACGCATGGGCCATGGTTTTTCCCTAGTCAACGAATGCCAGGGTGTTTTCAGGAAAAAAGGAGAGGGGACCGGGGCGGCGGTATGCCGGCCCCAATCCCCCTCATCCGGTCGCAGGCGCTCTCAGGCGCCGTCGCAACCGGATTTCAATTCAATTTTTTGACTAGCCGCCGACGCGGATGAAGACCGGGCCGGAGCCGACGTATGCGCTGTAGAGGGCGGTAGTTCCACCGTTCCAGCCGCCGTGCACAGCCATGCCGTTGCCGACGTACACGGCGATGTGGGCCATGCCCATGCCGCCGTTCTGGTAGTAGATCAGGTCGCCGGGCTGGGCCTCGGCGGCGCTGACGGTGCGGCCGAGGGACAGGTAGTCGGCCGGCCAGCCGTGGAAGTGGATGCCGACGGCGGCCAGGGCGTTGCTGGCCAGGGCGGTGCAGTCCTGTGCGACGCCGAGCTGGGCGTAGGCGGCAGCTGCGATCGCGGCACCCTGGCCGCTGGCAGCCTTGGTGGACGGCGCCTGGGTGGAGACGGAAAGCTGGGCAACAGGAGTGTTGTCGGCCGGAGCCGATTCCTGGACCTCGACGGGGGCTTCCTCGACAACCGGGGCCGCAACAGTCTTGACGGCGGGGCGCTCGAACTTGATGGCAACGCTGGAGCCGGCGGAGATGCTTGCCTGCGCGACGGTCTGGACTTCCAGGGTGGAAGCGGCGCTGGATTCGCGGGCAACGTTGGTTTCGGCAGCGTTTGCGGCGACTCCGCTGGTCAGGACCAGGCCGGAAGCGGCGGCGATAACGGCTGCCTGGCGGCCCATGCCGCCTGCGTTGCTGCCAACGGTCTTGGCGAGGACAGCAAGCGATGCAGTCTTGGGGGCTGCGGCACGGTGGCGCGCAGCAATAGTGCGTGAAGACACGTAGAGGCCTCTCCCTATGCCCGCGAGGTAAGCTGTCGGATTCGGATGGGAGTCATCCGGCCGCAGAGCTGTTCCATATGGAAAGATCTGCGACTTAACCCCAAGGCCACCGTGATGATGACCGGAAGTGGGTCCCCCGCCTCTGCCAGACGATGTTTTGCGAACGGATCCTTGAGCAGCGGCAGAGCTAGGCAATCCACTCAAGTGCATCAACTCTCTAGAAGTTGATGCGGTTTAGACGGTACAGCAATTCGGATCGAATGTCACATTCAGGTCACGGCACGTGACAATCATGCGAGAGATCTCCATCAGATCGGGCTACAGCCAGCCCAGCGGTTCGACGACTTGGCCGTTGACCATGACCTCGAAATGCAGGTGGCAGCCGGTGGAGGCGCCGGTGGTGCCGCTCAGGGCAACCACATCGCCCCGGTTGACCGTTTGGCCGACCGTGACGTTGAAGGAGGACAGATGGTTGTAGGTGGTTTCCAGGCCGTTGCCGTGGTCGATCACGACCCGGTTGCCACCGCCATAGGGGTGCCAGCCGGCGAAGGTGACCTTGCCGGAAGCCGCCGCGTAGACGTCGGTGCCACACTGGGCCGCGAAGTCGCGGCCGCGGTGGAATTCGCCGTACCCACCCGTGAACGGATCAATCCGGTAGCCGAAGGGCGAGACGGAAACCATGCTCGCCAGCGGCGCGCCCAGCGTGCCCTTGGAAGATTCCGCTTGGACGGAGCCAGCCGACTGCGCGCTCAGCAACTGGCGAAGCCTGGCGTCCGGGTCGGCCTTGGTGGATACCGCCATGCGGCTGAAGTCGACCTTCGCGCTGGCTGAGACGGAGATCTCGGGCTGGGAGCCCATCGCAGACGCCGAGGAGCCGGCCTCGGAGGCGGCGGTCATCGCACCGCTTCCGGGGAAGGCGACGGTCATAAGGAGACCGGTGGCAGCAAGTGCAACGCCGGCTTTCTGACCCACGCCGCTCGTGGCTGCAAAGTCAGCCACCTGCTGCAGGGGACTCCTGCGGCGCCGGGTTTCACGGGGGGAATCACGGGGCCCGTCGATCCGCGCTACGGCACGCGGCCGCAGCTCAGCAACGGGGCCGGACGCACGCCTGCGGCCCCTGGTGTTCTGCGTGGTCAAAAGGTTCCTCTCTGGAGGCCTGCGAGGTTAGCTGTCGGATTCAGGTCAGAGAGTTCACAGACCTGGCCCGCAAGGAAAGGCACGCGGCACAGGGGTATCCCCGAAAGGCCCCTGCGCAACTTGCATTCCCGTGCGGACTTCACCCCAAGGCTGCCTTCCGGCGGCCGCTGATGGTTCCCCCGCCCCTGCCAATGAACGGATTAATACACCTGTTCCGCTGGCAGAGTTCGACTCCGGATCAGGTAACGCTTTGGTATCGGCGCTAGTACACAACTATAGGTGATTAACGCCCTCAGTAATAACTTCGTTATCTTCGGCTGCGGCTTACGCGACGGTCACAAAGACGTGCGCAGCCACTTCCGGGGGCAGTTCCAGGGCGCCCTCGATGCCGGGAACACGGACGGAGATGTACTCCCCCGCCCGGGCCAGGGACACCTCGGCACCGGGACGGATGCCGCCTTCGTCCAGCTGGACCAACAGTTCAGGCTCCACCTGGATCGGCTCGGCCAGCCGGCTCACCACAACGCGGGCATCCGGGGCGTAGCCTTCCATCGCCTGCAGGAGGTTGACGACGCCGTCACCGAAAGGATGCGCGGCAGTCCCGCCGATCGCTTCAAGGCCCGGGATCGGATTCCCGTACGGCGACTCGGTGGGGTGGTCAAGGAGTTCGTAGAGCCTGCGCTCGACGCGTTCGCTCATGACGTGTTCCCAGCGGCAGGCCTCGTCGTGGACATAGGCCCAGTCCAAGCCGATGACGTCGGCAAGCAGCCGTTCCGCGAGACGGTGCTTGCGCATGACCTCGGTGGCGCGCTTGCGGCCGACCGGGGTCAGCTCAAGGTGGCGGTCATTCGAGACAATCACGAGCCCGTCCCGCTCCATGCGGCCCACCGTCTGGGAAACCGTGGGGCCCGAGTGGCGGAGGCGCTCGGCGATCCGGGCGCGAAGAGCGACGATGCCCTCTTCTTCGAGCTCCAAGATCGTTCGAAGATACATCTCAGTGGTATCGATCAGATCCGTCATCCAGCTCAGCTCCTCGAGCACAGTATCTTGCGTAATTTCCACCGTACCGCAAGCGGACGGGCAGCCGTTTGGCGGGCTTTCCCGCCTGGACTCCACACCCAAGCCTAGCTTATTTGGAATTACTCTTGATAATTCCGTAGCGGTGCGGGACACATTGGCGGGCCCGTGGCGCACTGTGACACTCCGGTTCCGCCCTTCCCGCGAAGTCAGGCAGAATTGGGGAGGCGATGGGGCACTTCTGCCACCCGCCGCGAACCACCATGCCGCTACCCCATTGGAGCTAACCCGTGAGCGAGAACAGCATCACTATTCCGGCAGATCTCAAGCCCGTGGACGGCCGGTTTGGCGCCGGGCCCTCGAAAGTCCGCCCGGAGCAGATCGAAGCGCTCTCCGCCGCCTCGGCAACCATCCTCGGCACCTCGCACCGCCAGGCACCGGTCAAGAACCTGGTCGGCTCGGTCCGCGAGGGCCTCAGCCGGTTCTTCAAGGCTCCCGAAGGCTATGAGGTGATCCTCGGCGTCGGCGGCTCCACCGCGTTCTGGGACGTCGCCAGCTTCGGCCTGGTGGAAAAGAAGGCCCAGCACCTGTCCTTCGGTGAGTTCGGTTCCAAGTTCGCCGCGGCCACCAACAAGGCCCCGTTCCTGGAGGCCTCCTCCATCATCAAGTCCGAGCCGGGGACCCGCCCCGTCGCTTCGGCCGAGGCCGGCGTCGACGTCTACGCCTGGCCGCAGAACGAAACCTCCACGGGTGTCGCGGCGCCCGTCAAGCGCGTCGATGGAGCCGACGACGGCGCCCTCGTCCTGGTAGATGCCACCTCCGCTGCCGGCGGCCTCGACGTCGACGTCGCCGAAGCGGATGTGTACTACTTCGCCCCGCAGAAGAACTTCGCGTCCGACGGCGGCCTGTGGCTGGGTCTGTTCTCCCCCGCCGCTCTGGAACGCGCAGCCCGCGTCAAGGCGAGCGGCCGCTGGATCCCGGACTTCCTGGACCTGCAGACCGCGATCGACAACTCCAAGCTGAACCAGACCTACAACACTCCTTCGCTGAGCACGCTCGTCACCCTGGACGCCCAGGTCCAGTGGCTGAACAAGAACGGCGGCCTGGACTTTGCTGCCAAGCGCACCGCCGACTCCGCGCAGCGGGTCTACCAGTGGGCCGAAGCCTCCGAGTTCGCCACCCCGTTCGTTGCCAAGGCCGAAGACCGCTCCAACGTCATCGCCACGATCGACTTCGACGACTCCGTCGACGCCGCGGCCATCGCCAAAGTGCTGCGCGCCAACGGCATCGTGGACACCGAGCCATACCGCAAGCTGGGCCGCAACCAGCTGCGCATCGCAACCTTCGTTGCCATCGAACCCGACGACGTCTCGGCGCTGCTGGCAAGCATCGACTACGTGGTGGGCGAACTGCGCAAATAGCAGACCGAATACAGCAGCGCCGTCCCGGACTTTCCGGGGCGGCGCTGCTCTTGTTAAGGACGATGCATCAAGGACGCTGTGAAGGGCCAGGAGTTTCCCCGGCAGACACGGATGCGATCCGGAAGACACGAAGCCCCCTGGCGCTGCGGTCAAAACTCAGGCGCAGCTGCCGCGCCCTGACAATCCAGACAAGGCCGACGATCGCGGCGGAGATGCCGGCTGCTGCGGCGACACCCAGGGACCAGCGTGGGCCTGCAACGTTGGCGATCCAGCCCACCAGCGGCGCGCCGATGGGTGTGCCGCCCATGAAAATCGCCATGTAAAGGGCCATGACGCGCCCGCGCATGACAGGATCCGTGGTGGATTGGACGTAGCCGTTGGCGCTGGTAATCATCGTCAGCGCGAAGAGGCCCACCGGCACCAGCGCGAATCCGAACAGGGTGTAATCGGGCGCGAGGGCGGCCAGGAGGCTGGCCACTCCGAAGGCGCCCGCCGCCCCGAAGATCAGGCGCAGGCGGGGGCGTCCCCGCCTGGCGGAAAGCAGGGCGCCGGCCACCGAGCCGATGGCCATCACCGAATTCATCAGCCCGAAGGCGCTGGCGTCCATGCCGAATTCCGTTCCCACCATCGCGGCGATGAACAGTACGAAGTTCAGCCCAAGCGTTCCCATGATGAAGATCGCCACAAGGACCACCACGATGTCCCTGCGGTGGCGCACGTAGCGTAAACCTTCGCGGATGCGGCCCTTGCCCGCCGCGGCGCGGGGCTGGACGCGCAGGGTGCCCACGGGGATCGAAGCCAGCGCAAGGATCATCGCCAGGAAGGTCACGGTGTTCAACAGGAAAACCCAGCCCGGACCCACCACGACCGTGAGCACGCCGGCAACGGCGGGTCCGATCATGCGGGCGACGTTGAAGGAAGCGCTGTTGAGCGCCACGGCGTTGGCCAGGGAATCGTCGCCCACGAGTTCGGACACGAAGGTCTGCCGGACGGGGGCATCCAGCGCGGACACCAGTCCCAGCAGGAGGGCAAAGACGTAGACCTGCCAGAGCTGCCCGGCCCCGGCCACCACCAGGATTCCCAGGCCCGTGCTCAGCAGGGCCATGATCCCCTGGGTCAGGAAGAGCAGTCGGCGTCGGCTGTAGCGGTCCGCGAGCAGTCCCGCCCAGGGCGCCAGGAAGAGCTGCGGGCCCATCTGCAGGGCGAGCGTGATGCCCATGGCACCGGCGTCATGGTTGCTGAGGTGGTCAAAGACCAGCCAGTCCTGGGCGGTGCGCTGCATCCAGGTCCCGACGTTGGAGACCAGTGCGCCCAGGAACCAGACCCGGTAGTTGCGCATGTGCAGGGATTTGAAGGTGGACATCAGTTGCCGCCTTCTTCCGGATCACCTGCAGGACACCCCAAGACTTATTCAGCCTCGGTTTCGCCGCTATCGGCAGCGTCCTCGGGTTCGGCGTCGTCCTCAGGGTCTCCCGAAGCGTCGGCCGCGTCCCCGCCGTCGCCCGCGTCGGCGGACGGTTCGCCGGCCTCGGCTCCGGCCTCGCCGTCGTCGTCGGAATCGCCCTCCGGAGCCGGCGCCTCATCTTCGGGACGCACACGCTTGGCCCACGGAATCCACTCAGGGGCCAGGATGGATTCCTCCGAAGGCAGCAGCCCGAGCTCACTCACCGTCACCGTCTTGGACCGCGAATTGCGCGTCACCACGGCGTACCACTGCCAGCCGCCGTAGCCGGGCAGCCGGGACTCGAACAGATGGGTGACAACCCGTTCGCCCTCGGACTTCGCCGCGATGTGCGGGCCGATCTCGCTGTCCTTGGCGATGGTGGCCACGGCCTCTCGGGCGACGTCGACGGCGGCAGCCAGGAAGGCGTCCGGCTTGCCTGTGCGCCACACCGGAACGCCGGCGCGCTGTTTGGCGGCCGGAGCCTTCGCAGGGGATTTCGCCTGGGACGTGGCCGCAGCGGGTTTCCGCGCGGAAGCGCCACCGGCCGCCGCTGCGGGAGGGCCGGCCTGGCCTGCTTCTACGGATTCGGAGGTCATGGGTGGCCTAGGCCTCGAGCTCGTCGGCAACCTTGCGGAGGGCGGCCGCGATGGCCTTGCCCTTGGCGCCTTCGGGGTACTTGCCTGCGGAGAGGCTGCCGGACAGCTTGTCCAGCACGGAGACTAGGTCCTGGACCACGGGGGCGAGCTCACGGGCGTTCATGCGCTTGGCCTTGGCAACGGAAGGCAGCTTGTCCAACACGCGCAGGCCAAGCGCCTGCGCACCGCGGCGGCCGTCAGCCACGCCGAACTCGACCCGGGTTCCGGCCTTGAGTTCGCTTACGCCTGCGGGCAGCGCGGATTTGGGCAGGAACACTTCCTGGCCGTCTTCGGCCGCGAGGAAGCCGAAACCTTTGTCCTTGTCATACCACTTGACCTTGCCGGTGGGCACGTATTCAACCTTCTTCGTTCTTGCATGGAGACACGGCCGGCAGCTCACCGCATCCGCAGGGTCCTGCGGGATCAGGGGTAATTGCCTGCTCCGTGTTGGTCTGTTCTCCCAAGGTTATCCTGCCGGGCAGCGATCCCGTGCTTTCGTACCGGCTGTTAGCGTTGCTTTCATGAGTATCACCGGCTACCGCCGCCCCCTGACGATCGCGGCCGCCGTCGTCGCTTTGCTGTCCCTCGCCGCCGTGGGCGGGGTCATGGCCATCGCCGCCGCGGGCAGCGCCGCCCCGGCCTGGATGACCTCCATTGCCCTTTACGGGCTGCCGGTCGCCTTCCTCGCGATGCTCCTGCTGGTAGTGGATGCCGTGTTCCAGCGCCGCAGGAAATAGGGCAGGGCACACCGGCTCCCGCGGGCGGTAACGTTGAAGTGATGTCCCTAATCCGCGCGCTCAGCAAAGACCTGGAAGCGCGCAGCGACGATTCGCTGCGGGCCCTGTTTGCCGCGCGGCCTGACCTGATTTCCCCCGCGGCTCCGGACTTCGCCGCCCTCGCCGCGCGCGCCAGCGCACGGGTGAGCGTGCAACGTGCCTTGGAACGCCTGAACAAGCCCGAGATGCAGGTACTCGAAGCACTGCACCTGTGCACGAACCCGGACACCGGCCACGGAATTTCCGCAGCGGGCCTCAAGAAAGTCATCGCCGGGGCCACCCTGACGGCGCTGGAAGGAATCCTGCACCGGCTCGAGGACCTCGCCCTCATCCACCGCTGCGAACCGCCCGCGGGCACCCAACCCTCGGCGGCCAGGCAGCGCTTCTACCTGCCGGTGGGGAGCCTGAAGGACGTGGTGGGCATCTACCCGGCGGGACTGGGCCGCAGTTACACGGAGTTGGTCCGGCTCCAGCCCGCCTTCGCCCAGCGGGTGGTTCAGCTGGTGACGGAACTGCGCCGCAGTGGAGCCGGCGTCCCCGAGGCGGCCACCCCCATGGAGGCCGCCCTCGCCCTGCAGCGCTGGACCTCGGCCTCGAAAGCGCTGGACGAAATCCTTGCCGGGGCCCCGGAGCGGACCCGTGCACTGTTGGACAAGTTTGGAAACTGGGCCATGGGCGCTGTGCCCCAGGCGCAGCGGATGGCGTCGATCGGCAACGAAGGCCCCGACGTCGGCCCAGTCGACTGGCTGCTGGCCCGCGGTCTGCTGGTTCCCCTGGATGCCTCGCACGTGGAACTGCCGCACAGCGTGGGGCTGGCATTGCGCGGCGGCATGATCGTGGACCACTTCACGGTGCAGGCACCCCGGCCGGAGCTGGGTCTGACCAGTGCCCTGCTGCGCCGGAACGCCGCCCTCGGCGCCATCGCCGAAGCCCTGCGCATCCTCGGCGAACTGCTTGCCGCCGCCCGCGAGCAGCCTTTGGCGACGCTGCGCAGCGGCGGGGTCGGCGTGCGGGAACTCAAGCGCCTCGCGGACCGGCTGCGCCTGGAGATCCGCGAGGCCGGCCTTTTCCTTGAGATCGCTGGTCTGGCCGGGCTCCTGCGCCTGGACGTGGACAGTTCCACCTGGATCCAGCCACCGGGCCTGGAATGGCTCGCACTGCCGCGCCAGGAACAGTGGCTCTGGGTGGTGAACGCCTGGCTGGCGAGCGAACGGGCACCTTCCCTGGTGGGCCAGGCGGTGTCCGGCGCCGCGGGACACCAAGGCAAGCCCAATTCCGCAGGTACAACCATCAACGCCCTGTCCGCCGAGGCCCAGCGCCCGGATGCCCCGCTGATCCGTCGGCGCGTGCTGGACATCCTGCACGAGCTCACAGTGGAGGCCTCCGCTCCCGACGGCCGGGCCCCTGTGCTGGACGCGCGTTCCGTGCTGGGACGCGCGGAATGGTCCCAGCCGCGGATGGCCCGACGCTTCAGCTCCTTGGTGCCGGGCATCCTGCGGGAGGCGGAGCTCCTGGGGCTCATCGGCTCCGGCGCCCTGACCCAGCTCGGGGCCGCAATCGCGGTCGAAGAACCGGACCGTGCCCTGGAAATCCTCGGCGAGCACCTGCCGGCCGCGGTCAACCATGTGCTGCTGCAGGCCGACCTCACCGCCGTTGCCCCGGGGTACCTGGCGCCGGGCCTCGGCGAGCGCCTGACCCTGCTCGCCGATGCTGAGGGGCAGGGTCCTGCGACCATCTACCGCTTCTCTGAAGCCTCCGTGCGCAGGGCGCTCGACGCCGGCCAGGACGCCGCATCGATCCTGCAGTTCCTGCGCGAACACTCAGCTACCGATGTTCCGCAGCCCTTGGAATACCTGGTGCAGGACACCGCCTCAAGGCATGGCAGGCTGCGCGTTGCCAGCTGCGCCAGCTTCATCCAGAGCGACGATGAAGCCGCCATCGCCGAGCTCCTCCAGGAAGCCGGCGCGGCCAGCCTGGGCCTGGTCCGGATCGCGCCGACCGTACTTACCTCGGCGGCGAGTCCCCGGGAAACCGCAAGGGTGCTGCGCGAGCTGGGACTGTCCCCCACAGTGCAGGAGCCCGAGCCCGCCGTCGTCCGCTACAAGCGGACCGCCGCCGTCGCCGGCAGCGCCCGGCCGGTCTATTCGGTGCCCCGTTCGGCTCCTGCAGAGGACGACGTCGAAGCGCAGCTTGCGGTGCTGCGGCACCATCCCGGCGGGGCCGCCGAAGCCTCCGGCGAGGCCGCCGCGCAGCTGGGACTTGAGACGCTCCAGCGGGCGATCCGCCTGAAACAGGCCGTGACCATGAACGTAGTGGACGGGGAAGGGAATTCCAACAGCGAAACAGTTGTTCCTGTCTCCGTCTCCGGTGGCAGGGTGCGCGTGTTCGATCCTGCCCGGGACACCGAACGGGTGCTGTCGATCCACCGTATTGTGGATGTCGAGCCCGCGGCCGGTCAGGCCGCCAAACCGCACAAGTAAGGGAGCAGCGTGAGCGACGGTCCGCTGATCGTGCAGAGCGACAAGACCATCCTGCTGGAAGTGGACCATGAACTCGCCACCGAAGCCAGGCATGCCATCGCGGCCTTCGCCGAGCTGGAGCGCGCCCCGGAGCATGTGCACAGTTACCGGCTCACCCCGCTGGGGCTCTGGAACGCGCGGGCGGCAGGGTTGGACGCCGAAAAGGTGCTCGACACGCTCCTGCGGTACTCGCGCTTCCCGGTGCCCCACTCCCTGCTGCTGGACGTTGAGGAAACCATGTCCCGCTACGGGCGGCTGCGGCTGGAGAAGGATCCCCAGCACGGCCTGGTGATGCGCACGGACGACTACCCTGTACTGGAGGAAGTGATCCGGGCCAAGAAGATCGCGCCGCTGCTGGGCCCGCGGATCGACGGCGAAACCGTGGTGGTGCATTCCTCCCAGCGCGGGCAGCTCAAGCAACTGCTGCTCAAGCTCGGCTGGCCCGCCGATGATCGCGCTGGTTATGTGGACGGGACGCCGCACCTGATCTCCCTGAACGAGGACGGCTGGCAGCTGCGGCCCTACCAGAAGCTCGCCACGGAGAACTTCTGGTCAGGCGGCAGCGGCGTCGTCGTACTCCCCTGCGGCGCGGGCAAGACGATCGTGGGCGCGGCCGCCATGGCCACAGGCTGCACCACTACCCTGATCCTGGTGACGAACACGGTCGCCGCCCGGCAGTGGAAGGACGAACTGCTCAGGCGGACCTCGCTCACCGAGGACGAGATCGGCGAGTACTCCGGCTCGGTCAAAGAAGTCCGGCCGGTCACGATCGCCACGTATCAGGTGCTCACCACCAGGCGCGGCGGGATCTATCCGCACCTGGAACTCGTGGACGGCCATGACTGGGGACTGATCATCTACGACGAAGTCCACCTCCTGCCGGCTCCGATCTTCCGGATGACCGCGGACCTCCAGGCCCGTCGCCGACTGGGACTGACCGCCACCCTGGTCCGCGAGGACGGCAGGGAGGGGGAGGTGTTTTCGCTCATCGGGCCGAAACGGTACGACGCGCCGTGGAAGGACATCGAGGCGCAGGGCTACATCGCTCCGGCGGATTGTGTGGAAGTCCGGGTGGACCTGCCGCGGGATGAGCGCGTGGCATACGCGATGGCCGAGGACGCCGACAAGTACCGCCTGTGCTCGACGTCGGAAACCAAGACCGCGCTCGTTGAACAGTTGGTGGCCGCGCACCCCGGCGAGCAGCTGCTGGTGATCGGGCAGTACATCGACCAGCTCGACGAAATAGGCCAGCGCCTGGAGGCGCCGGTGATCAAGGGCGAGACTTCCGTGCGCATGCGGCAGAAGCTGTTCGATGCGTTCCGGGCCGGGGAGATCCACACCCTGGTGGTGTCGAAGGTGGCCAACTTCTCCATTGACCTGCCGGAGGCCTCCGTAGCGATCCAGGTTTCGGGTTCCTTTGGTTCCCGGCAGGAGGAAGCGCAGCGGCTCGGGCGGCTCCTGCGCCCCAAGAAGGACGGCCGGGCAGCGCGTTTCTACGCCCTGGTGGCCAGAGACACGCTGGACCAGGACTTCGCCGCGAAGCGCCAGCGCTTCCTGGCCGAGCAAGGCTACGCCTACCGGATCATGGACGCGAAGGACGTCGGCGCCGCGGGCTGAATAGCCGGAATACCGCCGGCTCCTTTCCCCTTTTTGGGCGGTCCATGTGGCTGATCAGCGCCCGTAAAAGTTCCCGGGTCCGGGTCATTGTGGCCCCAATTTGCCGGGCGTACACTCTAGCTGCTGGGTACATATTGGTAACAGATCCTGAGCTCAGATCAGGGCGGGTGGGGCCGCACAGGCTTTTCCCGCGCACAAGGACGCGTAGATGCGCAGACGGCCCAGCCAATCCACCGGCACACCACCTCCAGCGATCACTGGCGGTTTCGTGCTGCCCAGCCCACTTCGGCGTGCAAGGAAGCGACGATCATCGGAGTAGTCCGGCCAGCGGCCCCCTGCGCGGGTGGCGGCCGATCAAATATTGGGGAGAGATGCTGGGGATTCACCGGCACCGGGCCGTTCGCCCGCGCCGTACCTATTCGCCACTCTGAGAAGTGAGCAAAACCCATGAAAAACATCGCACGCGCCCGCTGGGGCGCAGGAGTCGCCTGTCTAGGCTTGATCATCGCCGGAGCCACCGGCGCACAGGCAGTACTTCCCGGAACCAACTTCGAAGGCAATGACGGAAACCTTGTAGTCACCACAGCAGGCAATACCGATTGGGCCAATGTGGCCGGCCGGAATACCGGCATCGACAAGCCCACAGGGAAGACGGACAACTCATTCGGCCAAGGCACCAAGGAAGACGACCCCGCCGTCACCGTCGTGACCGGCGCCATCCCGCCCAACAAGAACGATCTCACCCGCTTCTACGAAGCTTCGGAACAGGGCGCGAACGGCGACATCTTCCTGTACCTGGGCTGGGAACGCCTGGTAAACATCGGCAACGCCAACCTGGACTTTGAAATCAACCAGAACGCCACCACAGGATTCACAACAAGCGCTACCGGACCGGTGACTCTGAACCGCACCGCTGGCGACCTGTTGGTGACTTATGATTTCGGCGGAAGCGGCACTCCGACGCTCGGTCTTAACAAGTGGCTCACGGCCGCAAATGGCAACACCGTTAGCCAATGCTTCTCGGCCAACGCTTTGCCGTGCTGGGGCCAGCATGTCACGCTCGGTGGCAACGTCGCTGAGGGACAGGTCAACAGCGGAACAATCGCAGAACCTATAGCGGGCGGCTCGCTCACCGCCGGACTTTTCGGCGAGGCCTCGATCAACTTGACTGCCGCCGGTGTGTTCCCGACGGGTGTCTGCGAGGCTTTCGGCAGCGCATTCGTCAAGAGCCGTTCGTCCTCCTCGTTTACCGCGGAACTGAAGGACTTCATTGCCCCGATCCCGGTCAATATCAGCAACTGCGGCAGCATCACCATCAAGAAGGTGACGCAGGACGAACCCGTTCCGGGTACACAGTCCTTCGCCTACACTACGACCAACCTGACCCCAGCCACCTTCAGTTTGGTGGGCGGCGGCACGCCGCGGTCGTTCCAGAACCTGGCCGCAGGAACGTACACCGTGACGGAAGGGACCCAGACCGCACCGTGGAGCTTCGTTTCCCTGACCTGTGACACAGCAACAGGCGTGACCATCACCGGCCAACAGGTGTCGATTGCGTTGGGCAATGGCCAGAACGTGACGTGTACCTACACCAACAAGTTCACCAAGGCGCAGCCCACGGTGGCGACCACGCAGGACCTGATTCCGAACGACAACTTCATCCTGTCGGGTGGACTCGGGACAGTAACCGGATCCATCGTGTTCAATCTCTACGCCCCGAGTGATGCCACTTGCGCCGGGACGCCGGCCCTGACCCAAACAGTGACGGTGAACGGCAACGGAACATACAGCACCACCAACAGCACGTTCCACTCCACAACCGAGGGAACATGGCGCTGGGCATCCAGCTACAGCGGAGACGCCTTTAACCTCCCGGCGACCTCTGCCTGCGGCGTTGAACAATTCACCATCGTGAACAGTGCACCCTGACTCCACGGATAGAAAGTAGAGACTGAGGACCCCGGCCGTAGGTCGGGGTCCTCAGTCTTGTGCTGACGGCTTGTCCCGGCCACTTGCCCTCCGGGGCGTCAACCGCGGCGCGGTTTGGCGGCAGCTTCAGGGCCCAGCAGGTAGTCGGCCGCGGTGGCCCGCACCAATTCGCTGACCGTGTCCAGCAGCGGCGAGGACGTGCGCCAGCGCTGCCAGTACAGCGGCACGTCGAAGGGCCGTTCCGGAGCCAGCTGCACCAGGCGTCCGGCGTCCAGCTCCGGCCGGCATTGAATCTCGGGGACGAGTGCCCAGCCCAGGCCCAGGCGGACGGCGTCAAAGAAGTCCTGCGACGCCGGCACATAGTGCCGCGGCCCCCGTGCTGGCCTTGCCGCCCGGCTGCGCGATTTCCTGAACAGTCCGTCCAGGAAGGCGTCCTGATAGGCGTCTTTCCTGTCGAAGTCGACGGCGGGAGCCGCGTTGAGCAGCAACGGATCCACCAGGCTGCCGGCGGCGAAGTCCGGCAGCCAGCGTTCGAGGAAGTCCGGCGCGGCCACGGCGCGGTAGCGCATGGTGCCCAAGGCCTCCACCCGGCACCCCTGCACAGCTTCCGGCGTGGCAGTCACCGCCGCCATCACATTGCCGGAACGCAGCAGGCCGGCGGAATGTTGTTCGTCGTCCCGGCGGAGATCGAACACCACATCCAGCCCGGCGGGCATCCTGGCCAGTGCGCGCAGGAACCACACGGCAAGAGAGTCCGCATTGATCGCGATCGGCATGCTGTGGTGCTCCGAGCCTCCGGCCGCGAGCCCCAGCTCACGTCCGGCGTCCTCCTCAAGCTGCGCCATTTGCCTGGCCAGGCGCAGCACCACCTCCCCGGCCGCCGTCGCTTCGACCGGATTGCTGCGCCGCAGCAGGACCTGCCCGGCGTTGTCTTCCAAGGCCTTGAGTCTCTGGGAGACCGCGGACGCAGTGACGTGGAGTCGCCTGGCGGCGGCTTCGAGGGTGCCTTCGCTGACCACTGCGGCGAAAGTGTGCAACTGCTCGGAGGAAAAGCGGCTCATAAGAACATCTTAGGGACGCTAAGAATCTTTAGCTGGTCTAACTGTCGGAACGACCGTAGCGTCAATGGGGTGGAAATCAACGGAATCGTTCATGCAATCATCCTGGGCCTCGGCACGGGCCTTGCCCTCATCGTGGCGATCGGAGCCCAGAACGCCTTTGTCCTGCGACAGGGCCTCCTCGGCCGGCACGTGGCCGCCGTCGTCACGGTGTGCGCGGTCTCAGACGCGGCGCTCATCGCCGCCGGGATTCTCGGCATGGGCGGCCTGGTCACCGCCGCGCCAGCCGTAGTCGTGGCGCTGCGATACATCGGCGCAGCGTTCCTGCTTTGCTATGGCCTCTTGGCGGCGCGGCGTGTTTTCCGTCCGCAGTCCTTGCTTCCGGCGGAAACCGACGAGGACGGACTGCCCGCGGGAACGGGGGCCGAAGAGCCAGGATCGACCGTTTCCGGATCGCAGGCGGCCGGATCAACCGCACTTGCAACCGTAACCCGCGTTCAGGGCCTGGCCCCGGCCCTGGCCACGATCCTGGCCCTGACCTGGCTCAACCCCCATGTCTACTTGGACACGGTGGTCCTGCTGGGCTCAGTGGCCAATTCCCAAGGCGCCGGCCTGGAGTGGTGGTTCGGTGCAGGAGCGGCATTGGGCAGCGTCCTATGGTTCTGTTCGCTCGGCTTCGGGGCCCGCCTGCTCCGGGGATTCTTTGCCCGGCCCGCCTCATGGCGGTTCCTCGATGGCGGCATTGCCGTCACCATGATCGCGCTGGCGGCCGGCCTGGCGCTGGGAAACTAGGCCTGGCGGCCGGTCAAGCCACCAGGCGTCCTTCACGGGCTGCCGGAACGGCGTCAACCGTGGCCCAGCATTCCGGCGCCACGAGCTTTGAGTCCGCGAAGTGCTCTGCCTCGGCCAGGACATCGAAGGTTTCGTGCCCGATGCGTCCGGACTCCGCATCGAGGTAGTGGACGTGGTATTTGGTCTTTCCGGTGTTCAGGGCTGCTTCGTGTTTCATGGCTCCAGTGTGGAACCAGGCACTGACATTTTTACCTTCCCGGCGCGGCGTGTCCGTATCGCGGCAGCAGACTGTGCTCGAACCCGCATATTCCTCCCATCAAGCATCCAGCGAACTCACAGTTACTGGGAGGAACATGAATGGCATGAAGAAGAACGGTCCCGAAGCCAAGCTCCTCGTTGTCGATGACGAACCCAACATCCGCGAGTTGCTCTCCACTTCGCTGCGGTTCGCGGGCTTTGACGTTGTCGCCGCGTCGAACGGACGCGAGGCGCTGGCCGCCGTCGAGCAGCATGCCCCCGACCTCGTGGTTCTGGACGTCATGCTCCCGGACATGGACGGCTTCACCGTCACCCGCCGCCTGCGCGCCTCCGGCAAGCACTTCCCGGTGCTGTTCCTGACGGCAAAGGATGACACCGAGGACAAGGTCACCGGCCTCACGGTCGGCGGGGACGACTACGTCACCAAACCCTTCAGCCTCGACGAGGTCGTGGCGCGCATCCGCGCGGTACTGCGGCGGACGCAGCCGCTCGAGGACGACGACGCCGTGATCCGGGTGGACGATCTGGAGCTCGACGACGACGCTCACGAGGTGCGCCGCGGCGGCACCGTGATCGAACTGTCGCCCACCGAGTTCAAGCTGCTCCGTTACCTGATGCTCAACCCGAACCGGGTACTCTCCAAGGCCCAGATCCTGGACCATGTCTGGGAGTACGACTTCAACGGCGATGCATCGATCGTGGAGTCCTATATCTCCTATCTGCGACGCAAGGTGGACATCGATCCCGATTCGGCGGGTCTTATCCAAACCAAGCGCGGTGTGGGCTACGTGCTGCGGACGGCGGAGAAGCGCTGACCTTGAGCGATCGTTGGAAGTCGGCCTCGCTGAAGTCGCAGCTCGTCGCGATCATCATGGGCCTGCTGCTCCTGGCGTTGGCCGCAACCGGGGCCGGAACCCTGACCCTGGTGCGGAGCTACCTGCAGGACCAGGTGGATGACAAGCTGCGCGCCGCCGTCGACCTCGCGCGGCAGCAGCGCTCCTTCGAGAAGCTCGAACCCAATCCGGCAGTCCCCACCGATTACTCCCTCATGCTCTTCAACCCCGGCGGCGGGTCCTACGTCTTCGGCGGGAACAAGGACGTCCACCCGGACATCGCCAGCTTCTCCCCGGATACGGCGCGCAGTTACGGCTACCAGCCGTTCCAGGTGCGCGGCACGGACGGGAACAACTGGCGCGTCGTCGCGGTCGCCGTCGTGGACACCGCCACCGGGCAGAATGCGGTGGTGATCGTGGGCCTGCCGCTGACCCCCGTGGACAAGGTCATGGAGCACGCCACCTTGGTGGTGGTCGGCGTCGGGCTGCTCACGCTGGTGCTGGCCTTCTTCATCGCCACCTGGACGGTGGGCCGGTCCTTCCGGCCCTTGGTGCGAGTGGAGAAGACTGCCGCGGCCATCGCCGCCGGCGATCTGTCCCGGCGTGTGGACATCGAGAACCCGGCCACGGAAGTGGGCCGGCTAAGCGCCTCGTTGAACGCGATGCTTGCGCACATCGAGACCTCCTTCGCAGCGCGGGCCGCGTCCGAGGGCCGGATGCGGCGTTTCGCCGCTGACGCCTCGCACGAACTACGGACTCCCCTGGTCACCATCCGGGGCTTTTCGGAGCTGTACCGTCACGGCGCCCTGGCCACGCCCGAGGACGTCGGGACCGCCATGGGCAGGATCGAAAGCGAAGCCAAGCGCATGGGGTCCATGGTCGAAGACCTCCTGATGCTGGCCCGCCTGGACGAACAGCGGCCCCTGCAGCTCAACCCGGTGGACCTGCGCCTGCTGGCGAACGACGCCGTGCTGGACTCCATGGCGAATTCTCCCGGCCGGGCGTTCTCGCTCACCGGGATCGACGGCCGCCCGACCGCCGCGGCTCCGGTGCTCGGCGACGAAGCAAAGCTCCGCCAGGTGCTGGGAAACCTCGTTGGCAACGCCCTGCGCTACACGCCGGAAGGCACCCCCGTGGAGATCGGCGTCGGCGTACGGAGCACGGAGATCGGAGAGACCTCTGTCCTCGAAGTCCGGGACCACGGCGCCGGGATTCCTGTGGAGGAGAGGCCTCGGATCTTCGAGCGCTTCTACCGTGCGGACACCTCCCGGACCCGGGAAACCGGCGGCAGCGGGCTGGGTCTGGCAATTGTTTCGGCGATCGTCGCCTCGCACGGTGGCACCGTGCGTGTGGAAGACACCGACGGCGGCGGCGCCACGCTGGTGGTCAGCCTCCCCCGGCGCGACGGACTGGCCACGCCGGGACATTCCGGGCAGAGCCACTCGGGGCAGGCCCGCTCGGGGCAGGGCCACCCAGGGCAGGGCCAGGACGCGGCTGACGCCGCAACCGGGGCGGCTTCCTAGACCGACCTGCCGCCCTTGGGACGGCCCGGTTGCCGGAGTTGTCCACATAGCAGCTTCCTGCTCTGGAGGGCCGTACCGGCCGCGCCTAGGCTCATTTGCGTGGACCACAGCCAGCCGCATACGCGGACCCGTCAGAGTCGAAAGGCAACGCCATGAGTGTCATTTCCGTCGATACCGAATTGATGCAGTTGAAATCAGCCAACGTCAAGGCCACGGAGGACCGGATCAGGGCAGACGTCCAGGCCATGAAGCGGGGGCTCGACGAGCTCCAAGCCACCTGGAAAGGCACGGCCGCCAACAACTTCCAAAGCCTCATTGCCGAATGGACGCTGACGCAGAACAAGGTGGAAGCATCCCTTGCTTCCATCAACCTCGCGCTGTCCACCGCCGCCGCCAGCTACGTCCAGACCGAACAGGGGAACACCCTGAGGTTCAGCTACTGAGCGGTGGCGCACTGAGCGGTGGCGGCGCACCGCTGGTCCCAAACCCGTCCACACGCCCTGCGGGGCCGGCCATCCCCCAGGCAGGCCCCGCAGCTTCCCCTAGCTCTCGGGCGTCCCTTGGTGGAAACGAAGGCGCCACTGGCCGCGGTCGAGCAGCCAGAGCGAGCTGCGCAGGGACGCACCGGCACGGGACCGGCTGCGATAGTTGAGCAGCATCGAATTTTCGCTGACGCGGTCTGCGCTGAGAAGTTCCACTTCGATGGCCTCTCCCGGATCTTCTTCGAGGGCCATCAGCATCGCATCCCGCGTCCAGTAACGGCCTGAGCTGCCGATCTCGGCGAAATCCGGGTGCAGCAGGACCCCGGTCCTGCCGATATCCGCCCGAACGTCAGGACGCAGCAGTTCCCGCTCCAGGGCAAGCACCACATCCTCGGCCGGAAGTTCGCCGGAGGGCAGGATTTCGTCGTCGAGTTCACTGAACAGGTCGGCCTGGCCGAAGATGCCGGACTCGCCGAAAAGGGCCGGCTCGGCGTGCCTTTTCGATGCGGCGCCAGGAGCCGCCGCGGTAGCGGAAAGGGGTACCGACGCGGCAGCCGCAACGGGAGTGGCTGCGCCGACAGCGGACGCCGGCTGCTGAGCGCCGGGGAACCCGGGGCCGACCGGTGCGGCGGTTCCTTGCTGGTAGGCCAGGGCAACGGCCCGGGCGCGTACGTCCGCGGCCTCGTTGAGGTCATGGCCCGCGTGCCCCTTGACCCATTCGAAGGTGTACTTGCGGCCCGCGATGGCTTGGTCGATTTCCTTCAGGAGGTCCACGTTGAGCACCGGCTTGCCGTCCGCCTTGCGCCAGCCTTTACGCTTCCATCCGGCCATCCACTTGGTGATGCAGTTGATGACGTACTGGCTGTCACACAGGATCCGGAGGTCTTCCTGGGGCAGGTGGGCAGTGGACTTGAAGAGGTCCAGCACGGCCATCAGTTCACCTTGGTTGTTGGTGCCGTGCGGCCAGCCCCCTGCCTGCCAACAGGAGTCGTCAACGTACCAGGCCCAGCCTGCAGGCCCGGGATTGCCGAGGGCGGAGCCGTCGGCGGCAGCAATAATCGTCATGCCTTCAATCCTGCCAGACGGCACTGACAGCGGAGCCCACCGGGAGGGAGGCCGGGAAGGACGACCCGGAAAAGGGCCCGGAAAACGCCGACGGCGGCTCCCACCGAAGTGGGAACCGCCGTCGGGCGCTATAGCGGGAGGGCTGGGCCCACGCGCCCGGGGGACCCGCTGTGCAACGCGCTCTGCGCGCTGAACAGCGGGAGGGCTGGGCCCACGCGCCCGGGGGACCCGCTGTGCAACGCGCTCTGCGCGCTGAACAGCGGGAGGGCGTGGGGATTAGAAGCCGCCCATGCCGCCCATCTCGTCGGCGCCGGGGCCTGCCGGGGCAGACTTCTCAGGCTTGTCGGCAACAACGGCCTCGGTGGTCAGGAACAGGCCGGCGATGGAGGCAGCGTTCTGCAGGGCAGAGCGGGTGACCTTGACCGGGTCGTTGACGCCGGCAGCCAGCAGGTCCTCGTAAACGCCGGTGGCGGCGTTCAGGCCGTGGCCGGACGGCAGGCCGCGGACCTTGTCCACCACAACGCCCGGCTCGAGGCCGGCGTTGAAGGCGATCTGCTTCAGCGGAGCGTCGATGGCAACGCGGACGATGTTCGCACCGGTTGCTTCGTCGCCTTCGAGCTGCAGGTTGGCGAATGCCTTGGCACCGGACTGGATGAGGGCAACGCCACCACCGGCCACGATGCCTTCTTCAACGGCAGCCTTCGCGTTGCGGACGGCGTCCTCGATGCGGTGCTTGCGTTCCTTAAGCTCGACCTCGGTTGCGGCACCGGCCTTGATGACTGCAACGCCGCCGGCCAGCTTGGCCAGGCGTTCCTGCAGCTTCTCGCGGTCGTAGTCGGAGTCGGAGTTCTCGATCTCGGCACGGATCTGGGCCACGCGGCCGGCGATCTGCTCGGCGTCGCCGGCACCTTCGACGATGGTGGTCTCGTCCTTGGTGACGACAATCTTGCGCGCCTGGCCCAGCAGTTCGAGGCTGGCGTTCTCCAGGCTGAGGCCGACCTCGGAGGAGATGACCTGGCCACCGGTGAGGATGGCGATGTCGGCGAGCTGGGCCTTGCGGCGGTCACCGAAGCCCGGTGCCTTGACGGCGACGGACTTGAAGGTGCCACGGATCTTGTTGACGATCAGGGTGGCCAGGGCCTCGCCCTCGATGTCTTCGGCGATGATCAGCAGCGGCTTGTTGGACTGCATGACCTTCTCCAGGACCGTGACGAGTTCCTTCACGTTGGAGATCTTGGAGTTGACGATCAGGATGTACGGGTCTTCGAGGACCGTTTCCTGGCGCTCTGCGTCGGTGACGAAGTAAGCCGAGATGTAACCCTTGTCGAAGCGCATGCCCTCGGTGAGCTCAAGCTCCAGGCCGAAGGTGTTGGACTCCTCGACGGTGATGACACCTTCCTTGCCGACCTTGTCCAGGGCTTCGGCGATGAGGCTGCCGATTTCGGTGTCGCCGGCGGAGATCGACGCGGTGGCGGCGATTTCTTCCTTGGTTTCGATTTCCTTGGCGGAGTTCAGCAGTTCGGCGATGACGGCGTCAACGGCCTTCTCGATGCCGCGCTTGAGGGACAGCGGGTCGGCACCGGCGGCAACGTTGCGCAGGCCTTCCTTGACCAGGGCCTGCGCCAGCACGGTAGCGGTGGTGGTGCCGTCGCCAGCGACGTCATCCGTCTTCTTGGCAACTTCCTTGACCAGCTCGGCGCCGATCTTCTCGTAAGGATCGTCGAGCTCGATCTCCTTGGCGATGGAAACACCATCGTTGGTGATCGTGGGGGCGCCCCACTTCTTCTCGAGGACGACGTTGCGGCCACGCGGGCCGAGGGTGACCTTGACGGCGTCGGCGAGGATGTTCAGACCCCGCTCGAGACCGCGGCGTGCCTCTTCATCAAATGCAATGATCTTGGCCATAACGGCGGTAGTCCTTTCGGGACAGTCGATAAGAAGGAGCCCTGCAGTGGTGCCCGCGACGGACGGCCCGTTCCTTGCGGCCTCTGTATGCCGCGCAGTCCGAACCTCACCCCAGCAAGGTTTCTTGATCCCCCTGGCACTTATGCGTCCCCTAAGCGGCCGGAGCCGGCAGCGGATTAGCAGTCGATGCCAGTGAGTGCTAAGTCAATAATTAGCACTCACCCGTGGAGAGTGCAAGCAGTAGCCTGCCCGGACAGCCAAGTAGCGGGACCGTGTTCGCCAGCAGTGATCATCCGCAGCTCATGAAGCGGAGGAGCGTGTGGCCGTTTCCTTGCCGTCAACCTTCGCTGTGTTGTCCGGGCCGTAGGTCAAAACCATGTAGTTCGCCGAAGTGATGTCACCATTGGCGTCGAAGCCGATGGAGCCTGATTCGCCCTCGTAATCGGGCGTCTTGCCGGCCTTCAGGACCTCGAGGCATTCCCGGTAGCTGCTGCAGGCGGTCCGCTCCCCTGCGGCGGCGGCCTTCGGCATCACCCCGCCGGAGACGGTGGTGAGCCACGCCGCGACTGACGCTCCGGCGTCGTCCTCCGCTGCGGCTGCGGCAATGGCCGCCAGGTTCACGGCGTCAAACGTTTCGGCCGCGAAGGTCATGTCCTTCAATCCCGGGTCGACACCCACCAGTTCATTCTGGAAGTCCGTCCCCGGGAAGGCCCCGGGCAGCACTCCACGCGCGCCGTCCAGGCCGCCGGCACCCAGTTCGCTGCCGTACTGGCGGATGGCGCCGTCGCTGAGGATCAGTTTCTTTCCGGAGATTCCCGCGTTGACCAGCTCCGAAAGGGCAGCCTGCGCACCGCGCCGGGCAACGAGGACGACGGCGTCCGGGGCCGCATCCTTGAGCGTCGCGACGGCGGATCCGGCCTTGCCTTCGGCGAAGCCTGCCGCCGGCAGGACCTCCATGCCGAGCCGCTTGGCAGCGTCAGACACGGCGTCGGAGACCTGGCTGCCGTAGTCGCTGCTTTCGTGCAGCACGGCGAGCCGCCGGGCTCCGCCGTCGCGGGCAAGCTTTGCCAGCACGCTCCCTTGCACCGAATCGGCGGGCGCGGTGCGGAAGTAGTACCCTCCGCTCTTGTAACTGCTAAGTGCCGTTGACGTATTGGCAGGCGAAATCACCGGCACTTTGGCCCGGGCAAGGACGTCGATCGCCGCCGGGGCATGGCTGGAATCACTTGGTCCGATCACGACGTCGGCATGGGCGTCAAGCAGGGAGCGCGCCTGGGCGCCGGCGTCCCGGTTGAACGCCGCGGCATCGGCCGCGGGAGCGGGCGGGATCAGCTCCACAGGCCGGCCCTTGTGCCCGCCGGCAGCATTGATCTGTGCGATGGCAAGTTTGGCGGCAGCGAGTTCCGAGGAGTTCAGGAACGCCGAATCGCCCGAATTGTCGAGGATCAGACCGATCCTGAGGGTCCCGTCGCCGCTGGCTTCGACGCGGTCCAGGCGGGCATTTCCGCTCGGCGCGGCGCATGCCGGGATGCCGAAGAGCAGTCCCGGGACAAGGGCCAGCGCCCACAGACGGTGGTTGAACACTGGACGCCGGCGGAGCGCAGAAGGCACTAGATCAACCGGACGCTCTCTGCCTGCGGCCCCTTCTGGCCTTCGCCGAGTTCGAATTCCACCCGCTGGCCCTCTTCAAGGGCGCGGAAGCCGTCCATCTGGATGGCTGACCAGTGCACAAAGACGTCATCCCCGGTTTCATCCACAGTGATGAAGCCGTACCCCTTTTCGGCGTTGAACCATTTAACGGTCCCCAAAGCCATGTTCCCCACACTTTCAGTTTGCGTGCCGCCCCCGGGATCTCCGGAGCAGCTTCCACTACTGTAACCAAGCTCATGCGTGCGGGGGACGGCGGGGCGGGCATTGGGGACCAATGTTATTCACGCGTAACCGGCCGGGCCCACGACGGCGAGGGTTCCCTGGCCGAAGCGGAGCGAGGTCCAGTGGGGCTTAGTTGTACCCAGGGCCGAGGACGACGACGACCGGAACCTGGTACTGCGCGGTGTCCAGCAGTTCGGTGATGCCCAGGAGCTTGCCGAGCGCTTGTGCGTTGCCCTTCTGTGCCGGACCGTTGTAGAAGATCGCTGAGCCTTGCTGCGGCGCGCCCCGCCAGTTGCCGACGTCGGACAGCACCCAGCCGTCGTTCTGCACAGTCGTGGAAACCCTGCCGGCAAGGCCGCTGACGCCGGCACCGTTGTAGACAGCCACCGGAGTGGTCTTGTCGATGGCGGGAGCGCTTGGTGTCGGAGTCGGGGTGGGCGTGGGACTTGTGCTGGGGCTCGCACTGGGAGTGCGGCTTGCGGAGGGCGATGCCGAACCACTCTGCAGCGAGGCGCTCTGCTGGCTCTGCGGCGCCGACGAGGGGGCGGATTTTGGCAGGATCAGGAAAGCAGTCAGGCCGACCACCAGGGCCAGGGCGCCGAGGATCAGGACCGGCCACAGCGCCGGACGGGGTGCCGCTGCGACAACGCGGTGGACGCCCTGGCGCGAAGAGTTCTGCGGCACACGGTCGAATTCATCGCGGGCGAATTTGGTCATGATGAGACGGTCCTTGCTGCTTGCTGCTGGAATCAGCCCTGCACCGAAGCGCCGGCTCAGGCGTCGGATCCGAGGCGGCGGGCAGTGCGGGCCCGCTGACGTGACGTACGTAGTCTACGCAATCTCTTCACCAGCATGGGGTCATGCGCCAAGGCAGCTTCCGAGTCGATGAGCGCATTAAGCAGCTGGTAGTAGTGGGTTGCCGAAAGGTCGAAAAGTTCCCGGATGGCCTGTTCCTTGGCTCCGGCGTACTTCCACCACTGGCGTTCCAGGGCCAGCATCTGCTGTTCCCGTACACCGAGCGGGGAATCGCTGCGGACCTCAGCGGTGAGGTCATCCAATGCCCATCCGCCGCTTCCGGGCGCCATGGTTTCCTGCGCGGGCTCTGCCACGACACGCTCCTTCGACGCTTGCCAACACAATCCCTCCCCATGGTATCCGCCGAATAACAGCTGTGTCATTTAGCCGGGCCGTTTCGCGGCCGGGCCGGGCACGGGAAGAATGGAACCGTGGGAAGCGACGACGCTCTGTTTGAACTGGAAACCGGAAGCAGCTCCGCGGATTTCGAGGAGCTCTGCGGCCTGCCGCTGTCCGCGCTCGTGGCCCCGGACTGGGCCGACGCACTTGCCGGAGTGGAGGCCGAACTCCGCTCGGTGTTGGGGTTCGTTGCCTCGGAGGCGGCCCGCGGTACAGAGGTCCTGCCCGCCGCGGCAGACCTGCTGCGTGCGTTCCGCCAGCCCCTTTCCGGCGTGAAGGTGCTGATCCTGGGCCAGGATCCCTACCCGACGCCTGGCCACCCCATCGGACTCTCCTTCTCGGTGTCTGGACGCACCCGGCCGATTCCCCGCAGCCTGGCGAACATCTACCGCGAAATGGAATCCGACCTCGGCCTGCCGCCGCGGACGCATGGTGACCTCAGCGCCTGGAGCCGGGAAGGAATCCTGCTGCTGAACCGCGTGCTGAGCGTCGCCGCGGGAGCCGCCGGGTCCCACCGGGGCAAAGGCTGGGAGGCTATTACGACGGCGGCAGTCACCGCCGTCGCCGGCCGCCGCACCGCGGACGGGAAGCGCAAGCCGCTGGTCGCCATCCTCTGGGGGAAGGACGCCGCGGCAGTACAACCACTCCTGGACGGAACGCCGTCGATCTCTTCGGCCCACCCGAGCCCCTTGTCCGCGGCCCGGGGCTTCTTCGGTTCGCGGCCCTTCAGCAGGGCCAACGAACTGCTGGTCGAACAAGGAGCGACGCCGGTCAACTGGGAGCTGCCGGCGCGCCCCTAGCCGCGTGGTTCCCTTCCCAACCTTCGCAAGCTCGCGTCGGGACCCTCGGGAAAACGCTTAGGCTTAGCTTGTGACTTCCCTCCCGGCCACCTCCTCCGCAAACCGCACCAGCCGCCCGCAGGTCAACCTGACCGTGCTGCGCACCGAACAGCTGTCGCCGCACATGGTGCGCGTGATCGCCGGCGGCCCCGGATTCGCGGACTATGCGAACAACGACTTCGTGGACCGCTACGTCAAGATCGTCTTCCCGCAACCGGGCGTTGCCTACGAAGAACCCCTGGACCTCTGGAAGATCCGGGAAACCATGCCCCGGGAACTCTGGCCCCACACCCGCACCTACACCGTGCGTTGGGTGGATGGGGAAGCGCAGGAACTGGCCATCGATTTCGTGGTCCACGGCGATGAGGGACTGGCAGGGCCGTGGGCACTGCAGGCGAAGCCCGGCGACAGCCTGGTCTTCACCGGCCCGGGCGGCGCTTACAACCCGGATCCCGAGGCCGACTGGCACCTGTTCGCCGGCGATGACGCCGCCCTGCCGGCTATTGCCGCCTCGATCGAATCCCTCCCTGCCGATGCCAGGGGCCTGGCGTTCCTCGAAGTGGACAGCGAAGGCGACGTGCTGGAGATCAAGGCGCCGGCCGGCGTCGAACTTTCCTGGCTCTTCCGCGGAGGCGCCACCGCGGGCTCCAGCGCCCTCCTGCTGGACGCAGTACGGGACGCCGCTTGGTTGCCCGGGCGCGTGCACGTGTTCGCCCACGGGGAGCGCGGCTACATGAAGGGCCTGCGCGACATATTCTTCCGCGAGCATGGATTGGAGCGCGGCCAGGTGTCGCTCTCCGGCTACTGGGCCCAAGGCCGCGTTGAGGACCAGTTCCAGGCCGAAAAGAAGCTTCCCGTAGGCCAGATCCTCTAGGGCTTCAGCGCCGCAGTGTCAGCGGCGACGCCGGACCCGGCGCCGCTCGTTGCTGGCCAGATTCTTGGTCAGCGGACGCGCCAGGTTGTCGCCCAGGACGATTCCTGCGGCGGTGGCGAGGACGATTGCCCCGGCGTTGAGCATGCCGCCGGCCCCGGCAAGGATGTCCGCTTCCTCAAGGGTCAAGACATACATGGAACGGAATATTGTCAGGCCGGGCAGGAGGATCAGCGCCGCCGGAACGGCTACAACCAGCTGCGGCGCACCCAGCTTCAGCGCCACGATGCGCGCCAGGAGGCCGATCACTACCGCTGAAAGCGCCGGGGACAGGCGGGAGCCCATCCCCAGCGTCGAGGCTCCCCAGAGCACGAAGAAGCCCACCAGGCCGACCGCCGCCGTCGGGAGCAGCAACTTGAGCTGGGTCTGCTCCGTAATGCCGATGGCCACGACCGCCACCCCGATCAGAACCGCCTGCATCCACAAGGGATAGGCATCGGGAAAGGTCTGGGTGACGTCGATCGCCTCGCTGCCCAGGCGGTCACCAAGCACCACGGCGACGGCGATGCCCGCGACGATTGCGCCGAACGTCAGGATCGTGGACAGGAAACGTCCTGCCGCCGTCACCGGGAAGCCGTTGATGGCGTCCTGCACCGAGGAGACCAGGCGCCCCGTCGGCAGGAGCAGCAGGATGCCGCCCGCCACCACGATCGAGGGCGCGATATCCGCTCCGGCCCAGCGCAGCATCAAGGCGATGAAGGTCACCAGGAATGCACTGGCTGCGGTCACATAGAAGTCGGGGGTACGCCAGCGGCCCAGCTGCCGGGCGAGGAGGCTGACAAGCAGGTTCGAGGCGAAGGCGAGTGCGGAAGCGCCCGGCCCGCCGCCCAGCACGCCGACGAAGGCCGCGGCGAACACGCCGAAGGCGACGGTGACCATCCACCGCGGGAAGGGTTTGCTCTTGCGGATGATGTCGTTCAGGCGTCGGATGGCCTCGTCCCTGCCGACGCCCCCGGCCACGATGTCGGTGACCAACTGGTGCACCTGTGCCAGCCCGGCGTAGTTGTTGGTCCAGGAGCGCACCACCCGCAGCAGGGTCACGGGTGTCTGGTCCTTGGGTGAGTAGTTGATGGCCACCGACTGGTTGGTGATGTCCACTTCGATGTACTTCAGGCCCAGCGAGGCGGTGACCGCGATGATGCTGGTCTCCACTTCCAAGGCACCGGCACCATACCGGAACATTGTCTCCGCCAGATGAAGCGCGAAGTCAACGGTCTTCCGTGCGGAGGCATCCATCCCGCCCACTTGGATGGTCGGGTTCGCGTAGGGGCTGCCGGCAAGCCGGTCCACGATGCTCAAGGGGGCCGTGGGCGGGTTCTCGCCCTGCACCAAGCGCCGGAGCATACGCCTCGCGTTGATGTTTTGCTGTACCTGTGAAGGGCGGATCGGCTGGGTCTTGGGCAGCCCGTCCGTCGGTGGCCGGCTGCCTGCGTCCGACTGGTTCTTACTGCGGTCGGTCAAGCGGGTCTTCCTCCAGGTCCGGTGGCCGTCAAGGGCCGTGCAGCGAGTGCTGCTGCTGCGATTCTAGTAGAACTGCTGCCCGGTGCGGCGCGTGTAGAGCTGGCGGGCAATCCGCTCCCCTGCCACAGTCCAGAGCTTGTATTTCAGGGGGCTGAGCACCTGGTCGTAGCAGCCCACGAAGTCGGTGACGGTCTTGCTGAAGCTGGTCTTGAACAGGCCCAGGCCGTGGAACGGGTGGGAGCTGTCCTTGACCTTGTCCGCCGGCGGGGTGCCGCAGAAGTCGTACTCGGTGCAGCCCAGTTCCTTGACCTGGTTGATGGCGGTCCACTGCACCAGGTGGGAGTCGCCGTACTGGCCGCGCTTCTGCAGGGAGCCGCCGTCCTTGTAGGTGCCCTTGCGGCCGTAGTTGATCACGAAGGCTCCCACGGAAGGGACGCCGTCTTCGTAGACGAACAGCAGCCGGCCCTGATCACGTTTGATGAAGTTGGTCCAAAAGCGGTTGTAGTAGTCGAACTCGCGGACCCGCACCTGGGACTTGGCCTCCACCGTGTTGGTCATCAGACCGTACATCGCGCGGAAGTTCTCCTCGGTCGGATCCACGTTGAGCACCTCGACACCTTCACGGATGGCCCGGCGCACGGCGTTGCGGCCGCGGGAGTGGAGGGTGCGCAACAGCGGCTGCTCGTCCAAGGAGATGTCCAGGAGCGCCGTGGAATCGTTCGGCTGCAGGTTAGGCGTCTTCACCAGTCCGGTGGCCTCAATGGCCACCCGGGCTTCATCGGAGAGCACAATGTCCGGCTCGATCTTGATGGCGAACACTCCGGCCCTGCTCCGCTTCACGAACTCGGTGTTGGCGCGCACGATGCCCGCGATGTCAGCCACCTCGGCGACGTCCGGACCCTTGATGAGGTACCAGAGCTTGCCCAGCATCGGAAAGGACTTCTCCAGGACCAGGTTGTAGCTGGTGTAGTCCGGGCCTTCGTAGACCAGGTGGAGGGGCTTCCAACCGTAGTGCTGCTTCACCTCGGCGAAGGCCTCGGACTGCAGGAGGTTGCCGCCGTTCGGGTTGGCAGTCACCAAGGCATCCCAGTTGGCAATTTCCTCGGCAGTGGCAAAGCGGGCGGTGAATTCTCGCAAGGGGGCCGTGTCCAATCAGTCGCGTACAGGAGAAGCGCAGCCCCAAGTCTATCGGCACCGGGCACTACAGCCGGATCTGATCAAGGGCCTCCAGCTGGACGGCCTTGGGCCGCTGGCCAAGCTCGCGCTGCCCGCGGGCCAGGCGGTCGGCGTCGACGAGACCGTCGAGCGGCAGGCCGGTGAGTCCTGCGATGTCCTGGATAGGCACCTGGAATGTCCGGAACGGCCCCAGCGGTGGCGGTTCATCCGCGAGAAGCCGCTCCTTGGTGGCCTTTTCCAGCTCCACCTTCTCCAGCAGCGGGGTCTGGTCCACCACGAAGCCCGCGGCACCGAGTTCGGCGTCGTTGGTCCAGGCGGCGATCTTCCAGAATTTCCGCGGTACGTTGACGCCACGGTACGGCGGGTCATCCTCCCGCAGGACCGGCCCTGTGAACACACTCAGTTTGGCGTCGAAGGTGTCTGCGTGCTCCAGGACGTGGTCCTCGAGCCCAACCCACAGCTGCTTGCCCTGGTTGAAGTCGTCGATCTGGGGCGCCGCGTTGGTGAAGACGAAGGTGTCCTGGTTGGCGGTCTTTGCCGTTGCAGGATCCCCCCATACCGGGTCGAGGCGGCGCACCAGGTGCCCGCGGTCGAAGGCGTTGTTCTTGTAGACCTCCGGCCCCGCTTGCTGCTCCTTCGGCACCCGCGAATCGAAATGCCAGGTGCCCTCGCGCGCCAGGGGATCCAGCTCCCTGCCGCTGATATTGACCCCGACAATCGCCGCAAGTTTCCGGTCCGGCCGGAACCGCACCGAGAAATGCGTGTAGTCCAGAAGAATCGTCGTCACCGACGGACTAGGCAGCTCAAGGCCGGCCCGCAAGAACTTGCTGTCGTATCCCCCGCTCATGGGAAAAGCATGGCACTGGGCTCGGACAATAAACAGGGTGCGGCAGTAGGCAGCCTCAGCACTCCACCACGTTGACGGCGAGCCCGCCCATCGCGGTTTCCTTGTACTTGGAGCTCATGTCCTTGCCGGTCTCCCGCATGGTGACGATGACCTCGTCCAGGGACACCCGGTGAGAACCGTCACCCCACAGCGCCATCTTGGCGGCATTGATGGCCTTCGCTGCGGCGATCGCGTTGCGTTCGATGCACGGAATCTGGACCAAGCCGCCGATGGGGTCGCAGGTCAAGCCCAGGTTGTGCTCCATGGCGATTTCTGCGGCGTTTTCCACCTGCGCCGGTGTGCCTCCCATGACCTCTGCCAGGCCTGCCGCGGCCATGGACGACGCCGAACCGACCTCGCCCTGGCAGCCCACCTCGGCGCCGGAAATGGAAGCCTGTTCTTTGTAGAGCACGCCCACGGCACCGGCCGCCAGCAGGAACTTCACGATGACATCGTCGCGGTCCTCCTGTGTGGCCTTGTCCATGCCCGGGGCGAAGTGCAGGGCGTAGTAGAGCACAGCCGGGATGATGCCGGCTGCGCCGTTGGTGGGCGCGGTGACCACCCGGCCGCCGGAAGCGTTCTCCTCGTTCACGGCAAGGGCGATCAGGTTGACCCACTCCTGCCAGTACTTGGGGTCGTTGTCCTTGTCCTCCTTCAGGAGGCGCTCGTGCCAGTCGGGGGCCCGACGGCGGACCTTCAGCCCGCCGGGCAGCACGCCTTCGCGCTTGATCGACTTTTCGACGCAGCTTTCCATGACGGACCAGATGTGGAGCAGGCCCACGCGGATTTCCTCTTCAGAACGGGAGGCAAGCTCGTTGACCAGCATGATCCCGGAGAAGCCCAGGCCCTTCGAAGCGCAGCGGCCCAGCAGTTCGGCGGCGGTGCGGAACGGCAGCGGGAGTTCCTTCTTGGACTCGTCCAGTTCCTTCTGCGCGGCGTCCTCTTCGCCCTCGCGCACAATGAAGCCACCGCCCACCGAGAAGAACGTGGCGGTGTGCAGCACCTCGCCGTCGGCGTCGCTGACGGTGAAGGTCATGCCGTTCGTGTGGCGGGGCAGCACGGTCAAGGGGCGCAGCACCATATCGGACACGCCATACGGCAGGGCCACGCCGTCGTCGGGGTCCTGGGAGCCCGCCAGGTGCAGGGTGCCGGTTTCGGCAATGGCGGCAAGGCGTTCCTCGACCTCTTCGGGGAGGATCACCTCGGGGTAGTAGCCCTCCAAGCCGAGCAGGATGGCCGTCATGGTTCCGTGGCCGTGCCCGGTGGCGGCCAGCGAACCGTACAGGTCCACGCGCAGGGACGCCACGCGCGGGAGCACGCCCCGTTCCTTGAGCTCCTCCGCAAATACCGCGGCAGCACGCATCGGCCCCACGGTGTGGGAGCTCGAAGGGCCAAGGCCAACAGTAAAGAGGTCAAAGACGCCAACAGCCATGGTCGGTTCCTAACTAGGTGGTTACATCTGGGGTTCCGTTGGAACCGGCATCCTCCGCGTGCTCGGTCGCGAAAACGCCCGCTGCGCGGACGTGACGCTCCCTTGGACGCACGCTTCCGGATACCGGCCCCAACGGCGACCTACAGCACCTCGTTCGGAGCGACATGCTGTGGGCTTGGAAGGGGTGGTTGTCAGCCGAGGTTGGCGACAGCCGGGTAGAGCGGGTGCGCTTCAGCCAGGGCTTCGACGCGGTGACGCAGTCCGGAAAGGTCGGCATCGGCGTCGGCGATCAGGGCCTCGGCGATGATGTCCGCGACTTCACGGAAGGCCGCTTCGCCGAAACCGCGGGTGGCCAGCGCCGGGGTACCGATGCGCAGGCCGGAGGTGACCATCGGCGGGCGCGGGTCGAACGGCACGGCGTTGCGGTTGACGGTGATGTCGATCGCGGCGAGCCGGTCTTCGGCCTGCTGGCCGTCCAGTTCGCAGTTGCGCAGGTCCACCAGCACCAGGTGCACGTCGGTGCCGCCGGAAACCACGGAAATGCCCTTGGCCGCGACGTCCGGCTGGACCAGGCGCTCGGCCAGGATCCGGGAACCGGCCAGCACGCGGGCCTGACGCTCCTTGAACTCCTCCGAAGCGGCGATCTTGAAGGCCACGGCCTTGCCGGCGATCACGTGCTCCAGCGGGCCGCCCTGCTGTCCCGGGAAGACGGCGCTGTTGATCTTCTTGGCGACCTCGGCGTCGTTCGTCAGGATGATGCCGCCGCGCGGACCGGCGAGGGTCTTGTGCGTGGTGGAGGTGGTGACATGGGCGTGCGGAACCGGGCTCGGGTGCAGCCCGGCGGCGACGAGGCCGGCGAAGTGCGCCATGTCCACCATCAGGTAGGCACCGACGAGGTCCGCGATGCGGCGGAACTCGGCGAAGTCCAGCTGGCGGGCATAAGCGGACCAGCCGGCAACGATCAGGGCCGGCTTGTGTTCCAGGGCCAGGGCCTCGACCTCGGCCATGTCCACGGTGTGGCTGTCTTCACGCACGCCGTAGGGCACCACGTTGTACAGCTTGCCGGAGAAGTTGATGCGCATGCCGTGGGTCAGGTGGCCGCCGTGGGCCAGATTGAGGCCCATGATGGTGTCGCCCGGCTTGATCAGGGCGTGCATCACGGAGGCGTTCGCCTGCGCACCGGAGTGTGGCTGCACGTTCGCGTACTCGGCGCCGAACAGCGCCTTCACACGGTCGATGGCCAGCTGCTCGATGACGTCCACGTGCTCGCAGCCGCCGTAGTAGCGCTTGCCCGGGTAGCCCTCGGCGTACTTGTTGGTCACCACGGAGCCCTGTGCCTGCATGACGGCCACGGCGGTGTGGTTCTCCGAGGCGATCATTTCCAGGCCGGCGCGCTGGCGGCTCAGTTCGTCGTCGATCTTCGCGGCGATTTCCGGGTCGAGCTCGGACAGCGCGGCATTGAGGGACGGTGAGACGACCTGCTCGAAAGCGGTGGCTGCTGCGGCGCTCACAGTTCGCCACCGTTCTTTGCGGCGTACTCTTCGGCGGAGAGCAGCGGGCCGTCGGAAACGGCCGCAACCTTGAAGAGCCAGCCGGTGCCGTAGGGGTCGCTGTTGATCACTGCGGGATCGTCGACGGCGGCCGTGTTCAGTTCCGTAACCTCGCCGGTGACCGGGGAGTACAGGTCGGACACGGACTTGGTGGACTCGACCTCGCCGCAGGTTTCACCTGCGGTCACGGTGGAGCCGACCTCGGGCAGGTCGACGTAGACGATGTCGCCGAGGGCGTCGGTGGCCACGGCGGAGATTCCTACGGACACAACGTTGCCGTCTTCACGGGCAACCCATTCGTGTTCCTCCGAGTACTGGAGACCAGCTGCAACTTTTGCCATGTTCTTTCCTTTACGTTCGTTCCTGAAAAATCAGTCGTCTGAAAAATCAAAGGGGCGGTGGGGCCGGACGGGGCTTGCCGCCCGGCCCTCAACCCTACTTGGCGCGCTTGTAGAACGGCAGCGCGATGACTTCGAAGGGCTCGGCCTTGCCACGCAGGTCGGCTTCCAGGGCGGTGCCGATTTCGGAATGCTCGACGTCGACATACGCCATCGCCACCGGGTAACCAAGGGTCGGGGACGGCTGGCCGGAGGTCACCTCACCGATCACCGCACCGTCCTTCAGGACCGGGTAGTGTCCGCGTGCGGCGCGCCGGCCCAGGCCCTTCAGGCCCACCAGGCGGCGGCCGGAGGTCGTCCCGGCGCCCTCGGCCTTGAGCGCGGCCAGGCCTTCCTTTCCGACGAAGTCGCCTTCCTTGGACAGTGCCACCACGGGGCCGAGGCCGGCCGCGAAGGGGTTGCCTTCGAGGGAGAGCTCGTTGCCGTAGAGCGGCATGCCGGCTTCCAGGCGCAGCGAGTCGCGGCAGGCCAGGCCGCACGGGATCAGGCCCAGGCCGGCGCCGGCCTCGGTGATCGAAGCCCACAGTGCAGCGGCGCCTTCGTTCGGCAGGAACAGTTCGAAGCCGTCTTCGCCGGTGTAGCCGGTGCGGGCCAGGATGACCTCGTGGCCGGCCACGGTGACCTCGTTGAAGGCGTAGTACTTCAAGCCGGTGACCAGCTCGTGCTGGGAGTCGTCCGTGAGCTTGAGCAGGATGGCCTCGGCGTTCGGGCCCTGCACGGCGATGAGGGACATGGCCTCGGAGACGTTCTCCACGACGACGTCGAAGCCCTCGGAGCGCTGTGCGAGCTCGGCCGCGACGGTGGGTGCGTTGCCCGCGTTGGGGACCACGAGGTACTTCTCCGCACCGAAACGGTAGGAGATCAGGTCGTCGATGATCCCGCCGTCGGCGTTGCAGATCAGCGAGTACTTCGCCTTGCCGTCCGCGATCGCGGACAGCTTGCCCACCAGCGCATAGTCCAGGAACGCCCCGGCGTCCGGGCCGGTGACCCAGACCTCGCCCATGTGAGAGAGGTCGAAGAGGCCCGCGGCCTGGCGGACGGCGTGGTGCTCGGCCAGTTCGGAGGAGTACTTCAGGGGCATCTGCCAGCCACCGAAGTCCGTGAAGGAAGCCCCGAGTGCCTCATGCGTGGCGTAAAGGGCAGTGTGCTTGCTCATATGAATGTCCTTTGGGAAGTCAGCGCGGACTTAGTTTTCGAACGATTCGAGAGGCGGGCAGGAGCAGACCAGGTTGCGGTCGCCTGCTGCGCCGTCGATGCGTCCGACCGGCGGGAAGTACTTGTCCTGCTTGAGCGACCTGACCGGGAACACGGCCTGCTCGCGCGGATATTCGCGCTTCCAGTCGGTAGACACGACGGCGGCCGCGGTGTGCGGTGCGTTGCGCAGCGGGGAGTCCTCCACCGTGAAGTCGCCTGCGGCGACCTGTTCGATTTCGGCGCGGATGGTGATCATGGCTTCGATGAAGCGGTCGATCTCGCCCAGGTCCTCGGACTCGGTGGGTTCGACCATCAGGGTGCCGGCCACCGGGAAGGCCAGGGTGGGTGCGTGGAAGCCGAAGTCGATGAGGCGCTTGGCCACGTCCTCGGCGGTGACTCCGGTGCGGGAGGTGAGCTCGCGCAGGTCCAGGATGCACTCGTGGGCCACGAGTCCGCCTTCGCCGGTGTAGAGCACCGGGAAGTACTCGTTGAGGCGGGCGGCCACGTAGTTGGCGGCCAGCAGCGCGGACTTGGTGGCTTCGGTGAGGCCTTCGCCGCCCATGAGCTTCACGTAGGCCCAGGAAATCGGCAGCACGCCGGCGGAGCCGTAGCGCGAGGCCGAGATCGCCACGCCGTGGCCTTCCTCGTGTGCGGCCTTGGTGGCGTCGCCGGGCATGAACGGGGCCAGGTGGGCCTTGGCTGCGACCGGGCCGACGCCGGGGCCGCCGCCGCCGTGCGGGATGCAGAAGGTCTTGTGCAGGTTCAGGTGCGACACGTCGCCGCCGAACTTGCCGGGCTGGGCCAGGCCGACGAGGGCGTTGAGGTTCGCGCCGTCGACGTAGACCTGGCCGCCCGCAGCGTGCACGGCGTCGCAGACTTCGCGGACGTCGCCGTCGTACACGCCATGGGTGGACGGGTAGGTGATCATGATGCAGGACAGCACGTCCTTGTTGGCATCGATCTTGGCCTGCAGGTCCTCGTGGTCGATGAGGCCTTCGGCGGTGGTGGCGACCACTACGACCTTCATGCCGGCCAGAACGGCGGACGCGGCGTTGGTGCCGTGGGCCGAGGCCGGGATGAGGCAGACGTTGCGCTGCTCGTCGCCGCGGGAGAGGTGGTAGCCGCGGATGGCCAGCAGGCCGGCGAGTTCGCCCTGGGAGCCGGCGTTGGGCTGGATGGAGACCTGGTCGTAGCCGGTGATGGTGGACAAGTCCGCCTCCAGGCCCTCGATCAGATCACGCCAGCCGGCCGTCTGGGATTCCGGGGCGAAGGGGTGGATCGAGGCGAATTCCGGCCAGGAGATGGCTTCCATCTCGGCCGTGGCGTTCAGCTTCATGGTGCACGAGCCCAGCGGGATCATGGTGCGGTCCAACGCCAGGTCGCGGTCCGAGAGCTTGCGGATGTAGCGCAGCAGCTGGGTCTCGGAGCGGTGGGTGTTGAACACCGGGTGCTGCAGGTAGTCGGAGCTGCGCACGACGGCGGCGGGCAGCTCGAGTGCGGAACCCCCGTCCTCAGCGGCGGAAAGCAGGGGGCCGGCACCGAAGGCGACGGCGACGGCGGAGAGGACCTCCGGCGTCGTGGTTTCATCCACGGAGACGCCAACGGTGTCGGCGTCGATGCGGCGCAGGTTGATGCCGCGGGCCTCGGCGGCGGCGATGACCTGTTCGGCCTTGCCGGGCACCTTGACGGTGATGGTGTCGAAGAAGGACTCGCTGGTCAGTTCGCGGCCGGCAGCCTGCAGGGTGGCAGCCAGGGTGCGGGCGTTGCCGTGCACGGTTTCGGCGATGGCCTTCAGGCCGTCGGGGCCGTGGTAGACGGCGTACATCGAGGCGGTGATGGCCAGCAGCGCCTGCGCGGTGCAGATGTTGGAGGTGGCCTTCTCGCGGCGGATGTGCTGCTCGCGGGTCTGCAGGGCCAGGCGGTAGGCCGGGACGCCGGCGCTGTCCTTGGACACACCCACGATCCGGCCCGGCAGCTGGCGCTCGAGGCCCTTGTGCACGGCCATGTAGGCGGCGTGCGGACCACCGAAGAACAGCGGGACGCCGAAGCGCTGTGCAGTGCCGACGGCGATGTCGGCGCCCTGCTCGCCAGGAGGGGTGATCAGGGTCAGGGCCAGCAGGTCGGCAGCGACGGTGACGAGGGCGCCACGCTCCTTGGCGGCGGCGATGACGCCGGTCTGGTCCCAGACCCGGCCGGACACGCCGGGCTGCTGCAGCACGATGCCGTTGATGTCGCCGTCGGGCAGGCCCTGGGAGAGGTCCGCGACCTCAACCTCAAAGCCGAGCGCCTCGGCGCGGCCCTGCACGATCGCGATGGTCTGCGGCAGGACGTCCGCATCCACAACGGTCTTGCCGGCGGCTGCGGCCTTGTTCTTGTTCGCCCGGCGCATGAGCAGCACGGCCTCGGCGACGGCGGTGGCTTCGTCCAGCAGGGAGGCGTTGGCGATGGGCAGGCCGGTGAGGTCCTCCACCATGGTCTGGAAGTTCAGGAGGGCTTCGAGGCGGCCCTGGGAGATTTCCGGCTGGTAGGGGGTGTAGGCGGTGTACCAGGCGGGGGCTTCGAGGATGTTGCGGCGGATCACCGGAGGAGTCACGGTGTCGTAGTAGCCCTGGCCGATCATCTGGACGGCGGTCTTGTTCTTGGCGGCGAGCCTGCGCAGCTCAGCCAGCACCTCGACCTCGCTCAGGGCCTTGCCAAGGGAGAGGGGGGATTCCTGACGGATGTCGTTGGGAACCGCGGTGTCAACCAGGGAATCCACACTGTCATAGCCGACAGTCTTGAGCATGTGGTCGATGTCGGCCTGGCGGCGGGCGCCTATATGCCGGTCCACGAAAGTGGTTGATGCTGAACTAACAGTCACGAAGGAACTCCATTAGCGAAGGGGCGCTGGGTACGCCACAGTGGTTTGGGTTCCTCCCCGCTCTGTCTTGGACCTGAGAGATTCCGCAGACGAGTCTGCTTGCACCGTCGGTGAGCCCGTTGCCGTGTGCCATGAGCTATGTCTTGGTCACGTGGACAGCGTGCTGCTTTCCAGAGTTGCCTTGGTGCGGCGGTACATGGGCCTGAGAGATTCCTGGGGAGGATTTGCTCCTACGGCGCCTGCATCACTTGTCTGCAGGACTCTCCCGCCGCAGATCAGAGGCATATTCACTTGTGTGTCTTACTGCTTGCGGCAAGCCGTGATGGTTGCCACAAGGCTCAATTGTCCTATGGAGGGGACATGTTCGCAAATGTATTCCCCGGCCGCCCTGCGGCGGCGGCCGGCGGTACCGGCGTCAGCCCCTGCGGAGGAGCTCGACGGCGGCGAGGAGGGCATCGACGTCGGCCTGCCGGTGGGCGGCAGCCCCTCCGTGGCTGCCTTCGAGCATTGCGTTGAAGTACAGCCCGTCGCCCATGTATCGGACGGCCTTGGCCAGTTCCGGGCCGATCTCATCGGCGAGCACGTCCAACCATTGCTGCTGGATTCCCGCGAAGCGCCGGCGGGTCTCCTCGTGGGCCACTTCGGCCAGCCGCGTCGCGGCCACAAAAACGCGGTCCATGGGGGTGTCGTCCCAGAGCGAGGACTTGATGAAGTACGCCGCCGCCCCCTCCGAGGCGGACTTCATCGCGTCGATGTCCGCTTCGGCCAGCCGGTCGAGCCGCTCAAGCAGGGCGGCGATCATCGCTTCCTTGGTCGGAAAGTGGTAGAGCAGCCCGCCCTTGGAGACCCCGGCGCGCTTGGCGACGGCATCCAGGGTGGCAGCCCGCTCCCCCACATCGATCAGGAGGGCTTCGAAGGCATCCAGGACGGCGTCCCGGGCAACAGGTTTACGCGGCATGGTTTACATCATCCCCCACAACCCTTGATCGGGCGGCCGGTTCTTGCTCCACTGGCACCATGAGCACCGAACAGCTGATCATCATCGGGTCCGGCCCCGCCGGCTACACCGCCGCAATCTACGCTGCCCGCGCCGGGCTGGAACCGCTGGTCGTCGCCGGTTCCGTGACCGCCGGCGGCGCCCTCATGAACACCACCGAGGTGGAGAACTTCCCGGGGTTCCCGGGCGGCATCCAGGGCCCCGAACTCATGGACGGACTCCAGGAACAGGCCGAGAGGTTCGGCGCCAGGATAGTGTTCGACGACGCCGTTTCGCTGGAGCTCAAACCCCACCTCAAGCGCGTGGCCACCGGAGCCGGGGAGACGTACGAGGCACCCGCCGTCATCCTCGCCACCGGCTCGGCGTACAAGGAACTCGGCCTCCCCGAGGAAAAGAAGCTCAGCGGCCACGGCGTCTCCTGGTGCGCCACCTGCGACGGCTTCTTCTTCCGGGAACAGGACATCCTCGTGGTGGGCGGCGGCGATTCCGCCATGGAGGAGGCCACGTTCCTGACACGCTTCGCGAAGTCCGTGACCGTCGTCGTGCGGCGCGATGAGCTGCGTGCCTCCCGGATCATGGCCCAGCGCGCCAAGGACAACCCGAAGATCAGCTTCGCCTGGAATTCCGCGGTCACCGCCATCCACGGCAACGCGAAGGTCACCGGCGTCACCCTGAGCGATACCCGCAGCGGCCGGAAGAGGGAACAGGCGGCCACCGGGATCTTCGTGGCGATCGGTCACGTGCCGCGGACGGAACTGCTCACAGGACAGGTGGATCTGGACGCCGAGGGCTACATCAAGGTCGTTTCCCCCACCACCGTCACCAACCTCCGCGGCGTCTTTGCCTGCGGTGACGCCGTGGACCACCGCTACCGGCAGGCCATCACCGCCGCGGGCACCGGGTGCGCCGCGGCCTTGGACGCCGAACGCTACCTTGCGGCACTGGAGGACGCCGACAGCATCGCTACGGCACTGGTGGAGGAACCCACGCATTCCTGAGCGCGCCGAAAGCAGGGAAGAATTGCCCGCATGAGTGAAACGCCCAAGAAGCCCGGTGTCCTGTTTGTCTGCAGCACGAACGGGGGCAAGTCCCAGATGGCAGCCGCATTGATGCGCGAGCTCGCGGGCGAAGCCATCGATGTGCATTCCTGCGGCACCAGGCCCGGCGGCGAACTGAACGCGGAGTCAATGGAATCGCTGGCCGAGCTCGGAATCGACATGGCCGGGGCCCACCCCAAGGCCATCACGGACGAGGCCCTGGAGGCCGCCGACGTCGTAGTGGTCCTGGGCACGAACGCGAAACTCGAACCCCGCGGCAGCGCACGCTTCGAAAACTGGATCACGGATGAGCCCTCCGCGAGGGGCAGCGACGGCATGGAACGCATGCGGCTGTTGCGGGACGAGATCCAGGGCAAGGTCCAGGCCCTGCTCGGGGAGCTTCAGGGCAAGTAGCCGGTATTACGTCACGACAACTTTGCGTAATGTGCGGCGGTTCAGGCATGCTTGGTGGGTTGAAAGGTTTGGCTACCCTAATTTTGGGCAGCTTTCCTTGGCTCCGCAGCCCCACGGCTCCTGTTCGCAGAAAGTAGCATCCATGATCCGCAAGAACGCGCTGGCCGGCATTGCCCTCGCCGCCGCCGCTGCCCTCAGCCTGGCCGCCTGCGGCGGCTCCACCCCGTCCGCAGAGAGCAGCAGCCCGGCCGGTCCTACCGACATCACGGTCTACAACGCACAGCACGAGAGCCTGACCAAGGAATGGGTCGACGAGTTCACCAAGGAGACCGGCATCACGGTCACCGTGCGCCAGGGCTCGGACACCGAAATGTCCAACCAGATCATCCAGGAAGGCGCGGCCTCTCCCGCCGACGTCTTCCTCACGGAAAACTCCCCCGCGATGGCGCAGGTGGAGAACGCCGGTCTTTTTGCCGACGTCGACAAGGCAACCCTCGCCCAGGTCCCCGCGGAGTTCCGCCCCTCGACGGGCAAGTGGACCGGCATCGCCGCCCGCTCCACCGTGCTGGTCTACGACAAGAACAAGATCAGCGAGGACAAGCTGCCCAAGTCGATGCTGGACCTGGCGAAGCCTGAGTGGAAGGGCAAGTGGTCCGCTTCCCCGTCCGGCGCCGACTTCCAGGCGATCGTCTCCGCCCTGCTCGAGCTCAAGGGCGAAGCCGCCACCAAGGAATGGCTCAAGGGCATGAAGGAAAACGCCAAGGCGTACAAGGGCAACAACACCGCCATGAAGGCCGTCAATGCCGGCGAGGTGGACGCCGCCCTGATCTACCACTACTACTACTACGGCGACCAGGCCAAGACCGGCGAGAACTCCAAGAACGTTACCCCGTACTACTTCAAGAACCAGGACCCGGGCGCCTTCCTTTCGATCTCCGGCGGCGGCGTGCTGAAGTCCTCGAAGAACGCCGCGAAGGCACAGGCGTTCCTGAAGTTCATCACCGGCAAGAAGGGCCAGGCAATCCTCAAGGACGGCACTTCCTTCGAGTACGCCATCGCGTCCGGCGTCGATGCCAACAGCAAGCTCGTCCCGGTCAAGGAACTCGAGGCTCCCACCGTTGATCCGGCCAAGCTGAACTCCAAGAAGGTCACCGACATGATGACCGAGGCGGGGCTCCTCTAATTCCGTGAGTACCGTTCCATCGGCTTCCGTCTCCCAGGGAAGCACGACGACGGCGGGCAGGGGCAAGCGCCCTCGCCCGCCTTTCGGCGTTCCAGCACTTTCCGTCACCGCGGTCCTGATCGCGCTCTTCTCGCTCCTGCCGCTGGGCTACGTCGCCTACATGACCGCAGCCACCGGCTGGGACACCGCCGTCGGGCTCATCTTCCGGCCCCGGGTAGGTGAACTGCTGGGGAACACGGTCCTGCTGATCCTGTTCACGGTTCCGCTGTGCCTGGTGCTGGGCGTCGGCGGCGCCTGGCTGGTGGAGCGGACCGCGCTGCGCGGGCACCGCGTGTGGGCGGTCGCCCTGGCCGCGCCGCTGGCCATCCCGGCGTTCGTCAACAGCTACGCCTGGGTTTCCGCCGTGCCTTCGCTGGAGGGCATCGGGTCCGGGGTCCTGATCGCAACCCTTTCCTACTTCCCGCTGGTCTACATTCCGGCCGCCGCGATGCTGGGGCGGCTGGATCCGGCGATCGAGCAGTCCGCAGCTTCCCTGGGGCTGGGCCCGTGGGCCGTGTTCTTCCGGGTGGTGCTGCCGCAGCTGAGGATTGCCATGACCGGCGGGGCGTTGCTGGTGGCCCTCCACCTGCTGTCCGAATACGGCGCATTCGCGATGATCCGCTTCGACACCTTCACCACGGCGATCATGACCCAGTTCCAATCGACCTTCAACGGCACCGCCGGGAACATGCTGGCAAGCGTGCTGGTGCTCTTCTGCCTGGGCCTGCTGGTGCTGGAGGTGCGCAGCCGCGGAACGGCCCGCTACGCCCGCATCGGCTCCGGCGCACAGGCCAAGGCCCTCCGCCTGCGGCTCGGCGTGTTCCAGCTGCCTGCGCAATTGGCCCTGCTTGCCCTCACCGTGCTCGCGTTCGGCCTGCCGTGCGGGCTGGTGCTGCGCTGGGTCCTGCTTGGCGGAAACGCGATCTGGAATGCCGCCGAGTTCGTCCCGGCCTTGCTGCAGACCCTTGGCTATGGCCTCGCCGGCGCCTTGGTGACCACCCTGGTGGCGTTCCCCCTGGCGTACCTCGCGGTGCGGAACCCGGGATGGTTCAGCAAGGCCCTTGAGCTTTCCAACTACATCACCAGTTCGCTGCCCGGAATCGTGGTGGGCCTGGCGTTCGTGACCATCGGCATCCGGCTGGTGCCTGGTGTCTACCAGACCGCCGGGCTCCTCATCGCCGCCTACGTGCTGTTGTTCCTGCCCCGTTCCCTGGTGAACCTCCGTTCCGGGCTGGCCCAGGCGCCCAAGGAACTTGACGAAGCCGCCCGTTCGCTCGGCAAGTCGCCGTGGGTGGCGTTCCTGAGGGTGACCCTGCGACTGAGCGCGCCGGCCGCCGCCGGCGGCGCGGCGCTGGTGTTCCTGGCGATCGTGAACGAGCTGACGGCAACCCTGCTCCTGTCCCCCAACGGCACCAGCACGCTCGCCACCGAGTTCTGGAGCAAGAGCAGCGAGATCGACTACTCCGGCGCCGCTCCCTACGCGCTGCTGATGATCCTGCTCTCGGCACCGATGACCTACCTGCTTTTCCAACAGTCCAAGAAAGTGGCCGGACAGTGACCGAACAATCCCCTTCCAGACTTCCCGCTCCGCGCATCGCCCCGGCCATCGCCTCGACCACCGATCCGCACCTGGACATCACGGACGTCACCAAGAACTTCGGCGCCCAGGCTGTTTTGAAGGGCGTCAACCTCTCGGTCGCCAAGGGTGGAACCACCGCGATCGTCGGCCCCTCGGGCTCGGGCAAGACCACCCTGCTGCGCCTGATTGCCGGTTTCGAGCACCCGGACACAGGTTCGATCCGCCTCAACGGCAGGCAGGTGGCCGGCAACGGTGCCTGGCAGCCGGCCCACAAGCGTCACGTGGGCTATGTCGCGCAGGACGGCGCGCTGTTCCCGCACCTGACCGTGGGGCAGAACATCTCCTTCGGGCTTGACCACTCAGCGCTCGACGGCGGCCGCCGCGCCGTGCGCGCACGGGTGGCCGAACTGCTCGAAATGGTTTCCCTCGATCCCGCCATGGAGAAACGTCGCCCGCACCAACTGTCCGGCGGCCAGCAGCAGCGCATCGCCCTGGCCCGCGCCCTGGCGCGCAAGCCCGAGCTGATGCTGCTCGACGAGCCGTTTTCGGCCCTCGACGCAGGCCTCCGGGTCGCTACCCGCAGGGCCGTGGCCAACGTCCTGAGCGAAGCCGGCGTCACCACCATCCTTGTCACCCACGACCAGGCCGAGGCACTCTCCTTCGCCGACCAGGTAGCGATCATGCGCGGCGGAAAGCTGGCACAGATCGGCAACCCCTTCGTGGTCTACACCCGGCCGGCGGACCGCGCCACCGCCGAGTTCCTCGGCGATGCCGTCATCCTGGACGCCTGGATGGAGGGCTCACTGGCGACCTGCTCCCTGGGCGGCATTCCGGTGCGCCGCCCGCCGGCACAAGGAGCCGTGCAACTGATGCTCCGGCCCGAACAGATCCGGATCGCGCCCGACGGCCCGATCCGCGGCGTCGTGGTGGACACCGACTACTTCGGCCCGGAAACGACCGTCCGGATCCGCCTGGCCCCGCGGCCCGGCGCCGGTTCCGACCACCGGTTCCCGGGCGGCGGGGAAGTCATCACCATCCGGCATTGGAACGCCTCCATCACCAAGCCGGGAACGGAACTGTGCCTGCGGGTGGTGGGCGAAGGCGTCGCTTTTCCCACGGAAAACCAGGCCTGATTCCGCGCCGAAGAACTCGGCCCGGGCCTTCTGAGGCCGGCTGCAGCACCCAAACAAACAAACAAAATTGTGATCCAGCTTGCATTGGAGCTCCTCTGCGTCCATACTAAATGAACGCTATTCATTTAGTGATTCTTGTCTCAATGGCCGCGCGGCAATCTTCGTCCTCCCCCGACTGCGCACGGCCAGCTAGAAAGGGCCCACATGAGCCAGACAATCAACCGTGACGGCAAAGCCGCCGGCTCGGCGCACAAAATCAGTGGCAAAGGACTGAAGACGGGGCAGCTCGGCCTGCTCGCCGTCGTCGTCCTCGGCATTTCATCGGTTGCCCCGGCGTACAGCCTGACCAGTTCGCTCGGTCCGGCCGCAGATGCAGTTGGCCTGCAGCTGCCCGCCATCTTCATCCTCGCGTTTGTTCCCATGATCCTGATGGCTTTCGCCTACCGGGAGCTCAACGCCGATTCGCCCGACAGCGGCACCACCTTCACCTGGGCCACCAAGGCCTTCGGCCCATGGGTCGGCTGGATGGGCGGATGGGGCCTGCTGGCCGCCAACATCATCGTGCTCTCCAACCTCGCCGGCGTGGCAGTGGACTTCTTCTACCTCTTCCTCGCCCAGGTGTTCGGCAATCCGGAACTGGCGGACCTGACCTCCAACACGCCACTGAACATCGCAACTTGCCTTGCCTTCGTGGCCCTGGCCGTGTGGGTCAGCTACCGCGGCTTGCAGGCCACCAAGCTGGTGCAGTACAGCATGGTCGGCTTCCAGATCGTCGTCCTGGGCATCTTCATTGTCATGGCCATCACGCACGTGGCCTCCGGTGACACCCCCACCGCGATCGCCTTCAGCTGGGACTGGTTCAACCCCGCCGGGATCGGCAGCTTCGAACAGTTCGCCGCAGGAATGTCCCTGGCCGTCTTCGTCTACTGGGGCTGGGATGTCTGCCTGACGCTGAACGAAGAGACCAAGGGCGGAAAGGGAACGGCCGGCAAGGCCGGAACCACCACCGCGGTGGCGGTCCTTGGACTCTACATCGCCGTGATCGTGGCAACCATGATGGTTGCCGGCGTCGGGAGCGATGGCATCGGCTTGAACAACCCGGACAACCAGTCAAACATCTTCGCAGCCTTGGCTTCTCCCGTGATGGGCCCGCTGGCCATCCTGATGTCCCTCGCCGTGCTCTCGGGCACCGCTTCTTCGCTGCAGTCCACCATGGCGTCCCCGGCGCGAAGCCTGCTGGCCATGAGCCACTACGGTGCCCTGCCGAAAAACCTTTCAACAGTGAGCAAGCGCTTCGGCACGCCCGGTTATGCAACCGTTGCCGCCGGCGTGATTTCCGGTGGTTTCTACGCGGTGATGAAGGTCGTCAGCGAAAACGTCCTGAACGACACCATCATGGCCCTGGGCCTCATGATCTGCTTCTACTACGCGCTCACGGCCTTCGCCTGCACCTGGTACTTCCGCAAGAGCCTGTTCTCCAGCGTGCGCAACTTCTTCATGCGCCTGCTCTTCCCCATGGTGGGCGGCGTGGTGCTGACCTTGGTGTTCTTCCAGACCGCCGTGGACAGCTGGGCGCCGGAGTTCGGCAGCGGCTCGGAAATCGGCGGCGTTGGCCTGGTATTCATCCTGGGCATCGGCATCCTGGCCCTGGGCGGCGTCGTCATGCTGGTCATGGCCCGCCTGCGCCCAGGCTTCTTCAAGGGTGAGACCATCCGCAAGGACACCCCCGCCTTGGTGGTTCCCGAATAACTTTCGACGTCTGAGCGGAGCGTCGGAACGAGCCGCGCTGCCTGAAGCGCCGGCTCACAACGAAGCCCTGGTCCGGATTTCCGGGCCAGGGTTTCGCTGTGCCTTGCTTCATCGGCGGCTCAGCGGCTCACCAGTGGTGCGCTACGTCCACCACCAGCCGTGACCCCGTTCCCGGTCCCGCCAGGGTGAAGACCCTGAACGGAAGCCGTGCACGCACGCCCAAACCAAGCGTTGTGTAGCCTTCGAAGCTACCCGCCCAGGCTACTTGCCTGAAGGTCTGGTAGCCGGAGACATTGCTCAGTTCCTTCTTGTTGGCAGGGTTGTACGTGACCTGGCCGCTGCTGTTGTAAGCAGGAGCGTTGACGGTGACCTGGATGAAGGCACCGCCGCGCAGGGCAACAGGAAGGCCTGAACCGTCCTGGACCACCTGCGGCACATACTTCACGGTATAGCCGGCCACCTTGCCGTTGAGGTCGATTACCAGGCGGTCGTAGCAAAGCTGCTGGCCTGTCCTGACGTTCGTGACCTGGGCCGTGGACATCGCCGCGTTGGTTTTGGCCAACGATCCCCAGACAATGCCGCAATATGAGGCCGCCGAAGCGGGCCCCGGAACGATGAGACCAAGACCGGCAGCCATGACCAGGGCCACTAGCCAGGTTTGAAGCTTTTTCATTGTGGGCCACCTCCCTTGAGTGATTGATAACTCAAGGTTAGGAGCGTTTTGGCCCGGAATGGCGGCTTGTATCCGCTTCGGCGCACAACCGTTAAACGCCCCCCGGGCCGGTCACGGAGTGTGATCCCAGGGCACCTGTTTTGCCCGATTCCGGGCCCGCTGCAGGCCTTTCGAAGCCCCGTTCGTTATGCGCGATAACGACGGCGGCGGACCGCTTTTGCGGGCGGCGCCTGTACCTCCTTCATCCGGTTCCAACCCGGCTCCAATACGGGGCGCGGCTTTGGTGCAGCTTGGTGGAGTCCCCCCAATAGCGGACCCCACCAAGCTGGCTGGTGGACCGGTTAGTGGGCTTCCTTGGTGAACCCTGCGAATGGCTTCGTGCGCTTCACCAGTACGAGCAGCACGAATGCGAGGAGCAAGCCCATCATGAGGGCCATGAGGTTCGCTCCGCCAAACAAAGGTTGAGCAAAGGAAGCAGCGCCGGCCGCAATCGCGGTGCAGACGCCGAGTGGTGTTGCGCCGCCTGCATTCGGAGTGGCCGCGAAGCCGCCGGATCCGGCGCCTTCGGCGGTGCCGGAACCATTGGTGCCGGTGCCGGCTACAACGTCAATCCCCTCAGCAGATACGCCGCCGGATCCGGGCTCTCCCACGGTGCCGTCAATGGTCCCGCTATCACTGCGCCCTGCGCTGAGACCCCCCAGCAGGCCGTTGAGGAACCGAACCACAGTAGGCACGGCTCCGTTCGCGCTTTCCGTGCCGTTCTGAACATTGCCTCCGCCGTTCTGGTTTCCGCCGGTGTTGGCAGTAGTGCCAAGGAGTCCCGTATCCAGGAATCCCGTGTTGCCGAGGACGCCCGTTCCGGTTCCGCCGAGGTTGCCAAGGTTGCCAAGGTTGCCAAGGAGACCAAGGTTGACGGGGAGCGCCGTATTCCCGAGAACTCCGCTGTTTCCAAGGAGACCCGTATCGGTTCCGCCGAGGCGAAGAAGCCCCGTGTTGCCAAGGAGACCAAGGTTGCCAAGGTTGACGGGGAGCGCCGTACTCCCGAGAACTCCGCTATTGCCCAGAACGCCCGTACCGGTTCCGCCAAGGCGAAGGAGTCCGGTATTGCCCAATACTCCGCCCGTTCCGGTTCCGCTAAGGAGTCCCGTCCCGCCGGTGAGGTTACCGAGCGTTGCAGGCAGGGTCCCTGTGGTTACTGCAGGCACCTGCGTGCCCGTGGTGGGAGCCGTCAGCGTACCGAGCGACACCGTCACATCCGCAGGCCCGGCCGCAGGAGCCACGGCACCCGCAGCACCCGCCGTCGACCCGTCAGTACCAGCACCCACCGTACCGAGCGACACCGTCACATCCGGCGGCCCGGCCGCAGGAGCCACGGCACCCGCAGCACCCGCCGTCGACCCGTCAGTACCAGCACCCACCGTACCGAGCGACACCGTCACATCCGGCGGCCCGGCCTGCGTTCCGGTAGCCGTCCCTGCCGGGGTCGTCAGGCTGTCAAGCGAAACCACCGCAGTGGTGGGCTGGTTGGCAGCCGGCGATGTAGTTCCTGTGCCAAGGGTTCCGGGCCGGACGGTCACAACACCGTCCGGTTGCTGTTCCGGAGCAGCCTGGCCCAAGTTGACCTGTAGGCTGTTCGTTCCCCCTTGACTGTCAGTAGTGTCCGCGGCAGTGGCCGCGGCAGCTCCGACGAGCATGACCCCGCCGGCTAGCAGGGCGCCGTACAGGCTCCTGCGCATGAAGTTATGCATGGCAATCTTCTCCTGAAAAATGAGCTTGAATGATCGTCCGCCTTGTTCAGGCAGACAGGACTGGTGCGGTCACAGGACCGCCGGTTGATCATTCAGTCAGGAGAAAATCCGGGATTGCGGTTGAGAGCCTGGGGATCAGGCCCGCTGGAACAGGTCTTGAGTTCACTGGCCGGGTTGAACGGCACGTTGAAGACATCGACGGCTGCGGCTGCGGGTGACTGCTGGTTGGACAAGCCTCCGGCGTTTGCGCTGCCCGCCGCACCGGCCGGCGGCGTTGCCGGCAGTGAAGGGTCTTCGGAGTGGCCTGCTGTTCCGGACAACTTGCCGGCAGCCTCCAGTGCCGCGACGCCCGAGAACGGTACACCGATGAGCTGTTCCGCGTGCTCCGGACCGGGAACCGACAGTACCGCCGGAATGGTGACCGGCACGGCAGCGATGGCTTCAGTCGTGGGTTTTGCGTTCGCGGCTGCGGGAACTGCAGGCGTTGCGGAAACTGCCGCTGGACCCGACAGGCCGCCATCAAGTACTCCGGCAGGCAGGGATACAACCTTGGTGAGGACCGGTTTTACAACGTCGGCACTTTCCCGGATGACGGAATTCACGACGGCGGCTGCCGGCTTGCTAACGCTCTTCACCCCTGAGGTGGCCACGGATGTTGCCGTCGCTGTCAGATTCCGGGTGGTGGTTTCGACTGTGGCCAGCGAGGCATCCGCCAAGGCGGCAGCGGGTGCCGCCGAATGCTTGACCAAGCCGGTAACGGCCGAGGCGCCTTCTGCCAGGGTTCCGTCAAGGTCGGTTCCGCCAAGGTCGGTTCCGCCGAGCCCGCTTCGAACGGGTGCCGTGCTACCTGGCGATGATGCCACGCTGGAGATCCGGGGGATGGTTTTGACAAGCCCGGCGAGGCCGGTGCCCTTTGGAGCGGGGACGTTGTCCTGCACGATCCGGGTTGTGTCGGAAACGAGTGTGGAGGGATCGGCGGCAAAGCTTGACGCCGCGCTGACGAAGACCCAAACGGCGGCTGCAAATAGCGAGCCGAGGAGGATTCGCAGGGCTCGCCGGAGGAATGTCACGGACACGATCTTCTGCCACATGGCGTTCACCCCCAGCGTGAAACGTCGAACGACCGTAATTTGAGCGTAGGAGCCTGCGGCGGGTAATTCAAGACCCGAGGCAAACAGTATCGGCCGGAAAAACAGAAGCCCCGCCTGGCCGACAGGTCGGCGGGCGGGGCTGCTCAAGTGCGCGGGGCTCAGCCTTCGCAGTCGTAGCAGTACTTGAGGCCGTTCTTCTCCAGCGCGATCTGCGAACGGTGACGTACCAGGAAGCAGGACGAACACGTGAATTCATCGGACTGCTCCGGAACTACTACAACGGTCAGTTCTTCGCCGGAAAGATCGGCGCCCGGAAGGTCGATGCCCTCAGCTGTGTCGTTTTCGTCAACATCAATGACAGCAGTCTGGGCACCGGCGCCACGGGACGCCTGAAGGGCCTCGAGCGATTCGGCGGGAGACTCTTCTTCGGTCTTGCGTGGGGCGTCGTAATCGGTAGCCATTAGTGTGGTTCGCTTTCGTTGCTGCACAGTGCCATTCCGGCACCTCAGTGAAGGAGTTTAGGGCATAGTACACGGCTTCAACGAATAGTGTGTCCAAGAAAACATTTTCAGCTTCCCGGCACCGGTTCCGAACCGAAATCCCGCCTTTTAGCGCAGTCGGGTTAAAAACAGAAAGCTTCCACGGGCGCACCCGTGGAAGCTTCCTATCTCTCAGCCGTGTCCCCTTAGCTGGTGGGACCGCCGGGACCGTACATGACTGAGTAGTGCGACAGGTCCTTGCCGGAGCTGTGCCAGATGGTCACGCTCGTGACGCCCGGATCGTAGTAGGTGATTTCAGCACCCAGACCCTGGTTCGCCGAGCCGGCCTTGACGCAGGTGGCCGTGATGACCATGCCGGCCGGTGCCACCAGTGTGATCGACGTGACGCTTCCGGAGACTTCGATCCGGCCCGAATCCCATTCCGGACAGAGTTGTCCGGCGGGAGGGGCAGCGCTGGCGGGCATGGCCCCGCCGAGGAAAACCATGCCCGCAACAGCAGCCGCGGCCAGTATTCGCTTCATTCTTTACTCCTCAATGAGTATTGGAAATTCCGACCCCGGGGTCCCTGTAGTCCCCAAGACCTCTGCGTTCTGGCCGGCCCTTTCAACAGATGAAATCTGCGCACTCGGATCGTTGGCACATGACGCGCCCCAACTGTGCACCATCTCCACCGTCCAGCTCGTGACAGATGGCATCCCGCTGAATGCCTGCACGCACCGTGCGTGCTGCTAGAAACAATAGGGACGCGTGGGACGAAGCGCCCGAGTAGTCTGTACTCGTTTTTTCCGGAGCCTTTCCGCAGCGTTTTCGGTCCCGGATACTTATTCCGTTACCTCCCCTGCCCGGGCACCATGGAAGCATCATGGAACACAAGGAGCTTCGGACCGCCGGCTACGTGCCCTGGCTGTTGGGACCCGTAGCCACGGCTTTGGCCCTGGTGGCCCACCTGGTCTCCGGCGGGGCGCTTCCGTGGCCGCCGGCCCTGCTCGCCCTGGCGGCGCTGCTCAGCATGGCCGCCTCGATGTTGTCCCGGCTGCGGCTGCCTGTGTGGGCGCTGCTCCTGCTTTGCGGATTGACACAGCAGCTGCTCCACCTGGCTTTCGTGGTGTTCTCCGGTGTCCCCACGGGCCAGCAGTCCTCGGGGCATTCCCACGTGCCACTCCCGCTCACTGTTCCGGGAGCGGCCACCCAAGCCGCGGGACACCTGCAGGAGCTGATGCTTGTCACCCATGTCGCCGCGGCGTTACTGACGGCACTGATCATGGCAGCTGCCGGCCGCCGCATTGCGCGGCGACCGGCAGTGGATAAGAGCGGTATCAGGGTATCCGCACGGGATCGCCGTCGCTGAGGATAAGCCGCAGGGAGCGCCCGTCGGCCAGCACCCCGATCTCGGCAAGGGGATCCCCTTCCACTGCGATCAGGTCCGCGTAGCCGCCCTCGGCCACCACCCCCGCCAAGCCGCTCTCCCCCACGATTTCCGCTCCGACGAGCGTCGCCGAACGGAGCACTTCCAAGGGCGTCTGGACGCGGGCGCGAAGGCGGAACTCTTCGAGCTGATAATCCAGCCCGGCTCCGTGCAGGTCTGTCCCGTAGCCGATGCGGACGCCGGCCGCCGAGGCCTTTGCCAGCGACTCAATACCACGCTCAAAGATGTCCTCCACCGCTGCCTTCTTTGCCGGATCCAGGCCGTGACCGCTGGCCCCGGACAGGATCGCCCAGTACGTCGCCAGCGTCGGTACGTAGAAGGCACCCTTCTCCAGGAACAAGTCGATGCATTCGCCGTCCAGGAGGTTGCCGTGCTCGATGGTGCGCACGCCCAGCCGCAAGGCCCGCGAGACGGCCTCCGCGGTGTAGACATGTGCGGCAATGTAGCGGTGCGCCAGCCGGGCCTCGTCGACGGCGGCAAGCACTTCCGCGTCCGAGAAACCCAGCGCTTCGAGCCGCATCTTCGACACCACCCCGCCCGAGAGCGTGAGTTTGGCGTGGTCCGCGCCGTCGCGGAACTCCGCACGCAGGGCGCGGCGGAGTTCCACCTCCCCGTCGCATACCTTCGTGAGGACGTGCCCGCCGGTTGGGGCGAAGATCGGACCGCCGGCTTTGAGCCGGGGTCCGGTCACGAGCCGTTCGTCGACGGCGCGGGATAGCCCGGTGTCCGCGCCGCCCATGTCGCGGACGAGGGTGAAGCCGCGCAAGAGCATCTCGTGCATCACCCTTGCGGTGCGTGCAGCGTGGTACGACGGCGTCCAGGACAGGATTTCGTTGAAGTCGCCGGAGGCCTGCGTGACGTGGGCATGGGCGTCGATCAGGCCCGGCAGTACCGTCAGGCCGCTGAGGTCGATCTCGACGGCGTCCGCAACCGTACGGCTGGATTCCGAGATCTCGGCGATCCTCCCGCCGCGGGCGACAATGGTCCGCGACGGCCCCACGTCACCGCTTTCGACGTCGAGGATCCGCGCGTTGCGCAGGACGACGGACTGGGAGCGGGCTTGCCCCGGGTCTGTCCTAACTGCCATGGGCGTTCCTTTCCGCCGGCTGCACGCCCACCGTCCGCACCGATTGGCTGGTGGCGTCGAGCGGACCGGCCGCATCCGCCGTCGCCGTTTCCGCCTTTCCGGCGGCGCGTTCGTCGATTTCCTCGAGGGAGCGGCCGCTGGTCGAAACACCGAAGACGAGGACCACCAGTGCTGCTCCACCGAGGACTGCCATGACCATGGTGAAGACGCCGCCGAAACCCAGCGCGGGGTAGGCAGCGCCGATCAGGATCGGCGCGGTGATGCCGCCGATCCGGCCGAAGGCCGAGGCACTGCCCATGCCGGTCGCGCGGAGTTTGGTTCCGTAGACCTCCGGGGTGTAGGCGTAGAGGCCGGCATAGCAACCGTTCATGAAGAAGGAAAGCAGCGATCCGAAGGCCAGGACCGCGCCCTCGCCCGACGCCTGGGATAACAGGAACGCCGAGACCGCACCGCCCGTCAAGTAGATCGCGATGGTCACACGGCGGCTGAGGCGTTCGTTGAGGAACGCCGCACTGTAGTAGCCGGGAATCTGGGCGATGGTGATGATCAATGAGTACGTGAAGCTGCCGGTGATTGTCATTCCCTTGGCTACCAGGAGCGAAGGGATCCAGACAAAGAAGCCGTAGAAGGAGAAGGTCACCGAGACCCAGAGGAGCCAGATCACTGCGGTGCGGCGGGCATTGCCGTGCCGCCACAGGTCCGCCTGCTGGAACAGCGGCGGTGCCTTCGGCGTCGCTGCTTTGAGGGCGACGACGGCGGAGCCGGTGGTGCGCACGAGGCGCCCTTCTTCGAGGCCCTGGACGATCTGCTCGGCTTCGGCCTCACGCCCCCGGGTGAGCAGCCAGCGCGGGGACTCGGGAAGGACCCGGCGCCACCAGAGGAGCATCACGATGGGGACGGCCGTGACGAGCTGGCCGATCCGCCAGCCTTCGGAAAGGCCGGCGACAACGGTGGTGCCGATCAGCGCGGCGCTGACGTAGCCGAGGGCGAAGAACCCGGCAACCGCACCGACGAAGAAGCCCCGGCGGTTCTTCGGGATGAATTCCGCGATGAAGGTGGGAATAATGGCGGCCTCGGCGCCGATGCCGATTCCTGCGATCACGCGCATGGTGAAGAAGAACTCCCAGCCCTGGGAGAACGCGGCGACGATGGTTGCCGCCGCGTAGAGGCCGAGGGCGTACATCATGACCTTGCGGCGGCCGATCCGGTCCCCCAGAGCGCCGGCACCGATCGCGCCGATGAAGATGCCGATCAGCAGGGAGCTGCCGATGAGGCCCGCCTGGGCGCCGTCCAGATGCCAGAGCGGTTTGATGATCGGCATGATGTAGGAGACGAGCGAGCCGTCCATGCCGTCGAAGAGCAGTCCAAGGCCTCCGATGAGCGCCAGTTGGGCGTGGGGCTTGCCTACCCGCATGCCGTCCATGCGCTCAAGGAGTGACCGCGTCGTTGCCATCACATTGCCTTTCTGTTGGGGAGGAATTCTGTTGGGGAGTGCCGGAGCGGAGTCTCGCCGCTCTTGGCATACAGGATTCCACTTTTTGTGTGCAATGTCACTAGTAACAGGTGACATTGCATACTTTTGGCATACCAATCGATATTCGGGGCCACTTGGAGCACGGCCGCAACGAACGCCTGCCGATCGTGGGATCAAGCCTTAAATGACCATGCACCCCGGAATTACCGGGGTGCATGGTCGCACGGCTACGGCTGGACTCAGCCGCGGTTGTACATGACGTGCTTGGTGCGGGAGAAGTCCTCCAGGGCGTAGATGGACAGGTCCCGGCCGTAGCCCGAGCCCTTGAAGCCGCCCCAGGGAACTTCGTTGGCAATGACCAGGTGTGAGTTGACCCAGACCGTGCCGAAGTCGAGGCGGCGCGGCACGGACAGCGAGCGAGCGGCGTTGTTGGTCCACACCGAGGCGGCGAGGCCGTACACGGTCTCGTTGGCCCGGGTGATGGCCTCCTCGTCACTGCCGAAGGTTTCCACGGACACCACCGGGCCGAAGATCTCCGTGTGGGTGATCGCGGCACCGGCCGGCACGTTGGTGACAACGGTGGGTTCGATGAAGTAGCCGGGGCCTTCCATCGCGTTGCCGCCGACGGCGATCGTCAAGCCGTCCTTGCGGACGTCCTCAAGGGCGGCGAGCACCCGCTTGTAGTGCGCACCCGAGATCATGGAGCCGATTTCGACGTCGTCCCCGGCGCCGGGGGTGCCGACCGAGATTTCGCTGACCTCGCGCACCAGCAGTTCGGTGAACTTCTGCGCGATCGACTCATGGACGAGCACGCGGCAGGCCGCGCCGCATTCCTGGCCACCGTTCCAGAACCCCGCAGCACGGACACCCTTCGCGGCAGCCTCCAGGTCGGCGTCGTCGAACACTACAACGGGTGCCTTGCCGCCCAGCTCCAGGTGGACGCGCTTCACGGTGCCGGCGGCGCTCGCGGCGACCTTCTGGCCGCTGCCAACGCTGCCGGTGATGGCGACCAGGTCCACGTCCGGGTGCTCGGAGATCCGGTTGCCGACCACGCGGCCGGAGCCGGTCACGATGTTCAACACACCGGCCGGCAGCTCGTCGGCCACGAGTTCGGCCAACTTGAGTGTGGTCAGCGGCGTCTCCCCCGAAGGCTTGAGGACCATGGTGTTTCCGGCCGCCAGGATCGGGGCGATCTTCCACGCGGCCATCAGCAGCGGGTAGTTCCACGGGGTGATCACGCCGACGACGCCGACGGGTTCGCGGAAGATCACCGAGGTGTGGTTCTCGGCGTAGTCGTCCGCGCCGAGCGTGGTGTAGGCGCGGGCGGCACCGGCGGAGAACCTGAAGGTGTCCACCGCGCTGGAGATGTCGTCTTCCGCGACGGCGGCCGGCTTGCCGGTGTTCGCCGATTCGAGGGCCTCGAGGGTTTCCCTGTTGTCCTCGATGATCCCGGCGATCCGGAGCAGGACCGCGGAACGTTCCTTGGGGGTCTTCGCCGCCCACTCTGCCTTGGCTGCCACCGCAGCTGCGACGGCGGCGTCCACGTCCTCGACGGAACCGGCCGGGACCTGCGCCAGGACTTCCTCCGTGGCGGGGTTTTCCACGGCGGCCGTTTCGGACGAGCTCGAGGCGACAAACTTTCCGCCGATGAACTGGCCGAAGGGCGGCAAGGATGGTGCAGGCGTCCCGCCTGCACGGCGGACAGTGAACGATGCTGTTTCGGTGGTCATGGTTCTCCTTCGAAGGTAGTGCCTGCTACTTGGCCGGTGTTGCGGTCTTTTCGAGTTCGTGCTCCCAGAACTCTGCGCCCTCGATGCCCAAGGCCTTGGGATCGAAAACGGGATCCAGGCCCAACTTGCGCTGGTATTCGTAGTCCTTGTAGATCCTGCGGACCAGCGGGAACAGGAAGGCCAGGCAGATGAGGTTGACCCACGCGATCAGGCCGAGCCCGATGTCTCCCGCAGCCCAGATGAGTTTCGCGTTCACCACGGAGCCGATGAACACGATCGCCATGGTCCCGAATTTGAGGACCTGCTTCCAGCCGTGGCCCGTCCTGCCGTCCAGCAGGTAGAGGAGGTTGGAGTTCGCCACGTAGAAGTAGGCCAGCAGGCAGGTGAAGCCGAAAAGCAGGACCGCGACGGCGACGAAGCCCGCGCCCCAGCCGGGGATGAGCGTGTCGATGGCGGCCTGGACCCAGTTGGCTCCGACGGGCACGCCCGGCAGGTTGTTGACGAGGAAGCCGCCGGAGCCGTCAGTGACGTTGAACTTGCCGGAGACCACCATCATGAGGCCCGTGGCCATGCAGATCAGCAGCACGTCGATGTAGATGCTGAAGGTCTGGACCAGGCCCTGTTTGCCCGGGTGGGAGGTGCGGGCCGCCGCGGCGGCGAAGGTCGCTTCGCCCAGGCCGTTGGACGAGGCGAAGACGGCACGGCGGACGCCCCAGGCGACCGCAGCGCCGGCGATCCCGCCCAGGAGGGGGTGGACCCCGAAGGCCGACTGGAAGATCAGGGCGACGGCCGCCGGAACGCTGCCGATGTTGATCCCGATCACGGCGAGCGCGAGCAGCAGGTAGCCGATGGCGAGCACCGGTACCAGGGCCTGGGTGACCTTCACGAGGCGAGTGGTTCCGCCGAAGATGACCACGGCGATCATGGCCGTGACGAACACCGCGGGAACCCAGCTCGGCAGGCCGAACGCGAGATTGGTGCTGGCCGCGATGGTGTTGACCTGCAGGCCCGGGAAGACGAAGCCGTAGCCGATCACGCCGAGGACCGCGACCAGGGCACCCACCTTGGGCAGCTTCAGGCCGAACTTGATGTAGTACGGCATGCCGCCGATGTCCTCGTTGGCGTTGCGGCGGTCCTCGTCCTGGACCTGCCGCTTGAAGGCCTGGGACAGTGTCGCCTCCGCGTAGCCGACGGTGCAGCCGACCAGGCCGGTTATGGCCATCCAGACCAAGGCGCCCGGGCCGCCGGCGCTGACGGCCGTGGCGACGCCGGCGATGCTGCCGACGCCTACCCGGCTCGCCAGGGCGAGCACGAGGGCCTGGAACGACGACAGGCCCCCGCTCTCGCTGCCCTCTGTCTCCTTGAGCTGGCGGAGCATGTCCGGGATCCGCCGGAACTGGACACCCTTGGTTGTTACGGAGTAGACGACGCCGAGCCCCAGCACCACATAGGCCATCGGCGCCCAGATTGCGTCCGAAATCCCGGAGAGCAGTTCACCGAAGTCCATGGTCATCCCGCCTTCTGTCCGACGGCCAAGTTCTGCTTGAGCGCGGCGAGCGCGTTCTCAACCCGGGCGTAGTCTTCGGCGCTGAGGTCAGCAGTGGGACGGCGGGGCGATCCGGCGGGCAGGCCCTGCAGCGCGAGTCCGGCCTTGACGGACGGGATGAACGGCACGGACAGCAGTGCGTCGATCACCGGGTACACCTGCTTCCAGAGCGCCAGCGCACCGTTGAGGTCGCCGTCGGCGATCCGCCGGCTGACCGCCACGATCTCCTCCGGCACCACGTTCGCGGTGCCGGCCATCACGCCGGCCGCGCCCTCGGCCAGGGCGCTGTAGATGTACGCGTCCCAGCCGATGAAGGTGCCGATGACGTCGCTGTGGTGGTGGATCAGCTGAAGGGCCTGTTCCCAGTTCGCGCTGGAGTCCTTGATGTAGCGGATGTTATCCACTTCCTCGGCCAGCGCCCGGACGGTGGCCGGGTCGAGGTTGACGCCGGTGACGGCGGGGATGTTGTAGAGCATGATGGGAAGTTCGACGGCGGCGGCGACGTCCTTGAGGTACGCGACCGTTTCCTCCAGGGAGAGCGGCTCGTAGTACGGCGTGATCACCATGAGCGCGTCCGCGCCGGCCTTTTCGGCCGCCTGCGAGAGGCGGATGGCTTCCGCCGTCGAGGTGGCGCCGGTCTGGGCTATGACCGGGACCCGGCCGTTGGCCTGGGCTATGACGGTTTCGATGAGGAGCAGGCGCTCCTCGGAGGACAGCGCGCCGACCTCGCCGGTGGAGCCGGCGGCGACGACGCCGTCGACGCCGCCGTCGATGGAGCGGTCAACAACCTTCCGCAGGGTGTCGACGTCGATGGTTCCGTCTTCGTTGAACGGAGTGGACAGTGCGGTGAGAACGCCGCGGAGTTCCTTGGACATTGGGTATTCCTCGTGTCAGTAAGAGTTGGACGCGCTGGTTCAGGCGACGATCGAGATGCCCGGCTTGCCCTGGGCCTTGGGCTTGGCGTGTGTTTGCCGCCCGGTAGCAAGCACGCTGGCGGCCTCCTGGGCTGCCGAGAAGCCGGAGGTGATGGAGCTTTCCGTGTAGAGGGTTCCCAAGTAGTCGCCTGCCAGGAAGACGCGGTCGGCACCGCGCATGAGCGTCGCTTGGATCTTGGCCCGGCCCGGGAAGCAGTACGGGGAAGCGTTCTTCCAGCGGTTGACCTTGGCTTCCACCACGCTGCCGGCGAAGCCATTGCCCAGGACTTCGTCCAGGTCCTTGAGGTGGGTCTGGATGACCTCCTCCCCGGGCTTCTCCAGGAGCGCACGGCCCAGGCTGGCCGGCGAGAAGGTCATGAAGCTGCCGCCCGGCTGCCGCACGGACTCCGTGCCGCGCACGATGCTGGCCTGGTTCAGGGCGATGGCGAAGGAGCGCTTCGGCGCCGCGATGGCGTAGATGTCGTCCCACGGGCGGGCGGAGGTCTCGTTGGTCAGGAAAGCGGTGCTGACATGCGGGCCGTACTTGATCTGGCTGAGTGCCCCGCGCAGTTCCTCCGGCAGGTCCACGCCGATCTGGTGGGATACGTCGGCCGTGGTGGCCAGGACCACGGTGCGGGCTTCCACCTCGTGGTCGACCCCGCCCTGGCTGTAGCGGACGACGACGGATTCCTTCTTGTGCACGATTTCCTGCACCTTGGCCCCGAGCTGGATGCGGTTGCCGAGGGCGGCCGCGATCGATTCGGTCAGGGTGGACGGGCCGCCGACGATGCCGCGGCTCAGTCCCTGCCCGAACCCCAGGACCAGGCTGAAGTAGCCGATGCCGGCGCCGGCGGAGATCTGGTCCATGTCACCTGCGGAGCGGGTGACGGTGGTCTTGAAGAGCGCCGCGGCATCCTCCGAGATGTTCCCGATGAAGTCGTCGAAGGAATTCGTGTTCTCGAAGTCGTAGATGCGCTGCTGGCGCTGTGCGCCGGATTCCCCCGGGCGCTTGCGCACCACGCCGGTGTACTTGGCGACGCCGCCCACCACCTTCATGCCGGCACGGAGCGTATCGATGCGTGCCTGCAGGGACATCGGGATGCGGAAGGGGTAAGTGGCGATGTGGCCGTTCCGGATGAACTTGCCGTTCATGGACAGGGCCTGGAGGGAGCCCGGGATTTGGACTGCGGACACGCCCACCTCGTTGAGCAGCGAATCCGTGGAGGACCCCGTGCCGGCGAAGACGTGCCCGCCCCAGTTCAGCCAGTACGTGCCACGCCGCTCGGACTGGATGCGACCGCCGACGCGCTCGTCAGACTCGAGCAGCAAGGTATCCCAGTGCCGCAGGCGCCATCCGGCCGAAAGGCCGGCGAGCCCTGCGCCGACGATGACTACATCTTTCATCTGTTTGAACTTTCCTTTTCGATGTGAACCAGGGTGCCGGGGCTGCTTGAGCCGGGGCGCCTCTTGGTGGGAAGGGACGCGACCCGACCGCCTCAATGCCGCCTTCCTTGGCGGCAGATCCGGGTGTCACGGAGTTGGGTCTTGCCATTCCAGGAGAGGGGTGTGCCCCTGGTCACATATAAAAGATACATCATTGTATGATTAATGCAATATCTTTCCTGCGGGCATGCTGAAGCCGATCCTGTGTGTTCATGGGCCCACAAGGGCGCAACTATCTGGCCGCGGGCGCAGGGAAGCGCGCAGGGAGGGCTCGATGCCCCAAAAGAAAAGGTGCGCGGACGCCCGCGGCTTACTTACGGAGGCTGATCAGCTTCCAGGGAAGGCGCGTCGGATTGCCTGGTGAGACGTCGACGGAGCACTCCACGCGCTGCATGTCTGCTTCCAGCAGCAAGGTGCCGGAAGCAATCCGGGCGTCATTGGAGGCAATGACCCGCCCGTTCGGACCAAGCAGGATCACCGAAGGATCACGGAGCTGCAAAGCACGGAGAAAGAGGCCTTCGAGCTTGGCCAGTGTCAGGTCGCAGCCCAGGACGTGTGTCCCTTGGGGCGTGAGGGCGGGTACGCAGAGGGTAATGATGTTGACGTTGATGCCGCCGAAGTCGACGTAGGGGCCAACCGCCATCGCTTGCCCGCTCGTGGACGGCAAAGTGAACCATTCACGCCCGGTGTAGTCGTAGTAATTCAGCGAATCCGGATTGAGGTCATGAGTGACGAAGCGGGTTCCGCCGGCGGCCTGGGCGGCCCTCCACCACTCGAGCCAGTGCTCGGCCTCGGGAAGGCTCCCCGGGGCGTAGGCGATTCCGGCCCCGACGATCAGCGCGGAGTGCAGCTTGATGAATTCCGCCAGCTCCTTTTTCAGGAACAGGAAGGCGCTTCGCCTCGGGGTGAGCGCCCGCGCGGCCACGTCGGACACGGATCCGGCGATCTTCTCCAGATCCTCAAAGACGCCGTTGATACCGGAAGAGAGGGTGCCGGCCGTCCGGACAAGAGTTTCCCTAACGGATTCCACGTCACTCACCTTGCTCGGGCAGCATCGTCAGTTCCAGGTGCTGCTCTATCAAATATTTGGTATCGCTCCGGCTGTGGAGCTCGGCCGCGGCCCCTGCCGCATCAGGGTCCTTGGCGCGGATGGCATCCACGATGGCTTCGTGTTCTTTCACCACAAGATCGTCCTTGCCGTCCCGGCCAGCCTGGTCCCACCAGAGGGTCATCAGCTCCGCTTCGAGCTGGAGTGCTGCCGAAGTGAGGCGACTTGACTGAGCGGCGATGCTGACAGCCACGTGAAAGCGGCTGTCTACGCGCCGCCTGGCCCGGTCGTCCGGCGCGTCACGGTGGAGCTGGACCAAACTCTCGAGATGTTCGACATTGCGGGGATCGGCCCGGCTCGCGGCCAAGCGGGCTGACATCGACGCGATGGCGGCGCCCAGGTCGCCCAGGTCCCTGAGGGCTTCCGTACTTGTTTCACGCAGCTTGTGCTGCAGCTGACTGTCCGTCAGGTCGACCTGGCGGCGGATCACGCTGCCGCCGCTGCGCCCACGGCTGGTTTCGATCAGGCCCTTGGTGCGGAGGGCTGCCAGGGATTGGCGCAGGGTGATGTGGGAGATCCCAAGCTCGGCCGCAAGCACTGACTCGGTGGGCAGGCGGTCACCTTCGGTGAGGATGCCCATCAGGATCGCCGTCTCGATCTGGTACGAAACCTGGTCTGCGCGCCCCAAGCCCTCCGGTTCGCTCCCGCGCAGGAGCAGCAACAAGTCCAGGGCAGAGGTGGACATTGCCGCACCCTGCATTCGGAACCCTCCTTAGCCTTTCCGCGTCTAAGCAGAACGCCGTGGCGAACTTTGCTATTTCCTACAATCTTTGCATATTTGCGGGAAAGCACGGCCCCAAGGGCGGCGCGTAGGAGAGGATCCTGACGGAGTTTTGTGGAGCCCCCTGCCGGATTCGAACCGGCGACCCCCTGTTTACAAGACAGGTGCTCTGGCCAACTGAGCTAAGGAGGCGTGCCCCGGCCGCGCCGGGACGATGCGCGCCAAAAAAGAGCGCTCAACAAGGGTAGCTCATTGAAGGGGCTACCCTCCAAAACGCGGCTGCGGGCCGTGCGCTGGATCCACCAGCACACGGCCCGCATTATGCGTGAAAACTACTTCTTCGCGGCAATCGCCTTGTTCAGCTCGCCGGCGAAGTCCGGGGTGGCCTGTCCATTCCACTGCTTGCCATCGATGAAAACCGTGGGGGTACCGGAGACGCCGACGTTGAGGGCTTCCTGGGTAATCACCTTGACATACGGCCGGAAGGTCTTCCCCTCCACGCAGGAGTCAATATTGGCGGCACCCACCTCGGTGGCCATCTTCTTCAGGTCGTTGTCGGAAATACCATCGCTGCCCTCGGCAGGCTGGCGTTCGAACAGCAGGTCAACGAACGCCGAATACTTGTCCGGCGAGGTGTTCACCACGCAGGCAGCTGCGTTCGCCGCACGCGAGGAGTAGTTCGTCTTGGACTGGCGGTCCAGGAAGCCCAGGGGGCGGTACTCCAGGGTGATCTTCCCTTCGTCGCGCAGCTTGGTCAGCGTTTCGTTGTAGGCGGTTTCGAACTGCTTGCAGATGGGGCAGATGAAGTCGATGTACGCCACGACCTTGACGGGCTTTCCGGCCTCGGCCTCGGCGCCGGGAGCGACGACGGTGGCGGGCTTGGTTGCCGGCGCGGACGGAATCGAGGCGAGGTCGACGCTGGCAGCCTCGGACTTGGACACTTCGGTGCCTTTCAGCAGCGTCACGCCGCCGTGCACGTTGCCGTTGGCCGGCGTCGGGCCCTTGTCCGCGATGGGCGCGCTGTTCTGGATACCCTGCATGACGGACACCGCGATGATGCCGATGATCACCACAACGGCAACCACGATGCCCCAAGCAATGAGCAGCTTGTTCCGTTTGTCCCTCTTGATCTGCGCCTCGCGGATCTCGCGGGCGCGTTCCCGGGCCTGGGCGGTGCGCTCTGCCTTGGACAGGCGTGGTTCGTTTGCGGGGCTCATCAGTTCCTCGTTGATCGGTGGCTGGTACGGGGGTATGGCACTGGGGCCAGTTTACGGGTGACGGGCACCCGCCCGGCTGAAGGCGCCAAACCCCGTTCAATGAACGAGCGGATGTGGGCGATGATTCCCGCCGGTAGGGTGGGATGTGAGTCACAAGCAATCCCAGGGAGCAGCAATGCAGAAACCGGCAAGCGAAAAACTCACCGCCAGGACGAAGGAAAGACCCTCACCGGCGCCGGCCAAATACGACTTCATGGTGGTCTCCAACCGGCTGCCCGTTGACCGGTGTTCCGCTGACGACGCGGAGAACGCGGGCGAAAGCTGGCGGCGCTCGCCCGGCGGCCTCGTGACGGCCCTGGCCCCCTTCATGGCAAAGAGCGACGGCGCGTGGGTCGGCTGGCACGGCGCCCCGGACGAAGCCGTGGAACCATTCAGCCACGACGACATGGACTTGATCCCCGTGGAGCTTAGTGCCGACGATGTTGAGCTGTATTACGAAGGATTTTCGAACGCCACCCTGTGGCCGCTCTACCACGACGTCATCGCCCGCCCGGAATTCCACCGGACCTGGTGGGACGCCTACCGCCGCGTGAACCAAAGGTTCGCCGACGCCGTCGTGCAATCCGCCGACAAGAACGCCACCATCTGGGTGCAGGATTACCAGCTGCAGCTGGTGCCGCAGATGTTGCGCCAGGCACGGCCCGACCTGAAAATCGGCTTCTTCAACCACATTCCTTTCCCGCCGCCGGAAATCTTCGCCCAGCTTCCCTGGCGGCAGGCGATCATCGAAGGCCTGCTCGGCTCGGACCTGGTGGGTTTCCAGCGCCCCAGCGATGCCGCGAACTTCATGCGCTCGGCCCGCCGCTTCCTCGGTGCGAGTGTCAAGCAGCAGCAGGTGCACGTCAGGGATTCCTCCGGCAGGGTCACCCACATCGCCCGCGCACAGGCGTTCCCCATTTCCATCGCCGTGGACCAAATCACCGAACTGGCCGAACGCCCGGACATCATCCAACGCGCAAAGCAGATCCGCCATGATCTCGGCAACCCGCGGACGATCCTGCTCGGGGTGGACCGCCTGGACTACACCAAGGGCATCCGCCACCGGCTCAAGGCTTTCGAGGAATTGCTGCAGGAGGGCCGCCTGACGGTCCAGGACGCCACCCTCATCCAGGTGGCCAGCCCGAGCCGCGAGCGCGTGGAGCAGTACCGGATCCTGCGCGAAGAGATCGAAGGCACGGTGGGCCATATCAACGGCAGCTACGACACCATGCAGAACACCGCGGTGCGCTACCTCCACCACAGCTACCCGGTGGAGGAGATGGTGGCGCTGTACCTCGCCGCGGACGTCATGCTGGTCACGGCCTTGCGCGACGGCATGAACCTCGTGGCCAAGGAGTACGTCGCCGCAAGGACCACCCACACCGGCGCCCTGGTCCTGAGTGAGTTCACGGGCGCGGCTGACCAGCTCAAGCAGGCCCTGCTGATAAACCCGCACGACATCGACGGGCTCAAGAACACCATCATGCGGGCCGTCGGGCTGCCGCCGAACGAGTCCCGGCGCCGGATGCGCGCCATGCGCAAGCAGATCCTTGAGCACGACGTGGACCATTGGTCCTCCGAATTCCTCGCCGCCCTGGCCGAAACGGTGGTGCGGGATGACAGCTGAGAACAAGCCGCCCCTGAGCCTCTCCCCCGGCCTCCTCGAGGCTGTGCGGACGATCGCGGAAACCGAACAGCTGCTGGTGGCCATGGACTTCGACGGGACCATCTCGCCGATCGTCGACCACGCCGGCGAGGCGCGCCCGCTGCCGCGTTCCGCCGCGGCTTTCGCCGAACTCGCCGCCCTTCCGCGCACGACGACGGCGCTCATCTCGGGACGCGCCCTGTCCAGCCTGCGGGCGGTCGCCGCCCCTCCTGCCGCTACCTTGCTGATCGGCAGCCACGGTGCCGAGGCCTGGCTGGGACCCGGCTCCGCCGGTCTGCGGCTGGAACCGGACCAGGAGGCCCTGCTCGCCGAAGTCCGCGGAATCCTGGCCGAAATCGTGGCCATCGCCCCGGGGACCCTCCTCGAAGACAAGCCTGCCGGCGTCGTACTCCACACCCGTCTGGCGGACGACGATGTGGCCGAAGACGCCGTCGAGGCGGCCCGCACGGCTCTGCAGGACAGGCACGGCGTGTACTTGAAGGACGGCAAGCGGGTCCTGGAGACGTCGGTGGTCCACGCCTCCAAGGGTGAGGCGCTGGCCTTCCTGCGCCAGGCCACCGGCGCGACGGCGGTGCTGTTCGCCGGGGACGACGTCACGGACGAGGATGCGCTGGCGCGGCTTCACCCGGGGGACGTCGGGGTGAAGGTGGGGCTGGACTTCACCCAGGCGGAATTCCGGGTCGAAGCCCCGGTCCACGTGGCCGAACTGCTCGAAGCGGTGCTCCGGGAACGGCGGGAGAACGTTACTCCCGGATAGCCGGAAAATGTGACGGGCGTAACATTTGCTTCGCCAAAACTGATTTCTGGCATACTCTCTTTTGTGACGCGGCGCACAGACACCGTGCGGCGTCGCATGAGCTCCCCGCCCCGACCGCCCTCCGGGCGGGACCCGGCGGGGAGTCCAACTGAATAAAAAGAACCATTCACAACGGATCGTCCGGCACGTACCTGCCGGTGAAGGGATTGATAACTGTGGCTACAGTTACTTTTGATAACGCTACGCGTCTGTACCCGGGCACAGATAAGCCCGCCGTCGATAAGCTCAACATCGACATCGCCGATGGCGAATTCCTGGTCCTCGTCGGACCCTCCGGTTGCGGTAAGTCCACCTCCCTGCGTATGCTCGCAGGCCTTGAGGACGTCAACTCGGGCCGCATCCTCATTGGCGACCGCGACGTCACCGACGTCCCGCCGAAGGACCGCGACATCGCAATGGTCTTCCAGAACTACGCCCTCTACCCGCACATGAGCGTTGCGGACAACATGGGCTTCGCCCTGAAGATCGCCGGCGTTTCCAAGGAAGAGCGCGCACAGCGAGTCCGCGAAGCCGCGAAGCTCCTGGACCTTGAGCAGTACCTGGACCGCAAGCCGAAGGCCCTCTCCGGTGGCCAGCGCCAGCGCGTTGCCATGGGCCGGGCAATCGTCCGCAACCCGCAGGTCTTCCTCATGGACGAACCGCTGTCCAACCTGGACGCCAAGCTCCGTGTCCAGACCCGCACCCAGATCGCTTCCCTGACCCGCCGCCTCGGCGTCACCACCGTCTACGTGACCCACGACCAGGTCGAAGCCATGACCATGGGCGATCGCGTCGCAGTCCTCAAGGACGGCCTCCTGCAGCAGGTCGACACCCCGCGCAACCTCTACGACAAGCCGCAGAACGTCTTCGTTGCCGGCTTCATCGGCTCCCCCGCCATGAACCTGCTTGAACTGCCGGTCGTCGACGGCGGTGTCCAGTTCGGTGGCACCGTTTACCCGGTCCAGCACGACGTCCTCGAGGACGCCACCGGCAAGACCGTCACGCTCGGTTCCCGTCCGGAAGACCTTGAGACGGTAGGCACGGGCGAAGGCCTCCAGGTAGAGGTCGACGTCGTCGAAGAGCTCGGTGCCGACGCTTACGTCTACGGCCACACCACACTTGACGGCAAGGACCACGACATCGTGGCACGCGTCGACGGCCGCCGTCCTCCGATGAAGGGCGAGTCCATCTGGGTACGTCCGCAGTCGGGCCACGTGCACCTGTTCGACACCAAGACGGGCCTGCGCCTGGGCGACTGACCCCCCGGCCCAGCCTACTCAGACAACCGCATAACCGACGGCGGCTCCTCCACCTGGAAGGGCCGCCGTCGGCGTTAACCGCACTCCTGATACGGAAGAATTGACACCATGACCGAGCAAAGCGGAGCCCAGTGGCATGACGAACCGACCGACTACGGACAGATCGGCAAGCTGCCGCGTACCGAGGCAGCCAGCGCCAAGGACACCGCTCCCCCGGCGAGCGTGATCGGCTCGCTCAACATCACCGCCGCCGCCACCGATCCCGAGCTGCTGGATCTTCCCTGGCACATCGCACTGGAGGACTGGCCCGCCGAAAACCTCGCCGCCCTGCCCCGCGGCATCTCCCGGCACATCGTGCGTTTCGCGCACCTGGGCGGCTCGGTCATCGCCATCAAGGAAACCTCCGAGCATGTGGCCCGCCACGAGTACCACATGCTCCGCAAGCTGGCCCGGCTGGATGTCCCGTGCGTAGAGCCTGTCGCCGTGATCACCGGCCGCACCACGCCCGACGGCAAACCGCTGAACCCGGTATTGGTCACCCGGCACCTGAAATTCTCCATGCCGTACCGCGCCCTGTTTTCTCAGATGCTCCGCAAGGACACCCTGACCCGCCTGATCGATGCGCAGGCACTGCTGCTGGTTCGCTTGCACTTGATCGGCTTCTACTGGGGCGATGTTTCCCTTTCAAACACCCTGTTCCGCCGGGACGCCGGCGCATTCGCGGCCTATCTGGTGGACGCCGAAACCGGCGAACTATACCCGGACCTGTCCACCGGGCAGCGCGAATACGACCTCGAGATCGCCCGCGTGAACATCGCCGGCGAACTGATGGACCTCCTGGAAGGCGGCCTCATCGAGGAAAAAGTGGACCCTGTGGCCACCTCGGAGCTCATCATGGATTCCTACCGCCGGCTCTGGGCCGAGCTCACCGGGAAGGAATCCTTCGAACTCGGCGAGCGCTGGCGCGTCGGTGCCCGCATCCGGCGCCTCAACGAACTCGGCTTCGACGTCGAGGAGTACGCGATCAAGACCACCGCGGACGGCTCCACGATCCAACTGCAACCCAAGGTGGTCGACGCCGGCCACCACCAAAGGCGGCTGCTCCGCCTCACCGGGCTGGACGCCCAGGAAAACCAGGCCCGCCGCCTGCTCAACGACATGGACCAGTTCCGCGCTGACAACAACCCCGGGATGGACGAGGAATACAGCGCCCACATGTGGGTGAGCCAGATCTTCGAGCCGATCGTGCGCTCCATTCCGCGCGAGCTGGCGGGCAAACTGGAACCGGCGGAAGTGGTCCACGAAGTCCTCGAACACCGCTGGTACATGAGCCAGAAGCAGGACCGCCACATTCCGTTGGCCGAAACCGTGCAGTCTTACCTGGACACCGTGCTGCGCCACCGCCGGGACGAGGCCGCGATCATGCTCAACCCCGATACCGAGATGCTGAAGATCCTTGAGGTGGAAACCGAAGAGTCGCGGTACAGCGACCTTGAGGACTATCCGGACGCGGACGACTGATGACGACGGCGGCCGGGTTGCTGCCCGCGGGCAGCAACC
>NZ_JBFPFO010000011.1:0-121907 GCF_047977865.1 Curtobacterium sp. LFS079
ACCCACAGCGCCGATGGTACTGCACCCGGGAGGGTGTGGGAGAGTAGGACACCGCCGGACAACCATTACAGGTCGAGGCCCCCGGAAGGAACCCCCAACAAGGGCTCCCCCGGGGGCCTCCCACATTTAATGTGTGCAAACACGATTCGTGCCCCGGTCCTTGGACCGGGGCACAGCCGTTTAACAGCCATCAGCCGGGCTCAGCGGAACGCGGGAATTCCCGTGATGTGATTGCCAAGGACCAAGGTGTGGACTTCGTCGGTGCCCTCATAGGTGCGCACGGATTCCAGGTTATTGGCGTGCCTCATAGGCGGGTAGTCCAACGTGATCCCGTTGCCGCCGAGCATTGCCCTGGCTTCCCTGCAGATCCCGATGGCTTCGCGGCAGTTGTTCAGCTTGCCCGCGGAAATCTGGTGGGGCTGCAGCTTCCCGGCTTCCTTGAGCCGGCCGATCTGCAGGGCCAGGAGCATGCCCTTGTTGATCTCGAGGGCCATGTTGACCAGCTTCTCCTGCGTCAGCTGGTAGCCGGCAAGGGGCTTGTCGAACTGGAGCCGCTGGCGCGAGTACCCGAGTGCGGTGAGGTAGCTGTCCCGCGCTGCGCCCATCGCGCCCCAGATGATGCCGTAGCGGGCCTCGTTCAGGCATTCGAAGGGGCCACGCAGTCCCTTGGCCCCCGGCAGCAGGGCCGAATCGGGAAGCCGGACGTCCCGGAGCTCGATATCGCACTGGATGGAAGCGCGCATGGACAGCTTGGGTTTGATCGGCGTCGCCTGGAATCCCGGAGTGTCCGTAGGCACGATGAAGCCGCGCACGCCGTCGTCGGTCATGGCCCAGATGATGGCGAGTTGCGCGATCGAGGCGAGGCCGATCCAGCGCTTTGATCCGTTGATGATCCAGCCGTCGCCTTCGCGCCGCGCGAAGGTCTTCATGCTGCCGGGATCGGATCCTGCTCCCGGCTCGGTCAGGCCGAAGCACCCCACCACGGCACCGGCCGCCATGCGGGGGAGCCAGTGCTGTTTCTGCTCCTCGCTGCCATGCTTGTGGATCGCGCTCATTGCGAGGGAACCCTGCACGCTGACAAAGGTCCGCAGCCCGGAATCGCCCGCTTCGAGCTCCAAAGCTGCAAGCCCGTATTCAACCGCGCTGCGTCCAGGGCAGCCGTAGCCCTTCAGGTGCATGCCCAACAGGCCGAGCGCGCCCATTTCCGGGATGATCTCCACAGGAAAGACCGCGTCCTCGTACCAATTCGCGATGTTCGGCCGGATCCTGGCGTCGACAAACGCACGGACCTTCTCGCGCAAGGCGAGCTCGTCCTCCGTGAAGAGGGAGTCGATATCCAGCAGGTCGGGGTCGTCGGGCACAGTTGCTCCATTGTTTTCGGGCGTCATTGCTCCACGCTAAGGCGCCGAAAGCGCTACTGGCATTGGATGATCCGCCCGGCAAGGCGCGGAAACTGGTTAGATTGTCCAGTCCGCCTTAGCCGACAGGGCTTTTCCGAACAACGATCAAAGGCAGCCATGATCAGCCTTGCGCAGCTTCAGCACCGGCTCGGTGCCGAACTTAGTCCGTGCGACGGTGCCGCGGTGCCGAGGCGGCAGATTTCCGGGGTGCACATCTCCGAACTTGAAGACCCGACTCCCTACCTGGAAGGCGGGGAATTGCTCCTCACCACCGGGATACCTCTCGCCCGAAACGTGTCGGGGAATGCCCCGCGCATTCATTCCTATGTGGAACGCCTGGTGGAACGCGATGTTTCCGCTTTGGGCCTGGGCCTTGGCGCCGGGCTCGACTCCGTTCCTGCCGCTTTGGCGGATGCGTGCGGGGACGCCGGGTTGGCTTTGCTGCTGGTGCCTGCGGGTGTGCCCTTCATGAATGTGTCCCGTGCGTATTGGGACCTCGTTTCCAAAGCCGGCCAGTCCGACCTTGTGGCGAGCCTGGGCACCCAGACGGCCTTGGCCCGCGCCGCGCTGCTGCCGGACGCGCATGCTTCCGTGATCAAGGCATTGGCCCAGGCCCTGGGCGGATGGGCCGCCTACCTGCCCGCAGCCCCGGCCGAACCGGAGGCTGAAACGTTCTGGCCGCCAGGCACGCACGGGTTGATTCCACAGCTGCGCGAACAAACTGCCCGGCTGAACCTGGGTGCGCTGCACTCGGCCGCCACGTTCCAGATCCACGGAAGCGACGTCGTCGAGCATCCCGTGCTGGTGGGCCGCCGCATCGGCGGTTTCCTGGCAGTGGGCGCCGGCCGGAAACTGGGCAAAGCGGATCGCCAGATCATCCAGACTGTCTGCATGCTGCTCTCGCTCAAAGCGCAGCAGGAGCAGGAAGCCCTTTCCGCGGGAGCTGCCCTGGATTCGGCTGTGGCCAAGCTGCTGCTGGGCGGCCACACGGATGCCGCCAGGATGCTGGCGCGCGATCTGTCCGTCCCGTTGCCTGAGGGTCCCGTGCGGCTGCTGCTCCTGAAGGGCGCCTCACCGGCTGGCGGCCGGAGCCCGGGCGAAGAAGCGGCCGACGTCGTCGGGCGCTTGCGTGCGGAACATCCGCTGCCGTGGCTCCCCGCCGCCGTCCGCGGGTGCCGGCTGCGGTTCTCCGACGGGACGGTGTCCTGTTTCATCCTGGAGGCCGTGCCTTCCACTGACGATGGGGAAGACCCGCCGGCTGCCGGCGCCGCCGGGCAGCCGCTTGAACGCGCAGCGTTGAGCCGGGTGCTGCCCCTGCATCGGCTTGCAGAAGCCCGTGACGCGCTGGTGGAAGTGCTTCTTTCCCAGCAGCCCGGAACGCTCGGTTTGCCCGGTAGTCCGCATGCTGCTGACGCGAAGGTGGAGGAGTGGATCGAGGCGCTGCGGAGCTTTCCGAGGGCCGACCTGGTGGGGACGGTGCGCAGCTACCTGAGGCACCGGGGCCAGTGGGAGGCCGCGGCCCGGGAACTGGCGGTGCACCGGAATTCCCTCCGGCACCGGATTGCCACCGCGGCCAGGATCATCGAGGCCGACCTCGACGATCCGGATGTCGCCGCCCGGCTGTGGTTGGGATTGCGGCGCACCAGCTAGCTCAGCCATTCGCGGAGCGCGGCATCGTGTTCGCCCAGCGACGGCGGCGCCTGGGTGCGCGGAGCCAGCGGCGGAGTCCAGCTGACCGGATGCCGGACCTGGCGTCCGACGGCGGCACCAGAGGAATCGTGCACCTCGATGGTGGGATCCAGGCCAAGGGAGCCGGCGAACTCAAGTCCCTCATCAATGCCGGCCACGCGGCCCGCGGGTACCCCGGCGGCCGTCAGGCGCTCCTGCCAGTGCGCGGCGGGAGCCGCAGACAGCGCCTGTTCCAGCAGCGCGACAAGCTCGGCGCGGTTGCGCACGCGCTCAGGATTGCCGGCGAACCTGGGCTCGGCGGCGAGGCCGGGCAGGCCAAGGACGGCGCCGAGGGCCGCGAACTGGGAGTCGTTTCCGCAGGCCACGGCCAAGGGGCCATCAGCGCACTGGAGCAACTGGTAGGGAGCGATCGACGGGTGGATGTTTCCCAGGCGACCCGGCACTGTACCTGCGCCGAGGAACGCCTGGGCCTGGTTGGCCAGGGCACCCTGCAGGCTCGAAAGCAGGTTGACTTCAAGCAAGGCCCCGCGGCCATGGGCGCTGCGGGCCTGCAGTGCAGCGAGGATGCCGATGGTGGCGTCCTTGGCGGTCAGCACATCCACCAGCGCCACGCCCGCCTTCATCGCTTCGCCGTCCGGCGCGCCCGTGATGCTCATCAGCCCGCCCATGGCCTGGACTACGAAGTCGTAACCTGGAATCTCCGCTCCGCCGCCGCTGCCGAAACCGGAAATGGACGCGTACACGAGGGCAGGGTTGTCCGTCGAGAGTTCCGTGTAGCCCAGACCCAGCCGGGCCATGGTGCCGGCCTTGAAGTTCTCCACCAGCACATCGGCACGCAGGGCAAGTTCGCGCGCCAGCTTCCGGTCCGCCGGATCGCCCAGGTCCAGGCAGAGCGATTCCTTGTTCCTGTTCACGCTGTCGAAATACGTTGAACCCGTGTCCGAAAAGGGCGGACCCCAGCGCCTGGTGTCGTCCCCGGTGCCCGGCCGCTCCACCTTGATCACCCGCGCGCCCAGGTCAGCCAGCGTCATGGTTGCCAGGGGGCCGGCGAGGACGCGGGAGAAATCCGCCACGAGGACACCCTCGAGGGGCAGCACGGTTTGCGGTGTCGCGTTGAGGTGATTCATGGAGTCCTTCCGCCGGCGGGAACTGATACAGCACACCCTAGGGCGGGCCGGGAGGGGCGTCGCTGGACGGTTCGTCCTGTCCGGGCCGGAACGTCCCGGGCCGCGATGTTTTACGGCACGCGGCCGCGGGACGGCTCCCGCCGGACGCGAAGGACGGCGACGGCGGCAGCTGAGTACCGCCGTCGTCCTCCGTCCCAGCTGTGATGCTTCCCACGGGAAGTCTCCAAAGCGCTCCGGAAATGCGGGAGCAGGGGCACCGTCGCCTAGAATTGCAGGAGACATACGAGCCGGATCCCGGCGGCGTGAGAACAAAATACGGATACGAGCGGCTGCGCATGCGCCAGTGGTCGGCTCACAACAGGAGGAATCCAACATGGCTGAGCACAACGGCGGAAACCGCGGCAACTACGGCGGCGGCCGAGGGGATCGCGGGCCCTTCCGCGCCAACAACAACTCCGGGGGCGATCCGCGCGGATTCCGTTCCCGCGATGACCGTGACGGCAAGCCGTCCGGCGATCGTGACCGTAAGCCGTTTGGTGATGGTGAGCGTAAGCCGTTTGGTGATCGTCCGCGTCGTGAGGGTGAGGAGCGCCGGAGCTTTGGTGAGCGTCCTGCCCGTGATGGTGAGCGCAAGCCCTTTGGCGACCGTGACCGTAAGCCGTTCGGCGATCGCGACCGTAAGCCGTTCGGTGATGGTGAGCGTAAGCCGTTCGGCGATCGCGACCGTAAGCCGTTCGGTGATCGTCCGCGCCGTGAGGGCGAGGAGCGTCGCAGCTTTGGTGAGCGTCCTGCCCGTGACGGTGAGCGCCGCAGTTTCGGTGACCGTGACCGCAAGCCCTTTGGTGACCGTGACCGTAAGCCGTTTGGTGATCGTCCGCGTCGTGAGGGTGAGGAGCGCCGGAGCTTTGGTGAGCGTCCTGCCCGTGACGGTGAGCGCCGCAGTTTTGGCGATCGCGGCCCGCGCAATTTCGATGGTCCGCGCCGTGAGGGCGAGGAACGCCGCAGCTTCGGTGAGCGAAAGCCTTTTGACCGTGACCGTAAGCCGTTTGGCGACCGTCCGCGCCGTGAGGGTGAGGAGCGCCGCAGCTTCGGCGACCGTGACCGTGACCGCAAGTTCGGCGACCGCCCGGGGCGCGGCCCCCGTAACTTTGACGGCCCCCGTGACGGCCGCGGAGCCGGTCCCCGCGAAGAGCGACCCGTCCGCGTTCCCAACGCCGCTGACCTGCGCAGCGCCAACCGCCCGGACCGCGACCGCTCGCCGGAAATCGACGACGACATCACGGGCCAGGAACTGGACCGCGCCACGAAGCACCAGATCAACACACTCGAAAGCACCAACGCGAGCTGGGTCGCCAAGCACCTGGTGATGGCCGGCCGCCTCATGGACATCGATCCCGAGGTGTCCTTCCAGCACGCCCTCGCCGCCAGTCGCCGCGGTGGCCGCCTCGCCGTCGTCCGCGAAGCCGTCGGTCTGACCGCCTACGCTGCCGGACACTACGGCGAAGCGCTGCGCGAGTTCCGTACCTACCGCCGGATCAGCGGCTCCAACGTGCACCTGCCCGTCATGGCCGACTGCGAACGTGGCCTCGGCCGCCCGGACCGCGCGCTCGACGTCGTCCGCTCCCCGGAAGCCCAGGACCTCGACGCCCCCGGCAAGGTTGAACTGGCCATTGTCGCATCCGGCGCCCGGGCCGACCTGGGCCAGCTGGATGCCGCCGTCGCCGAACTTGAGATCCCGCAGCTGGACATCAACCGTGCCTTCTCCTACAGCCCGCGCCTCTTCCGCGCCTACGCCGAGGCCCTGATCGCCGCGGGCCGCGCCGAAGAAGCAATCCGTTGGCAGCGCCAGGCAGTGGTGGCCGAAGATGCCCTGGGTGTCGGCCAGTTCGAGGAGCCGGACATCATCGATCTCGGCGAGGACGACGACGAACCCGTCAAGCCGCGCTACCGCCGCGACGAGGCAGCCGAAGCGGCACCTGAGGCCGGGGAAGCGCAGCCCGCTTTCGGCGAAAGCGAAGAAGAAGCCCCGGAAGGCGACGACGTCGAACTTGATGACGTCGAGTCCGACTACTTCGAATCCGACGACACCGAGTCGGACCGTGACTCGGTGGAAGAAGATGTCCTGGAGGATGCCGAAACCGACGAGGAGACCGCCGAAGGCAAGCAGAATGACTGAGACCCCCTTGCTGGCGGGCTTCGACTCGGTTCTCTCCGACCTCGATGGCGTGGTGTACGCGGGACCGCACGCCATCCCGGGCGCGGTGGAGTCCCTGTCCAGGCTTGGGGAAGCCGGCGTGGGCCTGGGGTACGTGACCAACAACGCCTCGCGTACCCCGGCCCAGGTGGCCGCGCACTTGCGCGAACTCGGCGCCCCCGCCGAAGACCACCAGGTGGTGAGCTCCTCGCAGGCCGCGGCCGTCCTCCTGGCCGAACTGCTGGCTCCGGGTTCCCACGTGCTGGTCACCGGCAGTGCCGCGCTCGCCCATGAGATCGAGCTGGTCGGACTCGTCCCCGTCCACGACGCCGCCGGGAAACCGGTGGCCGTCGTCCAGGGCTTCAACCCGGAAATCGGGTGGAAGCAGCTTGCCGAGGCCTCCTACGTGGTGGCCGGCGGGGCGCTGTGGGTGGCCACCAACACGGACATGTCCATTCCCCAGGCCCGCGGCATGGCCCCCGGCAACGGCACCCTGGTGGCGGCTGTCTCGGCTGCAACCGGCCAGACGCCCCGGGTCGCCGGCAAGCCCGAGGCACCGCTGTTCCACGCGGCCGCCAAGCGGCTGGGCTCCGAACGTCCCCTTGTCGTCGGCGACCGGCTCGACACCGACATCCTGGGCGGCAACCGTGCGGGATTCGCGACCGCGGCGGTGCTTACCGGCGTCGACACCCGCGAGTCGATCCTCGCCGCGCGTAGCCTGGAACGTCCCAGCTACCTGATCCTGGACCTCACGGCCCTCTACGAGCCGTACCCCGCGATCAGCGAGGACGGCGGACGCTTCCGCTGCGGCAACTCCACGGCGTCCGTGCAGGACGGCACGGTCACGGTCAGCGGGCCGGCGGACGAGTTGGATTCGTGGCGCGCGGCCTGCGCCGCCTGGTGGGCGGCCACTCCCGATGCCGCCGAAGCCACCGCCCCGAACGTTGTTTGGCTTTAGGGCCGGGATGGATCGAAAACTAGACTGCTGGCATGACTGACGTGAACGGGATTCCGGACGAGGCGCGCTGGCCTGACCTCCCGGACGACGGCGGCGATCCATTGGTCGACGCCGTCGTGGCCGGCCTGGCTGACATCCCCGCGGCCCCTGTGGAGGAACACTTGGCGCGATACACGGAGATCCATGACGCCTTGCTGTCCGCCTTGGACACCGAAGAAAGCTGAACGGGAAAGCTGATCATGGCACGTCTTGACCAGGAACTCGTCAGCCGCGGGCTGGCGAGGTCCCGCACCCACGCGGCCAAGCTCATCGCCGACGGCAAAGTCAGCTCCGGCGGCACCGTGCTGCTCAAGGCCTCGCTCCAATGCGCGGAAGACACGGCCTTGGAAGTCCAGGCCCACGCGGAGGACGCCTACGTCAGCCGCGCCGGCCACAAACTCGCAGGCGCCCTTGAGGCCTTCCCTGAAGTATTGGCTGAGGGCAAACGCTGCCTGGACGCCGGGGCCTCCACCGGCGGCTTCACCGACGTCCTGCTCAAGCGCGGCGCCGCGCAGGTAGTGGCGGTCGACGTCGGGCATGGCCAGCTGGTGCCGGCGCTGCGGGAGGATCCGCGCGTCGTTGTCCATGAGGGCCTCAACGTCCGGTACATGGATGCCGCGCAGATCGGCGGCGAAGCCGCCCTGACCGTCGCGGACCTGTCCTTCATCTCCCTGACCCTGGTCCTGGAGCCGCTGGCGGCGTGCACTGAACCCGGGGGAGACCTGCTGCTCATGGTCAAGCCGCAGTTCGAAGTCGGCCGGGAACGGCTGTCCCGCACCGGTGTGGTGTCCTCCCCGGAAGAACGACGCCGGGCGGTGGCCGGCGTGGCCCGGGCAGCTCTGGATGCGGGGCTCGATTTGTGCGGGCTGGCGGAGAGCCCGTTGCCGGGCCAGGACGGAAATGTGGAGTACTTCCTGTGGATGAAGCGCAGGATGTCGCCGGTCCTGCCTAAGATCGAAGAGCGCGACGGGCACGTCGACGCACTGTTGTCGAAGATCTGGACCTGAGAACAGGCCACGAGCGGAACGGAACACCATGAGCAGGCGCGTACTGGTCCTTGCCCACACCGGGAGGGAAGAGTCCCTCCGCGCAGCGTGGGATGCCTGCGACGCCCTGCATACCTCCGGCCTTATACCGGTCATGCAGAAATCAGAGCTCGCTGATGTGGAACGCTTCTTCGGCCACGTGGACAAACCGATCGAGATCCTTCACGAAGACGTCCGGCTCGAAGACGTCGAACTCGTCATGGTCCTGGGCGGCGACGGCACCATCCTGCGCGCCGCGGAACTGGTCCGCGAGGTCGACGTACCCATGCTCGGAGTGAACCTGGGCCACGTGGGCTTCCTCGCCGAGAGCGAACGGGCGGACCTCACCCAGACCGTCGACTGGATCGCCAGCCGCGAGTACACCGTCGAAGAGCGCATGACCATCGACGTGCAGGTGTGGGTGCGGGGCCAGAAGATCTGGCACACCTGGGCCCTCAACGAGGCCGCCATCGAAAAGGCGGACCGGGAACGCATGGTCGAGGTGGTCACCGAGGTGGACGAACGCCCGCTGACCTCCTTCGGCTGCGACGGCGTGGTGCTCGCCACCCCCACTGGCTCCACGGCCTACGCGTTCTCCTCGGGCGGTCCCGTGGTGTGGCCCGAAGTCGAAGCCCTGGTGATCGTGCCGATCAGCGCCCACGCCCTCTTCACGAAGCCCCTGGTGGTGTCCCCGCGCTCCAAGCTCGCCGTGGAAATCCTCAACCGCACCGACGCCAAGGGCGTGCTCTGGTGCGACGGCAGGCGTTCGGTGGACCTGCCGCCGGGGGCCCGTGTGGAAGTAACCCGGTCCACCCGCCCCGTGCGCCTCGCCCGCACCCACCAGACGCCGTTCTCGGCCCGCCTGGTCCGCAAGTTCGAGCTTCCCATCCACGGCTGGCGCGGCCCGGTGCCGCGTTCGGCCGAGATCCACACGGGCCCGGTCCCGCTGGTCCGCACGCCCATGCCCACGCCCCTGCCTGGCCCCCATGATCCCGGGCAGGAAAGCTCCGCCGAAGCTACAGAGGAGAGCTGATCCATGATCGAGGAACTGCGCATCCGCGACCTCGGCGTCATCACCGACGCCACCCTGCCGCTCGGCCCGGGACTGAGCGTGGTCACGGGCGAAACCGGCGCCGGCAAGACCATGGTGGTTACCGCCGTCGGGCTGCTGCTGGGCTCGCGTTCCGACGCGGGTGCTGTCCGGACCGGCGCGAAGTCCGCCTCCGCCGAAGCCCTGCTGAAGTTGGATCCCGGGCACACCGCCGTCGAGCGCGCCCTGGAGGCGGGCGGCGAGGCAGAGGAGTTCGAGGGCGGTGCCCAGCTCCTGCTCGCCCGGACCGTCGGTGCCGACGGCCGCAGCCGGGCGTTCGTGGGCGGTCGTTCCGCCCCCGTGGGGGTGCTCGCCGAGCTCGGTGAGAGCCTCGTGGTGGTGCACGGCCAATCCGATCAGATCCGGCTCAAGAGCGTTACGGCGCAGCGGAACGCCCTGGACCGTTTTGCCGGGACCGAGCTCGCAGGGGTCCTGGGCGGGTATCAGGAGCTGTACAGCCGCTGGAAGTCGGACCAGACCGAACTGGACGCCCTCCGCGGCGAAGCCCGGGAACGCCTGCGCGAGGCTGAATCGCTGCAGGCGGCGCTGGAGGAGATCGACGGCGTCGATCCCCAGCCCGGCGAGGACGAGTCCCTCAAGGGCGAGGCCGTTAAGCTGGCCAACGTGGAGGAACTGCGGATCGCCGCTTCGGCCGCCCATGAAGCTTTGATCGCCGAGGATTTCGGCGACAGCGGAGACGCCACCACGCTGGTTGACTCGGCCAAGCGGCTCCTGGAACAGGTGGCCGAGCACGATGAGGCGCTCGGTGCGGCGGCGTCCCGGCTCGCGGAGGTCGGCTTCCTGCTCAACGACATCGCCGCGGAACTCTCCAGCTACCAGGCGTCACTCGATTCCGAAGGCCCGGAACGGCTTGCCGAAATCGAGGAACGCCGGGCCGCGCTGGCCAAGCTCATCCGCAAATACGCCCCCAGCATCGACGAGGTCCTGGAATGGGCAGCCACTGCACGGGTCCGCCTGGACGAACTGCAGGACGACTCTTCCCGGATCGAAGCCTTGGAAGCGGCGGTGACCTCCGCCGAGGCGGAACTGCGCAAGCAGGCGGCCCGGATCAGCAAGGCCCGCGCCAAGGCCGCAAAAGGCCTCTCCGCACGCGTCAGCGCCGAACTGACCGCCCTTGCCATGGCCGACGCCACCCTGGTGATCGAGGTGCAGGACAGCGGGGAGCTTGGCCTGCACGGCCAGGATGACGTGGCGTTCCTGCTGCAGCCGCATTCGGGGGCACCCGCCCGTCCGCTCGGCAAGGGTGCCTCGGGCGGCGAACTGTCCCGGGTGATGCTGGCCATCGAGGTTGTCCTCGCGGCGGTGGACCCGGTCCCGACGTTCGTCTTCGATGAGGTCGATGCGGGCGTGGGCGGCAAGGCCGCCGTCGAAATCGGCCGCCGGCTGGCGATGCTGGCCCGCCACGTCCAGGTCCTGGTGGTCACGCACCTGCCGCAGGTGGCCGCATTCGCCAACCAGCACATCCGTGTGACCAAAACCTCAGTGCGGGGCGCGGACGGCAAAACCTCCACCGGGTTCACTTCCAGCGACGTGCAGCTGCTGGACGAGGACGAGCGGGTGCGGGAGCTGGCGAGGATGCTCGCCGGACAGGAGGATTCCGAGTCCGCCCGCGCCCACGCGCAGGAATTGCTCGACGACGCCAAGCTCCTGCCGCAGCCCGCTTAGCCTCAGCGGGGTCCCCGGACGGCTCCCGGGAAGGCATTTCCGCGGGCAGGCTCTTGCCCGCGGGTGGCGCCGCGGGAGAGCATGGATCATTTGGGGAAACAAGCGGCGGAACCCTTGGAGGCGCAATTGATGATAAGCTCGAATTCCGTGGTGCAGCGATCTAATTCCCGTGTAAATTCCCGGTTCCCGGGCTCGTCCAAGACGACCAAACACATCTTTGTCACCGGCGGTGTGGCGTCCTCGCTCGGAAAGGGACTGACGGCATCCAGCCTCGGCCACCTGCTGCGGGCACGCGGTCTGTCTGTAACTATGCAGAAGCTCGATCCCTACCTGAACGTGGATCCGGGCACGATGAATCCTTTCCAGCACGGCGAAGTCTTCGTCACCGACGACGGCGCCGAGACGGACCTCGACATCGGACACTACGAGCGCTTCCTCGATGAAAACCTCGAAGGCTCGGCCAACGTCACAACCGGCCAGATCTACTCGACCGTCATCGCCAAGGAACGCCGCGGGGAATACCTCGGCGACACCGTCCAGGTCATCCCGCACATCACCGATGAAATCAAGCGCCGCATGCGCCTGCCTGCCGAAGGCCAGAACGCTCCGGACGTCATCATCACCGAAATCGGCGGCACCGTAGGCGACATCGAATCCCAGCCCTTCCTGGAATCCGCCCGCCAGGTCCGTCAGGACATCGGCCGCAACAACGCCTTCTTCCTGCACGTTTCCCTGGTGCCGTACATCGGTCCTTCCCAGGAACTGAAGACCAAGCCCACGCAGCACTCCGTGGCGGCGCTGCGCTCCATCGGCATCCAGCCCGAGGCGATCGTGATCCGTTCGGACCGCGAGGTCCCCGACGCGATGCGCGAGAAGATCGGCCGCATGTGCGATGTCGATATCGACGCCGTGGTCAACGCTGCGGATGCGCCGAGCATCTACGACATTCCCAAGACCCTGCACTCCCAGGGCCTGGACTCCTACATCGTGCGCGCCCTGGACCTGCCGTTCAAGGACGTCGACTGGACCAAGTGGGACAAGCTGCTCGAAGCTGTCCACAACCCGAAGCACGAGGTCGAGATCGCCCTGGTGGGCAAGTACATCGACCTCCCGGATGCCTACCTGTCCGTGACCGAGGCCCTGCGTGCCGGCGGCTTCGCCAACGAGGCCAAGGTCAAGATCCGCTGGGTCCCCTCGGACGAGTGCGAAACCCTCGAAGGCGCCCAGAAGTCCTTGGCCGGCGTGGACGCCATCTGCGTCCCGGGCGGCTTCGGCATCCGCGGCCTTGAGGGCAAGCTCGGCGCCCTCAAGTTCGCCCGCGAAACCCGGCTCCCGGTCCTGGGCCTGTGCCTCGGCCTGCAGTGCATGGTGATCGAGTACGCCCGCAACGTTGTCGGCCTGGAGGGTGCCTCCTCGTCCGAGTTCGAGCCGGATTCGAAGTACCCGGTCATCGCCACCATGGAAGAGCAGCTGGACATCGTGGACGGCAAGGGCGACCTTGGCGGCACCATGCGCCTGGGCCTGTACGAAGCCAAGCTGGACGAAGGCTCGGTTGTCGCCGAAACCTACGGCGCCACCGCAGTCAGCGAACGCCACCGCCACCGCTACGAGGTGAACAACAAGTACCGCGAGCAGATCGCGGCCGAGGGCTTGGTGTTCTCCGGCACCTCCCCGGACGGCAAGCTGGTTGAGTTCGTCGAACTGCCCCGCGAAGTGCACCCGTACTACGTGGCCACGCAGGCGCACCCTGAGCTCAGCTCCCGCCCGACCCGCCCGCACCCGCTGTTCGCCGGCCTGGTGAAGGCCGCCCTGGACCGCCGCAACGCACCCGCGGCAGAAGTTCCGGCAGCCAAGGCGGCAAGCAAAGCAACAGCAGCAGCAAAGTAGTTCACAGCACCCGCAAAGGACGGCGCGATGCCCGGCAGTTCCGAATCTTCCAGCAGTTCCCGGCAGTTTTCGGACACACCGAGCCCGCGCCGTCTTTTGTCGTCCAGCAAGGTCTATGAGGGCCGGATCTGGGACGTTGTCAGCGACGCCTTCGAACTCGCCGAGGACAGCGGCACCCTGATCCGGGACTACATCGACCACCCGGGAGCGGTCGCCATCCTTCCCATGAACGACGACGGCGACATCCTGCTGCTCAAGCAGTACCGTCACCCGGTGGGCATGGATCTCTGGGAGATTCCCGCGGGCCTGCTGGACATCGAAGGTGAGGATTTCGTCGTCGGTGCCGCCCGGGAGCTGGCGGAAGAAGCCGACCTGCAGGCCGGGGAATGGAACGTGCTGGCGGACTTCTTCAACTCGCCCGGCTCCTCCAGCGAAGCGATCCGGATCTACCTGGCCCGCGGCCTGTCCGACGTCCCGGAGGCCGAGCGCCACGTCCGCACGGACGAGGAAGCCGAGATCGAGCTGCGCTGGGTCTCCCTTGATGACGCCGTCGCCGCCGTCCTGGAGGGCCGGCTGCACAACCCCTCCGCCGTCGTCGGCATCCTTGCCGCCGCGGCCGCGCGCGCCGGCGGCTTCAGCGGACTGCGGCCCGGCAACGCCCCCTGGCCGGCCCACCCCAGCCAGCGCTGAGCATGCAGCCGGGGGAGGGCACACGGGCGGCCACCGCCGTCGACCGGGCCGTCAGCGACTACCTGCAGCACCTGGGGGTGGAACGCGGCCTGGCCAGCAACACGCTATCTGCCTACCGGCGCGATCTCTCCCGCTACGCCAACTTCCTCGCCGCTACCGGCGTCGACAAACCCGGCAACATCACCCGGCATGACGTCACGGCGTTCGTGCAGGCGCTCTCGGATGGGTCCGACGGCGCCACGGCACTGGGCGTCCGTTCCGCCGCACGGACGGTGGTTGCCGTGCGCGGCCTCCACAAGTTCTGGGCCCTGGAAGGAACCACGACGGCGGACCCCGCCAGCGATGTCCACCCGCCGATGCCCGGCAAACGGCTGCCCAAGGCGATCAGCGTGGACGAGGTCACCCGGATTCTCGAAGCTGCCGGCGCGGACACCCCAACTGGGCTGCGGGACCGCGCGCTGCTCGAATTCCTGTACTCCACGGGCGCCCGCATCAGCGAAGCGGTGGGTCTCGACGTCGACGACGTATCGCTGGAAAACGACTCCGAGGGGCCCGCGATTGTCCGGCTCTTCGGCAAAGGCTCCAAGGAACGCCTGGTGCCGCTGGGTTCCTACGGGGCACGGGCCGTCGGCGCCTACCTCGTGCGCGGAAGGCCCACCCTGGCCGCCAAAGGCAAGGGCACTCCCGCCCTGTTCCTCAACGCGCGCGGCGGGCGGATCAGCCGGCAGAGCGCGTGGACCATCCTGAAAACCGCAGCGGACAAGGCCAACATCACCAAGGACGTCTCCCCGCACACCCTGCGGCACTCCTTTGCCACCCACCTGTTGGAAGGCGGTGCGGACGTCCGAGTGGTCCAGGAGCTCCTCGGCCACGCCTCGGTGACCACCACCCAGGTGTACACGCTGGTCACGGCCGACACCCTCCGCGAGGTCTACGCGGCAGCGCATCCCCGCGCACTCGGCTGAGCCCGTTCGCGCCTCCACGCTGCCACGATCACGTTATACGGGCTGTAACCTGTGGTGCCCGGCCGGAAATCATAGGGTTAGAGGGCCATTCTTTGATGGCCGTCTGGATAGCCGGAAACCGGTGTGACCGGTGAGTGAAAGTAGGGGGAATTGTGCTTTCCGAGGGGGAGACGGCGTTCATCGCCTTGCATAGGGACACTTATCCGCGGGTGTTCCGATATGTACGCCGGCGCGTTGATGATGCGCACTTGGCGGAGGAGCTTGCTGCAGATGTTTTCAGGGTTGCGTGGCAAAAACGGGATGAGGTGTCTGGGGCGGACACTGCCTGGCTTCTCACCGTGGCGCGGAACCTGCTGGGTAATGCGTACAGGAGCCACAAACGTCAGACGGCGCTACACGAGAGGCTCCGGGAACCGGCATCGGTCCACGAAGAGGTGGACGGTGATTCGTATTCCTTGGTGGACGAGGTCCTGGATTCCCTTCGCGAAAAGGACCGCGACATCCTTCAGCTGGCCTATTGGGATCAGCTGACGATGGTTGAAATCGCTGCGGTGCTGGGGTGCCGTGAGTCGGCAGCAAAGGTGCGGTTGCACCGGGCACGGGAGGCATTTCGGAAGAACATGCCGGCGATGTCCAGGCCGCTGGCACAGGAAATGGGGGCTTGAAATGGATCCTATTCAGGAAATGATTCGTGATGCCGATCCGTTGAAGGCGGCTTCAGGGCCGGAGCCGGATGCCCAGGCGGCGCTGGAACGGATTCTTGCCGATCCCGACGGCTTTGTGGACAAGCTTCCGGCGGATGTTCCTTCGCTGGAGCATGCCCGTCGGCGCAGGACAGCGCGGGTGGTGGGACTGCTCACGATAGCCGCGGCCGCCGTGACAGCGGGGGTGTTGATTGTTGCCAACCTTGGGTCGCTTACCTCTGTGCCTGAGCCGGCCGGGACTGCCACGCCGACCGCGTCACCGACCGTTTCGGCCAGCGGCCCGGCTCCTGCGACGCCTACGCCCACGCCCTCAGCCACGGGGACGGCAGCAGCCGTGCCCACAGCTGCGTCGTGGAAGACGTTCACCGACATGACCGGACAGGCGACCTTCGAGATGCCCGCGGACTGGATCGCCGTGCAACGGCCCACCATGATTGACGGGATGCCTTTTGCGGGGGTCAGCGTGCGGAATGCCGCCAACAAGGAGCTCGCCAAGCTTGTCATGTACTACGACATGGCGGCAGGACCCTGCGAAGTTCCCAAGCCAGTCACCGTCTTGGATGCGGAGATACTCGACATCCCGCAAACGCCTTACAAAGGGCCTGCAGGGCCGAACAGGTTCAGGTTTGCCGTCATCCAAGGCGACAAGCTCTACGGAACAGTGGCGATCTCCGATGAACCTGGCCCGTCGGCCCAAGGTGCCTGCGAACTATGGAACATGGTGACCGGACCCGAAGGTGTGCCGGGGCTGTCGTTCGGTGACGTGCTGACACTCCGGGCGGATTCCACGGCGCCTCTGGTTTTCGATACCGTGGCGGAGGCCCGCGCGTACATGCAGACGCAGGAGTACCAGGACCTGAAGCGGATGTTGATTTCCCTGTCACTGCGTCCAAGCAAGACGGTGGTTTCCAGCCTGTACAGGAACGAAGCAACCAAGATGCAGTTTGAGCTTCCCATTGGCTGGACTGCGGCTGAGGTCCCTGCCGGAACCGCGGCAGCGCCGGAAACCGGCATCGTGGTCCGCAACGAGACCGGAAGGACAATGGCCCGTTGGAATTACGGTGCAGCCCAGCCGCCTACCAAAGTTTGCCGTCCGGGAGAGAGCTACCCCATGGCGGAGCTGGACACTTACAGGCCGCAGCTGACGAACGATTGGACCCTGAATGCCGGGGCACGGTTCTCCTACCGGACGGTGGACCGCACCGCGACAGGGCAGGGGGTCGCCTACGAAATCGGCCTGGTAGACAAGTCGAGCGGGACGCTCAAGGACTCCTGCACCCTGAGCTCGACCGTCAGCGGCGGACCGTTGGGAACGCTGACCTTTAGCACCGGCGATCCGCTGGGCGAGGTGAGCCACCAGTTCGCAACCATGGCTGAAGCGATGGCGTATATGGAAACGACTGAATACGCCAAACTCAAGATGCTGTTCAATTCAATGCAAATGTCGCAGTAGCACCTTAACAATCCGACGGCGGGGCCAGCCACCAATCAGGTGGCCGGTCCCGCCGAAGTTTTTCCAAGCCCTGTAAGAATCCGCTGCTCCCGGGACACTTAGTCATTAAGATCGAAGAGCCATCGAGTCCGGGGGGATCAAGATGTTGGCTGCCAGGGAACACGAGTTCATGGCTTTGCATGCTCAGCATTTCACTCGCGTCTACCATTACATCGCCTATCGCATCAGCGACCAGGCCCGGGCGGAGGAGCTCGCCGCGGATGTCTTCCGGATTGTCTGGGAGAAACGCCTCGAGGCGCCGCCGGGCATCGGCTGGCTGATCTCGACCGCCAGGAACGTGCTGGGCAATGAGTACAAGGGCCGGCGCCGCCGCGAACAGCTCGTCGAACGGCTGGCGGAGGAAGCCCGCACCCGGGGCGAAGCGGCCGACGACGGCCAGCGCGCCGCCGTCGCCGATGTCCTGACGCGCTTGAACGACCGGGACCGGGAGGTCCTCATGCTCAGCTACTGGGACGATCTGAGCACCGCCGAACTGGCCGAAAGCCTCGAGTGCTCGCCGTCAGCTGCCGCCGTCCGGCTGCACCGGGCGCGGAAAGCCTTCGCGAAAGCCGCCCCCTCACACCTCATGACAGAACGGAAGGGCTAGTCATGGACCGCATCGAAGAGCTCATGAAAGGCGCCAAGCCGCGCGTCGGCGAGCCCGGGACCAAGCCAGGAACCGACCCGGTCCGGTCGATCGTGTTCTCCACCGATCCGAATGTGGTGTCCCTGGCCGCTCGGAGACCGGCGCGGCGCATGGCTGTGCGCGTTGCCGCGGCCGGTATGGTCGCTGCAGCGGCGGTCGCGGCCGCCGTCGTTGTCGGCGGGAACTTGGTACAGGGGCCGGCGCCTGATCCAGCCAACACCGGTACCCCGTCGATTTCGGCAAGCCCGGCACCGACCGCCACGCCCAGTCCGACGGCGACACAGGCACCGGCGCTGAACACCAACGGCGTCGAGTGCACCCCCGCCAACATCGACCAACAGCGCAGTGACCAGGTCCGCGCCATCACGCCCATCCCGAAGGAACACTGGAAGTACTACACGGTGTTGGGCTGCGCCGACGGCTGGCTGGCCTACGCGACCTCTGATGAAGGCATCAGCGCGATGGGGATCGACGGCGGCAACGCCTGGTACAACCTGGCGAGGCTGCAGGAGAACAAGCGTTTCCTCACGGACTTCCAACAGGAATGGTCCTACGTCTTCACATGGAAGTTCCAGGCGTTGAACAACGATGTCTCGCAGAATGGCCGGCACCTCACGCCGCAGCAGGCCATGGACCAGGAGTTCGCGCAGAAGGGGATTCCTGTCCGGTTGCGGCCGCAGCTGCTGGGCGACGGTCCGGTGGCAACACCCGCAACCGGGCCATCGCTGCAGGGATATGTAAGCCCGGACGGACGGATCAGCTTCAGCTATCCGGCACAGTGGACCGTGCAGGCGAAGGAAAGCAACACAGCCGGCGCCGTGAACCTGGCGGTGAACGACGCCTCCGGGAAGAAGCTCGCGGAGCTGTCCTACGGAAACAAGGACGGCGGACTCAGCGGCTCCTGCACCTCGCCTGTTCCGTACACCGTGCTGGACTACGCCGAAGTCCGCTTGCCCTACAACAAGGGGTTTCCGGGCATCATCACGCCCCGTTTCGCCTACAGGGCCATGGAATCCGGCGGGAAGGTCCTTGCTTCCTACGGACTCACCAGCACCGTCGGAGGCGCGGACGGCAAGGCCTGCCTGATCTACAACGTGGTCAACGGTCCGCAGGAATCGCCCACCTACATGTTCGCCAGCGGAGTGCAGATGACGGCCGGCTTCAGCGACGAGGACGCGAAGGCCGCGGGGGTCCTCGTCTTCCGCACCATGGATGAAGCCATCGCCTACCGGAACAGCGAGGAGTACAAGCAGGTCAAGGCGATGATCACGTCGCTGACGATCGCCGGCGAACTGGTGGATTAGCAACACCCGTCGCGGCTATAGGGTGGGGGACATGGAATTCACCGCCGTCACCCTTTGCTTCCTGGTCCGGGACCTGCCCGACGGCGGCCGCGATGTTCTGCTCGGACAAAAGAAGACAGGATTCGGAAAAGGCAAGGTGGTGGGCCTTGGCGGGCATGTCGAGCCGGGGGAGACCGACGCCCAGGCGGCCTGCCGGGAGGTCTTCGAAGAGTCTGGAGTGACGGTCCGGGAAACGGATCTGGTGGACGCCGGGACGGTCCGGTTCGTGTTCCCGGCGCGTCCCGAGTGGAACATGCGCACCCGGCTGTTCGTGACCACCGACTGGGAAGGCGAGCCACAGGAAAGCCTGGAAATCGCCCCGGAGTGGTTCGCCGTGGACGCCCTCCCCGTCGAACGAATGTGGCAGGACGCAGAACACTGGCTGCCCATGGCACTGGGCGGAAAGATCCTGGACATCGACGTCGTCCTCAACGACGACAACACCACGGTCAGCCATGTGACGCACCGCTAGCTGACGTACCTGACGCTGATTCACGGAACTGAAGACGCGGCGGGCCGGCCACCATCAGGTGACCGGCCCGCCGTCGCGGGTTCTTGTGAGGGACTTACGGAAGGTGCCGCTCGTCTACGCCGTTGTATTCGCTCAACGGGCGGATCAGTGAGTTGGAGCCGAGCTGTTCCATGACGTGGGCGGTCCAGCCGGTGATGCGGCTGGCCACGAACAGGGGAGTAAACGTGGGAGTGTCGAAACCCATCAGGTGGTAGGTCGGCCCGGCGGGGTAGTCGAGGTTCGGCTTGATGCCCTTGGCCTCGTCCATGGCCTGCTCCAGGCCGTTGTAGAGCCCCAGCAGCTCGGGCCGGCCGTAGTGGGCGATCATCTTGTCCAGGGCGGCCTTCATGGTGGGTACGCGGGAGTCGCCGTGCTTGTAGACGCGGTGGCCGAAGCCCATGACCTTCTTCTTGTGGGTCAGGGCGTCTTCCATCCAGGCCTTCGCCCGGGCCGCGGCGTCCTCCATGGACTCTTCGGCGCGGATGCCGATTTCGTCGAAGGTGTGCATCACGGCCTCGTTGGCGCCGCCGTGCAGGGGGCCCTTGAGGGCGCCGATGGCAGCGGTGACGGCGGAGTGCAGGTCGGACAGCGTGGAGGTGACCACGCGGGCCGTGAAGGTGGAGGCGTTGAAGGAGTGCTCGGCGTACAGGATCATCGAGACGTTGAAGGCCTTCACCACCTCTTCCACCGGGTCTTCTCCGAAAGCCATCCAGAGGAAGTTCGCCGAATAGCCCAGGTCATCGCGGGGTTCCACAAGGTCCTGGCCGCGGCGGCGGCGCTGGTCGTAGGCGACGATCGCCGGCATCGCGGCGAACAGGTCCACGGCCTTCTTCATGTTGGCCTCGGGCGAGGAGTCCTCGGCCAGCGGGTGCCGGGCACCCATCACGGAAGCGGCCGTGCGGCACACATCCATCGGGTGGGATTCCAGCGGCAGGGTGTCAACCACCTGCTTCACCACAGGGTCCAGCGCACGGCCGGCACGCTCACGGGAGGTGAATTCCGCGAGCTGTTCCGGCGTCGGAAGTTCACCGTTCCACAGCAGGTAGGCGACTTCCTCGAAGCTGCACCGGGCGGCGAGTTCCTGCACGGGATACCCGCGGTAAAGCAGCGAATTGGTGTCCGGATTGACCTTGGAAATCGCGGTGTAGTCCACGACGACGCCGGCCAGCCCCTTCTTGATTTCTTCAGCAGCCATGCCGAACTCCTTCGTTCATCTGGCAGGGCACCGGCGGATGCGCGGTCCCTGCTTTGCCCTTCATTGATCCGCTTACCGGCGGGTGCCGGGAACCTGGAAGTTGAAAACGCCTGTGTCGAAGTGGTTGTAGGCTTCATAGTCCACCAGCTCATAGAGCCGGGCGCGGGTGAGCATGTTCTCCACCTGCGCCTGCTGCGTCCCAGATGCCTTGATCGTTTCCAGCGTACGCTCTGCAGCCCCCATGGCAATGCGGAGCAGCGTGACGGGATAGATCACCATATTCACCCCGACATCCTGGAGCTGTTCCACCGTGAACAGCTCGCTCTTGCCGAACTCGGTCATGTTAGCCAGGATGGGCACGTCCACGGCCTCGCGGATGGCCTGGAACTCGTCCAGGGTGGCCATGGCTTCGGGGAAGATCGCGTCGGCGCCGGCTTCCACGAGGGCCTGTGCGCGTTCCTTCGCGGCCTCGAGGCCTTCCACTGCGCGGATGTCGGTGCGGGCCATGATCAGGAAGTCCGGGTCCCGGCGGGCGTCCGCTGCGGCGCGGATGCGCTTGGCCGCGGTGTCTACGTCCACGACGTTCTTGCCGTCCAGGTGACCGCAGCGTTTCGGGTTGAACTGGTCCTCGATGTGGCAGCCGGCCAGGCCGGCATTCTCGAGCTCATGCACAGTACGGGCCACGTTCATCGGTTCGCCGAACCCTGTGTCCGCGTCGACCAGGCAGGGCAGTTCCGTCATCCGGGCGATCTGCCCGGCGCGCTGCGCGACCTCGGTGAGCGTGGTCAGGCCGATGTCAGGCAGGCCGAGGTCGTTGGCCAGGACGGCCCCGGAGATGTAGACGCCCTGGAAGCCCTTCTCTTCGATCAGCCGGGCGGAGAGCGGGTTGAAGGCGCCAGGGAACTGCAGGATCTCTTCGGAGGCAAGCATGTCCCGCAGCCTGCGCCGCTTCTGCTCCGGCGTGGTGGTGGAGTACAGCATCTAGAACAGTCCCTTCGGTGCGTCGGCGGGGTCGATCACGCCGGGTGCGGCGATGATGTTGAGCTGGTCCAGTTCGCCCGCGGCCAGTTCCGGGAGGCGTTCGACGGCGGCCAGGAACCGTTCGATTTCTTCTTCCGTCACGAGTCCGGCGGCCAGGGTGCGGAACTTGTTCACGTACTGTTCCCGGGCGAACGGGCGGGCACCGAGCGGGTGGGCGTCCGCGACGGCGATCTCGTCCGTAATCACCGTCCCATCGGTGAGGGTGATGACAACCGTGCCGCCGAAGGCCTTCTCGGCGATGTCCAGGGAGTGGTAGCGGCGGGTCCATTCCGGATCCTCCACCGTGGAGACCTTGTGCCACAGCTCCACGGTGTCCGGCCGGCCCGCGCGTTCGGGGGAGTAGGAGTCCACGTGGTGCCAGGCACCGTCCTGCAGGGCGACGGTGAAGATGTACGGGATGGAGTGGTCCAGGGTTTCCCGGCTGGCGGTGGGATCGTATTTCTGCGGATCGTTGGCCCCGGAGCCGATCACGTAGTGCGTGTGGTGGCTGGTCTTGATCAGCACCGACTTCACGTTCGCCGGGTCCGTGGCTTCCGGATGTTCCTTGTTCAGCTTGCGGGCCAGGTCGATCCAGGCCTGCGCCTGGTACTCGGCGGAGTGCTCCTTGGTGTAGGTGTCCAGGATGGCGCGCTTGGCTTCGCCCTTCTCCGGCAGGGGCACTTCGTAGGAGGCGTCCGGGCCGTCCAGCATCCAGGCGATCACGCCGTCTTCGCCTTCGTAGATCGGCACGGGGGAGGTCTGGCCGCGCATGGCACGGTCGGCGGATTCCACGGCCATCTTCCCTGCGAACGCGGGGGCGTGGGCCTTCCAGGTGGAGATTTCGCCCTTGCGGGACTGCCGGGTGGCGGTGGTGGTGTGCAGGGCCTGGCCCACGGACTGGAAGATGGTCTCCACGTCCAGGCCGAGCAGGGTTCCGATGCCGGCGGCGGCGGAGGGGCCGAGGTGGGCCACGTGGTCGATCTTGTGCTTGTGCAGGCAGATGGCCTTGACCAGGTTCACCTGGATTTCGTAGCCGGTGGCGATGCCCCGGACCAGGTCAGCGCCGGAGGCGCCCACGTGCTGGGCCACGGCCAGGATCGGCGGAATGTTGTCGCCCGGGTGCGAGTAGTCCGCGGCCAGGAAGGTGTCGTGGTAGTCCAGTTCACGCACGGCCACGCCGTTGGCCCAGGCAGCCCACTCGGGGGAGACGCTCTCCTGGATGCCGAACACGCCAGCGCCCTTGCCTCCGGTGCTCGGGGCGTGGGTCAGTGCCTGCGCACGGGCCGCGACGATCGGGGCCCGGTTCAGCGATGCGACGGCCACGGAGGCGTTGTCGATGATCCGGTTGATGATCATCTCCGTGACCTCCGGGGTCACCTCGACGGGGTCGGCGGCGACGACGGCGATCTTGTGGGCAAGTTGCTCCTCGCGGGGAAGGTTCTCTTCGCTCTTGTAGACACGGACGTGGTGGCTCTTGACCAAGGTGGCTCCTTCAGTGGGATGTGTTGCTGGCCTTGACGCTGGTTGTCTTGACGCTGCTTTTCTTGACGTGGGACAGGCTTCGGTGCAGGTGCAGGACGGTGGCGGCTTCGGCGAGTTTCGCGTTTCCGCCGGCGATCGCTTCGGCGATGGCAGCGTGTTCGGCCGCAGCGGCACCCAGCCGGGCGGCGTCGTCGGCGGCCAGGCGGCGGACCCGGACCAGGTGCACGCGCAGGCTGCGCATGGCCTGGGCCAGATAAGAATTGGAGATGGCGGCGTCGATCGCGTCGTCCAGCCTCGCCACCAGCGCGTAGTAGTCGTGGCGGGCGGGATCATCACCCTCGAGGAGTGCCGGCGCCTCGAGGAGTTCGGCGTGTAGCTGTTCGAAGACGCTGCGCTCGCCGCGTTCGGCGGCCAGCGCCGCCGCCCGGACCTCAAGGGTTTCGCGCAGCTCGAACAGTTCGTCGATGTCCTCCAGCGAGATATCGGTGACGACGACGCCACGGCCGCCTGCCGCCGTCGTCAGGCCTTCCGCGGTGAGCCTGCCGAGCGCCTCCCGGACCGGGGTGCGCGAGACGCCCAGGCGTTCGGACTGTTCCACTTCGCCCAGCACGGTTCCGGGCGCGAGGCGCCATTCGAGGATGTCCTCGCGGAGGGCGGCGTAGGCCTTGTCGCTGGCTCGCATTGGTCCTCCGATCGGTGCTCGTTGGGTGGCGGCCGGAAAAAGCTGCCGTTAGGAGTCAGTGTATACACAGAAGGTGGGAATGGCCAGTAAATCGCCAAAATCGGCGGCCAGTGTATACATTCGGCTGGATGGGGTCGGCAATCCACTCTGCCGGCGCCTACCCCCGCCCCCACCTGTATTCGTTCTCCGGCCGCCCGGGCGTTCCGTAGCGGGGGCTGCGGACCACCACGCCGGCATCGGCCAGGTATTCGAGGTAGCGGCGGGCCGTGACCCGGGACATGCCCAGGGCTTCGGTGGCTTCGCTCGCCGAGACCGCCCGGCCCAGTCCGGCCAGGTACTCCTTGACCGATTCGAGGGTCCCTGTGGACAGCCCCTTGGGCAGCGGTATCTCGGTGGGCGCGCGGAGGCTGGCAAAAGCCTGGTCGACGTCGCTCTGGGACGCACCCGTCCGCGTCCCCGGAGCGGTGGCAGCCAGCTGTTCCCGGAAGGCCCGGTAGCTGCGCAGCTTGTCCGCGAACGTGGCGAAGGTGAACGGCTTGATGAGGTACTGCACGACGCCGATGGAGACGGCGCTGCGCACGATGTTGACTTCGCGCACCGCCGTGATGGCGATGATGTCCGCCAGCAGCCCGGCGCCGTGCATCCTTCGCGCGACATCCAGTCCGTGCAGGTCCGGCAGGTTCATGTCCAGCAGCACCAGGTCCACCGGCTGTCCCGCTGCCGCGAAGTCGCTGAGCAGCCGCAGCGCCGACTGGCCGTCCGGCGCGGTGCCCGCGACGGTGAAGCCCTCCAGTCTGCCCACGTAGACGGCGTGGGCGTCGGCAGCGATGGGTTCGTCCTCGACGACGAGGACGCGGATGTCGTTCATTCGGTTTCCTTCGTCGGATCCGGTGCCGGCAGCACCACGCGGAACAGCGCCCCGCCCAGGCCGGCAGCCCCGCCCAGGCCGGCAGCCCCGCCCAAGGCGTCAGCCCCGCCCAAGGCGGCAGCCCCTCCCAAGGCATCGGCCGAAGAGTCGGCAGCGCCGATGGACAGCGTACCGTCAAGGCGCTTCACGGCCTGCCGCACCAGGGCGAGCCCGACGCCGCGGCCGCCCGCACCGGGGGCCGCACCGTCCGAAGAGGGCGCCTTGGTGCTGAAGCCGTACTCGAGGATGTCCCCGGCGATGGCCGGGTCGATCCCGGGGCCGGAGTCGGCCACGGCAAACACGACCCGGTCCGGGGCGGTCTCGATTGTCAGCGAAACTTTGCGCGGCGGGGGAGCGGCAGCGGCGGCGTCGAGGGCGTTGTCCAGCAGGTTCCCGAGGATGGTCACCAGGTCCTGCACCGCCAGGCCGTGCAGGCCGTCCCCGCCGGACACAGAGACTGACAGCTCGGCCCCGCGTTCATGGGCCTCCGCGGACTTGCCCATGATGAGCGCGCTGAGCACCGGTTCGTCCACCGAGGCCACGATGTCGTCGGTCAGTCGCTGGCTCAGCTCAAGGTCCTTGGTGGCGAAATCCAGGGCGTCGTCCGTGCGGCCCAGCTCCATGAGGGAGACGATGGTGTGCAGCCGGTTGGCGTGTTCGTGGGTCTGGGCCCGCAGCGCACCGGAGAGCGTCCGTATGGTCTCCAGTTCGCTGCCGAGGGATTCGATTTCCGTGCGGTCGCGCAGGGTGGCCACCGTCCCGAAGACCGCCGGGCTTCGTCCGCCCGCGCGGCCCAAACCTCCTGTACGGCCAGGGCCGACGGCGGGGGCTTGGTTGACCACCAGGATCCGGGAATCGCTGAGGTGGATTTCGTCGTGGGCGGTACGGCCGGATTCGAACAGTCCGCGCAGGCTGGCATCCAGCGGCAGGTCCGCAAGGCGCGGCGCGGCACCTGCGGAGGGGCCGACGTCGGACGGTTCCAGTCCCAGCAGCTCCGCGGCCTGGTCGTTGTACATGACCACCGTGCCCCGGGTGTCGATCAGGACCACGCCTTCGCGGACTGAATGCAGCACCGATTCGTAGTACGCGAACAGCTGCGCCAGCTGCTCGGGCCCCCAGCCGCGGGTGACCGAACGCAGGTAGCGGCCCAGCAGCCAGGACGCCAGCGAACCCGCGGCGAGCAGCGCGAGGCAGAGCGCGATGATCGCCCCGAAGCGGCCCGAGGCCGCGATGTCCACGTTCCGCACCGTCACGCCGGCAGCCACCAGCGCCCGGACCGTGCCGGCGCCGTCCTTCACCGGAACGATCGTCCGCACGGACGGGCCCAGGGTCCCGGCCGTGACCTCCGTGAAGGTTTCGCCGCGCAGCGCAGGCTCGATCGTGCCGATGTACGGCTTGCCGATCTCCGCCGGATTGGCGTGCGTCCAGCGCGTGCGGTCCGGCGCCATGATCGTGACGAAGTCGACGCCGGTCCCGGCCATGACATTCAACGCATACGGCTGCAGCGTGGTTGAGGGGGATGCGGTCCCGGCAGCTTGCAGGACCAGGGGATTGGCGGCGACGGCGGCCGCGACGGTCTGCATGCGGCGCCCGGCGTCGTCGTACGTCCGGTCCCGGGCGTCGATGATGGCCGCCGTTCCGAGCACCACGCTGAGTACCAGGACGAACAGCACATTGGCCGCGAACAAGCGGCGGGCAATGCTCCAGCGCCGGATCATGCGCACCTCCAATGACCAATATGACCACAACGGTGATCCGTGTCACCCCCGGCTCCATGATGGATATCACACCACCGGCGCAGGAAAGCAGTGCAGATGCCGCAGCGCCTCCAGAGTATCCAAAGGAGCATGCCATGACCTCTCAACGAGGAGAGTTTGCCAACGGTAAGGCCGGGCGCAAAGGCCTGGACAAATCGCACTACCTGTACATCGCCGTCATCGCAGCCGTCGTGCTCGGCGCGGTTGTCGGCCTGCTGTTCCCGGAGGTCGGCAAGTCGCTGAAGCCCCTGGGCGACGGCTTCATCAAGCTCATCAAGATGATGATCGCCCCCGTCATCTTCTGCACCATCGTCCTGGGCATCGGCTCGATCGCCAAGGCCGCCACGGTCGGCAAGGTCGGCGGGCTCGCGCTGGGCTACTTCGTGATCATGTCCACCTTCGCGCTCGGCATCGGCCTGGTGGTCGGCAACCTGATCCACCCCGGTGAAGGCCTCAAGCTCACGCCGTACGACCCCACCAAGAAGGCTGCCACGGACAGCACCGTGGACTTCCTGCTGGGCATCATCCCGGGTGACATCCCCGTGCTGCCCACCCTGCTCGCCGCCATCCTCGTCGGCTTCGCGCTGCAGAAGATGGGCAGCCAGGGTGCCCCGATCCTCAAGGCCGTCCAGCACGGCCAGACCCTCGTGTTCCGCATCCTCATCATGATCATGTGGCTGGCCCCCGTCGGCGCCTTCGGTGCGATCGCCGCCGTCGTCGGTGCCACCGGTGCCCAGGCGATCCTGAGCATGTTCACCCTGATGCTCGCCTTCTACATCACCTGCGCGGTCTTCATCGTGGTCATCCTCGGCGGGCTCCTGCGCATCGTGGCCGGCGTCAGCATCTTCCAGCTCATGAAGTACCTGGCCCGCGAATACCTGCTCATCTTCTCCACCTCCTCTTCCGAGGCCGCCCTGCCGCGCCTCATCGCCAAGATGGAACACCTGGGCGTCTCCAAGCCGGTTGTCGGCGTGACGGTTCCCACCGGCTACTCCTTCAACCTGGACGGCACCGCGATCTACCTGACCATGGCCTCCCTGTTCGTCGCCAACGCCATGGGCACGCCGCTGGACCTCGGCGCCCAGCTCTCCCTGCTGATCTTCATGATCATCGCCTCCAAGGGCGCCGCCGGTGTCACCGGTGCGGGCCTGGCCACCCTGGCCGCCGGCCTGCAGGCCCACCGGCCCGAACTGCTCGGCGGCGTCGGAATGATCGTCGGCATCGACCGCTTCATGTCCGAGGCCCGCGCCCTGACCAACTTCACGGGCAACGCCGTGGCCACCGTGCTGATCGGCACCTGGGTCAAGGAGATTGACCGGCAGCAGGTCAGCAACGTCCTCTCCGGCGCCGTCCCCTTCGACGAGACCACAATGATCAGCCACCACGCTGAGCCCGCCGTGAACGCAGCGGCAAAGGAAGCAGTGCCCGCCTGACGTTTCCGCAGGCCAACAGCGCAAAGGCAGGCTCCCGGACGGGGGAGCCTGCCTTTGTCATCCGCCCCGAAAGCGAGGTGAAGGAGGCAACCTTCGACCTCTACCAGAAGGTAAAGGCTCAAATTGCGGGCATTGTCAAGGTCCGTTGAATGCCGTGTCGGGGACGGTAACCTTGCTTGGGAGCAGTCATTGACCGTCGTGGAGAGAGTGGATAAAAACGTGAGCAGCGAACGGGGAACAACTACGCTGGAAGGCACGGATTTCGATCTGGAAGATGCCGTCATGGGACCCACCGGCCGTCCGTACCGCGAGTTCCCGGAGCCCGCGCCCCTGGACGCCCACGGCCCGGCGCGGGTCATCGCGATGGTCAACCAGAAGGGCGGCGTCGGCAAGACCACGTCAACCATCAACCTCGCTGCAGCGCTCGCCGAATACGGCCGCCGCGTGCTGCTGGTCGACTTTGACCCCCAGGGCGCCCTGTCCGCAGGCCTCGGCGCCAACCCGCACGAGCTCGACCTCACCGTTTACAACGTGCTGATGGACCGCAAAGTGGACATCCGGGACGCCATCCAGCAGACCGGCGTCGACGGCGTGGACCTGCTGCCCGCCAACATCGACCTGTCCGCCGCTGAAGTCCAGCTGGTCAACGAGGTGGCCCGCGAGCAGGTCCTGGACCGCGCGCTGAAGAGCGTCGAAGACGACTACGACGTGGTCCTCATCGACTGCCAGCCCTCCCTCGGCCTGCTGACCGTCAACGCGCTGACCGCGGCGCACGGCGTCATCATCCCGCTGATCTGCGAATTCTTCGCCCTGCGCGCCGTGGCGCTCCTGGTGGAAACCATCGAGAAGGTCCAGGACCGCCTCAACCCGCGCCTGCAGGTGGACGGCGTGCTGGCCACGATGTTCGACGCCCGCACCCTGCACAGCCGCGAAGTGATCGCCCGCCTCGTGGAAGCCTTCGGGGACAAGGTCTTCGAAACCGTCATCAAGCGCTCCATCAAGTTCGCCGACGCCACCGTTGCCGCGGAACCCATCACCAGCTACGCGGGCACCCACACCGGCGCCGACGCCTACCGCAGCCTGGCCAGGGAACTGATCCTGCGCGGCGGCGCGCCCTAAGCGGCGATGGCGGAACCGCTCACCCTGGCGGAGGAAACCGCCGACGCCGACAGCAGCAATGCCGTAAGCACCAGTGTCGAAAACAGCACCGCGCGCAAAGGCGGCTTTGAGGTCCGGCTGGCCAACTTCACCGGGCCTTTTGACCTGCTGCTCGGCCTGATTGCCAAGCACAAGCTGGACGTCACCGAACTTGCCCTGGCCACCGTCACGGACGAGTTCATCAAGTACATCCGCCGGCTCCAGGAACTGGGCGAAGGCTGGGCCCTGGATGAAGCCAGTGAGTTCCTGGTGATCGCGGCAACCCTCCTGGACCTGAAGGCGGCGCGCCTGCTGCCCGCCGGGGAGGTCGAGGACGAAGAGGACGTGGCCCTTCTCGAAGCCCGGGACCTGCTGTTCGCGCGCCTGCTGCAGTACAAAGCGTTCAAGCAGCTGGCCGCACACCTGGGCGAGACCCTGGAGAACGAGGCTGGACGTTTTCCCCGGCAGGTTGCCTTGGAACCGCATTTCGCGGCGCTGCTGCCCGAACTCATCTGGCGGCACACCCCGGAACAGTTCGCCGGCATCGCCGCCAAGGCCCTGGAGCCGAAGGACACCACGCCGCCGGAGGTCGGCGTCGACCATCTCCACGGAGCGCCCGTCAGCATCAAGGAACAGGCCGAGATTCTCGGCTACCGGCTGCAGCACGGGCGGCCGCTGTCCTTCCGGGCGCTCGTCGCCGACGCCGAGTCCACCCTCGTGGTGGTGGTCCGCTTCCTGGCCCTGCTGGAGATGTTCCGGGACCGCGTGGTTGCCTTCGAACAGCCCGCGCCGCTGTCCGAACTGACGGTCCGCTGGACCGGCCGGCCCGAGGGCTGGAGCAGCGAAAACCTGAACGAAGAATACGAAGCAGGATCCGGCCTGGCTCCGGGTGAAACGGACGAACAGGAACAGAATGAGTGACTACGAGGACGCCGTCGCCGGGCTCGCCGCGCTGGGGGAACGCCCGGGCGGGGCGCGCGCGGCACTGGAGGCCGTGCTGATGGTGATCGACCAGCCCGCCACCTCAGAGGAACTGGCCGCGGGGCTGGGACTGGGCACCGCCGTCGTCGAGGAACTGCTGGCGGAACTGCAGCAGGACTACAACGGCTATACTGTTAAGGCCCCGGGCACGGATGCTGACGGTTCACCTGCTGACGCAGGCGCCAGCACAGCACCCCGGGGTTTTGAGTTGCGGAACGTTGCCGGCGGGTGGCGGATATACTCACGGGCCGAATTTTCCGACGTCGTGGGGAAGTTCGTCCTTGACGGGCAGACGGCGCGGCTGACCCAGGCAGCACTGGAAACCATGGCGGTCATTGCGTACCGGCAGCCGGTCTCGCGGGCCAGGGTTTCGGCCATCCGCGGCGTGAACGTCGACTCGGTGGTGCGGACTTTGGTCCAGCGCGGCCTGGTCGAGGAAGCCGGCACCGATCCCGAATCCGGGGCGCTCCTTTATCGGAGCACTTCCTACTTCCTGGAACGGATGGGCATCGCTTCCCTTGAGGAACTGCCGCCGGTTTCACCGCACCTCCCGGGACTCGAAGGCATCGAGGAATTCTTCGACGCCGAGCGCATGTAAGTGCGCTGGCGGGACCAAACACACGCAAGGCAGAATTAAACACAGTGGGCAGAGCCAATCTGCCCGGCCGGCACCAGAAGCCGGCCCATAACAAAAGGACGGGTCATGACACAGGCGGGACGCCAGGGTTCACCACGTAACAGTTCGGGACGCAGCGGCGGTTTCGGCAGCAGCCGGGGCAACGCAGGCCGCGGAGGAGCAGGCCAGGGCGGCGGTTCCGGCGCGGGCAAGCGCAACTTCGCAGACGGCGAACGCCGCGGCGACCGCGGCTTCCTGGGCGAACGGCCGTTCAAGCCCTCCCGTCCGCGTGAAGAGCGTCCCTTTGACCCGGACAACCCCACCACGGCCGGCGGCTTCGGCGACCGCAAGGCAGGCCCGGCAAAGGCCCCCCGCAAGCCCGGCTCCAACAAGCCCGGCTACGGTAAGGCTCCCGGCACTCCGGGTGCATTGAAGCCCAAGAAGAAGCCCGTAAAGCAGGCAGGTGCCCGCGCCTTCGGTGGCGAACGCTTCGGCCAGAACCTCGGCCCCGTCCGCAAGTCGCGCGGCCCCAAGGGCGCAGTGGCGCAGTCAGAGCAGCACGACGCCGACGGCGTGCGCCTGCAGAAGGTCATGGCCCAGGCCGGCGTGGCATCGCGCCGCGTGTGCGAGGAACTCATCCTCGAAGGCCGCGTGGAGGTCAACGGCCAGGTCACCACCGAACTCGGCATGCGCGTGGACCCCAAGACCGCGGTGATCCACGTGGACGGCATCCGCATCCAGCTGGACGAGCACCTGCTGTACATGGTCTTCAACAAGCCCAAGGGCGTTGTCTCCACCATGGAAGACCCCGAAGGCCGCCCCTGCATCAGCGACTTCCTCAAGAGCAGCAAGACCCACGGCGAACGCCTCTTCCACGTGGGACGTCTTGACGTCGCCACCGAGGGCCTGCTGCTGCTGACCAACGACGGCGAACTCGCCAACCGCCTCACCCACCCCTCCTACGAGGTGCCCAAGACGTACCTGGTGCAGGTCCGCGCTCCGTTCCCGCACGGCGTCGGCGCGAAGCTGAAGGCCGGCGTCGAGCTCGAGGACGGCATCGCCGCCGTCGACTCCTTCCGCCTGGTGGACTCCACGCCCGGCTACGTGCTGATCGAGGTCGTGCTGCACTCGGGCAAGAACCGCATCGTGCGCCGCATGTTCGACGCGGTGGGCTTCCCGGTGCAGCGCCTGGTGCGCGTCAAGATCGGCCCCATCGGACTGGGCGACCAGCGCCAGGGCAGCATCCGCAACCTCGGCAAGCAGGAAATCGGCCACCTTCTGTCCTCGGTGGGGCTCTAGGGCATGTCGGCATTCCACACGCACGGCCGCGGGCACCTGGACGGGCCGGTGGTCATCTTCGGCACCGGCCTGCTCGGTGCCAGCATCGGCTTGGGCCTGCGCGGCCGCGGCGTGCCGGTTTTCCTCTCCGACCCTTCGCCCACCAACCAGGCGGTTGCGGTCGACATCGGGGCAGGCCGCCCTCTGACTGAACTGGCAGAAGAGCCCGACGGCGGTCCCCAGCTTGTGGTCGTGGCCGCGCCGCCGGACGTAACAGCCGACGTCGTCGAACGCGCCCTGGGCGAGTACCCCGGCGCCGTGGTGGTGGACATCGCCAGCGTGAAGTCCGGCATCCAGGCCGAGCTGCGCCGCCGCGGCGTGGACATGTCCCGCTACGTGGGCACGCACCCGATGGCCGGCCGCGAGAAGTCCGGTCCGGTGGCTGCCCGCGGCGAGCTGTTCACGTCGATGCCGTGGGTGCTCTGCCCTTCGGAGGAAAGCAGCGGCGACGCCCTGCAGGTCGCGCGTTCCCTGGCGAGCGACCTGGGCGCGATCGTCACCCAGTTCACCCCCGAGGAACACGACGAAGCGGTGGCGCTGGTTTCGCACCTGCCCCAGGTGATGTCCTCGCTCCTGGCCAGCCGGCTGCAGGGAACGCCGCTGCATGCGCTGTCCCTGGCGGGCAACGGGCTGCGCGACACCACCCGCATCGCCGCCAGCGATCCCACCCTTTGGGTGCAGATCCTGGGCGGCAACGCGGAGCGGATCGTGGAGATCCTGTATGGCGTCCGGGAAGACCTGAACCGGCTGATCGGCACGCTGGAGGATCCGTTGGCACCGGGCGCACGCCTGGACCTTGCCCAGCTGATCAGCGAGGGCAACGCCGGGCAGGCCCGCATTCCGGGCAAGCATGGCGGGCCGCCGCAGGCCTATTCCTGGCTGACCGTGCTGGTGGACGATAAGCCCGGCCAGATCGCCCGGCTCCTCACGGAGATCGGCGAGATCGGCGTCAACCTCGAAGACCTCCGCCTGGACCACTCCTCCGGGCAGAACGTGGGCATGGTGGAAATCTCCGTCCTGCCCAACAGGCATGACCTCCTTGTAGAAGCCCTCAGCGACCGTGGATGGCGGGTACTCCAGTGACACGTGAACTCTTTGGCCCCGAAACCGTCGTCCGTCCCGGAAAGCCGCTGGTGGTGGCCATCGACGGCCCCTCAGGCTCCGGCAAGTCCAGCGTGAGCAAGGAAGTGGCGCGCCGCCTCAAGCTCGCCTACCTGGACACCGGCGCGATGTACCGGGCGCTCACCTGGTACTGCCTGAAGACCGGCGTGGACCTGAACGATGGTGCCGCCGTCGAGCAGGCTTCCGAAGACCTGCCCCTGGAACTGAGCACCAGCCCCAACCAGGAGTATGTGGCGGTGGGCGGCGTCGACATCACTGAAGACATCCGCGAACCGCGGATTTCCTCCTCGGTCAGCGCCGTCGCCACCACCCTCGGCGCGCGCAACGAACTGATCCGCCGCCAGCGCGAGCTGATCGACCAGCACCACCACCGCATGGTGGTCGAGGGCCGGGACATCACCACCGTCGTCGCGCCCAACGCCGAAATCCGCATGCTGCTGACCGCCAGCGAAGAAGCCCGGCTCCGCCGCCGCGGCATCCAGCTCGGCGGCACCCAGAGCAAGGAAGAGCTCGCCGCGCAGGTGATCCAGCGGGACGCGAAGGACTCCACCGTGGTGAACTTCACCCGGGCCGCCGACGGCGTGGTCACGCTGGACTCCTCGGAGCTGGACTTCGAACAGACCGTGGACACCGCGCTGGAGATCGTGGCCAAGGTCATCTACGGTGACTGACCGCGCGCTGCCGGCACAGTCTTTGCCGGCGAAGTGGACCATGCTCTGGAGCCGGCCCGTCGGTTTCCTGCTGGACCACGTGCTGTACAAGACCAGCGTGCGCGGGCGCTCCAACGTCCCCAAGGCCGGGCCGGTGATTTTCGCCGGAAACCACATCAGCTACCTGGACGGGCCGGTGATGTTCGGAGCGGCTCCGCGGCCCATGCACATCCTGGTCAAGAAGGAGATGTTCAAGGGGTTCCTCGGCCGCGTGCTGCGGGCCTCCGGGCAGATCCCGGTGGACCGCTCCGGCGACCGCGCCGCCCTGCAGGCCGGCAAGGGACTGCTCGACGGCGGCCGTTGCGTCGGGATCCTGCCTGAAGGAACCCGGGGGAGCGGCTCCGCTGAAAGCATCGCCAACGGGGTCGCCTGGCTCGCGCTGGCCACCGGCGCCACAGTGGTGCCGGTTGCGATCCTCGGCACCCGCCGCGGCATGGAACACCGCGATTCGATCCCGAAGCTCCGCCGCCGACTGTCCGTCAGCTTCGGTGCCCCGCTGTGCGTAAGCCGCCGGGCCGGCGAGTCCGGACGTGTTTCAATGGACAGGGCGGCCGCCGAGATCCAGGCCGCGCTGGCCGGCCACGTCCGGGACAGCGTGGCAATTACAGGACAGGCTTTGCCCCACATACCACCACTAAGGAAAGTGCAATGAGCGATACGACTCATAAATCCGGCCTCCACGGAGCCGGCGACGACGAATACACGCCCACCGGCACCGACCAGGTGGCGGAGAACCTTGCCGCCCTGGACGACGAGGAAGCAGAGCTCCGCGCCGCCTCTCTCCGCGCCGGCCTGGAAGACTACGACCTCGACGAGGACGACGCGGCCCTCCTCGACGGACTCTACGAAGACGAAGGTGAAGAGGGACCGCTCAAGCTGGATCCCGTGCTGGCCATCATCGGCCGCCCGAACGTCGGCAAGTCCACCCTCGTGAACCGCATCCTCGGCCGCCGCGAGGCCGTCGTCGAGGACGTTCCCGGTGTTACCCGCGACCGCGTGATGTACTCGGCGCGCTGGAACGGCAAGAACTTCACCCTTGTGGATACCGGCGGCTGGGAGCATGACGCCAAGGGCATCCACGCCCGCGTGGCCGAGCAGGCCGAGATGGCCGTTGAACTGGCCGACGCCGTGCTGTTCGTGGTGGACTCCGCCGTGGGTGCCACCGCCACGGACGAGGGCGTCATGAAGATGCTGCGCAAGTCCAAGAAGCCGGTCATCCTGGTGGCCAACAAGGTGGACGACTTTGTCCAGGAAGCAGACTCCGCCGTGTTGTGGGGCCTTGGCTTCGGCGAACCGCACCCCGTGTCCGCCCTCCACGGCCGGGGCGTGGCCGACCTGCTGGACAAGGTGATCGACACTCTGCCCGAGTTCTCCCAGGTGGAAAGCGTCGACCGCTCGGGCGGACCCCGCCGCATCGCGCTGATCGGCCGCCCGAACGTGGGCAAATCCTCGCTGCTGAACAAGCTCGCGGGCACCGAACGCGTCGTCGTCGACCCCCTCGCCGGCACCACCCGCGACCCCGTGGACGAATTCATCGAACTCGGCGACCGCACCTGGCGCTTCGTGGACACCGCAGGCATCCGGCGCCGCCAGCACATGGCCCAGGGCGCGGACTTCTACGCCTCCCTGCGGACGCAGGCCGCGCTCGAAAAGGCGGAGGTCGCCGTCGTGCTCCTGGCAGTGGACGAGGTGCTCAGCGAGCAGGACGTGCGCATCCTGCAGCTGGCCATCGAATCCGGCCGCGCGCTGGTGCTCGCATTCAACAAGTGGGACCTGCTGGACGACGAACGCCGCCGCTACCTGGAACGCGAAATCGAGCAGGACCTGGCACACGTGGAGTGGGCGCCGCGAGTCAACATCTCCGCCAAGACCGGCTGGCACAAGGACCGCCTGGTGCCCGCGCTGGACACGGCCCTGGAGAGCTGGGACCGGCGTATTCCCACCGGCCGCCTCAACGCTTTCCTGGGCGAGCTTGTGGCCGCGCACCCGCACCCGGTGCGCGGCGGCAAGCAGCCCCGCATCCTGTTCGGCACCCAGGCCTCCAGCCGTCCGCCGAAGTTCGTGCTGTTCACCACGGGCTTCCTGGATCCCGGATACCGCCGCTTCATCACCCGCCGCCTGCGCGAGACCTTCGGCTTCGAGGGCACGCCCATCGAGGTCAGCATGCGCGTGCGCGAGAAGCGCGGGAAGAAGCGGTAGTTTCTTCGTTTGACGCACGACGGCGCGCCTCCCCATTGCGGGAGGCGCGCCGTATGTGTTTGGCGGGGTTACGCCTCGGCCACCGCGGACTGGTTGTGGAAGTGCCCGGTGACGATGAGCAGGACGCCTGCCACTGCCCAAGCCCCGAGGACCAGCCAGGGGAACAGCGTGGCGGCGTCCGGGAAGTAGGACAGGTTCCGCAGGAGCGTGCCGGAGGCGCCGGGCACGAACCACTGGCCCACGTCGCCCCATGGAGCCGGGAGGAATTCCCTGGGCTGGGTGAGCGCGGAGATCGGGTTGCCGATGAACAGGGTGATCACGGCGCCCACCGCGATGCCGGCCCGGCCGATGAGCGCGGACAGGCCTGTGATGATGGCGGCCGTTGCGGAGATGCCCAGCCCGACGGCGGCGCTGTTGATCCAGAAGTCGCCCTGCAGCACGTGGAACCAGCCCTGCAGGATGCCCACCAGCCCTAGGCCGCCGGCGATGCCGTAAGCAATGACCGCGCCAAGCCGCCGCCACGCCCCGGCGACCAGCAGGGAGATCAGGATGCCGCCCACCATGCCGCCCATGGCGAGCGGGAGCCCGGCGACGGCGAGCCCCGTGCCGCGCGGATCATCGGAGGAGAGGGGCACGACGTCGGTCACCGCCACCGTGGGGACGGCCACGGGACCGGAGGGCTGGGTGGCAGGCGGTTGGGTTGCCGGCGGGGTGTGCCCTTGGGCAGCTGCCTGCTGGGCGGCGGCAATCTTCGCTTGCATCTGACCGATGGCATCCGTCAGTGCCGCGATGGCCTGCTTGTCGATCTGCTGCTGCAGGCCGATGCCCAGCTGGCTCAGGGCCGCGCTGGCGGCGGGACTTGCCGCGCTGGCCACAAGGATCTCCGGGGTGGCAGGAGTTGCGCCGGCCGCGGGCAGCACGACGGCGCCGTAGACTTCCCGGTCCTTGATGCGGTTCACGGCGTCGTCGCGGTTGTCCGCGGTGCGGATGTCCAGCATGCCTTCCGGCGCCTTTGCCGTGAGCTGCTGGACCTGTTCCGCGGAGCCGACGACGGCGACGGGCAGGTGCTGCGGCTTGGCCGTCACGCTGGGCCAGGCGAAGGCCAGCAGGATGATGCACACGGTGACGGCGGCTAGCACGGCGGTGCGGAGTGCATGAGCCCAGCTGGTGAGGGGCCGTTGGTGCGCTTGGGTGGTGGCCATGACTGGCTCCTTCAATAAAAAGAATGTTCGTTCTCTATTTTCCTCAAGGAGGGTAGACTGTCAAGAACGATCATTCGTTTTTAGGGACGCCGGGTATTCGGGTGAAGGAGCGCCATGCCGAAGGTCAGTGACGAGCACCGCGAGAAGCAGCGCGAGCGGATCTTGGACGCCGCGCTCAGCTGCGTGGCGCGCAAGGGGTTCGCGTCGACGTCGATGGCGGACATCATTGCGGAGGCCGGCCTGTCCGCGGGAGCGGTGTACCTGTACTACCGCAGCAAGGAACAGCTCACCGTCGACGTCGGGCGGAGGGTGCTCAGCAAGAAGATCGCGGTGCTCGACGGCTTCCTGGCGCTCGACGAGGTGCCGGCTCCCGCCGTGGCCATCCCGGAGTTCCTGGCACAGATGCCGCGCGACGGATTCTTCCCGGACGTCGCGGTGCAGGTGTGGGGCGAGGCGATCCATTCAACTGAGCTCATGGAAACGGCAAGGGACCTGATTTCGGAGGTGAGCGGGCATTTCGCCGCCTACTTCGCCGCGTGGTTCCGGCAGACCCGCGGGCTGGGGGAGAAGGAAGCGCTGATGGAGGGTGCGCGGGTGGCGCCGGCCGCCGTCGGGCTCGTTCAGGGGTACATGGTGCAGAGCGTCTTCCTGGACGACGCCGCGCGGCAGCGGTACCGCGACGCCGCGGCGGCGGTGCTCGCGGGGCTGTAGCGCGGTTGGCCGGGTGGCCTAATAATGTCGTAGCTCGGTGATGTGATGGATTCATGGAGATCACCACTGGCTTGAGCGAGAGGACGGCGCAGCCTGACGCAGCGTCCGATCCCTTAGCGGTGCTGGACGGGCTGGTCTCTACGCTCGGGTCCCTTGAGCAGGCGATCGCAAGCTTGCAGGCGTTGCGTGAGTACACGCTCGCGATTGCGTCCCGGCTGGCGGACGTGATGAACGACGACGGCGGCGCCGCGGTGAGCGGGGCACCGGCCGGCTTTACCGCGGCGGGGTGGGATCCGCGATCGGCTGAACTCGGCCAGCGTGCGGTGGCCGCCGAGATCGCCACGGCCATCCGCGCGAACGACCGCACTGTGCAGCGGCAGATGGGCCAAGCGGTGGAGCTGCTGGACCGCTTCCCGGCCACATTCCAAGCCCTCGCGCAGGGTCGGATCAGCCTGGCGCACGCCCGGGTGATCCAGGACGTCGGGACCGCGTTGGACGATCCCGCCGCCTTGGCCCGGTACGAAGGCGTGGTGGTGCCGTGCGCGGAGCAGCAGGCGCCCGGCCGGGTGCGTCGCCTGGCTGTCCGGGAAGCCGAGAAAGCCCAGCCCGAGCCGTTGGCCTCCCGGCATGAGCGGGCTGCGGCGGAACGCCATGTCCGGGTTACGCCCCTGCCCGACGGCATGGCCGAACTCGCCGCCGTCCTGCCCGCGGCCGTGGCCTACGGCATCCACGACCGCCTCACCCAGATGGCGCGGGCGCATGCCGAAGCCGGGTTCGAAGTCGGCTCCGCCGCGCCGGGCCGGAGCCTTGAAGGGAGCCGGAACACCGACCAGCGCAACACCGATCAACTCAGGGCCGACCTTCTGTCGGATTTGCTGCTGTGTGGCGCTCCCACTGCGCACGACACCCCCGACGGCCTCCTTGCGGCCGTTACTGCCCGCGTGGATATCACTGTTCCGGTGCTGACTCTGATTGATAGCGAAGCCGACCGCGCCGCAGGCGACGCAGTCGCAGGCAGCACGGAACAGGTTCCGGCCGAGCTGGACGGACGCCACCCCATCGACCCCGGCACCGCCCGCATCCTCGTCGGGCATGCCACCGCGTGGAACAGGGTCCTGACGGACCCGTTCACGGGAGGCGTGCTGGCCGTGGACCGCTACCGGCCCGGCGAGGACCTCAAACGCCTCCTCGCAGCACGCGACACCAGGTGCCGTTTCCCCGGCTGCGGGATCAAAGCCCGCAGCCTGGATCTGGACCACACGCACGACGCCGCCCTCGGCGGCGCTACCGAAACCGGCAACCTCGCCGGGCTTTGCCGGCGTCACCACATGCTCAAGCACCATTCACCGTGGAAGGTCCGGCAATCCGGAGAAGGGGTTCTGGAATGGATCAGCCCCGCCGGCCGAAGCTACACGGATCACCCACACACACCCGCGACGCACATGACCGGCGCCGCCAACAAGCCGCCGCCATTTTGAGTTGCCACTTGGGCGGCCTGGCTACGGGTAAAGTCCTAGCCGTTCGGGTATGCGGCGGTGATCGCCTTCTGCCGCAGGACGGCGAACTGGGCATACATGTCGTGCATCAGGTACAGGTCCCGACGGCGGGTCCACGGCTGGCCGGACTTCGCATCGTAGTCACCGGGCATCTCGACTCCGGCCGGGGCGTAGGCGGTCATGCCGCGGTCGCGGGTGGTCTGCACGCAGCGCTTAACGTGGTCGCGGAAACCGACCACGCCGGCGGTGCCCGAGGTCCCGCGGAAGGCGACCACCTGGGCGGCGACGCCGTCGGTGCTGAGGTAGGTGATGGTGCCGTCCGCCGCGATGACGGGCTCGATCGAGGTCACCCGGCTCATGCCGTATTTGCTGTCGAGGAAGCGGGCGATTTCCCACTGGGCGTAGACCGGCACGTCCTTCTGCTCGCGGATCGAAGCGATGGTGTCCGCGAGGGCTTCGTTGACCGGGCCGGGTTCGTAGAGGACCTTGGCGGGATCGCCGCCGCCGGCCGGGGCGCGGTTGCCGAAGGCGTAAGCCACGATGTAGTCGATTTTGTCCACCGCAATCACCGGCGGCTGCCAGTTGAGGCCGATGTCCTGGATGTGCGGTTCGACGACGGCGGCCGTCGCGGGATCGTCCAGCTCGCGGCTGAGGGCGTCCAGCATGAGGCGGGTGAGCTTCTGTTCCTGGGCTGTGTCCGCCGGGTTTGCCGGGCCGGCTTGGGCGGCGCCGGCGGCGAGGAGGGGGAGCGAGGCCGCTGCCGTGGTGGCGGCAGCGGTGGTGAAGAAACGACGGCGGTCCATGGGGGAGCCTTTCGGGGTTGGTTGGGTGCTCCGGAACCGTAACGACGCGGGCTGAACGGGGATTGAACCGGGGGTGGCCGGCGGGTTCGCTGTAGTAGATTTCGGCAGGCCGCGACACGGCGTGTCGGAGGCCTCCCGATTTCTCATCCGGGCCGCTTTCGTATAGGCTGATACGCGTTGCTTGAACGGCCGCGAACAGCGATAACGGTCAGGCAAGGCGGGCTGTAGCGCAGCTTGGTAGCGCACCTGACTGGGGGTCAGGGGGTCGCAGGTTCAAATCCTGTCAGCCCGACCGCAAGCCGCGGGAACTCAAGGTTCCCGCGGCTTTTTCGTTGGTGAGATGTGAACCGGCCAGTTGCCTGTCCGGCAGTTCCTGAACCAGCCGAATGAGTGGGCCCCGGCCAGGGAACCGCCTCTCCGCGGGCTGGCTACGCGGGCCGTTCCCGGGTCAGGACCGAGGAGAGGTCGTAGCTGACGGGTTCCTCGAGCTGGTCGTAGGTGCACGACTCCGGCGAGCGGTCCGGGCGCCATTGGACCCATTGCGCGGTGTGGCGGAACCGCTCGCCCTCCATGTGGTCGTACCTGACCTCGACGACTCGCTCCGGCCGCAGCGGGGTGAACGAGAGGTCCTTGTCTGCATTCCAGCGGGAGCGCGCCGCCGCCGTCGGGGTGCGCGGTGTCGATTGGTCGCGGTTGTCGGGCAGCACCGCGGCGGGCTGCGCCCACGCCCAGGGGTGCCCGTCGAACGTGGTCACGAGGGGCTGCAGCTCCTCGAACAGCTCCTTGCGGCGGGCCATGGGAAACGCCCCGATGACGCCCACCGAATTGAGCTGGCCCTGGGCGTTGTACAGGCCAAGGAGCAGGGATCCGATGGCGTCCGGCTCGTCCTTGTAGAGCCGGTACCCGGCAAGGACGCAGTCGGCCGTGCGCTCGTGCTTGAGTTTGGACATGACCCGCTTGTCCTCGGCGTAGAGCTCTCCGAGGGGCTTGGCGATGACGCCGTCCAGGCCGGCACCCTCGAACGTGCTGAACCACTCCAGCGCGAGGGCGGGGTCCTTGGTCGCCTGAGTGAGGTAGACCGGGGGCCTGGCGTCCTTGAGTGCCTCCTCAAGGGCCGCGCGCCGCTCGCCGAACGGGCGCTCCACGTAGTTGGTCTGGCCCAGGGCGAGCAGGTCGAAGGCCACGAAGCTCGCCGGCGTTGCGGCGCTCAGCTTTGCGATGCGGGAGGCCGCGGGGTGGATGCGCTGCTGAAGGGCATCGAAGTTCAGCCGGTCGCCGGTGTCCGGGTCCACGAGGACAATTTCGCCGTCGATGACCGAGTGGTCGGGCAAGTTTGCGACGATGGCCTCGACGAGCTCCGGAAAGTAGCGCGTCATGGGCAGGGAATTGCGCGAGCCGATCTCCACCCGATCGCCGGAGCGCCACACGATCGAGCGGAAGCCATCCCACTTCGGCTCATACAGGTACTCGCCGACCGGGAGATTCTTGACCGGCTTGGCCAGCATCGGTCCGTACGGTGGGGCGATCGCGGTGCCCCACTCGGCGTCGCGCTCGGCTTTGGGCGCCGAATAGTCCTCGTCGGCTCGGTCCGCCTTGCGCTTGCTCGGCGGCACCCGCGGTGGCTCGCCGGGCATCTTGGGGTAGTCCGGCGGGAAGTTGAGCTCGCCGAGGCCGCGCTCGAGGTCCGCGTCCCACAAGGCGAGGGCGCCCGAAATGTCGCCCGGCGCGTCGTCGATGTCCGCCCACGGGCAGTCACGGGCGGCCAGGATCGCGGGAACTGTACGGACGGTGAACTCGCGAGGGTCGGCGTCGGGGAGCTCGTCCCATGTCAGCGGGGTCGAGACCGGCGCGTGCGGCAGCGGCCGGGGCGAATAGGCGGCGGCGATCGTCCGGTCGCGGTTGGCCTGGTTGAAGTCGACGAAGACCCGCTCACCGCGCTCCTCCTTCCACCACGAGCTGGTCACAAGGTCCGGCATACGGCGCTCCAGCTCGCGTGCAATCCCGATGACGGCATGCCGCACATGAAGGAACTCGTGCGTGGGCCGGATCCGCGCGTAGACGTGGACACCCCGGTTGCCCGAAGTCTTCGCGTACGCCGTGAGTCCGGCCTCGGCCATGACCTCGCGCAGCGCGAGCGCGGCGGTAACGGCGTCCCGGAAGTCGCGCCCGGGCTGCGGATCGAGGTCGATCCGCAGCTCGTCCGGGTTGTCCAGATCGGCCGTGCGCACTGGCCATGGGTGAAAGGTGATCGTTCCCATCTGTGCCGCCCACGCAAGCGCGGCGGCCTCGTCGAACACGAGCTGGTCGTGGCGCCGGTGGGACGGGTAGGTGCACATCACCGTCCTGAGATAGGAAGGCGCACCACGTGGCGGCCGCTTCGAGAAGAACTCCTCGCCGTCGATCCCCTCGGGGAAGCGCTGCAGAGTCATGGGCCGGTCGCCGTTGAGCCGCAGAAAGGACGGTGCCACCGAGATCAGGTAGTCGGCCAGGTCGCGCTTGGTAAGGGGGTCATGCCCCTCGACGCCGGGCCACAGCACCTTGTCCGGGCTGCTCAGCTTGACCTCCCGCGCGCCGTCGGGGCCGTCCACGTGCAGGATCTCAGAATCCGCCATGACCCAACGGTAGCTGCCACAACGCCGTTGGGGCAGAGGGCGCCCGCCAACTCGTCGACATCCCTGAGAACACCCCTGCCCCCGTCACCCACCGAAACAAGCCGCAACCTTTCCGGCATCCGCCGTAACCTTGTTCACATGCCTCGTTTCGCCCTTGATATCGATTCCGTGCCCCGCCCTGCCCGCGCCCAGGCGCTTCTGGATGCCGTGAACCAGCGGGTCGTCATTGCCGACGGCGCGATGGGCACGATGCTGCAGGGCCGCGAGCTGTCGCTGGAGACGGATTTCCAGAACCTCGAAGGCTGCAACGAGATCCTCAACGACACGCGTCCGGACGTCATCGCTGACATCCACGACGCCTACTTCGCCGTGGGGATCGACGCCGTCGAAACCAACACCTTCGGCGCGAACTGGTCCAACCTCTCCGACTACGGCATCGACGACCGCATCGCCGAACTCGCCCTGAAGGGCGCCAAGATCGCCCGCGAACGCGCCGAAGCGGCAGAAGAAACAGACAACCGCATGCGCTGGGTCCTCGGCTCGATGGGCCCGGGCACCAAGCTCCCCAGCCTGGGGCACACCAGCTACGACTACCTCAAGCAGACCTTCGCCCTGCAAGCTGAAGGCCTCATCGACGGGGGAGCGGACGCCTTCCTCATCGAAACCAGCCAGGACCTGCTGCAGACCAAAGCCGCGGTCAACGGCTGCAAGCAGGCCATCGTGTCCCGCGGCGTCCGGCTGCCGATCTTCGTCGAGGTGACGGTCGAGACCACCGGAACCATGCTCATGGGCTCCGAGATCGGCGCCGCACTCACCGCGCTGGAGCCGCTCGGCGTCGACGCCATCGGCCTGAACTGCGCCACCGGACCGGACGAGATGAGCGAGCACCTGCGCCACCTGTCCAAGCAGTCCTCCGTGGCGATCGCCTGCATGCCCAACGCAGGGTTGCCCGTCCTCGGCGCGAACGGCGCGCACTACCCGCTCTCGCCCACGGAACTCGCCACCGCGCACGAGCAGTTCGTGCGGGAGTTCGGCCTGGGACTGGTGGGCGGCTGCTGCGGTACGACGCCGGAGCACATGGCCGCCGTCGTCGAGCGTCTTGAGCCTTTCCGCACTATCAGCAACGTGCCCGACGCCGGTACCACTGGCGGCGCGAACGGCACCGGCGCCCGCGTCCCCACGGAGCGCGAGGCCGGCGTCGCTTCCTTGTACCACCACGTGCCGTTCGACCAGGAGTCCGCGTACCTGGCCATCGGTGAGCGCACCAACGCCAACGGTTCGAAGGCGTTCCGGCAGGCGATGCTGGAAGAGCGTTGGGACGACTGCGTCGATATCGCCCGCGAGCAGGTACGCGTCGGCGCGCACCTGCTGGACGTCTGCATCGACTATGTGGGACGTGACGGCGCTGCCGATATCAAGGAAGTCGTTTCGCGTTTCGCGTCGGCCTCCACGCTCCCACTGGTCATCGACTCCACCGAACCGCCGGTCCTGCAGGCCGGGCTCGAACATATCGGCGGACGCCCGGTGGTTAACTCCGTCAACTACGAGGACGGCGACGGCCCGAACAGCCGCTTTGCGCGGATCATGCCGCTGGTCAAGGAACACGGCACTGCCGTGATTGCCTTGACCATCGACGAACAGGGCCAGGCGCGCACCACCGAGGGCAAGGTGGCCATTGCGTCCCGCCTGGTTGACGCCCTGGTGGGCGAATGGGGGATGCGCGTCGAAGACATCATCGTGGACGCCCTGACCTTCCCGATCGCCACCGGCCAGGAAGAAACCCGCCGGGACGGCATCGAGACCATCGAAGCCATCCGCCAGATCACCACCAAGTACCCGGGAATCCAGACCACGCTCGGCGTCTCCAACGTGTCCTTCGGCCTGAACCCGGCCGCGCGCATGGTGCTGAACTCGGTGTTCCTGCATGAGGCTGTGCAGGCGGGCCTGACCAGCGGCATCATCGACGCCGCAAAGATCGTGCCGCTCGCGTCGCTGCCGGAGGAACAGCGCAAGGTGGCGTTGGACCTCGTCTGGGATCGCCGCGAATACGACGCCGATGGCAACGTCACGTACGATCCCCTGGCCATCATGTTGGACCTCTTTGCCGGCGTCGACACTGCGGCTCTCAAGGACCAGCGCGCCGCGGAACTCGCGGCCCTGCCGACCGGCGAGCGCCTGCAGCGCCGCATCATCGACGGCGAAGGCAAGGGCCTCGAAGCGGACCTGGATCTCGCCCGCAGCGAAGGCATGACCCCGCTTGGCATCATCAACGACCAACTGCTCGAGGGCATGAAGGTGGTGGGTGAGCGCTTCGGTGCCGGTGAGATGCAGCTGCCGTTCGTGCTGCAGTCCGCTGAGGTGATGAAGAACGCCGTCGCCCTGCTGGAGCCGCACATGGAGAAGTCGGATTCATCAGGCAAGGGCACCATGGTGATCGCCACCGTACGCGGAGATGTGCACGATATCGGCAAGAACCTGGTGGACATCATCCTCACCAACAACGGCTACAAAGTGGTCAACATCGGCATCAAGCAGGGAATCGCCGAGATCATGGCTGCAGCGGAGGAGCATGACGCCGACGTGATCGGCATGTCGGGCCTGCTGGTGAAGTCCACCGTGGTGATGAAGGAGAACCTCGCCGAGCTCCAGTCCCGGGGCCTCGCGAAGAAGTGGCCCATCATCCTGGGCGGCGCAGCCCTGACCCGCGCGTACGTGGAGCAGGACCTGGCCGAGCAGTTCGAGGGAACCGTCCGGTACGCCAAAGACGCCTTTGAAGGCCTCGCACTCATGGAACCGCTGGTGCAGGTGGCCCGCGGCGCCGACCCGGACACCGTCGGCCTGCCGCCGTTGAAGAAGCGCATCCACAAGGGCGGCCCGCAGTTCACGGTCACCGAACCGGAGGCAATGCCAGGCCGCTCGGACGTCGTCGCCGACAACCTCGTTCCGGCTCCCCCGTTCTGGGGCACGCGTATTGTGCGCGGTGTGGCCTTGCACGACTACGCTGCGTTGCTCGACGAGCGCGCCACCTTCATGGGGCAGTGGGGGCTCAAGCCCGGTCGGGGTGACGACGGCGCCTCCTACGACGAACTGGTGGAACTTGAGGGCCGGCCGCGCCTGCGGTACTGGCTGGACCGGATCCTTGGTGAAGGAATGCTTGACGCTTCCGTCGCATACGGCTATTTCCCGGTGGTCGCCGAGGGCGAACAGGTGGTGGTCCTGCACCACGGTGAAGACCAGGACGGCGTCCTCGGCACTGCGGGGCTGCTCGCACCCGATGGCGGCTCCGGCGGTCAAATCGGCACCGAGCGCTTGCGTTTCGACTTCCCGCGCCAGCGCCGCGACCGGCACCTGTGCCTCGCCGACTTCGTGCGCTCACGCGAGTCCGGCCAGATCGACGTTCTGCCCGTGCAGTTGGTGACCGCCGGGGCGAAGATCGAGGAGTTCACGTCCAAGATGTTCGCGGCCAATCAATACCGCGACTACTACGAGCTCAACGGCCTGGTCATGCAGCTCACCGAGGCGCTGGCAGAGTTCTGGCACGCCCGGATCCGTTCCGAGCTGGGTTTCGCGGCCGAAGAGCCCAAGGACAAGGCGGGCTACTTCAAGCTCGACTACCGCGGTGCGCGTTTCTCGCTGGGCTACCCGGCGTGCCCCGACATGGAGGACCGCCGCAAGGTCACGGAGTTGCTGAAGCCCGAACGGATGGGCGTGGTCCTTAGCGATGAGCTGATGCTGCACCCCGAACAGTCCACCGACGCGTTCGTGTTCCACCACCCGGAGGCGAAGTACTTCAAGGTGTGACGGGGCTCCTGACCGGCTTCACCCGCCGCAGCGCGGCGAGGATGGCGCGCCCCACCACGCTGATTCCGATGATCGTGGTGACGGCGCGCAGGGTGTCCCAGCCCGCCGTCGAGGTCAGGAGCGAGTACAGCAGGAAGCTGCTGAGGTTGGTGCCCAGCGGCGCGCCGGGCGCGTAGGAGATCCCGGTGCCGGCGCCGACGGCAAAAGGCCAGAACCACAGATTGGTCAGCAGGCCGAACACATAGGACGAGACGATGCTGTAGCCGCACAGCATCCACAGCTCGGCCCTGCCCCGCACCCGGCGGGGGAGCAGGCCGGCCCCGGCGCCCACCCATGCGCAGGCGAATATCTGGAACGGCGACCACGGCCCGATGCCACCCCACAAGGCACTGGACAGGGCGATCGTGGCGGCGCCCAGCAGCAGGCCGAAACGCGCACCGAACGCGCGGCCGGCCAGGATCAGGAGGATGAAGACTGCCTCCACGCCCCCGACGCCGGTGCTCGCCACCCGCACCACCGAACCGACGGCGGCCAGCACGCCGAGCAGCGCGACCGTGTGTGCCGAGCGGACCGAGCCGTCGAGCGATACCGCGATGACGACGGCTGCCAGCGGCGCAATGGCCAGTGCAGCGAAGGGGACGGCCGCCGCGGCATCTTCAGGCAAGGCGGCGGCGAGCAAGGGCCAGCAGAAGGAAGCGAACGCAAGAAGGTTCGCAGCCGCGAGAACGGTGAGCTCGGCAGCCCGCGGAAGCCGGACACGACGGGTCTTTTCCGCGGCCTGAAGTTCTGGTCGTTCGTCGTTGACCCACGCCCGGGCGCCAGCTGTTTGACCACCGGCTGCCGGGGAAGGGGCGGCAAGCGCCGGCTCAGGCGCCGAAACTGGCTCCGGTGACGGGGCGACGCCGTCACGCATGGGGAGGATCCGGGCATCAAGGCCGTGCACGAAATCGAGGTCGTGGGTGGCGATCAGGACCGCCGCACCGGCGTCCGCTGCCGCCCGGAGCGCCCCTGCGACAGCCGCGCGTGCCGCCGGATCAAGGCCACGGGTCGGCTCGTCGATCAGGAGCACCGGGGGATCGCCGGCGGTCTGGAGTGCGATGGCGAGGATCCTGCGCTCGCCTGCCGAGAGGTCCCGGGGGTGCTCGGGTCCCATGGGATTCCGGACGTCTCCCCGCAGGCGCACCAGGCGGGATGCGGCAAGCCCGGGGCGGGGTTCGTCGCCTGTCCGGCCCGAGCGCCGCCAGGCACGCGCCTGGCGCCGGTCGGCCGCGCGGAGCTCGGCAGCCACCGTGTCCCTCGTGAAGAGGTCGTCCGAGGCGTCCGGGACCAATGCAATACGGGCGGCGGCGACTGGACTGCCGTCGAGCGTGCCGCCGTCGAGCGTTCCTGCGCCGCCCTCACCGAGGGCGAGCGCCACGAGCAGGGACGACTTCCCCGCGCCGTTCGGCCCCACCAAGGCCACTACTTCGCCGCGGTGCAAAGTCAGGGATGCGTCGCGCACCAGCGGCTTGCCCGCCCTGTGCACTGAGATCTTGGTCGCGGTCAGCACGGGATCGTCGCCCGCGGGCACAGCATGCACGGCATGGGCAGCTACCGAGGCTGGGGCGGACGGCGCGACGCCGGGCACCAGGGCACCGTCGTCGATCGTCCACCACGCGTCGGCAACGGGTACCAGCGCTTCCGCCCGGTGCTCCGCCACGATGACGCAGACACCGGCTTCGCGTGCGAGGGCGTTGAGCACGCCGATCACGCGCGAGCGCGCGGCGGTGTCAAGGTCGGCCAGCGGTTCGTCGACCAGGAGCAGGGCAGGATGCTCGACGACGGCGGCGGCGATGGCCACGAGCGTCGCCTCACCCGCCGAGAGGGTGCTGAGATTCCGGTCCAGCAAGGCCGAGACCCCGATGCGCTCGGCGAGCTCCACGACGCGGACCTTGGCGACGCCGGGTGCCACGCCGCGCAGTTCGAGAGCCAGGCCGATTTCGTCGCGGACGCGGGTGCTGGCGAATGCTGCGCGCGGGTTCTGCAGGACGACCCCGATGAGGTGGGCGGTATCGCGCGGCGGCGTGACGGCGCGGTCCGTTCCGGCGATGTGCACCGTGCCGGAGATTTCTCCGCCGTCGACGTGGGAGAGGAGGCCGGCCAGTCCCCGCAGGATGGTGGACTTGCCGGAACCGGTCGGCCCGGTGATTACAGTGACCGAGCCACGCAGCGGGGCGAACCCGGCTACGAACACCCGCGTGTCAGCAATGCGGAACTCTGCGTTCCGGACGAACAGCGGCGCTTCGTCGCCGCGGGAGGACTGAGGCGCTGCACGGCTCCCGAAGCCCCGCAACTCCAAGGCCGCGGCGACCCGTCCGGCGTGTTCGAGCGTGCGTTCGAGCACGGGAATGAGCGCGCGGGCTCCGAAGCGTTCGCCCCGCAAGCGAAAAGCCAACCGCACGGATCCCACGGCCTCGGAAAGGGCCGGGAGCGCCGCCCAGGCCACCACAAGCATCCGGGCCATGCCCTGCAAGGGGCCGCCACGGGCCAGGAGAACGAAGCCGCGCGCCACGTCGACCACGGAGTTGAGCAGGCCGAAGCCGAGGATGATCCCGGCGATCGGCAAGGCAGACAGGACCGCTGCCCACAGGCCTTCTGCTGTGACGGGGCCGAGGACAACCACATGGGCGTACGGGGGAGGCAACTGGATCGCCGGCATGTCGAGCCATACCGTGTCCCCGGTACCTGCCCCGTTGAAAAGGACGCGGTAGGCGACCCGCGCCGCGACGAACACGACGGCGAGCGCCGCCCCTGCGCGTAACGGCGCGGGTCGAAAGGTCACGCCGCGGGTGCGGCCGGCGCGCCGTCGACTACGAAGAGCAGTTCCAGGCTCTGGCCCGGGCTGACCTTCAGCGTGGTAAGGCCTTCCGGCGCGTAGGCCCAGGCGCCGGAGGCAGGCTTGACCCAGAGGGACCAGTAGGCAAAGCCGGCGGGCATCTTCTTGCATTCTTCGCGGTACGTGCCGCCCTTGTGCACGATGTCGAAGTCAGCGGCCGGCACACCGTTCGCACGGCAGACGACTTCCTTGGGGTAGGCGTCAGTGCCTTCGGTTTTCACCTTCGCTTCGTCGAGCACCTTCGAAGCGAGCGTCGGGCCGTCCACGGACACGCAGGTGTTCACATCGGCGGCGGACTGCTTCAGGGAGCCTGAATCGACGATGACCTTGACACCCGTGCACGGCTCCGAGGCGGCGGAGGAGGAAGCCGTGGTTGAGGACACGGGAGCGGAACTGGCTGACGGGGTGGCGGCCGGTGTGGAACAGGCGGCGAGGGAAAGCAGGAGACCAGCGGCGGCGAGGGAGCTCGCGGCGGCGGTGCGGAATTTAGTCAATGTCACGTGTCAAGGGTAGGACGTGCTTGGTCCCGGATCGGAGCCATGGCGTTGTGTGACGGGAGGTGCGCCCGATGGGGCGGGTGCGAAGATGAATCCAAGCCGTCCGCGCCACCAAAGGGGAACCATGAACCGCTTCGAAGACAAGGTCGCGCTGGTCACCGGGGCGGGGCATGGAATCGGCGTGGCTACCGTGCGCCGCCTGCATGAGGAGGGCGCCGCCGTCGTGCTTGCTGACCTCGACGTTGAGGCTGCGCAGCAGATTGCCGAAGGGCTCGACGGCGGCAGGACCCTTGTCGTCGCCTGCGACCTCACCAGCCGCACGTCTGTGGACGCGGCCGTTGCCGCCGTCGTCACCCGTTTCGGACGGCTCGACGTCCTCGTCAACACGGCCGGCGGCGCGCTGCCGCATCCGCCGCTCGCCGACGGAATGAGCGATGAGCACTGGGCAGCCGACGTCGACCTCAACCTCACAGGTCCCATGCGCCTGATCCGCGCCGCCGTTCCGCATCTGCAGACTTCGCACCTGGGGAAAAGGGGCGGATCGATTGTCCTGGTCGGCTCCGTCAACGGCATCCAGGCCTTCGGTGGAGAGTCCTACTCGGCCGCAAAAGCCGGGCTCGGCCTGCTCGCCAGGAACCTCGCCGTCACGCTCGGCCCGGACGGCGTCCGCATCAACGTCGTCTCGCCGGGAACCATCCGCACCCGCGTCTGGGACACGCAGGGCGGGCCGGACCGCCTCGCGCCCCTGTATCCGCTCGGGCGGGTGGGGGAGCCCGACGACGTCGCCGCGGCCATTGCCTTCCTCGCCTCCTCCGATGCCGCCTGGATCACCGGGGTCACCTTGCCGGTCGACGGCGGCGCGCTCGCCGGGCCCCTGCATGTCATGCACCATCTGGAAGGCGAGGGCAAACCCGGGGCGCCGGTATCCTTGGACGGTGAGTGACTCCCTGCCCCCGTGCCCCGAATGTTCCAGTGAATACAGCTATGAAATGGGTGCTTTGCTGGTCTGCCCCGAATGCGCCCACGAGTGGGAGCCGGCAGAGGAAAGCGGCGAAGGGCTTGCAGAGCGCGTGATCAAGGACGCCGTTGGCAACGTGCTCAACGACGGCGACACCGTCACCATCATCAAGGACCTCAAGGTCAAGGGCAGCTCCACCGCCATCAAGGTCGGCACCAAGGTCCGGGGCATCCGCCTCGTGGACGGCGTGGGCGACCACGACATCGACTGCAAGGTGGACGGTTTCGGCCCGATGCAGCTCAAGTCCAGCGTGGTCAAGAAGGTCTAGGCAAGAAAGTCCAGGCGCGCCTCCCGTCAAGGGCATTGCGTGCGTATAGGGTCAGGCGGTATGGCGCTGCGACTCGTTCAGGTGAATTTCAAGGCCCGCGATGACTCGGCACTTGGCCGGTTCTGGGCGGAAGCGCTCGGCTGGGGTATTTCCAGTGAGGGGCCCGGTGTGACCAATGTCGAACCCTTGGGCTTCACGTGGCCGGACCCTGCCGCGGTCTGCATTGACGTGGTTTCCGTCCCGGACCCTGAAACGGTGAAATACCGCACGCACCTTGACCTCGCCACCGCTTCAAAGGCCCATCAGAAGGAACTGGTTGCCCGGCTGCTGGAGCTTGGCGCGACCCATGCCGACATCGGCCAGGGCGATGTGCCTTGGACGGTTCTGGCCGATCCGGAAGGCAACGCGTTCTGCGTACTGGAGCCGCGGGAAACCTACCGGGACACCGGGCCGATCGCCACGGTGGTAGTGAATTGTGAAGATCCCCGGGCTCTGGCCCGGTTCTGGAGCGAAGCTACGGACTGGACCCTGCACGAGCTGGACGACGACCATGCAAGGTTGCGCTCAGCCCAGGGCGTGGGGCCTTACCTCGAGTTGCTTCGTACTGGTCCGGAGACAGTCTGGAACCGCGTCCACCTCGATCTCATGCCATATGCCGGCGACGACCAAACGGCAGAAGTTGCCCGGCTGCTCGAGCTTGGCGCAAGCCACGCCGACGTCGGCCAGGGCGATGTGCCGTGGGTATGCCTTGCCGATCCCGAGGGCAACGAATTCTGCGTCCTCACCCCGGGCTGAGCTACACCGCCTGCAGCACCGTCAGGGCCTTCACCAGCGGTTCGAGTTCCGGCACCGCCCCGGCTGCCTCCAGGGCTTCCTCCAACGCCTTGTCGTGCACGGGTCGCGCGTCGAGCAGCAGTTTCTGCCCGGCGTCGGTCAGCTCGGTGTAGATCCCGCGGCGGTCGTCTGCGCACAGGATCCTGGTCAGCAGCGCGCGGTCCTCGAGCCGGTTCACCAGCCGCGTGGTGGCGCTGCTGGACAGCGCGGTAGCGCGGGCGAGCTGCTGCATCCGCATGTGCCATCCGTCCTGCCGGCTCAGTGCGTCCAGCACCGTGTACTCGACCACTGAAAGCTCGACGGCGGACTGCAGCGCCTTCTCCAGCGCGGCCTCGATGCTTCCATGCAGCGCGGCAAGTGTCCGCCAGCCCTGCGCGCGGACCTCGACGGCGTCGTCCTTGATGCCCATGTTCCCGTAGCTCCCTGCCGATTGATGACGAAACGCCGACACCTCAAAGTAGTTGCTTGTGCAATTAACCAGCGTGTGCAACTATATATGCAGCGTCTGCAACTAATATTCTACGGTTCCCGGCGGCGCACTTCCAGCCCATCCAGCCCGCGGGGACCGCATCCACACAAGGAGTCCACTATGCCTGCAGGGTTGATCGCCCTTGCCATCGGCGGGTTCGGCATCGGCCTGACCGAATTCGTCATCATGGGCCTGTTGCCCGAAGTTGCCGCCGACTTCGCCGTGAGCGAGGCCGCGGCCGGCTGGTTCATCACCGGCTACGCGCTCAGCGTCGTCGTCGGCGCCCTCCTGGTGACGGCCGCCGTCACCAGCCTCCCCAGGAAACCGGTACTGATGGGCCTCCTGGTCCTCTTTATTGCCGGAAACTTCCTCTCCGCTATCGCGGACAGCTATGCACTGATGCTCGCCGGCCGCATTGTGGCCGCGCTCTGCCACGGCGCCTTCTTCGGCATCGGCTCCGTGGTCGCCGCAAGCCTGGTCCCGTCCAACCGGAAGGCCGGGGCAATCGCCATCATGTTCACCGGCCTCACCGCCGCCAATGTCCTCGGCGTTCCCTTTGGTACCTTCCTCGGCCAGAACCTCGGATGGCGCTCCACCTTCTGGGCCATCACCATCATCGGCGTCATCGCACTGGCCGGCATCGCCCTCCTGGTGCCGGGTTCCGGAACGGGCGCAGCCACTGACACGGCACCCGGCAGCCTCCGCAGTGAACTCCGCGCCTTCAGGTCCGGCCAGGTCTGGCTGTCCATCATCGTCACCATCCTCGGCTTCGGAGGCATGTTCGGCGCCTTCACCTACATCGCCTTCACCCTCACCGATGTGTCCGGCTTCGACCCTCACGCCGTCCCGTGGCTGCTGGTGCTCTTCGGCGGCGGACTGTTCATCGGCAACATCGTGGGCGGCAAGGCTGCCGACAAATCCATCGACAAAACCCTCGTCACCATCCTTGCCGGCCTCGTGGCGGTGCTCGTGTTCTTCGCGCTGACTGCGGCCAGCCCGGTGGCAACTCTCTTCTCCCTGGCGCTGATGGGCGGCTTCGGTTTCGCCACCGTGCCCGGCCTGCAGATGCGCGTCATGAAGTTCGCCGCGTCAGCGCCCACGCTCGCCTCCGGCGCCAACATCGGTGCCTTCAACCTCGGCAACGCGCTCGGCGCGTGGCTGGGCGGGGTCACCATCAGCCTGGGACTGGGCTACACCTCGCCGGTCTGGGCCGGCGCCGGGATCACCGTGGCGGCGCTTCTCGTCATGCTTGCCGCCGCGGTCGCCGCCCGGCGCGGGGGAGTGGACGTTGCTGCGCCTGCGTCCCGGGAGGAACCGGACCCGGTCCCTGCCGCCTAAGGAATTGTTGGTGTCTCCGGCGGCTGAACCTGCTCGCCGTCGACGTCGTCCGCCGCGCGCGTCTTCCCGTCGCCCAGTGCCGCGGTGGAGCCCGACGGCGGCTGGCCGGCTTCGGTGCTCCCGGTTTCCTTCTCGGCCTGCTGCCGGTTCCTTTCGGCCTGCTGGAGCGTCTTCATCTTCTTGCCGCGGCTGCGCCACAGCTGGATGAGCACTACGAGAGCCACTGCCGCCGCGAAGCCGGCGATTGCAGCGACGAGCGAGGCAGTACGGAATCCGGGAGCGTCGACGTCGAGCACCCGCTCACCGGCATGCGCCCCGTTGCTGCTGCCGAGGGCAATCGAGAGGGTCAGCAGATTCGGGGTCGAGATCGCAACGCCAAGCACCACGAGTGCGATCTTGAAGGGCCAGCCCACCTTCCTGTTCAGGCCGATGAGTGCCACGAGGGCCGCGGCGAAAGTAAAGACAAAACCATAGAACATGCCGGCCAGGATCCCGGCGGAAATGCTGCCGTTGACTTGCTGTCCGATGGTCTGGGACCACCAGCGGGGAAGGAACGCAGCGAGTGCGAAGTAGGAAATGACGGCGAAGACCAGCGCGACAAGGATCAGGATGATCTTGGCGCCCCAGTTGCCTTTTTTCTTAGGGGGTACTGGCGCTTGTTCAGTCATGGCACCCATCATGGCAGAGCCCGGTGGCCGCGGGATGGATCAAGGTCAGTCCTCGGCTGGTTCCTTTTCGGCGCCGCCGCGTGCGGCGGGCCGTTCGAGGATCTCTCCGCCGCTCTGGCAGCCGGGACAGTATTGAAATGACGTCCCCACGTACGCCAGTTCCTGGATGGTGGTGCCGCAGACGGGGCAGCTTTCGCCGGTACGGCCATGGACGGCCATGGCGGCCTTCTTGGCGGCTTTCAGTTTGTCCGGCGCCAGCCCGTTCAGTGCTTCGGTGGCGTCACCCAGCACGGTTCGCATCGACGCATAGAGCCGGCCGACGGCTTCCGCATCCAGCGACGCGCCAGGCGCCAACGGAGACAGCTTGGCCGCGTGAAGGATCTCGTCGCTGTAGCCGTTGCCGATCCCCGCGAACCGCTTCTGGTCCCTGATGATGTCCTTGATCCGCTGGCGGGACGTGAAGAAACGGGCGAAGTCTGCAAGCGCGAGATCCGTGGCCTCCGGACCGAGCTCGGCAATGCCGGGAACCTCCGCGAGGCTATGGACAATGTAGACCGCCAGGCCTTTCCATCTCCCATGGTCCATGAGGTCCACGCTGTAGTCCGTGCCATGGTTGCTGAATTCAAACAGGGCAAGGGGACCCGCAGCAGACTTGCTTTCCGGTTCGGGTTCGGGTTCGGCAGCTTCCTTGACTTCGGGAAATTTCCCGGACAATTGCAACCAACCGGCTTTAGCGAAGTTGACCACGATGCTTTCGGCGCCGCCGTCCTCTGCGTATTCGGCCGAATCGGTGGCCGCGGACGTCTGGAACACCAGGAATTTCCCGCGCCTGTGCACCCTCCTGACCGTCCTCCCCACCAGGACTCCGGGGTCCGGGTCCTTCGTCTTCAGGGCGAAGCGGTTGGGGAACTGGAGGCTCACCACCGTGGCACTCCCAAGGCGCTGGTCGAGGTAGGCGGCCAGGGCAGTGAGTTCTGGAAGTTCAGGCATGGCGATGCTCCTCCAAAGGAACCTTCCGGCAGGGCGGACCCTCTTGCGCCCATCATCCCAGAGACCTCTGGGGGCGGGGGAGGAATGTGCCTATACTTTCAGCGGCGGCTGGAAGTCTGCTCCGCCGTCGTGGCCCTCAAAGTCCTGATGAAAGGCGACCCATGAGCAACATTCCTGCCGATCTCTCCTACACCGCCGAGCACGAATGGGTGGCTGCCCCCAATGCCGATGGCGTCGTCCGCATCGGCATCACCGACTTCGCGCAGGACGCCCTGGGTGACGTTGTCTACGTCCAGATGCCGGAACCGGGCACTACTATCACCGGCAACGAGGTGGTGGGAGAAGTTGAGTCCACCAAGAGCGTCAGCGACATCTACGCCCCGGTGAGCGGCGAAGTCATCGCCCGCAACGACTCCCTGGACACGGATCCCGCCCTGATCAACTCCGATCCCTATGGTGACGGCTGGCTCCTGGAGATCAAACTGGCCGAGGCAGATGCCGTCGATTCGCTTCTCAGTGCATCCGAGTACGAACAGCAGGTAGGCTAAAACCATCTGGTCCGACACGCCGGTTCTTCCCTTGGGGGAGAACCGGCGGGGCCAGCAACCCGTTTGGCCCGGCGGAACCGGGCAGAAGCGAACCGGCGTCCGTGGGGGCCGTCGGCGGATGAGGAGGATTTCCATGGTTGGCGGCGAACAGAACCCGGTCCCGGGCCGGTCCGAAGGACTGGATCAGCCAACGTCGGAGACCACCTCGATCCAACTCACCCCGATCAGCAGCGAACCAGGAATCACCCCGAAACTGCTCTCCGAGGAACGCGCGGCCGTGGAAGCACTTCCCCCCGGATCCGCACTCCTGATCGCCCACAGCGGTCCGAACGCCGGTGCCCGGTTCCTGTTGGACTCGGACAGCACGACGGCGGGCCGTCACCCGGATGCCGACATCTTCCTTGACGACGTCACCGTGTCGCGCAAACACGTCGAATTCCACCGCACCCCCGGTGGCTTCGAAGTGGTGGACACCGGCAGCCTCAACGGCACCTACGTCAACCATGACCGGGTAGACAGCGTCCAGTTGAGGAATGGCAGCGAAGTCCAGATCGGCAAGTTCCGCCTCACCTTCTACCTGAGCCCTGCCCGCGCTGCAGGCCAGGCCTGAATCCGGAGTACCTGCTTGTGGCACTTGCCCAGCCGGAACGGCGCGGACCCCAGGTCCTGAACATCGGCGAAGTCCTCGCCCAGCTGAGCGACGACTTCCCGGCGATGACGGCGTCCAAGATCCGCTTCCTTGAGGAAAAAGGACTGATCAACCCCAAGCGGACCCCCGCCGGGTACCGCCAGTACGCCGAAAGCGACGTCGAACGGCTTCGCTTTGTCCTGGCCCTGCAGCGGGACCAGTACCTGCCGCTGAAGGTCATCAAGGACTATCTCGACGCGATTGACCGCGGCGAACGCCCGGAGAACCTTCCGCCGGGAGTGTCCGTTTCCCCGCGGATCGTTTCGGACGAGCTCGCTGCCGAACTGCACGGCCGTGCCCGTGCACTGAGCGAGGAGCAGCTGCGCACCGAATCCGGCGCCAGCGTGCCGCTCCTCCAGTCGCTGCTGAGCTTCGGGCTGATCAGCCACGTCAACGGGAAGTTCGACGAACATGCCCTGCAGGTTGCGCGGGCCTGTGTGCAGCTTGAAAGCCACGGCCTGGAGCCGCGGCACCTGCGCCCTTTCCAGGCGGCCGCCGAGCGCGAGTTCGGGCTGGTGGAACGCGCGGTGGCCCCGTTGATGTCCCGCAAGGATGCAGCCTCCCAGTCCCGGGCAGCGGAAGCAGCCCGGGAAATCAGTGAACTCTGCCTCACCCTGCACCGGGCCCTGGTGCAGGACCGGATCTCGCGCATGGAATCCTGATGATTGAAGTCGAGATTGTCGGAGTCAGGATCGAGCTCCCTTCCAACCAGCCGCTGGTCCTCCTCAAGGAGATCCAGGGGGAACGCCACGTACCCATCTGGATCGGCACCCCCGAGGCCAGTGCCATCGCCCTCGCGCAGCAGGGTGTCGTCCCGCCGCGGCCCATGACGCACGACCTCCTTGTGGACGTCGTCGAGGCCCTCGGCCATACGATCGTCAGCGTGAATATCGTGGCTGTGGAGGACAACATCTTCTACGGCCAGCTCCAGTTCGACGACGGCACCACCGTCAGCTCCCGGGCCTCGGACGCGCTGGCCCTTGCCCTGCGTGCGAAGTGCCGGATCTGGTGCGCCGACGCGGTGATGGAAGAGGCCGGCGTCCGGATTACCGAGCATGATGAAGGGGAAGAGGCCGAGCCCGGCCCCAGCGTGGACGAAGAGCGCGAAATGCGCCGTTTCCGGGAGTTCCTCGACGACGTCGAACCCGAGGATTTCGAGGGCTGACGGCCTCTTAACGTTAAAGTCGAAGGTGAAAGTTTCGACACGACGCGAAAATGCCCCAAGCGTCTTTGACCTTGGGCCTCCGCCCGCCTAACGTCGGAGGTATCAAGTTCCCGTTGCATGCACGGCCTGCGCAAGTCACACTGGAGAGTGCGGACGCGTTTGAAATTACACGATTGACGTTCCATTCGTGTCGGCTGTGGACGCACCATCCCCAAGGGAACTTCGGACAAGGAGGGTCACGTGAGTCCCAAAGGCGAAGCAGGCGAGCTGAAGCAGGCCTCGATTGGTGTTGCTGCGCCCGCTAGCGGTGCCCAGGGTCTTCTTTTCACCGAGGACCTGCCCGTCCTCGACGAAGACGCCGGCTATCGTGGCCCCACGGCATGCAAGGCAGCGGGCATCACGTACCGCCAACTCGACTACTGGGCACGCACCGGTTTGGTCGAGCCCGCGGTGCGCGGCGCCGCCGGCTCCGGTTCACAGCGCCTCTATGGTTTCCGCGACATCCTGGTCCTGAAGGTCGTCAAGCGCCTTCTGGACACCGGCGTATCCCTCCAGCAGATCCGCACCGCCGTCGAGCACCTGCGTGAGCGAGGCGTCGAGGACCTGGCCCAGATCACCCTGATGAGCGACGGCGCGAGCGTCTACGAATGTACTTCCGCCGACGAGGTGATCGATCTCGTCCAGGGCGGTCAAGGTGTCTTCGGCATCGCCGTCGGGCGCGTCTGGCGCGAGGTCGAAGGCAGCCTCGCCGAACTCCCCAGCGAACACGCCGCCGAGCAGACTTTCCCCGACGACGAACTCAGCAAGCGCCGCTCGGCCCGCCGCACCGGCTAGAAACGCACCGGTCGGCCGGAAACACACCAGTCAACAGGAAAGCCGCCTTCCCGTGGAAGGCGGCTTTCGTTGTCAGGGGACTGCCGGCGTCGGCCGTTTTTGAAGGAAGCGGCTTAGCGGCGGCGGCTGCGGAGCTCGCTTGTGCCGGGCAGGCCGTTCGACGGGGACTGGCCGTTCGAGGCCAGCAGGTTCTCCAGCAGGGTGTCGAAGAGCTTCGCGGTGCCCTTGGCGGAGTCGCCGGGCCAGTGATGCACGGCGTGCGCGGCGCCCTGGATCTGCTGCCAGTTCGCCTGCTCCGGGATGTGCGGCGACAGCAGGAGCCCGCCGAACATCGATTCCATCTCGGCGAGGCGGAAGCCGTGCTCTGAGGATCCGCTGCGCACCCGGTTGGCCACAATGCCCGCTGGAGCCAGTTGCGGGGCGAATTCCTTGCGGAAGAGCTGGATGGCGCGCATGGTCCGTTCGGTACCGGCCACGGAAAAGAGGCCCGGCTCGGCCACCAGCACCACGCGGTTGCTCGCATTCCATGCCATGCGGGTAAGGCCGTTCAGCGACGGCGGGCAGTCCACCAGGATGAGCTCATAGGAATCGGCGCCGGCGAGCACCGCCGAAAGGCGGCGGAGGTCGCGGCGCCCGAGGTCGGGGCGGTCGTAGATGCCCGTGAACGCGGAGCCGACGGCGACATCCAGGACGGCATGGCCGTTGCCGGCGGCAGGGGAGCCGGCGCCGTCCGGGATCTGGCCGATCCAGCCGCTCGCCGCCACGTTCTCGCTCAGGCGGGCCTTGCGCGGGTTCTTGAGCATCCGCCCGATGTCGAGCTGCTCGGCGGGCTGGACGCCCAGCGCCGTGGTTGCGTCCGCGTGCGGATCAAGGTCCACTACCAGGGTGGGAATGCCCGCAGCCAGCGCTGCCGATGCCAGTCCCGTCGTCACGGAGGTCTTGCCCACGCCGCCCTTGAGGCTGCTGATGCTGACTACTTGCACTTGAAAACCCAAAACCTAACGCCGGTTGCCGTGTAGCTGCGGTGAGTGTCCCGGCCTCGCCGGAACGGGGGCCTGCCTGACGCCCCAGAACATTCTATGTTGAGCGGCCGGGGAATCACGGTTACACCGTTCCGGGCGCCTGCCGTGGCACTTTCATTAGCACGTCGGATCGTGTTGTCGGCGAAGGTGAACTTCACGTGACGGGCGTCATTGTGACGGTCGACACAAAGATTTGTGTTTGTCCGGGCCGTTCTTACACACTGTGACCACCGACCGGTTACACCCGCAATGATGCAGGAGAAGTATGTTTTCCAAAATTCTGGTGGCCAATCGCGGCGAAATCGCGATCCGTGCCTTTCGCGCCGGCTATGAGCTGGGCGCCAAGACTGTAGCGGTTTTCCCCTATGAGGATCGCAATTCGATCCACAGGCAGAAAGCCGACGAGGCCTACCTTATTGGTGAAGAGGGCCATCCGGTCCGCGCTTACTTGGACGTTGCGGAGGTTGTCAGGGTCGCCAAGGAGGCCGGGGCGGACGCGATCTACCCGGGCTACGGCTTCCTGTCCGAGAACCCGGACCTTGCCCGTGCCGCCAAGGCTGCGGGCATCACCTTCGTGGGCCCGCCCGCCGAGGTCCTGGAGCTCGCGGGCAACAAGGTGGCCGCGCTCGAAGCGGCCCGCAAGGCCGGTGTCCCGGTCCTCAAGTCAAGCGCCCCGTCCCGTGACATCGACGAGCTGATCGCTGCGGCGGACGAGATCGGCTTCCCGATTTTCGCCAAGGCCGTTGCCGGCGGCGGCGGGCGCGGCATGCGTCGCGTGGACACCCGCGAAGCCCTCCCCGAAGCCCTGCAGTCCGCCATGCGCGAAGCCGACGCTGCGTTCGGTGACCCCACGATGTTCCTGGAGCAGGCCGTACTGCGCCCGCGCCACATCGAGGTCCAGATCCTTGCCGACGGCGAGGGCAACGTCATGCACCTCTTCGAACGCGACTGTTCACTGCAGCGCCGCCACCAGAAGGTCATCGAGATCGCACCGGCCCCGCAGCTGGACGAGTCCATCCGCCAGGCCCTGTACCGCGATGCGGTCGCCTTCGCCAAGGCGCTCAACTACGTCAACGCAGGCACGGTTGAGTTCCTCGTTGACACCGTGGGTGAGCGCGCCGGCCAGCACGTCTTCATCGAGATGAACCCGCGCATCCAGGTGGAGCACACGGTCACCGAGGAAATCACCGACGTCGACCTCGTGCAGGCCCAGATGCGCATCGCCGCGGGCGAGACCCTCGCGGACCTTGGCCTCAGCCAGGAGAGTGTCTCCATCAAGGGTGCTGCCCTGCAGTGCCGGATCACCACCGAGGACCCGGCCAACGGCTTCCGCCCCGACGTCGGAAAGATCACCGGTTACCGTTCCGCCGGCGGCGCCGGGGTGCGGCTCGACGGCGGCACCGTCTACTCGGGTGCCGAGATCAGCCCGCACTTCGACTCCATGCTGGTGAAGCTGACCTGCCGCGGCCGCGACTACCCGGCTGCGGTTGCCCGGGCCCGCCGTGCCCTCGCCGAGTTCCGTATCCGTGGCGTATCCACCAACATCCCGTTCCTGCAGGCAGTCCTGGATGACCCGGACTTCGTCGCCGGAAACGTCGCCACTTCCTTCATCGACGAGCGTCCCGAGCTGCTTAAGTCACGCAGTTCCGCTGACCGCGGCACCAAGCTCCTGACCTGGCTGGCCGAGGTCACCGTCAACAAGCCCAACGGCGAGCTCAAGGTCCATTCGGATCCCGCCGCGAAGCTGCCCTCCGTGGAGGGCAAGACGGCCCCGGCGGGCTCCCGGCAGAAGCTGCTGGAACTCGGACCGGAAGGCTTCGCCAAGGCACTGCGCGAGCAGACCGCCGTCGCCGTCACGGACACCACCTTCCGCGACGCCCACCAGTCCCTGCTGGCCACCCGCGTCCGCACCCGCGACCTCGTGGCCGCCGCTCCCGCAGTGGCCGCCCTGACGCCGCAGCTGCTCTCCGTCGAGGCCTGGGGCGGCGCCACCTATGACGTCGCGCTGCGCTTCCTCGGCGAAGACCCCTGGGACCGCCTCGCAGCGCTGCGGAAGGCCCTGCCCAATGTCTGCCTCCAGATGCTGCTCCGCGGCCGCAACACGGTGGGCTACACCCCGTACCCGGAGGAAGTCACCGAGGCCTTCGTCAACGAGGCCGCAGCGACCGGCATCGACATCTTCCGCATCTTCGATGCCCTGAACGACGTGAACCAGATGGCCCCGGCCATCCGCGCCGTCCGGGCCACCGGCACCGCCGTCGCCGAGGTCGCCCTCTGCTACACCGCGGACATGCTGGACCCGGAGGAGAAGCTCTACACGCTCGACTACTACCTCGAGCTGGCACAGCGCATCGTCGACGCCGGCGCGCACATCCTGGCCATCAAGGACATGGCCGGCCTGCTGCGCCCCGCCGCGGCAGCCAAGCTGGTCTCGGCCCTGCGCGAGCGTTTCGACCTGCCGGTGCACCTGCACACCCACGACACCGCAGGCGGCCAGCTCGCGACGCTCCTGGCGGCAGTGGACGCAGGGGTCGACGCTGTCGACGCCGCCTCCGCCTCGCTCGCCGGAACCACCAGCCAGCCTTCCGCTTCGGCGCTTGTGGCCGCCCTTGCGCACACGCCGCGGGACACCGGCCTGGATCTGGCCGCGGTCAGCGCGATGGAACCCTACTGGGAAGCAGTGCGCCGGGTCTACGCGCCGTTCGAGTCGGGACTTCCGGGCCCCACCGGTCGCGTCTACCAGCACGAGATCCCCGGCGGCCAGCTGTCCAACCTGCGCCAGCAGGCCATCGCCCTGGGGCTCGGCGAGCAGTTCGAAGCCATCGAGGACATGTACACGGCCGCGGACCGCATCCTGGGCCGTCTGGTCAAGGTCACGCCGTCCTCCAAGGTGGTGGGCGACCTTGCGCTCCACCTGGTGGGCCTCAACGCCGATCCCGCGGACTTCAACGAGAACCCGCAGAACTACGACATCCCGGACTCCGTCATCGGATTCCTGTCCGGCGAACTGGGCGATCCTCCCGGAGGCTGGCCGGAACCGTTCCGCACCAAGGCCCTGCAGGGCCGCAGCATCAAGGTGCGGGACGTGGAACTGAGCGCCGAGGACAGCGCCGCGCTCAAGTCCGATTCCGCCACCCGCCGCCGGACCCTGAACCGGCTGCTCTTCGCCGGTCCCACCAAGGACTACCTCAAGAGCGTCGAAAGCTACGGCAACCTCTCGGTACTTGACACCCGTGACTACCTGTACGGCCTCCAACGCGGTGCAGAACACGTGATCGAGCTGGAGAAGGGCGTCCGCCTGATCGCCTCGCTCGAAGCGGTGTCCGAGGCCGACGAGAAGGGCATGCGCACCGTCATGTGCACGCTCAACGGGCAGTCCCGTCCGGTGGTCGTGCGCGACAAGTCGGTGGTCAGCAACGTCAAGACCGCCGAGAAGGCCGATCCTTCCCAGCCGGGCCAGGTGGCCGCACCGTTCGCCGGTGCGGTGACCGTGACCGTCAAGGTGGGCGACGCCGTCAACGCAGGCGACACCGTTGCCACGATCGAGGCGATGAAGATGGAAGCGTCCATCACGACGCCGGTGGCCGGCAAGGTCTCGCGCCTGGCCATCAACGCCATCGAACAGGTCCAGGGCGGGGACTTGCTGATCGTCGTGGAGTAATCCGCCGGTAGCGGCGTAGCCGCATAGCGGACATAGGGAAAAGGAGCCCTGCGCGGTAATCGTGCAGGGCTCCTTTTTCCTTCTGCCCTGGCGTTGCCGGGTCAGGGCTGGGCGTAGACGGTTGGGTCCCTATCGGCTGCTGTATTCCGTTCTCTTGCTGCCGGACCGTGGAATTTGGGGGCGCAGGGAGTAGAAGGGCGTGGACCTGGCGCGGGTACCCGGCGGAAGGTTGCATTGGATGATCTGGGCGTCTTCGAGGACCTTCAGGTGGACGCCGAGAGTATCCCTGCAGGCGCTGACTTCATTGAGGATTTCGGAAATCCGGCTGGCCCCGTTGCGTGCGAGGTAGCTGATGATTTGAGCGTGGATCCGGGTGTGCCTGGTCCGGACTTCGGCGGTTGAAAGCGCAGGCGCGGGTTCTTGGCGTTCGATGGTCTGGGTCATGGTGGGGATTGTTTCCTCAGGCTGTAAGGCGCCCTGGCACGTCGTTGTGCCGGACACCGGGTTTGGGCGTGATGGAACCGCACCTGCCCGACAAAGCGGACGGGTGAGGGGTGTTGGTGGCGGTGATGAAGCAGCGCCGGCTACGCATCCTGCGGGTGTGTGCCCGTGAGTGAGTGAAGAGCGAACTCCACACCCTGAAGGTGGAGCATCATCGCGAGGGTGGCCTCGTCCGACGAGCCCCGTTCGATGGCGGCGAAGATCGCGGCGTGTTCGACCCCGGAGTCGTGCCGGCGGTCCAGGACAAGGTTCAGGGTATTGGACTGCCTGGCCATGGCATCATCAATGTCGGCGAGCATGGCCGAGAACACGCCGTTGCCGCTGGCCCTGGCGATCCGGGCATGGAATTCCGAGTTCAAAGCCACCCATTGGGGCAGTTCCTCCTCGGCCTCCATGGCCTCCAGGATCTCCCGCAGGCCTTCGAGGTCCTCCGGTGTTCGCCGTTGTGCGGCCAAACCGGCAGCGGGGATCTCGATGTGTGGCCGGGCTTCGAGGAGCTGGCGTCCCGAATACTTTCCCAGCCGCAAATCCGCAACCGCCTGGTCGGCGATCACAAAGGTCCCTTTGCCTGTCTGTGTTGCTGTCAGGCCCAGGGAGCCCAGGGACCGTAAAGCCTCCCGCACCATGGTGCGGGATACCCCGAACCGCTGGGCCAGGGACGCTTCGGAGTCCAAGCGCGTCCCAACCGGCAGCTTCCCTGTTTCGATGGCAGAACGCAATGCCGCCAGGACACCTTCAGCGGCACCTACCCGCACGATTCGGTCCTGACCAGCTGTCCAGCTGTCCAACAGGTTTTCCATGACTCGACCATGGCATGGATCACATTCTCCCGTCAAAACGGGACCACTTAGATGACGACGGAGCGGCCGTGGCCGCTCCGTGCAACTACGAACCCCTGGGGGCCGCGTACATCTCCTCGATGACGGTCTCGAAGTCCTTCATCACCTGGGCGCGCTTGACCTTCATGGACGGCGTCAGGTGGCCGGAAGCTTCGGTGAAGTCCGAGCCGACGATCCGGAAGGACTTGATGGCCTCGGCCTGGGACACCGACTGGTTGGCCCTGCTGATCAGTTCCTGCACCGCGGCCCGTACCACGGCGTTGTCGGTCGCCTCCTGGAGGCTTGTGCCCGCGGGCAGGCCGTGGCGCTCCAGCCAGCCGGGAAGGGCCTCCTCGTCCAAGGTCACCAGGGCGCCGATGAACGGCCGGTTGTCGCCGAGGACCACTACCTGGGAGACGAGGGCGTCGGCACGGATCTGGTCCTCGAGCAGCGCCGGAACCACGTTCTTGCCGCCGGCGGTGACGATGATTTCCTTCTTGCGGCCGGTGATTTTCAGGAAGCCCTGCTCGTCCAGTTCGCCGATGTCTCCGGTGCGGAACCAGCCATCCACGAAGGTTTCGGCAAGAAGGTCGTCGCGCTTGAAGTAGCCCTTCATTACGCAGACACCCTTGGCGAGGATCTCGCCGTCGTCCGCGATCCTGACCGCGTTGCCCGGCAAGGGAGCGCCCACAGTGCCGATCTTGATCAGGGAGGGGGTGTTCACGGAGATCGGGGCTGTGGTTTCCGTCAGGCCGTAGCCCTCGAGGATCTGGAGCCCGATGCCTTGGAAGAAGTGGCCCAGGCGTTCGCCCAGCGGGCCGCCGCCGGAGACCGCGTGGGAGACATGCCCGCCCATTGCCGCACGGAGCTTGCCGTAGACGAGGCGGTCGAAGAGCGCGTGCTTGAGCCGCAGGCCCAGGCCGATGGAACCGCTCTGGCGTGCCTTCGAGTAGGCGATGGCGGTGTCCGCCGCCGTGTGGAAGATCCCGCCCTTGCCGCCGTCCTCGGCTTTGCTCAGAGCCGAGTTGTAGACCTTCTCGAAGACCCGCGGCACAGCCAGGATGAAGGACGGCCTGAAGCTCTGGAGGTCTGACAGCAGGTTCTTGATGTCCGGGGTATGGGCCACCTGAGCGCCGGCCGCGACGGCCAGGACCGAGATGAAGCGGGCGAACACGTGGGCGAGCGGCAGGAACATGATGGTTCGGGCGTGCTCGTTCACCACGTCACCCAGGGAAGCCAGCGCGTTTTCGGACAGTTCCACGAAGTTGCCATGGGTCAGCTCGCAGCCCTTGGGCCGGCCCGTGGTGCCCGAGGTGTAGATGATCGTGGCGGTGTCCGAGAGTACCGCCTTGCTGCGGCGGGATTCGAGTTCCTCGTCGCTGACTCCGGCGCCGGCGCTGCGCAGCAGGTCGAGTCCACCGCCTTCCAGCTGCCAGACATTGGCCACCGTGCCGAGGTCCTGCCCGGCCACTGCCTGCCGGATGATGTCCTCGTGGTGCGCGGCCTCGGCGAACGCTGCCACGGCGCCCGAGTCCCCGAGGTTCCAAGCCACCTGCGAGGGGGAGGAGGTTTCGTAGATCGGAACCGAGATGCCGCCGGCGAACCAGATGGCGAAGTCCACCAGGGTCCATTCGTAGCGGGTGCGGGACATGATGCCCACCCGGTCGCCGAGCTGGACGCCGTTGGCGATCAGGCCTTTCGCCAGTGCCGATACATCCGCGAGGAACTCCCGGGCGTGGATGTCCTGCCACTGGCCGGCCCCGTCCAGCTTGGCGAAGAGGGCGGGGTTGGACGGCTTGTTTGCCTGCCGGATCACGAGGTCCGTGATGTTGGTTTCAGGGGCAACATTTACCAGGGGCGGAACACTGACTTCACGCACGATAGCTCCTTTGATATCAACAGACCAATGCAGGGCTGCTCTAACTCTAATACGCCCGTTGTATGGGTGTGTCGGAGTTCACCTACTGGCGAGTAACTTTACGGCGAAGCCCGGAAATCCGCCAATGCGCGGGCGTTTCGACGTGTTGCGCTGCTGCCTTCGCATCCCCGGGTATGTCCTGCCCCGGGAATAGGATGGCGGGATGCTGAGAACCACACCGCCAGCCGGCGGCCGGGCGCGCAAGGCGCCCTGGCCCGCATCCGCCGCCGTCCGCCGTCGTGGTCCGCTGCGGAAAGGTGCCGCCCCCTGGGCCCCTGGCGGGGGAAACCAGGTGGCAGCGTCCGCCGGGCATTCGCGGCTGGGACGGCGCGGCCTGGCGATCGGGATCGACATCGGTGGCACCAAGGTGGCCGCCGGTGTGGTCGACGCCGAGGGCCGGGTCCTGGAGGAACGGCGCCGGACGACGCCGGGCAGCGACCCCCGCGCAGTGGAGGGGGTAATTGTTGAACTTGTCCAGGAGCTTGGGGAGAATCACCGGATTGCTTCCCTTGGCATCGGCGCTGCCGGCTGGATGGACCTCGACGGCGGCACGGTGCTGTTCAGCCCGCATCTCGCCTGGCGCAATGAACCGCTGCGGGACAACCTGCAGAAGCTCCTTCGCCGGCCAGTGCTCCTCTCCAACGACGCCGACGCCGCCGCCTGGGCCGAGTGGCGCTTCGGCGCCGGGCGCGGCGAGAGCCGCCTCGTGTGCATCACCCTGGGCACCGGCATCGGTGGTGCGATGGTGATGGACGGCCGGCTGGAGCGCGGGCGCTTCGGGGTCGCGGGCGAGTTCGGCCACCAGGTGGCTGTTCCCGGCGGCCACCGCTGCGAATGCGGCAACCGGGGCTGCTGGGAACAGTATGCTTCGGGAAACGCGCTCGGCCGGGAAGCCCGGGAACTCGCCCGCCGGAAGTCCCCTTTGGCCTACGAACTGCTGAAGGCCAGCGGCGGGGTGGTCGACGACATTACCGGGCTGACGGTTTCCCAGCTGGCGAAGTCCGGCGATCCGGCGTCCAGGGAACTGCTGGAAGAAGTCGGCCAATGGCTCGGCCTGGGCCTGGCCAACCTCGCAGCCGCGCTCGACCCGGGGACGTTCGTGATCGGCGGCGGCCTGTGCGACGCCGGCGAACTGCTGGTGGGACCGGCGCGGCAGGCATTCACAAGGAACCTCACCGGCCGTGGTTTCCGCCCGCCGGCGGCGATCAAGCTTGCCGAACTCGGGCCCAGCGCAGGCATGATCGGCGCGGCCGATCTGTCCAGGGTCAGCGGCAGGCTGCAGGGCTAGGCAGGTCAGCGCACGCGCTTAGACGCGCGCGCCGTCGTCGTAGTCGTCCTTTTCGCGGGGGAGCCGCATGATGAGGTAGACCACGGAAGCAAGGAAGGCAGCCACCATCCCGAGGATTGCCGGCAGCGGCGCCGAACGCCAGAACATCGCCGTGAACAGCAGGGCGAGCGGCCCGCCGATGGCGCCCACCCAGGCCAGCATTGTCAGCGGCTCGGTTCCCGCCAGGCTGGGCGGCTCCTCCGGGATGAAACCCTCGTCGTCTTCGGCCGCTTCGTAATCGCGCGGCCCACCTTCGGATACGGCGTCGCCAGCATCGGTTTCCTCGAAGGCCGGCCGGGAAAGCCCCAGCGGGTCATAATCGCTGAAGCTGCCCGTCCGGGGGCTCCGGTCCGGTAACGCCGGAGTATCGCCGGGGCCGTCCAGGTCTTCGTCCGGCATGGCTTCGAGCCTGGCTACGAGGTCAAGCCAGATGGCGTCCTCGTCCTTGTTCGCGCTTTGGTCCGCGGAGTCGGGCCCCGGCCTGTTCATGGGTGCCGTCCTTCGGGGCCGGAGTCGTCCAGGGCGCGGCCGGTCTCCCCGGCGGCCAGTCCGGCAACGGTTTTCCGGATGAATTCCGCGGAAGCCTGGAAGATTCCCGGGGCGTCGTTGTCCAGGGTCGCCACGTGATAGCTGTTCTCCAGGACGGTCAGCTCCACGGGTGCCGAGACAAGGCGCCGCAGCTGCCGGATGCTGGCGTCGGACACCACATGGTCGACGGAGGAACGGAATACGCGCACCGGCGCGGAAATCCGGGGGAGCAGCGCCCAGGTGTCCTTGTACAGCTTCTTCAGTTCATGGGCCGCGGCCACCGGGGTGCGCGGATAGGCGCCTTCATCCATGCCGGGCTTGCGGATGTCGTTGGCGATGGCCGGAGTGGTCTTGAGGACATGCTTGAGGATGCCGACCACCGCGGCGCGGGGGTCGTCGATGACCAGGCCCGGATTGATCACGATGGTGCCGGCAACCGGCCGGGTGGCCCCGATCCGGAGTGCAAGCGCGCCTCCCATGGAGAGCCCTGCGGCGAACACATAGTCGCATTCGGCCTGCAGCTCGAGGTAGGCGGCATCCACCGCGTTGTGCCACTCCTGCCAGTGCCGGGTGGCCATGTCCTGCCAGCTGGTACCGTGGCCGGGCAGCAGGGGAAGCCGGACGGCGAAACCTTCTCCAGCCAGGTACCGCGCCCAGGGGCGCAAGCTGTGCGGACTGCCAGTGAATCCGTGGCTCATCACCACGCCGACGCTGGGGCCTGAACCGGTGAAGCTGCTTGAGAACGGCGAAGAATCGGGGAGAGTGTTCATGATGACTCCGAGGCTACTCTGTCGGCGGCGTGCCGCAGGAAAAACGCGGCGGATTCTTCAAGGACCACGGGCGCGTCCAGGTCAAGGGTCGCCACGTGTCCGCTGTGCGGAAGGGACACCACCCGTAGGTCCTTGCTGCCGATGCGCTTGCGGATCATCTGCAGGGAACTCGGCGGTACCACCGTGTCCTGCTGCGACTTGAGCACCAGTGCCGGTGCCGTGATGGCCGGAAGTGAGCGGTAGGCGGAACGGAACAGCTTCTTGAGTTCGTGCACCGCCGCCAGCGGCGTGCGGGAGTAGTCGCCGTCGTCGGTGGCGGCCGCCGTCGGGTCTTCCTCCTCGATAGGTGCGGTGGTGCGCATGACGTGCTTGAGGGCGCCGATGTACCGGACCCGCCGGTCATAAAAGCTCAGTCCGGGATTCACGACGGCGACCCCTGCCACCGGGTGCCGGGCCGCAGCACGCAGCGCCACGGCGCCGCCCATGGAGAGGCCCGCTACGAAGCAGCGCGAGGTTGCGCCGGCCAGCTCCAGGTAGCTTTCCTCGAACGCTCCGTACCAGTCCTTCCAGGAGGTCCGGGCCAGGTCCTGCCAGTGCGTCCCGTGCCCTGGGAGTAGCGGGACCGTGACCGCGAAGCCCCGGGCGGCAAGGTATTCGGCCCACGGCATGATGCTGAGGGGGCTGCCGGTGAATCCATGGCAGAGGGCGATTCCGGTGTCCGCGTTGGCCCCGTGGCCCGCATACCGGAAGGGCCGTGGACTATCCGGGACGCTGCTTTCCGTCATGAGTCCATCGTGTCACTGTTCCGCACAATTCACACAGGAGTAGGGTGGCAATTGAGCGTCGAACGGAAACGTCCGGCCATATTCATATGCCGCCCGGGGAGGAACCACGGTGTTCTATTGGGTCATGAAGCGGATCTTTATCGGTCCCATCCTCAAACTGCTGTTCCGTCCATGGATCAAGGGACTGGACAACGTACCGGCCGAAGGCGCAGCGATCCTCGCTTCCAACCACCTTTCCTTCTCCGACTCGATCTTCCTGCCGCTCATGGTGCACCGCCCGGTGATCTTCCTGGCCAAGTCCGAATACTTCACCGGAACCAGCATCAAGGGCAGGCTCACGGCGCTGTTCTTCAGGCTCACCAAGCAACTGCCCATGGACCGCTCGGGCGGTGCGGCCTCCGAGGTGTCCTTGCAGGCCGGCCGGGACGTGTTGCTGGGCGGGGGACTGCTGGGAATCTACCCCGAAGGAACCCGCAGCCCTGACGCCCGCCTGTACCGGGGCAAGGCCGGGGTGGCCAAGCTGGCGCTGCAGACCCGTGTTCCGGTGATTCCCGTGGCAATGATCGGCACCGAAAAGGTGCAGCCCATCGGCAAACGGATACCGAACATCAGGCGCATCGGCATGATCATCGGGCAGCCGCTGGACTTCAGCGAGCACTATGGCGAAGAAGAAGACCGTATGGTCCAGCGCACGGTCACGGACCGGATCATGTACGAGATCATGCGGCTCTCCGGGCAGGAGTACGTGGACGAATACGCCGCCGACGTCAAGGCCCGGCAGAGCGGCCAGGACCACGACGGCGGAGCCGGCGGAAAAGTGTGACGGCACCGCCCGCGAGGGTTACGGCAGCCGTGTCCCCAAAGCGACAGCCGCCCACTAGTCTTGTAGGGTGACTGAGCTTATTCCCGCACCCTCGATGACCGGCCCCATGACCAGCACGGCGCAAAGCGGCGCCGCTGACTATCCGGGCCTGGACGACTGGCGCGAGCTGCCGATTTCGCAGCAGCCCACATGGTCGGACAAGGACGTCTTCGACGCCTCCGTCAAGGAACTTTCGGTGCTGCCGCCACTGGTGTTCGCCGGTGAAGTCGATGTCCTGCGCGAACGCCTTGCCGCCGCCGCCCAGGGCCGTGCCTTCCTGCTCCAGGGCGGCGACTGCGCGGAAACCTTCGAAGGCGCCACCGCGGACAAGATCAGCGCGCGGGTCAAGACGATCCTGCAGATGGCCGTGGTGCTGACCTACGGTGCTGCGATGCCTGTCATCAAGATGGGCCGCATGGCGGGCCAGTTCGCCAAGCCGCGCTCCTCCAACGAGGAAACCCGCGACGGCGTGACCCTCCCGGCATACCGCGGCGACATCGTCAACGGCTACGACTTCACCCCTGAGTCCCGCGCGCACGACGCCGGCCGCATGTTGAGCGCATACCACACCTCCGCCTCCACGCTGAACCTGATCCGCGCCTTCACGCAGGGCGGCTTCGCCGACCTGCGCCTGGTCCACCAGTGGAACAAGGGCTTCACCGAGAACCCGGCCCACGCCCGCTACGAATCCCTCGCCCGGGACATCGACCGTGCCATCCGGTTCATGGACTCCTGCGGCGCCGACTTCGAGGCCCTCAAGCGCGTCGAATTTTTCGCCAGCCACGAGGCCCTCCTGCTGGACTACGAGCGCGCACTGACCCGCATCGACTCCCGCACCGGGCTGCCGTACGACACCTCCGGCCACTTCCTGTGGATCGGCGAGCGTACCCGCGAACTCGACCACGCCCACGTGGACTTCCTGTCCCGTGTGCGCAACCCGATCGGCGTGAAGCTCGGTCCGGGCACCAGCGGCGATGATGCCCTGCGCCTCATCGACAAGCTGGACCCCAACCGCGAACCCGGCCGCCTGACCTTCATCACCCGCATGGGTGCTAAGAACATCCGCGAGAAGCTGCCCGCCGTCGTCGAGCGCGTCACTGCCTCCGGCGCGCAGGTGCTGTGGGTGACGGACCCCATGCACGGGAACACGGTCACTTCGCAGAACGGCTACAAGACGCGACGCTTCGACGACGTGATCGACGAGGTCCGCGGCTTCTTCGAGGTGCACCAGGCCCTGGGCACCGTGCCGGGCGGCCTCCACATGGAGATGACCGGCGACGACGTAGCCGAGTGCCTCGGCGGATCGGACCCGATCGACGAGGACGCCTTCGCCGACCGTTACGAGTCCGTTTGCGACCCGCGGCTGAACCACATGCAGTCCCTCGAAATGGCCTTCCTGGTCGCCGGGGCGCTGGCCAAGCACTAGCAAGAGCCACGAACGTACAGCTGTGGCCCCGGAATCGCGGATTTCGGGGCCACAGCTGTACGTTCGCGCAAGAAGTCTGGACGCTAGACCACCGTCAGGGTGATCGTGGACCCCTCCGGGACAGCGGTATCCACCGGGTCCTGGTCCCGGACCGTTCCGAAGAAGCCGCCCAGGACGTTGTTGAGCTCCACCTGGAAGCCGAGTTTCTTCAGCTCCTTTTCGGCCTGTTTGGCCGGCTTGCCGATGAAATTGGGAACCTCGACCATGCGCGGCCCCTTGGACAGGGTCAGGGTCACCGTGCCGCCGCGGTTCAGGGTGCCGTCCGACGGCGACTGGCGGACCACCGAACCGGCGGGAACCTTCTTGTCGAAGACGGTGTCCGCGGCGATCTTCGCCGTCAGTCCGGCATCGGTGATCGCCTTCACCGCCGAGTCCCGGTCCATGCCGCGCACATCCGGAACAGGAAGGGGCTGCGGACCCTTCGAAACCACCAGGGCCACGGCCGTTCCATGGCGCACCGGAGTGTCCTTGGCCGGTGCCTGCGACAGGATGGTCCCAGCCGGTGCCTGCTCGTCGTATTTTTCAGTGACCTGGCCCAACGTCATCTCTGCGCCGGCCAGCGCGTCCTTGGCCTGCTCCAGGCTCAATCCGCCCAGGCCGACAAGGGGAAACAGCTGCGGGCCCTTGGACACGAACAGGGTGACCGGCAGGAACTTCCGGATCTCGACACCTGCGGCGGGGTCGGTTCCCACGGTGTAACCGGATTTCACCTCGTCGTCGAAGACATCCTGGGACCGGGATTGGAAGCCGGCTGTGCGCAGGAGCTGTTCGGCTTCCTGCGCCGGCTTGTTCTTGAGCGGCGGAATGGTTCCCGGGGAGCCGGGGCCCACGCCGAAGAACCAGCCGGCCGTTCCGGCCAGGATGGCAAGTAGCAGTATCACAAGGGTCCAGACGACGGCGCGGCGCCGGGGGTTTCCTTCCCGAAGCGTGCGTGACGGGATTGCGGCCGCCCGCACGCGGTCCTTCTCGGCTTGGCGCGCGGCCCGCTTTTCCTCGCGCGGGGAGAGTTCCTGGGCCGGGGGCTCCGAGTCGGCGTCACCCTCCCCGGCAAGGGCGCCGGACAGCGCGGGCGGCAGCACCGACGTCGGGAAGGACTGCGCTGAAAAGCCCTGCGTCAGGATCGAGGTGGGCTGGTGGCCGGAGGAAATGATCTCTGTCCGGCCGGCATTGTCTTCGTTGAGGGCGGCGCGTTCCAGGAGCTCGGTATGGGCGTCGGCTGGATTCCCTGCCTGTCCCGCGGCCGGAAGGGCCGACGGCGGCACGTAGTCCAGCTGCTCATCGCTGAGCGTGGTGCGGATGTGCCGCAGCTCGGAGAGCAGGGCGCCGCCGTCGACGGGGCGCTGCTCCGGGTCCTTGGCGGTACACCACTGGACGAGCTCGTCGATGTCGGACGCCAGGCCGGGGGCGGTGTCCGAAGGCGGCGGCATGTCCGCATTGACGTGCTGGTAGGCCACCTGGATAGGCACCTCGCCCGAGTACGGCTGGGCGCCGGTCAGCATTTCGTAGAGCATGACGCCCGCCGAGTAGATGTCGCTGTGGGCGTCGGCCGCCTGGCCCAGCACGAGTTCAGGGGCCAGATAGCCGACCGTTCCGATCAGCGATCCCGTACTGGTGGCGGCGGTGACGGCCCGGGCCAGGCCGAAGTCGCCCACCTTGATCCGGCCGTCGTCAGCGATCAGCACATTCTCCGGCTTCACGTCCCGGTGGATGAGGCCGGCGTCGTGGGCCGCGGCGAGGCCTTCGATGACCGGGTCTATCAGGGCCAGTGCGAGGCGCGGCGGGAGGGCGCCCTTTTCCTGGAGAACATCGCGGAGCGTGTGGCCCTTGATGTACTCCATGACAAGGTACGCCGTGTGGCCGTCCTGGCCTTGGTCGAGCACACCCACCACATGGGGATGGGAGAGGCTGGCGGCGGCACGTGCTTCCCGGCGCAGCCGCTCCAGGAAGCTGGCGTCGTTCGCCAGGTGCGGATGGAGGACTTTCAGGGCGACATCACGGTCCAGCCGCTCGTCGGTGGCCAGGTACACGGTGGACATTCCTCCGCCCGCGAGCCGGGCCCGCACGAGGTAGCGCCCGTCCACGAGGGAGCCGAGAAGGTGGTCCGATACTTGTTCCTGCACCCTACGATCCTAAATGAGCAAAGACAACGGGCCCGAATCGTCCATGCGATCCGGGCCCGTTGCGTGGGCGGACAGACGTCCTAGAACTGCTTCATCAAGGCCTTGATCGAGGCCACGTATTGCTTCGTGTCGGCGTACATTCCGTGCTTGCTGACGGAGTACTGGCCCTGGTAGTAGCCGGCGATCGCCAGGTCAACGGTCTTGCTGGTGCTGACGAGAGCACGGATGATCGCGACGCCGGCGGTCGCGTTGTCGTAAGGGTCGAGCAGGTTGAGCTCGCGGCCCACCAGCTCCGAAGCCCATTCGCCCGAGGACGGAATGACCTGCATGGTGCCGATGGCATTGGCGGGGGAGACGGCGCGCTGGTTGAAGCCGGACTCCTGGTAGGCGAAGGCCATGGCCAGGGACGGGTTGACGCCCATGCGCCGGGCAGTGTCCGCCACGATGTTCTTCATCTGCTCGCGGGTTGGAACCGGCGAAGCTTCCAGGATCGCCTTGTTCTTGTTTGCGGAGCTGACGACTGCTGCCGGGTACGTGTAGCCGAGGAAGGAACTAGGGACCAGCGGTTTGGAACTTGACGCCGGCTGGAGCGTGGAAGCGCCCGGGATGGCCAGTTTCTGCCCGGGGTAGATGATGGTGCTGGCCTTGAGCCGGTTGGCCGAAAGCAACTCGGACAGGGAGACCTTGTGCCGGTAGGCGATGCCGCCGAGGGTCTCGCCGGCCTTGATGGTGTAGGAGCCCGGGGATGCTGCCGGGGCCGGTGCGGCGGGACTCGGGGCGGCCGGGGCCGCACCGATCTTGATCTTCTGGCCCGGGTAGATGATGGAGCCCGCGTTCAGGCGGTTCCAGCTGAATACCTTGGACAGGCCGACGCCGTGCCGCGCGGCAATGCCGCTCAGGGTGTCGCCCGGCTTGACCGTGTACGTTCCGGTGGGGATGCTGGCCGGGCGCGATGCCGGCGCGGTGGAGACAGCCTTGAGCTTGACCCGCTGGCCGGGATAAATGACCGAGCTGGCCGAAAGCCGGTTGAGCTTCAGCACGGAACCGGTGTTCAGTCCGTGGCGCGCGGCGATGCCGCTGATGGTGTCGCCCGGCCTCACCGTATAGGTGGAGGGAACCGCTCCCGGCTGGGCCCGCAAGGCCGCAGGGATGGCGGCGGGCACGGACGACGCCGGGATGACGGTGCCGGAAGCCTGTGCGGCCTGTGCCTTGATGGCTGCGGCAAGCGTTGCGGGGATACGCTGCGGCTGCGAAGCGGGCAGGGCGGCAGCCGCCGGGTGCGCCAGGGCCAGCGATGAGAGCACGACGGCGGGCAACGCTGCTGTGGTGGCCGCAAACACGGGCATGCCTGTTGTCTTCTTGGACGAACGTGGGGTCGTCATAGGAAATCCTCATCTCAGCCGCGGCCTTTGCAGAACGCTGCTGCCAGTGATGCCAATGTTACTAATGTGAAAAAAGATGCAATTGTGATCAAAGTGAATCTCTCACAGATTTGAAGCAGGCACAAGAAAACACCTGCTCAATGGCCCATTCATTGATCAATCGGCTTTGGCAAAGCGGGCGGCCCCCGGCTAGGCGAAGCGGCCCGGGCGTGGCAACCTTGTTTTCGTGAGTACTGTAGAAAGCCTCGTTTCCGAATGGCTGCCGCTTCCCGACGTCGCCGAAATCCTCGACGTTCCCATTACCAAGGTCCACGGACTCCTGGATGAGCGCGCACTGGTTGCGCTGAGGGTAGGCGAACGGAAGATCCGCAGCATCCCGGCCCTCTTCATCCAGGACGGTCATGTGCTGGACAGTCTGAAAGGTACCGTCGCGGTGCTGGGGGATGCCGGTTACACCGATGAGGAACTCATCGTCTGGCTCTTCACTCCGGATGAGTCCCTCCGCGGCCGGCCCGTGGACGCCCTGCGCGAAGGCCGCAAGACCGAGATCCGCCGCCGGGCGCAGTCTCTGGCCTGGTAGCCGCAGGACATACCCCCGGGCGGTTGCCCGCCACAACAGAAGACGACGGTAAACAGAGGACGACGGCGGCAGGTGACCTGCCGGCGTCGTCCTCTGTTCTGATTATTCTTATGGGTGTCCGGGTATTACGGGTGCCCGCGCGGCCTTCTCAGGCGGCCCGGCTCACGGCGGCCTCGGCAAGGCCCCGGAGCGCAGACAGGGGAAGCTCGGCGAGGGGGAGCTGCTCAAGGGCTTCGAAGGCCCGGCCGCTGAGTTCGTCGATCATGGCCTCGGTGGCGGCAAGTGCCCCGCAATCAACCATGATCTGCCGGATCTTCCCCACCTCGCTTTCGTCCAGGTCCTGCCGGCCAAGGTTGGCATCAAGGTAGGCGGAAACTGCCGGCTCGCTTTGGTTGATCGCGAAGCCGACCAGTACGGTCCGCTTGCCTTCGCGCAGGTCATCGCCGGCCGGCTTGCCCGTGGTCCCGGGATCGCCGAAGACGCCCAGGACGTCGTCGCGCAATTGGAAGGCCTCGCCCAGCGGAAGCGAGAAAGCCGAATAGCCGGCGAGCAGGGCCTCGTCCGCGCCGGCCAGAGCACCGCCCAGGCCCAGCGGGTGCTCGGCAGAATACTTCGCCGACTTGAAGCGGATGATCGAGGTGGCCCGGTCCACGGCGCCTGCACGGTCCCGCACGGGTCCGGCCACCTCTTCAAGGATGTCCAGGTATTGCCCGGCCATGACCTCCGCCCGCATCAGGTTGAAGATGTGCCGCGCAGGAGTTCCCGACGCCGCGCGCGGGCCAATGCCGGTGAACGCCTCTTCACTGAAGGAGAGGCACAGATCGCCGGTCAGGATCGCCGCGGCATGGCCGAAGCGTTCCTCGTCCAGTGCCCAGCCTTCCGTCTGGTGGAGCTGGCTGAAGCGTCGATGCACACTGGGACCGCCCCGCCGGGTATCGGAGCGGTCAATGATGTCGTCGTGGATCAGTGCCGCGGCCTGGAACAGTTCCAAGGCGCAGCCGGCATTGACGATGTCCGGGTGCGCCGCGTCACCGCCTGCACCCCGCCAGCCCCAATACGCCATGAGGGCCCGGAGGCGCTTCCCGCCGGTCACCAGCTTCGAGATCGAATCCATCAGCGGGGCGACATCCGGGGAGATGTCCGCCATGACGGTTTCCTGCCGGGCGAGGAAGCTGTGGAGTCCGCCGGCAACGTCCGCGATGAAACGGCCCTGCTCGGCTGCAATCTGCGACGCCGTCACTTCAGGGACCCGGCCGCAACGTTGGCGCCGACGGTGAAGGTGGAGACACCTGCTTCTTCGATGACCGAGATATTGGCCGTTTCGCCGTTGGCGCGGATGAGGTCACGCGACTTGGTGCCGCCCACCTTGTCTCCGGGTACCGCCTTGAAACCCTGGGCCGTAAGGGCGGAGGTGTAGAAGGTGAACACTGCGGAAGCGGGTGCTGCGATGGTGCCCACAAGAGCTGCAGAAGCAGGTGAGGAGTTCTTGTCGAGGCTGCTGGATTTGATGCTCGCCTTGGGCATGAGGGGAATCAGTTTCTGCGGGAAGCCCGGCGCAAGCGATGCGACGGCGGCGGCCGCGCCCGGAACCGGGGAAGTTGCCGCCTCAGGAGAGGCGGAAGACGACTCCGCGGGCTGCTGCTGGCTCGCCTGGGCCGATGAAGGAGATCCAGGGGACGAGGGGGCGCCGCACGCGGCAGCGGCCAAAGCAATGCCGGCAGCACAAGCGGCCAGAGCTGTGCTCTGGTGCCTTCGAACGAACTTCACAGGGGATTCCTCCTGGGGGAGACGGTGCCGGATGCTGCCTACAGTTTAGCGTTCGGGCCCCCGGCCCGATTTCGCAGCACCAGGGCCCGGCCCCGCCAGGTACGCGGCACCGGGCATAGGATTTTCCTGTGAGAACAGACGGAGCTACTGGAGGCGGCGCCGGGCGGATTGACCCGTCAACGCTGAAGGAACTCCGGCGTACCAGCATCCTTCACGTGGACATGGATGCCTTCTTCGTTTCCGTCGAATTGCGCTCGCGCCCGGAATTGCGTGGCAAGCCGGTCATCGTCGGATTCCCCTCGGAGCGCTCCGTAGTGCTGTCCGCTTCCTATGAGGCGCGCGGGGTCGGTGTGAAATCCGCGATGCCGATGGCTGTCGCCATGCGCTTGTGTCCTTCCGCCGTGATCCTTGAGCCCCGCCACCACCTCTACTACGACGTCTCCGCGGAATTGATGCGGATCTTCGAGTCGATTACTGACTTGGTGGAGCCGCTCAGTGTCGACGAAGCGTTCCTCGACGTCGGAGGAGCCATCCGGCGGCTGGGTCCGCCCGTGGAGATCGCCAAACTGGTCAGGCGAAGGGTGTCCGATGAGCTGGGCATCACCGCTTCCGTCGGCATCGCTGCGAACAAGTTCGTGGCCAAGATCGCCTCAACGCGCTGCAAACCGGACGGGCTTTTGCTGATCGAAGCGGACCGCACTGTTGAATACCTGCACAGCCTGCCCGTGAACGCACTGTGGGGAGTGGGTGCGAAGACCGCGGAGGTGCTGGCCAGGCTCGGGATCCGCTCGGTTGCGGACGTCGCCGCCACGCCTCTGGCGGCCCTCCGGAAGATACTGGGGGCATCCGGGGAACACGTCCACCGTCTGTCCATGGGGCTTGATCCCCGCCCGGTGACGCCTGTCCGGCTGGAGAAAAGCATCGGCGCGGAGGAGACCTTCGCGGTCGATACCTTCGACGACGCCTTGCTCCACCGCGAACTGCTCCGGCTCTCGCACCGTACCGCCACGCGCCTGCGGGCCAGCGGAATGATGGCACGAACGGTGGCCTTGAAACTCCGCTACGCCGACTTTTCCACTGTGAGCAGGAGCAAGACGGTCCATACACCGGTGGATAGCGCCCAACTCGTCTACCAGGTCGCTTCCCAGTTGCTGGCTTCCCTGGGCGCCCGGCCGATGAGTGTCCGCCTCATCGGTGTGAGGCTGGAACAGCTTGAAACAGCCGATGGTGCCGCGCTGCAGCTGAGCCTGGACCGGCGGGATGACAACTGGCGCTCGGCGGAGCAAGCGTTGGATCAGGTGAGCAGGAAATTCGGCGGAAAAACAGTGCTCCCGGCCCGCTTGCTCGGGCCGGGCATGGAAAGAGGGCCCGACGGCGCCCAATAGTGCCGGAAAGCCCGTCCTGCACACTTGGTGCGTCTTTCAGAACTGTGCGCAACAAACTATCCTATAAATACACACAGAATTAGATCGTCTGGACAAAGTGCCTCATCGCGTCTGGTTCCATGGGCTAGGACTGGGAACCCTTTTTCAGGCCGGTCCGTTTATGGATACAGAGGCGATGGCCGCCCCTTATCTGGACCCTGGCCGACTACAAGGAGGTCGCGATGCCCCTCTCGGAGCACGAACAGAAGCTTCTCGAGCAACTTGAGAAGCAGCTGCATGAGGACGATCCGAAGTTCGCCAATTCAATGGGGTCGGATCCCATCCGTGCCTGGTCGACCCGGCACATCATCATGGGAGTCCTTGGCACCATTGCCGGTGTTCTGCTCTTGTTGGTCGGTGTCTCCCTTCAGAACATTTTCCTGGGCGTTCTCGGTTTTGTCGTCATGGGCGCCGGCGTCTATTTCGCGACGCTCCGCAGGATCTCCGGCGGCAAGCTCAAGTCCCGCAAACCGGGGAAGCCGAAGAGTTCCTTCATGAACAACCTCGAAGAGCGCTGGGATGAACGCCGCCGCGGCGATGACTAGCTGAGTCCTTCCGCGGAGGTTTCCCGGAATCCCCCACTTCGCACCACAGACCACGCATCTGAAGAAAAAAGACCCGTTTGACGGGTCTTTTTCCGTTTAAGCACAGCGGCATAGTCTGCGCACGGACACCGCACGCCGCGCGGTGCGAATTTCCCTCCACTTCCCACCACGCACGGCATTCCCCGGGTTCCTGCGGCCAAATTCACCCCGAGTGGTGCCAAAACGCCCGCGTGTGCGTTGACTGTGGGGGCTTGTGGAGTAAAGTGGAGGACGTAAGAGGGTAGTGGCGGAGTGGGGCAGGTACGGCACCTTTTCACGGATGGGCGGTGAGCCAGTGTTTCTTGGCACGCATTCACCGCGTCTGGATGAGAAGGGGCGCATCATCCTCCCCGCCAAGTTCCGGGAGGAACTTGCAGAGGGTCTCGTCCTCACCAGGGGGCAGGAACGCTGCATCTACGTCTTCAGTCAGCGGGAATTCGAACGTATCCACGAATCCATGCGGGAGGCCCCCATCTCCTCCAAGCAGGCTCGTGACTACATCCGGGTTTTCCTGTCCGGAGCCTCTGACGAGGTGCCTGACAAGCAGGGGCGCGTGACGATTCCGCCGGCGCTCCGGGCCTACGCAGGACTCGGCCGGGAACTGGCGGTCATCGGAGCCGGCACCCGGGCAGAGATCTGGGATGCCCAGGCCTGGGACGAGTACCTCACCGAGAAGGAAGCCGCCTTCTCGGAGACCGACGACGACAACCTTCCCGGATTCATCTAGACGACGGGCAGCACCTGCTTCTTGGACGGGATCTCCAGCCGCCCATTGCACGCCAACCTGGCTCACCTTCCCCGGAGCCAGGCGGACGCAGCGATAGGCGCGGATGGGGATCCGGCCCAAGAAGCAATGAAGAGCCAGCGAACAAGTACTGAGGAGGCCGCATGGAAGAGCAGAACACGCCAAAGCCGACCTCTGAGCGCCATGTGCCGGTCCTGAAGGACCGGTGCATCAATTTGTTGGCACCAGGTTTCGAAGCCGCACGCGGCCGCGGGGAGACACCTGTGGTCATCGATGCGACGCTCGGCATGGGCGGACACTCCGAAGCAATGCTCCAGCGTTTCCCGGACCTGCACCTCGTGGGAATCGACCGCGACGAGGAAGCCTTGGCCCTGGCAGGGGCGCGTCTCAAGCCCTTCGGGAAGCGCACCGACCTTGTTCACGCCGTCTATGACGAGATCGAGGAGGTCCTGGAGGACCTGGGGCTGTCCGAAGTGCACGGCATCCTGATGGACCTCGGCGTTTCGTCCCTCCAATTGGACGAGCGGGAACGCGGCTTCGCGTATTCCTACGACGCTCCTTTGGACATGCGGATGGACACGAGCCGCGGGCAGACAGCGGCCGACGTCGTCAACAACTACTCCGAAGAGGAACTTGTCCGGATCATCCGGAAGTGGGGCGAAGAGAAGTTCGCGGGACGGATCGCGAACCGGATCGTCGCCGCCCGGGCTGACAGGCCCTTCACCACCACTGGTGAACTCGTCGAACAGATCCGCAGCGTGGTGCCGGCCGCCGCTGCGAAATCCGGCGGACACCCGGCGAAGCGCACCTTCCAGGCATTGCGCATCGAGGTCAACGAGGAACTCGATGTCCTGGAGCGGGCCGTTCCCGCCGCCGTTGATTCCATCGCCCTCGGCGGGCGCGTGGTGGTGATGTCCTACCACTCGCTCGAGGACAAGATCGTGAAGTCCGTCTTCCAGAAGCGTTCCAAATCCTCGGCACCGCTGGGCTTCCCGGTGGAGCTTGAGGAACACAAACCCGAACTGAAAACACTGACCAAGGGCACCGAGGTGCCCACCGCAGAAGAAATCGCCGAGAACCCCCGGGCTGCCTCAGCCCGGCTGCGGGCCGTTGAACGGATCAAAGCAAGGAGAAACGCATGAGCACCGCTGCTGCGAAGGCAACGCCGTCCACCGTGGGCAACACCGCGCGCGCCCTGCCCCTGCGTTCGGCCGACGCCGGCCGCAAGGTCCGCACGCCGCTCTCCCTGGTCCGGAGCACCCCTGGCAAGCGCAGGGTGCCCTTCTTTGTCTTCTGCTTCAGCGTGCTCGCCGCGGCGCTGCTGACGGTCCTGGTCCTCAACATCTCCGTCTCCACCGCCCAGTACAACCTGGTCCAGCTGAAGGCCCAGGACGCCACCTTGGCCAAGCAGAACCAGGAACTGACACAGCAACGCCAGGCATTCGAAGCTCCCCAGAATCTGGCTGCCAAGGCTGCACAATTGGGAATGGTTGCTTCCACTGCCAAGGGCCAGATCAACTTGGAGACTCTCGCGATCACCGGCGATGCTACGCCGGCGCTCAAGGGGACCGGACGGGGTGCCGTCATCGCGCCTCCGGCAATCACCGGCCAGCTTGATGCTGTCCCCCCGGCAAGCAGCAAGGAACCGCTGGAGAGCCATGCTCCCTCTGCAGGCAAGGACGAGAAAGCCGACGCAAAGCCCAAGCCTGCAGCCAAGAAGGCGGCGCCGAAGGCTCCGGCAATGAACCTCAACGGAGGCTCGGTGCCGGCTCCCCCGCAGAAGGCACCCGGGCAGTAAGCCTCCAGCCGAACTGACAGCAAGGCAAGCAGCAAGGAAACGACGTGGCGCAGAACTCCGGGAAATCGAAAACGAAGAAGGCGTCAACGGCCAAGCTGCGGCTGCGTGTAGGCCTTGCCTTGATGCTGACCTTGCTGCTGGTGGTCGGCGGCAAGTTGTTCCTCGTCCAGGGACTGGACATGGGCGGCATGGCCGAAGCCGGCATCAACAAGCGACTGACACCCGTCGAGCTGCCGGCCGAGCGGGGACAGATCCTTGACGCCAATGGCACCGTGCTTGCCAGCAGCGTGATCCGCTATGACATCGTGGCGGACCAGCGGGTCAACACCAACACCCCGGAATTCGGGCGCTACAACAGCGCCACCAAGGAAGTAGACACCGTCAGCCGTGATCAGGGCATCAAGGACCTCGCTTCTGCGCTCGGAACCGATGCTGCGGCCCTGACCACGGCGCTGACGGGGGACAAGCCGTACGTCGTCCTTGCCCGCGAAGTGAAACCGGACCTCGAGGACGCCATCTCCAGGCTGTCCATTCCGGGGGTCGTCTCCAAGCCCGTCAGCAAGCGCGTCTACCCGAACGGCAGCGTAGCCGGCGGCGTCATCGGTTTCCTCCAGGACGGCACCACCGGCCAGGCCGGCATCGAACAGACCCAGGACGAAGTGCTGCGCGGCACCCCCGGAAAGCGCGTGTTCGAGATCGGCGCCGACGGCCTCCGCATTCCCGTGGCCACGGACGAGCTGACTCCCGCCGTCAACGGCAAGGACGTGAAGCTGACGCTCAATACCGACCTGCAGTACTTTGCGCAGCAGGCCATCCAGAGCCAGGTCAACAGCCTCAGCGCGCAATGGGGATCGATCGTGGTGATGGACGTCAAGACCGGCAACATCGTCGTCATGGCAGATACCAACGCCCCCGATCCGAACAAACCGGGTGGTGTTGCCGCTGCAGACCGGGGCGTGCGTTCCGTGACGGCAGCCTATGAGCCGGGGTCGGTGGAGAAGATGATTACGGCAGCGGCTGCCATCGAGGAAGGAAAGGCCAGCCCGCTGGACACCTTCACCATTCCTCCGACCGTCACGATCGACGGCGAGACTTTCAGCGATGCTTTCACCCACGGTACCGAGAAGCGGACCTTGGCCGGCATCCTGGGCTGGTCCATGAACACAGGCACCGTGATGGTCGGCAGCCGGCTGAGCAAGCAGCAGCGCTATGACTGGCTGAGGAAGTTCGGCATCGGCGAGGCCCCGGACATCGGACTGCCCTCGGAAGCCAAGGGCATCCTTGCCAAGCCGGACCAGTGGGACAACCGCCAGCAGTACACGGTGCTGTTCGGCCAGGGTGTTTCGCAGTCCACCCTGCAGACGGTCCGGGCTTACCAGAGCGTCGCCAACGACGGCGTCATGCTCCAGCCCCGCCTGATCGACAGCTACATCTCACCTGACGGAACTGAAGAGAAGGTCCCCGCCAAGGAATCCCGCCGGGTGGTCAGCAAGGAGACAGCACAGAAGATCCGGGACATCCTGGAGAGCAACGTCACCGAGGGCGAGATCAAGGAAGCCGCGATCGACGGTTATCGGGTCGGTGCCAAGACCGGTACTTCCGAGGCCCCCCGCGAGGACGGGCTGCCGGGTTTTGACGGCTTCACCGCGTCCATGGTGGCCATGGCCCCGATGGAAAACCCGCGCTTCATCGTCGAGGTGGTGGTGCAGCGACCGAAGGGCAACATCTACGGCATCACGAACGGTCCGGTCCTGCGTTCGGTCCTCGGCCAGGTGCTGCGTACGTACAACGTTCCGCCCTCCACCGGGACCCCGGCCCGGTTCCCGCAGTTCGCCAAGTAGCCAGTTCGCCAAGTAGCCAGTTCGCCAAGTAGCCAAACCCGGCCGGCGCAGCCTGCCGAGTAAGCTTGTGTGGCAGCTGTCCGGCCACACCCTGAGTCCTTTTACACTGATCCATCCACGCCGCATCCGGGAACCGCTGGCCCTGAGTCATCGGGCCCGGCAGCGCGGCCAGTTCCACGAGTACCATCGGAGACCCACCTTGCCAGAGCAGAATGACGCCATTCAGATCCCGCCCGGGACTCCAGCGACGGCTGGAAGCACGGCCGCAGGGCGCAGTGGTTTCCGTCCGGCCAAGGTGGCTCCGGTGCCGCTCCGCGAGATCGCGGCGTCGCTGGGAATCCAGGCGCCCGAAGCAGGCGCAGGCGTTGCCGTTACGGGTGTCTCCTTGAATTCCCGGGCCGTGGAGCCGGGCGACCTGTACCTTGCCCTGCCCGGAGCGAGTCGGCACGGCGCTGAATTCGCCGGACAGGCCGTGGCGGCAGGGGCGGTCGCTATCCTCAGCGACGACGACGGCGCGCAGCGGCTTACGGCCGACGGCGGCCCGGGCGTTCCGGTGCTGTCCGTCCGGGAGCCGCGTACCGCCGTCGGGCCTGTTTCCGCGCTTGTCTACCGCAGCCAGCCGGCGGGGGAGGTTTCGCCGACGCTTTTCGGGGTGACCGGCACCAACGGCAAGACCACCACCACTTACTTCATCAATTCCCTGCTGCGCGCCCTGGGCAAGACGCCCGGCCTGATCGGAACCATCGAAATCCTGGCCGGCGCCGAGGCGATCCCAAGCCTGCTGACCACACCTGAGTCCCCGGACGTCCACGCATTGCTTGCGCTGATGCGCGAGCGGGGCCTGGACGCCGCATCCATGGAGGTTTCCTCGCATGCGGTGTCGTATCGGCGCGTGGACGGGGTGATGTTCGACGTCGCCGGCTTCACCAACCTCACGCAGGACCACCTGGACCTGCACGGCAGCATGGACGAATACTTCCGCACCAAGGCGGAGCTTTTCACGCCGGCCCGCTGCCGCCGCGCGGTGGTGATCGTCGACGACGAGTGGGGCAGAACCCTCGCGGCGGAAGCAACAGTGCCGGTCACCACGCTGTCCCTGCAGGCCACGCTTTCCCTGCAGGGAGCCCAGGCACCGGAAGCGGACTGGACCCTGGCCGGCAGCACCCCGCGCGGCCTCGGCAGCGGCTTTGTGCTCCGGCACCGCGACGGCGGCGAACTGAGGGCACGCACAGCTCTTCCCGGTGACTTCAACATCGCCAACGCGGCCTTGGCCAGCATCATGGTCCTTGAATCCGGCGTCGGCCGTGATGTACTCCAGGCGGCCCTCGAAGAGCAGGACCCTTTCGCGGTCTCCGTTCCCGGCCGCATGCAGCTGGTTTCCGAGGCGCCGGCGTCAGTGGTCGACTTCGCCCACAACCCGGATGCGCTCGCCCGTGCCCTCGAAGCCGTCCGCTCCCGGGAGGAGGGCTCGCGGGTGATCGTCGTTTTCGGCGCTACCGGCCAGCGCGACCAGGGCAAACGCCCGACCATGGGTGCAATCGCAGCCCGCCTGTCCGACATCGTGATCATCAGCGACGACGACCCGCATGACGAAGACGCCGCAGCCATCCGCGCGGAGGTCCTCGCCGGTGCCGTCGCTGCCCGGGACAACGAGCAACTGGGCTGCGAAATCATCGAATCCTTCCCGCGCGAGGTGGCGATCCGCAAGGCCGTGGAGCTCGCCACCGAGAAGGACACTATCCTGGTGGCCGGCCGCGGCCACGAAGTCTGGCAGGAAGTCAAAGGCGTCAACCTTGCCCTCGACGACAGGGAAGAACTGAAGGCTGCCTTGACAGCCAGGGGATTCCGGGTTCCAGCAGACGAGCGGATAGAGTCCTAGACCGAGATGATTGCACTGACAGCGGCGGAAATCGCCCACATCACCAATGGAACCCTTGCAGCCGATCCCGGGATCGTCCCCCTTTCCGTGGTGACGGACTCCCGCGAAGCCGAAGCCGGCTCGCTTTACGTGGCTAAGCCCGGAGAGCACGCGGACGGCCACAGCTTCGTCGGGGCCGCCTTCGAACGCGGCGCTATGCTTGCGCTGTGCGAACGTGAAGTCGCCGATTCAGAGGGCCGGCCGTACCCCGCCGTCATCGTCGAGGATGCCGTCCTCGCGATGGGCGCCCTCGCGGCCGAAACGGTCCGCCGCATCCGCGCGGAGCGCACCGCGGCAGGCGAACAGTTCACCGTCATCGGCATCACCGGCTCGGCAGGCAAGACCACCACCAAAGACCTCCTGGCCGGAATCCTGTGCAAAGCCGGGAAGACCGTGGCGCCCAAGGGCTCCTATAACGGCGAGGTCGGCGTCCCGCTCACCGTCTTCACCGCGGACGCCGGCACCCGGTACCTCGTGATCGAAATGGGTGCCACGGGAATCGGCCACATCGAATACCTGGCCGGCATGGTGAAGCCGGACATCGGCGTCGTGCTCGTCGTCGGAACAGCCCACGCCGGCGAGTTCGGGGGAGTCGAAAACATCGCCCGGACCAAGGGCGAGCTGCTCGAGGCCCTTGGCGCGGACGGCACGGCCGTCATCAACCTCGACGATCCCCGGGTGGCCGCCATGGCCCCGCGCACTGTTGCCCCGATCCTTGGAACGAGTTCGGCCGGCGCCGCCAGTGCCGTCGTCGAGGCGCGCGGCGCGGACATCGACGCCCTGGGCCACCCGGTGTTCGACCTCGTACTGCCTGACGGCGCCGGGCCGCGTCCGGTGCGCAGCAAACTGATCGGCGCGCACCACCTGGGGAACCTGCTCGCCGCCGCAGCGGCCGCTTACGCCGCGGGCATCCCCGGTGACGACATCGCGGCGTCGCTCTCGGAGCAGAGCGCGGCCAGCCGCTGGCGCATGGAACGCACCGAACGCGCAGACGGCGTCACCGTCATCAACGACGCCTACAACGCCAACCCTGAGTCCATGCGGGCTGCGTTGCGCACCCTGGCGGACATCGGCCAGGGCCGGCGCACCTGGGCAGTGCTGGGCGCGATGCTCGAACTCGGCGAGGATTCGATCCGCGAACACACGGCCATCGGAACCCAGGTGGTCCGGCTGAACATCAACCGGCTCCTGGTGGTGGGACGCGAAGCCCGCGCCATGTACATTTCGGCCATCCAGGAAGGCTCCTGGGGCGATGAATGTGTCTTCGCCGAAACGGCTGACGAGGCCTTCGAGCTCCTCCAGCAGCAGCTTGAACCGGGTGATCTGGTGCTGTTCAAGTCCTCGAACGGCGTTGGGCTGAGGCATCTGGGCGATCGGATAGCATTAGCCCCACAGGCGGGGACGATCATGGACACTGCGGCTGTAGCTGCCGCCAATGAAGGGAACGAGCTGCTGTGATTGCACTGTTGATCGGCGCCGGCGTCGCCCTCCTGGTGGCCTTGATAGGCACTCCGCTTTTCATCCGTTTCCTCGTCCACAAGGGCTACGGACAGTTCATCCGCGACGACGGACCCACCACGCACCACACCAAGCGCGGAACCCCCACGATGGGCGGCACCGTGGTGGTGGCGGCGGTGCTCATCAGCTACGGATTGACCCACCTCATCATGTGGATGATGAACCCGCGTTCCCCCGGCCCCTCCGCGTCCGGGCTGCTGCTGCTGTTCCTGATGGTCGGCATGGGCTTCGTGGGCTTCCTCGATGACTTCATCAAGATCTCCAAGCAGCGCAGCCTTGGCCTGAACGCCAAGGCCAAGCTGATCTTGCAGGGCCTCGTCGGCATCGCCTTCGGCATCCTCGTGCTCCAGTTCCCCAACGCCGACGGGATCAGCCCCGCCTCCTACGAGATCTCCCTGGTCCGCGACATTCCGTGGCTGAACCTCGCCTTCGGCGGTACAGTGCTCGGCGCCATCCTCTTCGTAGTCTGGTCGAACCTGATCGTCACTGCGGCCACCAACGGCGTCAACCTCACCGACGGCCTGGACGGCCTCGCGGCGGGCGCCTCGATCATGGTCTTCGGCGCCTACACCCTCATGGGGATCTGGCAGAACAACCAGGCCTGCGGCTCGCCCAGGCAAACCGGCAGCGGCTGCTACATGGTCCGCGACCCCCTGGATCTCGCCCTGCTCGCGGCCATCCTGAGCGCAGCCCTGGTCGGTTTCCTCTGGTGGAACACTTCCCCGGCAAAGATCTTCATGGGTGACACCGGCTCGCTTGCCATCGGCGGTGCCGTGGCCGGTTTTGCGATCCTCTCCCGCACCGAACTGCTGCTGGGCATCATAGGTGGCCTGTTCGTGCTGATCACCCTCTCGGTGATCATCCAGGTGGGCTACTTCAAGGTCACCAAGGGCAAACGCTTCTTCAAGATGGCCCCGCTGCAACACCACTTTGAACTCAAAGGCTGGGCCGAGATCACCGTGGTGGTGCGCTTCTGGATCCTCTGTGGCCTCTTCGTCGCTGCCGGGCTCGGTATTTTCTACGCTGAATGGGTGGTGCTGCTGTGAACACGAACGACCGGCTCAAGGAACTGACCAGCTGGGATGCGGACTGGCGCGGCCTGCGGGTGGTGGTCACCGGCATCGGCGTTTCCGGTTTCTCCGCGGCGGACACCCTGATCGAACTCGGCGCCCGCGTGGTGGTGGTCGACGCCGCCATCACACCGAAGGCTGAGGCCCAGGCTGACACCCTGAAGATCGTCGGCGCCGTGGATGTCCTCCTCGGCCCGGACGCCGTACTCACCATCCCCGAGATCGACGGCGAGAAGCCCGAACTTGTGGTGACTTCCCCGGGGTGGCGGCCGGACCAGGCCCTGCTCGCCGCGGCGAAGCGGGCGCACGTCCCGGTGTGGGGCGACGTCGAACTCGCCTGGCGGCTGAGGGAGCGCGAGGGCCGCAAGACGGCCGACTGGCTCACCATCACGGGGACCAACGGCAAGACCACCACCGTGGGCATGACCGAATCCATGCTGCAGGCAGCGGGCCTGAAGGCGATCGCCGTCGGCAACGTCGGCACACCCATCCTGGACGCCCTCCGCGACCCGGTCGACTACGACGTCTTCGCCGTCGAGCTCTCCAGCTTCCAGCTGCACTGGAGCGAATCGCTGTCCCCGGCCGCAAGCGTCTGCCTCAACGTCGCCGAGGACCACGTGGACTGGCACGGCTCCTACGAGGCCTACCTGGCGGACAAGGCCAAGGTCTTCGAAAACACCCGGATCGCCTGCATCTACAACGCGGAGCAGATCGAAACCGAACGCATGGTGGAGAACGCCGACGTCGTGGAGGGCTGCCGCGCCGTCGGCTTCACCACGGTGACGCCCGCCATCAGCATGCTCGGCGTCGTCGAAGGCCTGTTGGTGGACCGCGCCTTCATCGCCGAACGCAAGGACTCGGCCACCGAGCTAGCTGCGCTTTCGGACCTCGGACCGGTGGCGCCCCGCCACCTCGTGGCCAACGCGCTGGCCGCCGCGGCATTGGTCCGTGCCTACGGGGTGGAGCCCGCCGCGGTGCGCGAAGGCCTCAAGCACTACCTGCCTGGCAAGCACCGCATCCAGCCCGTCAGCAAGCACGGCGACGTCCTCTGGATCAACGACTCCAAGGCCACCAACCCGCACGCCGCTGCGGCGGCCCTCGCCGCCTTCGAGAACGTGGTCTGGATTGCCGGCGGCCTGTCCAAGGGCGTCAACTACGACGACCTGGTCAAGGAGCAGGCGCACCGCCTCAAGGCCGTGGTCCTCATCGGCACCGACACGGAAGCCCTGGAAGCCTCCCTTCAGCGACACGCAGCGGATGTCCCCGTGATCGGGCAGCCCAAGGGCGAAACTGAAGAGGCGCAGACCCCCGGTACGGACCGAACGGGCGAGGAACTGTCGCCGATCTTCGGGGACACCGTGATGGCCCAGGCCGTTGCCGCAGCCGCCCGGATCGCCGTACCGGGCGATACGGTGCTGCTGGCTCCGGCGGCCGCGTCCATGGACCAGTTCTCGTCCTACGCCCACCGGGGCGACGCTTTCATCCAGGCAGTTCGCGATCTCGTGGAAGGCACGCCACAGACCACCGAGGAGTAGCAATGGTCACCACGCCCACCCGCCAGGCGCCGGCCAAGAAGGCAGCCGGGCAGAAGCCAGGGCTTCGGGACCGTTTCCGGCGGCTCTGGGAGGGCATCGAAGGCAAGGGCGCGGTAGCCAACAGCTCTACGTACTACCTGATCCTCGGCTGCACCCTCGCGCTCACGGCGATCGGCATCATGATGGTGCTGTCCGCCTCCAGCGTGGAAGCCATTTCGGTGGGCAGGTCGCCCTACGCTGATGCGATGAAGCAGGCCGGCTTCGGCGTGCTTGGCATCATTGCGATGTACCTCATTTCGCGGACCAACGTGACCTGGATGAAGCGGCTCTCCTGGCCCGCCATGGGCGTGGTGGCAATCCTCCTCGTCCTCGTCCAGGTGATCGGCCGCAAGACCCTCGGCAACCAGAACTGGATCGACGTCGGCGGAGTCAGCATCCAGCCGTCCGAAATCGCCAAGCTCGTGCTCTGCGTCTGGATCGCCACGGTGCTGGCCCGCAAGGAGAAACTGCTCCACCGCTGGATGCACGTGATCATCCCGGTGGTTCCGGGGGCCGGCCTGGTCCTCGGACTGGTCCTGTTGGGCAACGACCTCGGCACGGCCATCGTGGTCATGGCCATCATTGCGGCGGGCCTGTTCTTCGCAGGCGTCCCCGGCAAGATGCTTGCCATCGCGGGTGCGGCCGGTGCGGTCGCCGCCGCCGTGCTGACCGTCAGCAGCGCCAACCGCATGTGCCGGATCACCTCCTGGCTCGGCAACGCCTCGGACACCTGCAAGGCCCAGTTCGATTTCGACTTCCAGTCCACCAACGGCATGTACGGCCTCGCCCAGGGCGGATGGACCGGGCTTGGCCTGGGCCAGAGCCGGCAGAAGTACAACTGGCTCCCGGAAGCCCACAACGACTTCATTTTTGCGATCATCGGCGAGGAACTGGGCCTGCTGGGCACCATCGTGGTCCTGCTGCTTTTCGCGATCCTGGGCATCGCGATCTTCCGCGTCGTGATCCGGCAGACCGACCCCTTCCAGCGCACGCTTGCCGGCTCCATCATGGTGTGGCTGCTCGGCCAGGCGAGCATGAACATGGCCGTCGTCACCCAGCTCCTGCCGGTCATCGGGGTGCCCCTGCCGTTCATTTCCTACGGCGGCTCGGCGCTGTTGATGTCCCTTTGTGGCGTGGGCGTAGTGTTGTCCTTGGCCCGCGCCCAGATCGCACCCGGCAACCGCCCCCACCTGTGGGGCAGATCCGCGAAAACTGCACGAAAGCGTAAATAGCACTTCATGAATTCCCAGCCCGAGGAAACCCAGACAAGGGAAACCCAGTCCAAGCCACTGTCCGTCGTGCTTGCCGGAGGCGGAACCGCCGGCCACATCAGCCCGATGCTCGCCATCGCCGACGCCCTCAGGGCTGCCCGCCCCGACGCGTCCTTCCTGGCCGTCGGCACCGCCGAAGGCATGGAGAGCCGCCTCGTGCCGGCAGCAGGCTACGAACTGGCCACCATCGGCCGGGTTCCGTTTCCGCGCCGGCCTTCCCTGGCGATGCTGAAGTTCCCGGCCCGTTTCGCCGGTGCCGTGAAGCAGGCCGGCCGCATCCTGGACGAGGCCCGAGCGGACGTGCTGGTGGGCGTCGGGGGCTATGTCTGCACCCCGATGTACCTGGCTGCCCGGAAGCGGAACATCCCCATCGTCATCCACGAAGCCAACAGCCGCCCCGGCCTGGCCAATCGGGTGGGGGCCCTGTTCAGCCGCCACATCGCCGTGGCCTTCCCGGAAACCAGGCTGCGGAACGCCCGCCATGTGGGCATGCCCATGCGCAAGGCGATTTCGGGCCTCGACAGGCTTTCGGCCCGGGCGGATGCCCGCCGCGCCCTTGGCCTGGACGGCGACCGGCCTGCCCTCATCGTGACGGGCGGCTCCTCGGGCGCCCAAAGCATCAACCGCACCATCTCCGGAGCGCTGGACGCTTTGGCTGCGGCGGGCGTCCAGACCCTGCACATCACGGGACGCGGCAAGGAAGTCAAGGACGACGGCGGCGTGCTGCTCAGTGCCGAGGGCTACCGGCAGGTGGAGTATGTGGACGGCATGGAGAACGTCTACGCGGCCGCAGACGTACTGCTGGCCCGCGCCGGCGCCGCGACAGTGTGCGAGGTGGCCGCAGTCGGCGTTCCGGCCGTCTTCGTTCCGCTGCCGGTGGGCAACGGCGAACAGGCCCTGAACGCCCGCGCGCTGGTGAACGACGGCGCCGCGCTCCTCGTCGACGACAAGGCACTCACCGCCGAGTGGCTCGAGCGTGAGCTGATCCCGCTGCTCGGTGACCGGCAGCGCCTCGAGAACATGGCCGCCAAGGCCGAAAGCCTTGGCATCAGAAACGCCGATCAGCAGATGGCTGATCTTGTCCTGGAAGCGGTATCCGAATGACCCAGCCCATAGCAGACCTCGCCTCCCTCGGCCGGGTGCACTTCATCGGGATCGGCGGCGTCGGAATGTCCGCCGTCGCCCGGATCATGGTTGCCCGCGGCGTTACCGTCAGCGGCTCCGACGCCAAGGACCTGCCCGTCATGCGCGAGCTCGCCGCGGCGGGGGCGAGGATCGCCGTCGGCTACGCCGCGGAGAACCTGGGCGACGCCCGCACCGTGGTGGCCGGCTCCGCGATCCGGCAGGACAATCCGGAGCTGCTCGCCGCCCGGGCCGCCGGCCTGCCGGTGCTGCACCGCTCGGAAGGCCTTGCTGCCACCATGGGCACGGACCGGGTGGTTGCCGTGGCCGGTACCCACGGAAAGTCGACCACCACCTCGATGGTGACGGTGCTCCTGCAGCAAGCAGGCCTGGATCCCTCCTTCGCCATTGGCGCCAATGTCCCGTCCCTCGGCGTTAACGCTGCCAGCGGCAGTTCGGACATCTTCGTAGCCGAAGCCGATGAATCCGACGCCTCCTTCCTGAACTACCGGCCGCTGATCTCCATCGTCACCAACGTCGAGGCCGACCACCTGGACCACTACGGCACGCCCGAGGCCGTCTTCGCCGCCTTCGACGCCTTTGCGGCGCTGCTGCCGGAGACTGGCCTGTTGCTCGCCTGCGCGGACGACGACGGCGCCCGCGCCCTCGCTGCCCGGGTCCGGGCCGCGGGGACCACCCGGGTACTGACATACGGAACCGCCGAAGACGCCGACGTCCGCCTGTACGACGAGGGTACGGCCGGCAGCTGGGTCGGCCTGGCGGGCGAAAGGCAGCGCCTGGAGCTGCAGGTTCCAGGCCGCCACAATGCCCTCAATGCGGCAGCCGCATTCGCTGCCGCCGTCGAGCTTGGCGTAGAGCCGGCCACCGCCGCCGCTGCCTTGGCACATTTCAGCGGGGCGGCCCGCAGGTTCGAGTTCAAGGGCGAAGGCGGGGGAGTGCGGGTCTACGACGACTACGCCCACCACCCCACGGAAGTCCGCGCGGCACTGTCCGCCGCCCGGACCGTGGCCGCGGGGAAGAAAGTGCATGTCCTCTTCCAGCCGCACCTGTTCTCCCGGACCCGCGAGTTTTCCCGGGAGTTCGCGGAAGCACTCAACCTGGCGGACACGGCGCTGGTCCTGGACATCTATCCGGCCCGTGAGGATCCCATCCCCGGCGTCACGAGCGGGCTGATCACCGAGCACCTCCGGTCCGGCCGCCTGGTGGCCGCCGACGCCGCCGTCGAACAGATCATTGCCGGCGCGGGGGAGGGCGACATTATCCTCACCGTGGGCGCCGGGGACGTCACGGCCTATGGGCCCCTGATCGTGGAGCGGCTGGGTGGCTAGCACCCGGAAGCCCACGTTCCGGCCGGGGGCTAACTCCACGTCAAGGACCGGCCGCGAGCCCGGGGTAATCAGCGCGGAGCGCACCGTTGACGGGCCGGCGGCACCGGGAGGCGAAGGCTCCGCCGGATTCTCCGCCAGCAAGGCGGCAGGGCCGGCCACTGCGGAGCCTGCCGCGAAAGTAGATTCAGGGAAGGTCCTCGCTTTTCCCGAGCCCAAAGGGCGCAAGCGGAAACGGATCGTCCTCACCACCGCGGCCGTGGTGATCGCCCTCGTGGCGGGGTTCCTCGCGGCCGCGGTCTACTCGCCCATGCTCGCAGTCCGCAGCATCGCGGTGGACGGTACCAAGCTGCTGAAGGCGGAGGCGGTCCGGAAGGCCCTCTCGCCGGTTGAGGGGACGCCCCTTCCACAGATCGACGAGGCCGAAATTACCCGGCTGCTCAAGCCCCTTGTCCAGGTCCGCTCGATCACCACGGAGGCACGGCCGCCGTCCACGCTGCTGGTCCATGTGGTGGAGCGGGTGCCCGTGGCGCTGCTGAAGAGGGACAACAACTACCTGCTGGTGGATGTGGACGGAGTCCAGCTGGGCTCAACACAGGACCCGGCCTCGGTGCCGCTGCCGCTGATCGACGGCAGCGCCTCCAGGCCCGCGTTGTTCAAGGCCATCACGGCGGTGCTGGCAACCCTTCCGGCGGATGTCCTGGCAAAGATGGCCAGCGCCTCAGCGAAGTCGCCGGACGCCGTCGAGCTCAGGCTCATCGACGGGAAGACGGTGGTTTGGGGCAACGCGGAGGAGAAGGAGCTCAAGGCCCGGGTGCTCGAAGCGCTCCTCAAGGCCCCTGCGGATCCGAAGGTGCCTGTGAACGTCTATGACGTTTCCGCGCCGCGGCACCCGCTGACGAAGTAGGCTCCACGGGGGCGCAGGGGCCGGGTAACAAGCAGGCGGCCAAGGGCTAATTTCGGGACATTCACACGACACGCGGAGCGGGTCATTGAATGTCTGATTCCCAGCCCATACCGTCGCATAAGAGTTACTTGACATAACTATAACCTTCAACTAGAGGGTTAAGGTCCAAGGATTCAAGTTGGACTCGATCAGTTTCGCTATAGGACACAAGCAAGGGGCACGAAACGTGGCAGCACCGCAGAATTACTTGGCCGTCATCAAGGTCGTCGGCATCGGCGGCGGTGGCGTGAACGCAGTCAACCGGATGATCGAAGTCGGCCTTCGCGGCGTCGAGTTCATCGCCATCAACACCGACGCGCAGGCGCTTCTCATGAGTGACGCCGACGTCAAGCTCGACGTCGGCCGTGAACTCACCCGCGGCCTCGGAGCGGGTGCCAACCCCGACGTCGGACGCCAGGCGGCCGAAGACCACGCCGACGAAATCGAAGAGGTCCTGCGCGGCGCTGACATGGTCTTCGTGACCGCCGGCGAAGGCGGCGGCACCGGAACCGGTGGCGCCCCCGTGGTTGCCCGCATCGCCCGCTCCCTCGGTGCGCTGACCATAGGAGTCGTGACCCGCCCCTTCACCTTCGAGGGCCGCCGCCGCGCAAACTCTGCCGAGAACGGCATCGACGCCCTGCGCGACGAAGTCGACACCCTCATTGTCATCCCCAACGACCGTCTGCTTTCCATCAGCGACCGGAACGTCTCTGTCCTTGACGCCTTCCGCTCCGCCGACCAGGTGCTGCTCTCCGGTGTCCAGGGCATCACCGACCTCATCACCACGCCCGGCCTGATCAACCTCGACTTCGCCGATGTGAAATCCGTCATGCAGGGTGCAGGTTCCGCGCTCATGGGCATCGGCTCGGCCCGTGGCGAAGACCGCGCGGTCAAGGCCGCCGAACTCGCCATCGCTTCGCCGCTGCTCGAAGCGTCGATCGACGGCGCCCACGGCGTCCTGCTGTCCATTCAGGGCGGCTCGGACCTCGGCCTCTTCGAAATCAACGAAGCGGCACGCCTGGTCCAGGAAGTGGCACACCCCGAAGCGAACATCATCTTCGGCGCCGTCATCGACGACGCCCTGGGCGACGAAGCGCGGGTCACGGTCATTGCGGCGGGCTTCGACGACGTCAAGGCAACCTCGCCGTCCATGAACCAGCAGCCCGCCGCCCAGCCGGCGGCACAGCCGCAGGCACCCGCCGCTCCGGAACGCACTGCGGCCCCGGCCTACCAGGCTCCGCAGCACGCAGCTGCCGGCGTCGCCAGCTCCGGCCTGAGCAACTGGGGCCAGCAGCGCACGGCCGCCCTGCCCGCCGACTCCGGTTTCGACGTCGACCTCCCCGCAGTGGTCGAACCGGACCTGTCCGGCGGCCGCAGCGACGACCTCGACGTCCCCGACTTCCTGAAGTAACCCGGGGAGTCAGTCAGCAGTGTTTTGGTGGCGTAAGGAAGTGCGGCCGGGACTGTCGGTCGCCTTCACCGATGCCGGTGCCGGCAACCTTGCCCTGCATGTCGGCGACGACCCCGACGACGTCCTGGTGCGCCGGGCCCGGCTGGAAACAGCGGCCGGGCTCGGCGGCCGGCACTTCCAATACATGTCCCAGGTGCACGGGAACACCGTGACATTCATCGAGGACTTCCCTGAACCACCCACCGCGGACGCGATGGTCTCCACCGGGCAGCCCCTTGCCGTGATGGTGGCCGACTGTGTTCCCGTGGTGCTCGTGGGTGAGGGGGCGGACGGCCCGGTGCTCGGTGTTGCCCACGCAGGCAGGCCGGGCGTATCGACCGCCGTGGTGGCGGCGACCGTCGGCGAAATGCGGCAGCACGGCGCGGAAGGCATCAGAGCCTGGATCGGTCCGTCAATCTGCGGAAAATGCTACGAAGTTCCCGGGGAACTCCGCGCCGAGGTCGCCGGGGTCGTGCCGGAAAGCTGGTCGGTGACCTCCTGGGGAACGCCGGCGCTGGACCTGCCGGCCGGTGTCCGCGCCCAGCTTGAGGCGCTTGGCGTTCCCGTTGAGTACTCAGGCGAATGCACCAAGGAGAATCCCGGGCTGTTCTCCTACCGCCGCCAGCAGCAGACCGGACGGTTCGCAGGTTTGGTGTGGCTCCATGAATGAGTCCGGCCTGACAAGGTCTTCTTCGGCCCAGCCCGGGCGGGAAGGCGACATGGACGAGCGGGCGATTCAGCTCGGGGACAGACTTGCTGCCGTGCGGTCCAGGATCGCCGCTGCGACCCTGGCAGCTGGGCGCAGCGAAGAGCCGGGGCTCATCGTGGTTACCAAGTTCCACCCGGCCGCCGACGTCGCCCGCCTGGCCGCCCTCGGGGTCCGGGATGTGGGGGAGAACCGCGACCAGGAAGCCTCCGCCAAGGCCTCCGGCCTCGAGAAGCTGGGGCTTCGCTGGCATTTCATCGGCCAGCTCCAGAGCAAGAAGGCCAAGTCCGTCGTGAAGTACGCGCACTCGGTGCAGTCCGTCGACCGGCCCCAGCTCGCCGAGGCCCTGGCCAAGGCCATGCTTCGTGCCCGGGAAGAAAGCGGCCGCGACGACCTGGACTGCTTCATCCAGGTCAGCCTCGACGACGACGCCGGTGAGCACCGCGGCGGGGCCGCACCGGCCGCCGTCGGGCAGCTTGCGGACAGCATTGCCTCCGCTGCCGGGCTGCGGCTGGCCGGGGTGATGGCCGTTGCGCCGCTCGGCGTGGCGCCTGAGGTCGCGTTCGAAAAGCTCGCCGGAGTTTCGGCGGCTTTGCGCGAGGTCCATCCGGGGGCGTCCGCGATCTCGGCAGGGATGAGTCAGGACCTTGAGGCGGCCGTGCGCTTCGGGGCGACACACCTGAGAATTGGCTCGGATATTCTCGGTTCCCGTCCCCCCGTGGGGTAGCGTCACAGTATTGGAAGCGACGGGCCTGTGCTTTATCTCCAGGCATCCAAGCCGAGTCACGGGCGGCCCGCCAACTGCACGCACGATTGGAGTCCAGCATGGCTGGCGCACTGCGCAAGACAATGGTTTATCTTGGGCTCGCCGACGGCGATGAGCACTACGAGTCTGAGCACCACCTCCCGCACCGGGACGACGAGGCCGCCGTCGAGCAGGAAGAGCGCCGCGCCCCCGCACCTGTCCGGGAAGCCGTCCGTGAAATACCCCAAGCCGCCGAAGAGGAATACCGCGCCCCCGTGACACCCATCAAGCGTGCGGCATCGAGCCGCGAAGACAGTTCCGGACTCCGCCAGATCACCACGGTCCATCCCCGTTCCTACAACGATGCCAAGATCATTGGCGAGAGCTTCCGGGACGGGATCCCCGTGATCATGAACGTCACCGACATGGGCGAGGCGGATGCCAAACGCCTGGTGGACTTCTCCGCCGGCCTGGTTTTCGGCCTGCATGGCAGCATCGAGCGGGTGACCAACAAGGTGTTCCTGCTCTCGCCGGCGTACGTCGAAGTCCTTGGCGACGACAAGAAGGCGAGCGAAGCGCAGGCCTCCTTCTTCAACCAGAGCTGACAAGCAGAACAGCTGTCATTGATGCCAGGCAGGCCATCTGCCTGGCATCTGTGTTGGAATAGAAGTCCAGCCGTATGCGATCGAGGAGAACTGAGCTAAGCCGTGGGCATTGTTTTTGGCCTTATTTACATTGCATTGCTGCTGTTCCAGATTTCCCTCATCATCAGGATTGTCTTTGACCTGGTGCAGATGTTTGCCCGGCAATGGCGTCCGCGCGGAGCCGCCTTAGTGGCAGCGCACATGGTGTATTCGGTAACGGATCCGCCCATCAAGCGGATCCGCAGGATTGTGCCGCCCCTGCAGCTCGGCGGGATTTCCCTCGACCTGGCGTTCCTGATTGTTTTCATTGTGGTGGTCATTGCCATGGGATTCATCTGGGGCCTGGTGTAGCTTCTTCCTAGGGCAAGGCTCCCCGGCAGCTCCGGCGGCCCGGCCCTGTACCCGTGATTAACGCCAAAGGGTGTTGAATTGGGGGAATCAGATGATATTTAGGTACCGTAGGTTTTGAACGGCCGGAAGGCCTCCTGACTGACTAGACCAACGAGGTGACCAGATGGCTTTGACGCCAGAAGACGTTGTCAACAAGCGCTTTCAGCCGACTAAGTTCCGTGAAGGCTACGACCAGGACGAGGTGGATGATTTCCTCGACGAAATCGTCGTCGAACTGCGCCGCCTGAACCAGGAGAACGACGAGCTCCGCAAGAAGCTCGCCGAGGCCGGAACCCCCGTCGCTGCCAACGCCGCCCCCGCACCCGTCGTCGAGAAGGTCCCGGCTCCGGTCAAGGCCGACAAGGACGCAGACGCCAAGGCAAAGGCCGAAGCCGAAGCAAAGGCTGAAGCTGAGGCCAAGGCTGCTGAAGCAGACGCCAAGAAGAAGGCCCAGGCCGCCGAAGCTGCCGCTCCGGCTCCCGCCGCCGGCGGAGCATCGGTCGCTTCCCCTTCCGCCGAGTCCGCTGCCGGCCTGCTGGCCATGGCCCAGCAGATGCACGACAAGCACGTCGCAGACGGCGAGCAGCAGAAGGAAAAGATCATCGCCGAGGCGCAGATCGAAGCTTCCACCCTTGTCAACGACGCGCAGGACAAGTCCCGCAAGATCCTCGGCGCCCTCGAGCAGCAGCGCTCCGTCCTTGAGCGCAAGGTGGAGCAGCTCCGCGGCTTCGAACGCGACTACCGCTCCCGCCTGAAGGCCTACATCGAAGGCCAGCTGCGCGACCTGGATGCCCGTGGCTCCGTTGCCGCCCCAGAGGTCGGCGAAGCAGCTGCAGAGGTCTAAGCAAGTATTCTGAAAGCCGGTGGCTGAGGACTCCTCGGCCACCGGCTTTCGCTGTTAAGAGCAGCGACCCGCCCACGGCCACCCGGATGAAAGCACTATGAGCGACGAACACAACAGCGGCACCACGGAACCGGACCGCACCATACGCCGGACACCGCGACCGGGCCTGCTTTGGCTTTTCGCGGGATTCGCGGCATTAGCCTACGCCTTTGACCAGCTCACCAAGCTGTGGGTCACCGGCACCATGGTGGAGGGCGAACGCATCCCCGTCCTGCCTCCTTTGCTGCACTGGTACTACATCCGCAACTCCGGGGCGGCCTTCTCGATCGGCGAGAACGTCACCTGGGTCTTCACGCTCGTGATGGCCGGGGTGTCTGTGGCCATCTTCTTCCAGTTGCGCAAGCTCGGTTCGGTCTGGTGGTCCCTTGCCCTCGGCCTGCTCCTTGGCGGTGCCTTGGGCAACCTGACGGACCGGCTATTCCGTGAACCGTCCTTCGGAATGGGGCACGTGGTCGACTTCATCCAGCTGCCCAACTTCGCGATCTTCAACGTCGCCGATTCCGCCGTCGTCACCGCCGTCACGGTGATCTGCCTGCTGACCCTCCGCGGAATCGGCCTGGACGGGTCAAGGCAGCAGCCGGCCCGGAAGGCGGCTGAAACGGAGCAGACCGGAACGGACCAGGAGGCATCCGGCGATGCCTGAGACCTTCCAGGTGCCGGAGGAGCTGGGTGGCGCCCGCGCCGACGCCGGCCTGGCAAAGCTCATGGACATTTCCCGTTCCGCCGCGGCCGTCCTGCTGGCCGAAGGCAACGTGAGGGCGGGCAAGGCGGTCTTGGCGAAATCGGCGAAGCTCACCGCCGGCTCCGTGCTGTCAGTTACCGTTCCCGAACGCCGGGATCCCTTGGAAGTCGTGGAGGAAGTAGTGGAAGGCCTGAACATCCTGCTGGACGATGAGGACTTTGTCGTCATCGACAAGCCCGTGGGTGTTGCGGCGCATCCGTCGCCCGGCTGGGTGGGGCCCACGGTCGTCGGCGGCCTGGCCGGCGCCGGCTACCGGATCTCCACTTCGGGGGCAGCCGAGCGTGCCGGCATCGTGCACCGGCTCGACGTCGGAACTTCCGGGGTGATGGTGGTCGCCAAGACCGAGCACGCCTACACCGTGCTGAAGCGCGCCTTCAAGGAACGGACCGTGGACAAGGTCTACCACGCCGTCGTCCAGGGCCTGCCGGAACCCCTCGAGGGAACCATCGACGCCCCGATCGGCCGGCACCCCGGCCACGACTGGCGCTTTGCCGTCATCGAGGACGGCCGTCCTTCGGTCACCCACTACGAAGTCCTGGAAGCCTACGGCAAGGCCAGCCTGGTGGAGGTGCACCTGGAGACCGGCCGGACGCACCAGATCCGTGTCCACTTCTCGGCGCTGCGGCATCCCTGCGCGGGAGACCTCACCTACGGTGCCGACCCGCGCCTGGCGGCCACACTCGGCCTCACCCGGCAATGGCTGCACGCACGCAGGCTCGGGTTCACGCACCCCCGCAGCGGCGACTGGGTGGAAGTAACCAGCCAGTACCCTGCGGACCTCCAGTACGCGCTCGACCTCCTCGCCAGCGGCGACGCCTGACCTCCGCTTGGCCTGCCCGGATCCGTTGACCCTGTCCCGGCCCGGGAGTTCCCCCGTGGGCGGGCCCGTGCCCTTGCCGGGACCGCGGCAGCCGCCTTGCTTGCCGGGGCCCCGATGTTCGTCTGGTGCCTGGCGGCCACCAAGGACGTTCCGCCCTTCGTGTTCTAGCTGAAGCCTCGGCGGCCGCCGTACTGCTCCGCCGGACACCCGACGACGGCGGGAACGCCCCGGCCGCTCGAAGGTAGACTGGCGTGGTGACTTCCAGCAATGCCTCGTTCGTCCACCTGCACACCCACACCGAGTACTCCATGCTGGACGGGGCGGCCCGGCTTGGCGAGCTGTTCAACGAGACCGAGCGGCTGGGCATGCCGGCGCTGGCAACGACCGACCACGGCTACCTCTTCGGGGCTTTCGACTTCTGGAAGAAGGCCACGGACAAGGGCATCAAGCCGATCATCGGCGTCGAGGCCTATGTCACGCCCGGCACCGCGCGCACCGACAAGGAACGCGTGCGCTGGGGCGACGAAAGCCAGCGGAAGGACGACGTCTCCGGTGGTGGCGCCTACACCCACATGACGCTACTGAGCTACAACAACGCCGGCATGCGGAACCTCTTCCGGGCCTCCTCCATCGCTTCGCTTGACTCGGTTTTCGGTAAATGGCCCCGGCTGGACCGCGAATTGCTGAACACGTACTCCGAAGGCCTCATCGCCACCACGGGTTGCCCTTCAGGCGAAATCCAGACCCGGCTCCGCCTCGGCCAGTACCGTGAGGCGCTCGAAGCCGCCGCGGAATTCAGGGATATTTTCGGCGCGGAGAACTACTTCTGCGAGCTGATGGACCATGGCCTGGACATCGAGCGGAGGGTCACCGGAGACCTGCTGCGGCTGGCCAAGGAACTGAACATCCCGCTGGTGGCCACCAACGACCTCCACTACACGCACGAACACGACGCCAAGGCCCACGAGGCCCTGCTGGCCATCCAGTCCGGTTCGACCCTTCTGGAGCCGACCTACGACCAGGGCGGCTCGCGCTTCGCGTTCTCCGGCAGCGGCTACTACCTGAAGTCCCCGCAGGAGATGCGGGAACTGTTCCGGGACCATCCGGAGGCCTGCGACAACACCCTTCTCATCGCCGAGCGCTGCGAAGTGTCCTTCAACACGGGCGCCAACTACATGCCGCGTTTCCCCTGCCCGCCGGGGGAGGACGAGACGTCCTGGCTGGTCAAGGAAGTGGCCTCCGGCCTGGAGTACCGCTACCCGCAGGGCGTGCCGGACAAGGTCCGCAAGCAGGCGGACTATGAACTCGACGTCATCACGTCCATGGGCTTCCCCGGCTACTTCCTGGTGGTTGCCGACTTCATCAACTGGGCCAAGAACAACGGCATCCGCGTTGGTCCGGGACGTGGTTCCGGTGCCGGTTCCATGGTCGCGTACGCCATGCGCATCACGGACCTGGATCCGCTGGAGCACGGGCTGATCTTCGAACGCTTCCTTAACCCGGACCGCGTGTCCATGCCCGACTTCGACGTCGACTTCGATGACCGCCGCCGTCCGGAAGTCATCGACTATGTGACCCGGAAGTACGGCGACGAGCGCGTGGCGATGATCGTCACCTACGGCACCATCAAGACCAAGCAGGCGCTCAAGGACTCCTCGCGTGTGCTCGGCTACCCCTTCAGCATGGGCGAGACGCTCACCAAGGCCCTGCCGCCCGCCGTCATGGCCAAGGACATCCCGCTCTCCGACATCCAGAACCCGCAGGCCAAGCGCTACGGCGAAGCCGGCGATTTCCGTCAATTGATCGCCACGGATCCCGAGGCCGCGAAGGTCTTCGAGACCGCACTCGGCATCGAGGGCCTGAAGCGCCAATGGGGCGTCCACGCCGCCGGCGTGATCATGTCCTCGGACCCGATCATCGACGTCATCCCGGTCATGCGCCGTTTCCAGGACGGCCAGGTCATCACCCAGTTCGACTACCCCACGAGTGAAGGCCTCGGCCTGATCAAGATGGACTTCCTGGGCCTGCGGAACCTGACGATCATTTCCGACGCCCTGGAGAACATCAAGCTCAACCGGGACATCGACCTGGACCTGGAAAACCTCGCCCTGGACGATGCGGCGTCCTACGAACTGCTCGCCCGTGGCGACACGCTGGGCGTGTTCCAGCTCGACGGCGGGCCCATGCGTTCGCTGCTTAAGCTGATGAAGCCGGACAACTTCGAAGACATCTCCGCCGTGCTGGCTCTGTACCGGCCAGGCCCGATGGGCGCCAACGCCCACACCGACTATGCCCTGCGCAAGAACAAGATCCAGGACGTCATCCCGATCCACCCTGAGCTGGCCGAGCCGCTCGAGGACATCCTGGGTGGCACGTTCGGCCTGATCGTGTACCAGGAACAGGTCATGGCCGTGGCCCAGAAACTGGCCGGCTACTCACTCGGCCAGGCAGACATCCTGCGCCGCGCGATGGGCAAGAAGAAGAAGGAAGAGCTGGACAAGCAGTTCGCCGGCTTCTCCCAGGGCATGCGGGACAACGGCTACTCGCAGGAAGCTGTCAAGACCCTCTGGGACATCCTGCTGCCGTTCTCCGACTACGCCTTCAACAAGGCCCACTCCGCCGCCTACGGCGTGATTTCCTACTGGACCGCGTACCTGAAGGCGCATTACGCGCCGGAGTACATGGCCGCCCTGCTGACCTCGGTGGGTGACGACAAGGACAAGTCGGCCATCTACCTGAACGAATGCCGGCGCATGGGCATCACGGTGCTCCCGCCGGACGTCAATGAATCCGCACTGACCTTCACACCTGTGGGCAATGACATCCGCTTCGGCATGGGTGCCATCCGCAACGTCGGATCGAACGTCGTGGACTCCATGGTGACTGCCCGCCAGGAGCAGGGCCGTTTCGAGTCGTTCTCGGACTTCCTGATGAAGGTTCCCGCGGTGGTATGCAACAAGCGGACCATCGAATCCCTCATCAAGGCGGGGGCCTTCGACTCCCTGGGGCATTCCCGCCGCGCCCTGGCGATGATCCACGAAGAAGCGATCGACTCCGTCATCACCCTCAAGCGCAACGAAGCGATCGGCCAGTTCGATCTCTTCGCCGGGTTCGAGGACGACAAGTCAGAGCCCTCCTTCACCACCGAAATCCCCGACCTGCCTGAATGGGAGAAGAAGGACAAGCTCGCCTTCGAACGCGACATGCTCGGGCTCTACGTCTCAGACCATCCGCTCCAGGGCCTGGAAGGGGTGCTGAGCCAGCACGCCGAGCAGTCCATCTCCTCGATCATTGCCGAGGACGGCCCCCACGACGGTGCGATCGTCACCATCGCCGGCATGATCACCTCGCTGAGCCGCCGCATCGCGAAGGCCAGCGGCAACGCCTACGCACGCGCCGAGATCGAGGACCTGGGTGCATCGATGGAGGTCATGTTCTTCGGCCAGGTCTACGGACCGATCGCCTCCGTCCTTGCCGAAGACCTGATCGTCGTGGTCAAGGGCCGCCTCCAAAGGCGCGACGACGGTGCCGTCACCTTGAACTGCATGGAACTCTCAGTGCCGGACCTGAGCGAGGGCGTGAACGGGCCGCTGGTCATCACCATGCCCACGCACAAGGCCACCGAGGCCGTGGTTACGGAACTGAGGGACGTCCTCGGTAACCACCGCGGCAACTCCGAGGTGCGGCTGAACCTGCACGGGGACACGAAGATCGAGGTGATGGCGCTGCCGATCCACCTGCGCGTGAACCCGAACCCGGCGCTGTTCGGAGACCTGAAAGTGCTGCTCGGGCCGGCCTGCCTGGACGGCTGACTGTCTGGGCAGCCAGGCGGCCGGGCTCAGATTTCGTAATCGAGCGGGACCGGCTGCCCATAGCTGCCCGAGTGGTAAAGCAGCGGGGTGCCGTCCTCGCCCACCTGCCCGTCCACCACTTCGACGACGACCACCGCGTTGTTCTCGAAGGACAGCCGCATCTGGATCTTTCCGATGAGCCAGCCGGTGACGTTCTTCAGCAGCGGCACTCCGAAGGGGCCCGGTTCCCAGTGGTCGCCTTCGAAGCGTTCCCCGCCTCCGCGGGCGAAGCGGTCTGCCAGGGCCTCGTTCTCGTGGCCGAGCATGTGCAGTCCGATGTAGGTCGAGTTCGCCACGGCGGGCCATGAGCTGGAACTGCGGGACATGTTGAAGGTGAAGCGGGGCGGTTCGGCGGACAGTGATGCGACCGAGGTTGCAGTGAACCCGAAGGGCCTGCCGTTGAGGTCCGCCGTGATGATCGCAACGCCCGCGGCGTGCCGGCGGAACATTTCCTTGAAGGTTCCCACGAAGGATGGGGTGTCCAAAGCCATGGCCAGCTCCTGCTCGAAATCGCAATCCGGTTCTTGGAATCAGCGTATTCCCAGGAGCCGCCGTGAGGGTATTCCGGCCGTGCCGAGGTCGCGTTGTTGCGGCAGCGGGCGCAATGTTTGTTAATGTGGCATCCATGATCCTGCCTGCATATGAGAGCACCGGCCCCGCCTGGAACGGGATGCCGGCAGAACGGGGCAGGGAAGAGGCGCGGCGTGGCCCGGCCTGGCTGTGGTTCGTGGTGCCCGCTGTCTCCGGCGTCCTGCTTGGCATTGCCTGGTGGCTCCTCGCCCCCGGGGGCGCCAACCTGCTCACCGGCGACCCCGCCCTCGCGGATCCTGTTGAGCCCCTGACCCGGCTTCCCCGGGACCTTGTACTCGCCGCCCTGCTGCTCCTGGCCGGCTGTTTCACCGCCGTGTGGCTGGATTCGAGCAGATCGGACAACGGCCGCGGCCTGCGTACCTTCCTGGCCATCGCGGGCGGCCTGGCCGGATCCGCGGCGGCCTGGCAGGTAGGATTGCTGGCCGCGCAGTGGTGGGGCCCGTCCGGCGCCCCGCCCGCAGGCGAGGAAGGCTTCACGCTCCGTTCCGTCGTCGTCCTGCTTGTCTGGCCGTGCACCCTCGCCGTGCTCGCCTTCCTCTACAACCTGATCGCGCTGTTGAGCAGCGGAACACGGTCCGGCGGGCAGGCACACTAAAATAGCCGCGTGACCATTTCTCCGGAGAACCCAGCCGCCACCCTTATCGAGTCCCTTGAGTTCCGCAGCATCGACCTGCGGGGCCGGGCGCTTTCGCTCGCGGAACTGCGCGCCGCCGTGCCGCGGGCGCAGCATCAGACGGTGGCCGACGCCGAACAGAAGGTCCTGGAAATCATCGCCGCCGTGCGCTCCCGCGGTTTTGCGGCCCTGGGCGAGTTCGCACAGGCGTTCGACGGCGTCGAGCAGTCCCACCCCCGGGTTCCGGCGGCGGCACTGGCCGGGGCCCTGGAGAGCCTCGATCCCGCCGTCCGTTCCGCCCTGGAAGAATCCATCAGCCGCGCCCGGAAGTTCGCCGTCGCCCAGCGTCCGGAGGACGTCGACGTCGAACTGGGGGACGGCGCCGTCGTCAGCCAGAACTGGGTGCCGGTCGGCAGGGTCGGCCTGTACGTACCCGGCGGCCTGGCGGTGTATCCGTCGTCCGTGATCATGAACGTGGTTCCGGCGCAGGCAGCCGGCGTCCCCTCGGTGGCGCTGGCGTCCCCGCCGCAAAAGGAGTTCGGCGGCCTTCCGCACCCCACTATCCTGGCTGCCGCCGCGCTGCTCGGCATCGACGAGGTCTACGCCATCGGCGGTGCCCAGGCCGTGGCTGCCTTCGCCTATGGGATCCCCGGCGCGGACGGTGAGGAAGCCATCGAACCCGTGGACGTTGTCACCGGTCCCGGCAACATCTTCGTGGCGACGGCCAAGCGCCTCGTCAAGGGCGTGGTGGGCATCGACTCCGAGGCCGGCACCACCGAAATCGCCGTCCTCGCCGACGGCACGGCCCAACCGGAACTCGTGGCCGCCGACCTCATCAGCCAGGCCGAACACGATCCGAAGGCGGCGTCCGTGCTCGTCACTGACTCACCCGAGCTGGCTGCGGCGGTGGACGCCGAGCTCAAGCGCCAGGCCGCCCGGACCAAGCACCGCGAACGGGTGGTGACGGCGCTCTCAGGGCCGCAGTCCGGCGTCGTGCTGGTCGACAACCTGGAGCAGGGGATCGCAGTGTGCGACGCGTACGCGGCGGAGCACCTGGAAATCATGACGGCGGACGCTCCGGCGGTTGCCGCCCGCATCCGCAACGCAGGGGCGGTCTTCGTCGGCGACTACAGCCCGGTAAGCCTCGGCGATTACTGTGCCGGCTCCAACCACGTGCTGCCTACCAGCGGCACGGCGGCGTTCTCGTCAGGGCTCAATGTCACCACCTTCCTGCGCGCGGTCCAGCTCATCAACTACAACCGTCAGGCACTGGAAGAGGTCAGCCGGCACATCGTCAGCCTGGCCGGGGCCGAGGACCTTCCGGGCCACGGCGACGCCGTCACAATCCGCTTCGCGGGGTCGTAAGCACTACATATACGGCGGACGGCACTACATGTAGTAGTTACATGCTTGTCATTAGCATGCGTGCGAACGTAAAATAGTGGCGGAAGCATTGCTTCCGCCACTATTTGCATTTCCAGATTTGAGTGTCCGCGGAACAGGGAGGCCGGCGTGTATTGTCCGTTTTGCCGTAACCCCGATTCCCGGGTGGTGGACAGCCGCATGGCCGAAGACGGCTCATCCATCCGCCGCCGCAGGCAGTGCCCCGAATGCGGCCGCCGTTTCACCACAGTGGAAACCACCAGCCTGTCCGTCGTCAAGCGTTCGGGCGTGGGCGAACCCTTCAGCCGGAGCAAGATCATCAACGGCGTCCGCAAGGCGTGCCAGGGCCGTCCTGTCACCGAGGACGATCTCGCCATGCTCGCCCAGGAGGTCGAGGAGAACATCCGTGCCTCCGGTGCGGCCGAGATCGATGCCCACCAGGTAGGCCTCGCAATCCTTGGGCCGCTGCAGAAGCTGGACGAGGTCGCATACCTCCGCTTCGCCAGCGTCTACCAGGCGTTCGAATCCCTGGAAGACTTCGAATCCGCCATTGCGTTGCTGCGCGAAGAAGCCCAGTTGCGGCAGGAAGCCGTGGGCAAGAACGGCAGGAGCAAGGCCGGCGCCAAGGGCTCCCAGTAGTTCCTTGCAAGACTCCGGTGGTGGCGGCGGAGGGGAAGCCCCTGCCACCACCGGCACCACGTCATCCGCAGCGGTCTGCCGCCAACCACATCCCGGGCGCCATTGGCATCCGAAGAGTAGTTGACGGCAACGCCGCGGCTACTTGACGAGCTTGTGGTGGAAGGCGACTTCCAGGGCGGCGCCGACGATTCCGGCGTCGTTCTTCAGTTCCGCGGTGACGATCTTGGTCCGCAGCTCCAAGTGGGGGAAGTATTCGTCGGAGCGCTTCGAAATCCCGCCGCCGATAATGAAGAGTTCGGGGGAGAAGAGGAATTCGACGTGCCGCAGGTAGCGGTTGAGTTTGACCCCGTACTCGTCCCAGCTCAGGCCGTCACGCTCACGGGCGACGGCGGAGGCCTTGGTTTCGGCGTCGTGGCCGTCGACTTCGAGGTGGCCGAGCTCGGCGTTGGGGACCAGTTGGCCATTGAAGATGAACGCGGAGCCGATGCCGGTGCCGAGGGTGATGACCAGGACGGTACCGTCCACGCCTTCACCGGCGCCGTAGCGGGCCTCGGCGAGGCCGGCGGCATCGGCGTCGTTGATGACCTCGACCGGGCGGCCCAGGCGTTCGCTGAACAGGCTGTCGACGTCGGTATCGAGCCAGGACTTGTCCACATTCGCTGCGGAGCGGACCACGCCGTGCTGGATGATGCCGGGGAAGGTGACGCCGACCGGCGAGCCTTCTGCCGGGGCATCCGGGCGGCCGGAAAGTTCTTCGACGATCTGGGCTACGACGTCGGCGACGGCTTCCGGGGTGGCCGGCTGCGGAGTGGGGATCCGGAAGCGCTCACCGACGAGCTTGCCCTTCTTCAGGTCCACGATCCCGCCCTTGATGCCGGTACCGCCGATGTCGATCCCGATCAGCGGCGCGTGCTTGTGGGTCTTCGAATCCTTCGTCAATGCATATCCGTTCTTGGCAGGTGGTTGGCGGCAGACAGGGGCGCGGGGCAGCCAGGACTTCCGGCGGCCCGGTTCAGGGCAGCGTGAGGATTTCCGCGCCGGTGTCGGTCACCAGCAGGGTGTGTTCGAACTGCGCTGTGCGCTTGCGGTCCCGGGTCACTACGGTCCAGTCGTCCGGCCACATGTCCCACTCGATGGTGCCGAGGGTCAACATGGGCTCGATGGTGAAGACCATGCCGGACTGGATGACCGTGTTGTAGGCCGGTGCGGCGTCGTAGTGCGGAATGATCAGGCCCGTATGGAAGGCCTCGCCCACTCCGTGGCCCGTGAAATCACGGACCACTCCGTAACCGAAACGCTTTGCGTAGGATTCGATGGCCCTGCCGATCACGTTGATTTCGCGCCCGGGTGCCACTGCCTTGATGGCCCGGTTGAGGGACTCCTGTGTCCGCTCCACCAGGAGACGGGACTCGTCGTCCACGTCGCCCACCAGGAAGGTGTAGTTGGTATCACCGTGCACGCCGTTGATGAACGCGGTGATGTCGATATTCAGGATGTCGCCGTCCTGGACCACGGTGGAGTCCGGGATGCCGTGGCAGATGACCTCATTGAGCGAGGAGCACAGCGACTTGGGGAAGCCCCGGTAGCCAAGGGTGGACGGGTAGGCGTTGTGGTCCATGAGGAACTCGTGCCCGATCCGGTCCAGCTGGTCCGTGGTGACCCCCGGCTGGATATGCTTTCCGACCTCGACGATCGCCTGAGCGGCAATCCGGCCCGCGATGCGGATCTTTTCGATGGTCTCCGCCGACTTCACTTCAGAGCCGGTGAACTTGGCCGGCGCCGGCTTGCCGACATACTCGGGGCGTGCGATGGACGCCGGCACCTGCAGCTGCGGGCTGACGGTTCCTTGGGTGAGCGTGCCGATGGGTGCGGTCAAAGCGGGGGAAGGCATAGATTGATCATATAAGGGAGCAACGAGACGCAGCTAACAATGCGGCCGGCCGGGCATGGCCGCCGCGAAAAGTTACGCGGCGGCCGCCCATAAGGAAGGAGCCATCGTGACGGAGTACTGGTACAACGTGCAGACCCACAAGGTCGAAGAGGACGCGATGTCCGACTGGACCCAGCTGATCGGGCCGTACAAGACCCGCGAGGAAGCCGAACATGCCCTCGAAAAGGTCCAGGCCCGCAATGAGGCCTGGGAAAAGGACGACGACTAGCCTTCCCGCTCGGGGGCAAGTTCGTCGCTAGAAAGAATGCTCGGGGCCGGGGAAACTGCCTGAGCGCACCTCGTCGGCGTAGGCCCGGGCGGCGTCTCCGAGAATGCTGCGCAAGTCCGCGTACTGCTTGACAAACTTTGCCATCTTCCCGCCGCGCAGCCCGGCCATGTCCTGCCAGACCAGCACCTGGCCCGTGGTCGCGTTGCCCGCGCCGATGCCGACGGTGGGCACCTTGATTGCGGCGTCGACGGCGGCAGCAGTGTCTGCCGGGACCATCTCCATCAGCACGCTGAAGGCACCGGCATCAACCAGCGCGACGGCGTCGTCGATCAGGCGCTTGGCATCGTCCCCGCGTCCCTGAACCCGGTAGCCGCCGAGCGCATGCTCGCTCTGCGGGGTGAAACCGATGTGCGCCATGACGGGAATGCCTGCCTGGACCATGGCGCGGACCGTGGGTGCGTAGTAGGCACCGCCCTCGATCTTCACGGCATGAACCAGGCCCTCCTTGAGGAAGCGCACGCCGGTGGCGACAGCCTGTTCGGCGGATACCTCGTAGCTGCCGAAGGGCAGGTCAGCCACAATGAGGGCACGCTTGGCGGAGCGTGCGACCGCGCGGCACAGGGGGAGCAGTTCATCCACCGTGACGGGAAGGCTGCTTTCGTTGCCGAAGACGTTGTTGGACGCGGAGTCACCGATCAGCAGGACCTCGACGCCGGCCTGGTCGAAGATTTCGGCGGTGTATTGCTCGTAGGCCGTCAGCATGGCGAAGCGCGAGCCGTTGGCCTTGGCCTGCTGGAGGTGGTGGATGCGCACGCGGCCGGACGGGGCAGTGCCGGCAGTTCCTCCGGACGGCACAGCAGGCGCCGACGGGCCGGAGCCGTACGGTGCAGCGGTCTCTGGACTGCTGCTGCCGGGTTCGGGATGGTTGCGCTCTTCAGGATGGTTGCTTGGGGCCATGACAAGAGCGTATGCGGTCCCCGGCCGGCTAGCCACCGGCGGGAGAGCGCTCCCGATTTGTAAACGCTGTGTTACGGGGAGCTCCGACACCGGCATTCGCGGGCAATGCTTAGTAGAGTGAAGGCTGAGCTTCCGCAGGCCCGGTAAAAACGTGCCTGCGGTGTGGACATTGAATCTGAAAAGGGGCCCCATGGACCGCCAGCAAGAGTTCGTACTGCGGACCATCGAAGAGCGCGACGTGCGCTTCGTGCGCTTGTGGTTTACCGACGTCGTCGGTTCGCTCAAGTCGGTGGCACTTGCCCCGGCCGAGGTGGAGGGCGCCTTTGAAGAAGGCCTCGGTTTCGACGGATCGGCGATCGAAGGCCTGGCCCGCGTCTTTGAGTCGGACATGCTGGCCCAGCCGGACCCCGCCACCTTCCAGATCCTGCCTTGGCGCGGCGACACCGAACAGACGTCGCGGATGTTCTGCGACATCCTCACCCCGGACGGCGAGCCATCCGCCGCCGATCCCCGCAACGTCCTCAAGCGCACCCTCGCGAAGGCCGCGGACATGGGATTCACCTGCTACACGCACCCGGAAATCGAGTTCTACCTGCTGAAGTCCAGCGAGCTGGGCCCCAACGGGGCTCCGGTTCCGGTGGACGAGGGCGGCTACTTCGACCACGTTCCGGGCGGCGTGGCCCAGGACTTCCGTCGCACCGCTGTCACCATGCTCGAATCCGTGGGCATCTCGGTGGAATTCAGCCACCATGAGGGCGGACCGGGCCAGAACGAGATCGACCTCCGCTACGCCGACGCGCTGCAGACGGCGGACAACATCATGACCTTCCGCACGGTCATCAAGGAAGTGGCGCTGCAGCAGGGAACATACGCCACCTTCATGCCCAAGCCGTTCACCGACCACCCCGGCTCCGGCATGCACACCCATTTCTCCCTCTTCGAAGGCGACACAAACGCCTTCTACGAGGCCGGTTCGGAATTCCAGCTTTCCAAGACCGCACGGCAGTTCATCGCGGGCATCCTCAAGCACGCCCCGGAATTCACGGCGGTGACCAACCAGTTCGTGAACTCGTACAAGCGGCTTTGGGGCGGCGGCGAAGCTCCGAGCTACCTGAGCTGGGGGCACAACAACCGCTCGGCACTGGTCCGGGTTCCGCTCTACAAGCCCGGCAAGGGCCAGTCCGCAAGGATTGAGTACCGCGGCATCGACTCCGCCACGAATCCTTACCTGGCTTACGCCGTACTCCTGGGCGCCGGCCTGAAGGGCATCGAAGAAGGCTACGAACTGCCGCCGGCGGCAGAGGACGACGTCTGGTCGCTGACGTCCGCGGAACGCAAGGCCATGGGCCACGCCCCGCTGCCGTCCAGCCTGCACGACGCGATCCGCGCCATGGAAGACTCCGAGCTTGTGGCCCAGATCCTGGGGGAGCAGGTCTTCGAGCACTTCCTGCGCAACAAGCGGGCGGAATGGCAGGACTACCGGCTCCAGGTCACCCCGTACGAGCTGCAGCGCAACCTCGGCATCCTTTAGGCGGGCGGCATGAGCCTGGCACGCCGGCTCATTTCAGCCGGTTTCAGCGACCTTGACAAGGGGGAGCGGTTCCTTGGCGCCCGCGAACTCGACGGAATCGACCAGGAGACCCTCTTCGCGGGCCTGCACCTGAGCGCCAGCCCGGATACGGCCCTGCAGACCCTGGTGCGGCTGATCGAGAAGCACCCTGCCCTGCGGGAACTCGCAGCCGCCGGGACGGACCGCAGTGAACCGCTCTACCGGCTGCTCGGCGCGTCCGAGGCCTTGGGGGAGTTCCTGATCCGCCATCCCGAGCACCTCGACGTCTTCGACGAGCGGGTCAGCCCGGAGCCGCAGGCCCAGGACCCCGCGGTGCTCCGGTCCCGGCTGCTCGCGTCCGTCCGGGCGGACGCCGCTTCCTCGCGGCCTGTCGCAGGACTGACCGGTACCCCGGCCTACGCTGCCCTGCGCACTGCTTACCGCCGCGGCCTCACGGAGCTCGCCATCAGGGACCTGTGTGCCGCCAGCCCGCAGGATGCCATGCCGGTCGTCGGCGCCGAGCTGGCCGACCTTGCCGGAGCCGCCATTGAAGCGGCCCTTGCCGTGTCCCGTGCCGAGGCCGCCGCCACCTTCGACCCGGACGACGTCGCCGCCGTCCGGCTGACGGTAATCGGCATGGGCAAATGCGGCGCCCGCGAGCTCAACTACATTTCCGACGTCGACGTCATCTATGTGATCGAAGCGCAAGGGCTGGAGGACGCCCACGCCGCCACCATCGGCACTGCCCTGGCCAGCGGCATCTCGCGGGCGATTTCCTCCACCGCGCCGGAGCCCGGACTCTGGGAAGTCGACGCGAACCTGCGCCCGGAAGGGAAATCCGGCCCGCTGGTCCGGACCCTGCCCTCGCACCTGAGCTACTACGCGCGCTGGGCGGACAGCTGGGAGTTCCAGGCGCTGCTGAAGGCCCGCACCATCGCCGGCGACCGGGAGCTGGGCGCCCGCTATGAGGAAGCCGTGCAGCCTCTTGTCTGGTCGTCGTCGGGCCGTGAGGGATTCGTCGAATCCGTCCAGGCCATGCGCCGCCGGGTCACCGACAACATTGCCCCCGCCGAGGAACAGCGGCAGATCAAGCTCGGGCCGGGGGGCCTGCGGGATGTCGAGTTCACCGTCCAGCTGCTCCAGCTCGTGCACGGAAAATCAGATGAGACCCTGCGCTGCCGGGACACCACGTCGGCCATCGCCGCGCTTTCGGCAGGCGGCTACATCGGCCGGACCGATGCTGCGGCCTTCGACAGCGCATACCGCTACCTGAGGCTGCTGGAGCACCGGATCCAGCTGTTCCAGCTGCGCCGCACCCACCTGATGCCCACCGGCAAGGATGCCCAGCGGTTCCTGGCCAAGGCAGTGCTGGGGCCGTTTTCCTCGGAACGCCCCCACCCTGATGCCCTGATAGGCACCTGGCAGAAGACGAAACGCTCCGTCCGCGAACTGCACGAGCGCATTTTCTACCGCCCGCTGCTCAACACCGCGGCAAGCCTGAGCACCGAGGACGCCCGCCTCAGCCCGGAAGCGGCCCAAGGGCGCCTCGCCGCGCTCGGCTACCGCGATCCGCAGGGCGCCATGCGGCATATCGAGGCGCTCACCGCGGGGGTGAGCCGCCGGGCGGCGCTGCAGCGGCAGCTGCTGCCCATCCTGCTCGGCTGGCTCGCCGAAGGAGTGGACCCCGACGCCGGCCTGCTCGCCTTCCGCCGGGTCAGCGATACCCTCGGCACCACCCACTGGTACCTGGGAATGCTGCGCGACTCCCAGGCCGCGGCCGAACGGCTCTGCCATGTGCTCTCCAACTCACGGTTGATCGCAGACCTCCTGGAAGTCTCTCCGGAATCGGTCGCCTGGCTCGGGAACGACAAGGAGCTCAGGCCCGTCTCCTTCGAGGCACAATGGCAGGAAATCCAGTCGAAGATGTCCCGCCACGCTGAACCGGAGAGCGCCATGCGCCTCATCCGGCTCATCCGCCGTCGGGAAATCCTGCGGATTGCCATTGCCGACAGCTCCGGACTTCTGGACCAGGATGAAGTGGGAGAGGCCCTGGCCGATACGGACCGGGCTGCCGTGCTGGGTGCTTTGCATGTGGCCGAGAACGTCGTTTCCGACGGCGGTGCGCTCAAGACGCACGTGCTGGTTGTGGCAATGGGGCGCCAGGGCGGCCGGGAAATCGGCTACGGCTCCGACGCCGACGTCATGTACGTCCACCGCGCGCTGCCCGGGGCTGTGGAGGAGGAGGCACAGAAGCAGGCCCTGACGATTGTGGCGCAGGTGTCCAGCCTCCTGACCCAGCCTTTGAAGCCGGCGATCATGGCCGAACGCGTCCTTATGGTCGACGCCGATCTGAGGCCCGAAGGCAAGAACGGGGCCATGGTGCGCTCTCTGGACTCCTACGCCGAGTACTATCGGCGCTGGTCCCTGGTCTGGGAGGCGCAGGCGCTCCTTCGGGCCCAGCCGATGGCGGGCAACGACAGCCTTGCCGCCGATTTCATCGGGCTCGTGGATCCCATCCGATACCCTGCCACGCTGGCGGACACCGAGGTCCGGGAAATCCGCCGGATCAAGGCGCGTGTCGAATCCGAGCGACTGCCGCGAGGGGCAGATCCCGCACGGCACGTGAAGCTTGGCCGCGGCGGCCTCAGCGACGTCGAATGGCTAGTGCAGCTGCGCCAGCTCCAGCATGCCGGGAAACACCCCGCCCTGCGGACGACTTCCACCCTGCGGGCCCTGGACGCCATCGAAGAACTGAAACTGATCGGGAAGGAGGACGCGCAGCTGCTGCGCACCACCTGGCGCCTGGCAAGCCGGATCCGCTCGGCCAACGTGATCTGCACGGGCCGCGCTTCCGATCTCCTGCCCGCGTCGCGCCGGGACCTGGAAGCGGTGGCGCGCTGGTGCGGCTACGCTCCGGGGCAGGCCGCGGTCTTCGAAGAGGACTACCTCCGGATGAGCCGGAGGGCGCGGGCCGTTTTCGAACGGGAGTTCTACGGCCAGTAGCGCCCGCCGGCACGTCATGCCCGGGCCTAGAAGACTTCTTCGCGGTCCTGGAGTTCGAGGACGCGGCCTTCGCGAAGCCCTGTGAGGGCCGACGAAACGTGGAATGCGCCGTGGATCCCGAAGTAGGCGGGAAAGTCCGCCTGGGCTACGAATCGCCATTCGGTGAGTTCCGCTTCCTGCAGGACGATCCGTGTGCCGGCCGGCAGGACGCCGCCGTCGTAGAGGAAATTCAGGCCGTCGCCGATCGGAGACGGAAACGCCGAGTGCCCGATGATCAGCAGGGCCCCGGGGGCGATGTCCAGGCCCAGCTCTTCGCGGCCTTCACGGCGCGCGGCGGCGCGGGGCGCTTCCCCGGCATCGACGGTGCCTCCGGGCAGGAGCCAGCCGTCCTTGTAGTTCGGCTTCACCGCGAGGACCCTGCCAGTGTCGTCACGGATGACGAGCCCGGCAGCAACGCGCCGGCGCGGGAGGGTTCGGAAATATTCGCGGCTTTCGGGGCTGAGTTCGGCCATGCCGCCACCGTAACAGGAGCTGAGCCGGGTCAGGCGATTTGTGACCGCCCTGCACTGGCAGGGCAGCAACGTTGGGTCTTTGGCAGGCAGGCCTATTGCCCCGTGTGGTGGCCCATCTGGGTCTGGTTCAGCGCGGCGGGTGGCTCGTAGGGGTTGGGCTTCCGGTCTTCGTCGGAGCCCATCGCCTCGCGGTTGTCATAGCTGCGGGGCGTGTTGAGGTCCCGGGAGCGCAGGCGGAGTCCGACGGCGAGCAGCCCGAGGGAGTCTGCCAGCAGGAACAGGCCGAGGACGAACAATACGGTTGTTCCGGCGTCGGCGCCTCCTCCCGCAACGGCCGCGAGCGGCCGGGGCAGGATCAGGACGCAGGCGGCGAACGCGAGGCCCGACAGCACCAGCAGGATTGTCCATTTCTTCTTCATTGCGTCCCCCAAAAGCAGTCCGGTCGAACTCCGTGTGGCCCCATTCAACCGGGAACCCGGACAAAACGAAAGGGAGGCTGTCAGCTTTGGTTGACGACGTCCCGGGTGTCAACTATGGTTGACGCTATGGAGGTGGAGCGCATGAAGACCCTGGTGGGATCGATGGATGGCATGGGCCCCGCTGAGGCGCTCTATGTCGTGGCGGAACTGCACAAGGAGGTTGGCAGGACCGAAGCCCAGTTGGTGCGCGCTGCCCGGCACGCCGGGTTGTCATGGGAGGCGATTGCGCTGTGCCTTGGCGTCAGCAAGCAGGCAGTGCACAAGAAGTACGGCAAACAGTAGTACCGCGACACGGCCTAAGGATCCGGCCAATGGCTTGGGGTCAGGTCCGCTTGCGGCTCGCGATCTCGTCAGAGAGCTGCTGTACTTGGGCGGGGTCCGCGTCCCGGGCAAGGGCGACGTAGTGGTCCATGACGCCCGGCCGGTAGCGCACGGGCAACGTCTGTCCCGGGGCGAGTCGGGTGAGCGCGCTGATCGTGAGGTCTTCGTCTGCGATACCGCGGAACGGGATGCCGTCGGCGATCTGCACGTCGAGCATCAGGACCACGCGTGGATTGCTGTTGACCTCCCGCCAGTCGACGAGCACACCGAGCGCAAGCGCCCCCGTACGCAGTTCCGCATTGCGCTTCCGCGCATCGCTGCTCAGGAGCGGGTTCGGGGCGACGCCCGGGAAGTCGGGCCCGACGCCGAGCGATTCCCGACTCAGGTCGGGCCTGAGCTGCGCCATCAGATCGTTGAGCTTCTTCTTACCGAACATTCTGGCCCTTCCCCCACACAATGGCACCGGAACTCGGCCTGGCCCTTCGCCCTCACCGCGATTGTACGTCACGGCCATTCCCGACCACCGTCGCCTCGCCCCGTCCCGATTGGGCACTGAGATTACGTCGCGCCGTCGCGTCCGCGAGGCAATCTCTACTGCCAACTACTTCACCTTCCAGGCTGAAGACCTCGAAACCCCCAAACATCGCATGCGCCAACTCATGGCTTCCGCCGCCTGAGAACCCGACTGACTTCAAGGAGGTCCAAGAGGGTGAGACCTAACTCCTCAACTGCGGCTAGGCTGAGGACAAACTTGATGAAGCTACAGGGGGAAAGTTGCATCGTCGCATTTTGTTGTCTGCCATGGTTTTAGTCTGTGCCGGAATGATCAACTCATGTGCTGGCCCCGCCCCGCTCCAGCTGGACCCGGCGAAAACGACCGTCGAGTACAGGTTCCGGGACAGCTCCGTCCCACCCCAATACCACCGCAGCTTCGTCATTAAGGCCTCGGACAAGCAGGCCACCATCACCGTCGATTCGTACGGTGATGTGCTGGCCCAGGAAACCAAGGACATGCCGGCCGACACCTGGTCCAAAGTGTTGGAGTTGGCTGAAACACTGCCTTCGCGCGCGGAGAAGATCACCGAAGCCCAGCCCGGCTGTACCGGAGGGACGGGATCGGAAATCGTCATCCGCCACGACGATCAGGAACGTTTCGCCAAGAAGGTCGAGAACTGCGGCGGCAGGTCAGACAAGCCGCTGACAGAGACTGCCAGCCCCCTTGAAGCATTGTTTGACATGAACAGGTTGCTCAAATAGGGCGCTTAGTGCGTCGAGGGGCGGGGTGCAATGCCGGTTAGTGTGCCGGTTATGAATACTCGCGGGATTCTTGTTGTTGCCCTTCTGCTGGTAGCCGTCATGAGCACTGCTTCCGGGACACCACGGGCACATGTGGCCGGATAACGAAGAGTCCGCGCGGTCAGCTGTCGCTGACATCCTCAAGGAACGGCAGCAGAGCCTGGACGCGGCTGCTAACGGCTGACCTCAACACGAAAAAGGGCCACAGGCGCGATGCCTGTGGCCCTTCCTCATTCGGGAATCTGGATTCTTGCGGAGTCCTTGCGGACTGCGCCCCGCTCTTCCCTTTGTTTTGACTAGACGCCGTAGTAGAGCTCGAACTCGTACGGGTTCGGGCGCAGTGCCAGCGGCTTGATCTCGTTCTCGTACTTGTACTCGATCCAGGTGTCGATCAGGTCCTGGGTGAAGACGCCACCGGCCTGCAGGAACTCGTTGTCCTCACGCAGGGCCTCCAGCGCTTCCTCGAGGGAGCCCGGTGCCTTCGGGATGTCCTTGGCTTCTTCGGCCGGGAGCTCGTAGAGGTCCTTGTCGATCGGTGCCGGGGGTTCGATGCGGTTGCGGATGCCGTCGATGCCGGCCATCAGCTGGGCAGCGAAGGCCAGGTACGGGTTGGACGAGGGGTCCGGAGCGCGGAACTCGATGCGCTTGGCCTTCGGGTTGGAGCCCGTGATCGGGATGCGGATACCGGCGGAGCGGTTGCCCTGCGAGTAGACCATGTTGACCGGAGCTTCGAAGCCCTTGACCAGGCGGCGGTAGGAGTTCACCGTCGGGTTGGTGAAGGCCAGGACGGCGGAAGAGTGCTTCAGCAGGCCGCCGATGTACCAGCGGGCGGTGTCGGACAGGCCGGCGTAGCCCTTCTCGTCGTAGAACAGCGGTTCGCCGTTGTTCCACAGGGACTGGTGGCAGTGCATGCCCGAGCCGTTGTCGCCGAAGACCGGCTTCGGCATGAAGGTGACGGACTTGCCCCACGCGTCGGCGGTGTTCTTGATGACGTACTTGAACTTCTGCAGGTCATCGGCGGCCGCCGTCAGCGTGGTGAACTTGTAGTTGATTTCGGCCTGGCCGGCGGAACCGACTTCGTGGTGGGAGCGCTCGACCTCGAGGCCGGCCTTGTCCAGCTCGACGCACATGGCGTCGCGCAGGTCGGCCTGCTTGTCGGTGGGGGCAACCGGGAAGTAGCCGCCCTTGACCGGGGTCTTGTAGCCGAGGTTGCCACCCTCTTCTTCGCGGCCGGTGTTCCAGTGTGCTTCTTCAGAGTCGATCTTGTAGAAGCTGCCCTGCGGGGAGGACTGGTACTGGACGTTGTCGAAGACGAAGAACTCGGCTTCGGGGGCGAAGAACGCGGTGTCCGCGATGCCCGTCGATGCGAGGTAGGCTTCAGCCTTCTCGGCAACGCCACGCGGGTCGCGGTGGTAAGGGTCGCCGGTGCGCGGGTTCACGATGGAGAAGTTCAGCGCCAACGTCTTCTCGATGCGGAAGGTGTCAATGAAGGCGGAAGTCACGTCAGGAATCAGCTGCATGTCCGACTCGGCGATGCCCTGGAAGCCGCGGATGGAGGAACCATCGAACAGCTGGCCGTGCACAAAGAAGTCCAGGTCCACGCTCTTGGCCGGCACGTTGAAGTGCTGCTGGACGCCGGGCAGGTCGGTGAAGCGGATATCGACGAACTTGACGTCTTCTTCCTTGATGAACTGGAGAACTTCTTCCGCAGTCTTGAACATCTATGCTCCTAACGCATAACAGGTAACGGGCATTTGCCGTCTGATCCAGCGAAAACCGAACCCGGCGGAACACAAAAAAGTACCCCCGGTGCGGTGGCTAGCAACTTCTACAACCTTAGGGATATGGGGTTTCCCGGGAGTATCGGCTTTGTTTCAGGCAGGTTACAGAACTGCCTTTCTGTGTAAACGCTACTTGGCGGACGGTCCGGGGTCCACGTTGTCCGAAATGTGGCGCGGCGCCATGCCCCAACTGGCGGCGGCGATGCGGCGGCCCGTCGCCGCCAACCTGGACGTGGTGATGCAGTTAAACTTGTTGAGTGGTTTCCCGTAAAGATCTTGGCTCATGGCTTACCGGCCCGGACACGTCCGGCATTTCAAAGTACCCTGGAGCGCGGCTTGGCCTTCCTGAGTCCGGCCCCGGCTCCATGGCCCGCGCCGGCCGGCGCATCCTTGGCATCTGCATCGACTGGGGACTGGCACTGCTGATCAGCAACTTCGCGTTCGCCGGTAACCAGTGGGCCACGCTCGGCGTCTTCGCTGTCGAGCAGATCCTGCTGATCGGCACTCTCGGCTACAGCATCGGGCACCGCATTGCAGGCATCCACGTCGTACGGCTGGGCGGGGGTCCGGCCGGCCCGCTCGCAGCACTGGTGCGGACACTTTTGCTTTGCCTGGTGATTCCGGCAGTCATCTTCGACCCGGACCAGCGCGGGCTCCACGACAAGGCCATGAACACCATCCTCATCCGGATGTAGCGCCGCCTCTCCAATACACAAAAAAGAACCGCCTCCGGTCGGCGGGTTCTAACGGTCGTTGCAACACCCAGATCTTTTGGGAGTTGCAACGACCGTGTCGTCTCTAAGGTCAAAATCAGATTCTCCCTTGAGGAAAGAATCGGGTTCCCCA
>NZ_JBFPFO010000012.1:0-121220 GCF_047977865.1 Curtobacterium sp. LFS079
AAATTTTCGCCGCTGTGTTGTTTTCTCCCCCCCGTCCCCACCACGCTCTGGTTGGGGCCCCCCCGTCCCACACCCCTCCCCCGGTGTGCGGGGGGGGGGGGGGGGGGGGGCCCCCCCCCCCCCCCCCCCCACCGCCGTCGGATTCTAGTAGTTGTCTACGGCCGGCTGTTCAACCTTGGTGCCGGAGGTACCGAGGGTGGAGTCGTAGATCTTCTTCCAGGTGTCCTTGCCGTTCGTGAACATGTCGTTGATGAAGGTGCGCAGCGCCTTGTCGCCCTTCGTCAGGCCGACACCGTACTTTTCGGTGGTGAACGGTTCACCGACCACCTTCAGGTTGTCGGGATCCTGGGCGGCGTAGCCGATCAGGATGGCCTGGTCGGTGGTGACGGCGTCAACCGTGCCGTTCTTGAGGGAGTCGACACACTGCGAGTAGGTCTCGAATTCCTGGGGAATGGCCTTGGGGAAGTTCGCCTTGATGTTCTGGATCGGCGTGGAGCCGGTGGCGGAGCAGACCTTCTTGCCGTCCAGATCCTTCTCGCTCTTGATGGCGGTGTTGTCCTTCTTCACCAGGAGGCCCTGGCCGGTGATGAAGTAGGGGCCCGCAAAATCAATCTGCTTCTTGCGCTTGTCCGTGATGGAGTATGTGCCCACGTAGTAATCGATGTCGCCGTTGGTGATGGCCGACTCACGGTTCGCGGAGGGGATCGGCTTGAACTCGATCTTGTCCTTCGCGAAACCGAGGGAAGCGGCAACCCACTTGGCGATTTCGATGTCGAAGCCGCTGTATTCGCCCGTGGCTGCGTCCTTGAAGCCCAAACCGGGCTGGTCCTGTTTGACGCCGATCCGGATCTTGCCTGCCGCCTTGATCTTGTCGAAAGTGGGGCTGCCCGTCAGGGAGACGTTGTCGGCAACCTTGTAGGGTGCCGAGGCCTCGGGAGCAGGGCCGCCAGTTCCGCCGCCGGTTCCGCCGCCGCAGGCGCTCACGGTCAGGGCGAGCGCTGCACCGGCAGCGACCAGGAGGGATTTCCTCCGGGTGATGAGAGACTTCATGACATTCCTTTCATTGGGCGGCCGGGGATGCGGCCATGGTGCGAATGTGGAACGGACCAGTGTTCTTTTTCGGACTAGTGGGTCAGCAGCTTTGAGAGGAAGTCCTTGGCCCTGTTGCTCTGCGGGTTGGTGAAGAATTCCTCGGGCGTGGCATCCTCGACGATCTGGCCGTCCGCCATGAAGATCACACGGTCTGCCGCCTTGCGGGCGAAGCCCATCTCGTGGGTGACCACGATCATGGTCATGCCTTCCTTGGCGAGCTGGACCATGACGTCCAGGACCTCGTTGATCATTTCGGGGTCCAGTGCCGAGGTGGGTTCGTCGAAGAGCATGACCTTCGGCTTCATGGCCAGGGCGCGCGCGATCGCCACGCGCTGCTGCTGGCCGCCGGAGAGCTGGGCAGGCAGCTTGGGCGCCTGATGCCCGACGCCGACGCGTTCGAGCAGCTTCATGGCTTCCCTTTCTGCCTCAACCTTGCTGGCGCCCTTGACCTTGATAGGGCCGAGCGTGACGTTTTCCAGGATCGTTTTGTGCGCGAAGAGGTTGAAGGACTGGAAGACCATCCCGACGTCGGCGCGCAGGTTTGCCAGCTGCTTGCCTTCCTCGGGGAGGTGCTTTCCGTCGATCGAGATGTCGCCGGCATCGATGGTTTCCAGGCGGTTGATGGCGCGGCACAGGGTGGACTTGCCCGAACCCGACGGTCCGATGACCACCACCACTTCGCCCTTGCGGACTTGGAGGTTGATGTCTTTGAGGACGTGCAGCTGGCCGTAGTGCTTATTGACGCCGTTCAGGGAGACGAGCGCATCGCCGGACGCTTGAGTAGTCATAGCTCGAATCTAGCGAAGAAATACCCAAAGTTGATCCAGCTCACAGGAACTTTCCGCAGATCGTGACTGAACAGATACCTGTGCGCCGGGCGTGCCGCAACACCCCATCCGACCGGAACTTGCCGGGCCGCAAGAAGTAATAGCCTTGGTCAATGAGCACGAGCCAGCCTTCAGGACAGACACCGCCTCCGGCCCCGGACGCGAATGGCAAGCAGGGCGCTGTAGTGCCCGCACCGGCCCTCATCGCGGAAGCGCCTGCGAAACACAAGGGGCCCCTGGAGCTCCGCCGGAAACAGGCCGCGGCGCCGATGTCGGACCAGCGGCTGCTGGACACCCGCGGACCCGACCAGTTCATCCACACGGATCCCTGGCGTGTCCTGAGGATCCAGAGCGAGTTCGTTGAAGGATTCGGGGCTCTTGCCGAACTCGGACCGGCCGTCAGCGTCTTCGGTTCGGCCCGCACCAAGCCCGGCAGTTCCTTCTATGAAATGGGCGTGCAGGTCGGCCGCCACCTGGCGGAGGCCGGGGTCGCCGTGATCACCGGCGGAGGTCCGGGTTCCATGGAAGCGGCCAACAAGGGTGCGGTCGAAGGCAATGGTGTCTCGGTCGGCCTGGGCATTGAGTTGCCGTTTGAGCAGGGACTGAACCGCTGGGTGGACCTGGGAATCAACTTCCGTTACTTTTTCGCCCGCAAGACCATGTTCGTGAAGTACGCCCAGGGCTTCATCGTCCTGCCCGGCGGCTTGGGGACCCTCGACGAGCTGTTCGAAGCAATGGTCCTGGTGCAGACCCGCAAGGTCACATCGTTCCCGATCGTCCTGCTGGGCGTGGATTTCTGGAGCCCGATGATCGAATGGATCCGGGAAACGCTGGTGAAGGAGGGCATGGTGTCCGAAAAGGACCTTGACCTGATCCAGTTGGTGGACGATCCTGCCGACGCCGTCCACCGCGTGCTGCACGGGGTTCCACGTCCGCCGTCGAGCAACGGCGACCAGCGGCCGGAGTAAGCCGGGCCAAGGTCTGGCACGATGGGGTTGTGAGCTTCTTCCTGGTTTTCCTGGCAGTGGTGGTCGTGGGGGCGGCTGCCTTCCTGGCCACCGGCACGGCCCGCGGCGGCGCCCGGTCCGCCGTCGGGCTGGATGAAACCGTACCCAACCTCCCGCCGGTTCTCCTGCCGGAGAACGCGAGCCCGTCCGACGTCGACGCCGTGCGTTTCGCCCTCGCGCTGCGGGGCTACCGCATGGACCAGGTGGACCAGGTGCTCGATGACCTGCGCGGGCAACTGGCCGCCAGGGACGCCCAAATCACCGAGCTCCGACGGGCCCTCGAGGCGGCAGGTTCCCGCGACGGGGACGCCGAAGCGTGAGCCGTTCCTTCCGGACGGTACTGCCGGGAAGCGGCCTGGCGGGCCGGGCGGCCGCGTGGCCGTGGTGGCTCCAGGTTTCCTTCATCTACATCGCCGCCAGGATCGTCAGCGCCTGCATCTTCATGGCGGCTGCGCTGCACCAGGGAGTCAACCCCTGGTATGCGCCGTCGCCGGGGTACTGGGACTTCATCAGTATCTGGGACGGCCATTGGTACGCGCAGGCAGCCCGGGACGGCTACCCGTCGGTGCTGCCGCTCAACGCTGACGGCTCGGTGGCGGAGAACACCTGGGCCTTTTACGCCTTGTTCCCTGCTTTGGGCCGTGGGTTGTCGATGCTCACTGGCCTCGGGATCCTGCCGGCCCTCACGATCGTTGCGATGCTGGCCGGGCTCGGTGCGGCGCTCGTGGTGTTCCTGCTGTTCCGGGAATTCGCGGATCGCGGCACAGCACTGTGGGGCGTGGCTTTCTTCTCGGCGTTTCCCGTTTCGGCAATCCTGCAGGTGCCCTATGCCGAACCGCTGAACGTGCTGTTGCTTGCTGCTGCGCTCCTGTTGGTGGTGCGGCGCAGATACCTGGCCGCCATGCCCGTGGTGGTGCTCATGTGCCTTTCGCGGCCCACGGGTGTGCCTTTCGCGGCGATGGCGGGCCTCTACCTGCTGCACCAGTGCCGGCTGAAGTTCCTGCGTCCGCGCGGGAAACCGGAGCCGGCACGGGTTCCGGGCACCGGCGAGCTGGCGGCGCTCGCCGGGCTCGCCGTCGTGAGCGCCGCTGCGGCGCTTGCCTGGCCGGTCCTGGCATGGGTGCGCACCGGTGACATCCGGGCTTATACCCGGACGGAGACCGCATGGCGCGGCGATGACCTGGTGCCCTTCAAACCCTGGTTCGATACCGGGCAGATGCTGTTCGGGGCGGTGCTCGGCATCCTTGCGCCGTTCGTTTTCGCGGGGCTCTTCGCCCTCCTGCTGACAAGCCCCCCGGTGCGGGCGCTCGGCACCGAACTGCGGCTCTGGTGTGCCTGCTACATGGGCTACCTGCTGGTGTTCCTGCACCCGCAGACCAGCACCTTCCGGATGTTGCTGCCATTGTTTCCGCTGGCACTTGCCGCCGCCCTCCTCTCGCGCTCCCGTGCTTACAGGGGCACGGTGGTCGTGATGTTCGTGCTGCTCCAGATTGTCTGGATCGTGTGGCTTTGGGCCTGGGCGCAACTGCCCGGCGGCGGCGACTATCCGCCGTAGGATCCGCGCCGATCCGGGGCTCTGCCCGGTGCCCGCGGCGCGGCCAGTAAATCCAATCGATTAGCTACGCGCGGGTAATTACGGGATAATGGACACAAGCAAGGTCAGGGAGTGCCTCCGGGCACCCGGCGACGACGGCCGCGAGGCCGTGGCTGCCGAAGCTGCACTTGCCGCGCGGAGCCAGTCCGGCCGGGCTGGCAGATTTGGGACAACTGGAGGGGATTTTCCTAATGGCGGCTATGAAACCACGTACAGGCGACGGCCCTATGGAAGTAACCAAAGAGGGACGCAGCCTGATCATGCGTGTGCCGCTCGAAGGCGGAGGACGGCTTGTTGTCGAGCTCAACGCAGCGGAAGCGGCGAACCTCAAGGAATGCCTGGTAGGCGTTACCGAGTAGATTACGGGGCAGGGCCCGGCGAGGAGCCGGAGCCCTGCTTTTTTGTTGCGTTATGTTTGCTATTTCTTGACGGCAACCAGCAGGCCGTCGCCCGTGGGCAGCATCGCGGAGGCGAGGCGTTCGTCGTCGCGGACTGCCTTGCCGATCTGCCGCAGGACCACGGTGGTCGCATCCCGTGCAGCGGGATTGGAAACGCGGTCCTTGTCGAGGGCGTCGTTGACTACCAGGGTGCCGCCCCGCTTGAGGAGCCGTACGGCCTGCTCAACGTAGACGGGGAAGTTCGCCTTGTCGGCATCGATGAACACCAGATCGTATGCCGAGTCGGTCAGCCGGGGCAGCACATCCGCCGCCCGCCCCGAAATGGTGCGGGTGCGGTTTGCCGGGCTGCCGGACTCAAGGAAGGCCTCGCGTGCCGCCTTGAGGTGTTCGACGTCGGTGTCGATCGTGGTCAGAACCCCCTGCGGACCGAGACCGCGAAGCAGGCAGACGCCGGAGACTCCGGCCCCGGAACCGACCTCCACCACGGTCTGTGCCTTCGATGCGGCGGCCAGCACGGTCAGCATCGCGCCGACTCCGGCGCTCACCGCCGTCACCCCGAGTTCGAAGGAACGTTCCCGGGCACGCAGGAGCACCTCGTCCTCGGCAGGAAAGTCTTCTGCGTAGGACCAGCTGCTTGACTTGTCGGCACTCATGGGGATTCGCTTTCCGGGCAAGGGTGATTTTCCTTCCAAGCCTACTTGGTGCGGGGCCGCTTGCCCGGTTCCGGAGGGGAGCGTCGCGGGGGTATTCGGCGTGCTGCGGCGGAAAATCAGCCCTGAGTGGAAAGCAGCCAGCGGTCAGGAAACTCCCAGAGAATCCTGCGATGATATTTGTCCGGCCACCCGAGCGGTGGCGGCACCAGAGCACCGGGTGAAGAAAGGGTGCGAGGGGAGCGGACGATGCCGGCATCAAATGCTGCGCCATCCCGTACATCAGCTGTGGAGACAACCGGCGCAGAGCAAACAACCACTGAATGGGTCGCGCCCAGCTGGGAAGAAGTGGTGGAAAACCACTCTGCCAAGGTCTTCCGGCTCGCCTACCGCCTCACGGGAAACAAGTTCGACGCCGAAGACCTCACCCAGGAGGTCTTCGTCCGGGTGTTCCGTTCCCTGGAGAACTTCAAGCCGGGCACTCTGGACGGCTGGCTCCACCGGATCACCACGAACCTGTTCCTTGACCAGGCACGGCGCAAGAGCCGGATCCGGTTCGACGCACTGGCCGAGGATGCCGAATCCCGCCTTCCCGGCCACGAGCCGGGACCGGAACAGAGCTTCGAACTGAACAACCTGGACCTCGATGTCCAGCGCGCCCTGGAGGAACTGCCGCCCGACTTCCGGGCCGCCGTCGTGCTGTGCGACCTGGAAGGTCTTTCCTACGACGAGGTCGCAGAGGCACTGGGCGTCAAGCTCGGCACCGTCAGGTCACGGATCCACCGCGGCCGCACCATGCTGCGCGAAAAGCTCGCGCACCGCGATCCCCGACCCGCCAAGGCCCGCGCGCCGCGGCTGAAGATGCCCCGGATCGCCGGACTGCATTGAGGTCGCCATGGGTTTGCTGAACGGGCGGCACGCCGCGCCCGGGCGCGGCGTGCGGCACAAGCGGACACCGGAGCACCTCAAGGATTGCGCGCAATGCCAGGCGGAGATACTCCGGGAACGCCAGTATCTGGAGCGCCTGCGGAAGGCGAACGTGCCCGAAGCCAGCCAGGAGCTGACTGCCCGCCTCATCGAACAGACACGCAGGATTGCCGAGTCCGGCGACGTGGGGGTGCAGCCGGCCGGCGGTATCCGCCGCGCCATGCCGGTATTCCGGATGGCAGGGATTGCTGCCGGAGGCCTGCTGGTCAGTGCCGGGGCCCTCGCTGCCGCCGCGTACGTGGTGGGCGGGGACATGCAGCCCGGAGGGGCCAATGCGGGGGACCGCGAAGTGCGCAGCCTGGTGGGATCGACCTTGGCCGGAAACCTCTCCCTTGAGTCTGCGGTGCCGGGGAGCGTCCCCAATAGTGCCGGCGTGAAGGACGGCAGCGTGGCATTGAGCGCCGCCCAACTGGCCGAACTCCGCAGCAAGGGATGGGCGTGCCCGGAACTGGCCGGCATGGGTTTCCGGGTGGTCTCCGCCCGGGCCACCATGCAGGACGGGTACCCCGCCGTCGAGCTGGAACTGACGGACGGCACGCATCACGCAACCCTGGTGGAGCAGCACCTCCAAGGCGACACAAACTCCGGCGCGAGGCTCTCGATCAGCCACGGGAGCCGCTGGGAGGCTGTCTACCGCTCTCCGGCCGCCCTGCTGAGCTATGCCTCCGACCTCCCTGCGGAGAAGGCGGACGACGCCGTTCCGGAGCTCGTGCGTGCCGGTGATTCCATGCTTCATCCTGCCGCCGGAAGTCGGGACAACTGGCAGGAGAGGGTCCGGCGCGGCCTCCGCACCCTGGCGAACCTCGCCGGTTTCTGAGCTGGTTTCTGGGCGAGGCAGCGGACAAGGTAATCTTCGTAACGTGTTTGGAATCAATGGCCCGGAGTTTCTGCTCCTGCTGATCATCGGTGTGCTTGTGATCGGCCCCAGCCGTTTACCCGAATACACCCAGAAACTGGCAAATCTGGTCAAGGAAGTGCGCCGCATGGCTTCGGGCGCCCGCGATCAGATCAAGGAAGAAGTCGGCATCGACATCGACGATGTCGACTGGAAGAAGTACGACCCCCGCCAGTACGACCCGCGCCGAATCATCAAGGAAGCGCTGCTCGACGACGACACGAAGCCTGTCAGCGCGGGCGCACCTGCCGCGGCGGTTGCCGCTGCGGCCGATCCTGCCGCGCAGCCGCCTGCCCGGGTGGTGGAGCGGCTCGCCGAGGGCGAAGCCGCCCCCTTCGACAGCGAAGCCACCTAGGCCCGGAAGCCTGGCTAGCCCAGGAAGCCAGTAGCCCCCGAACGCTAGCGGGGCTGGATTCCCAAGGGCATCCCTGCCAGTCCGCGCGGCCTGGTCTGGATCTTGCCAGCGATGTCCTGGAGGGCCTGGGCCGCCGGCGTTTCAGGGGCAGCCAACACCACGGGCCGTCCCGCGTCCCCGCCTTCGCGGAGCCGGATGTCCAGCGGGATCTGGCCCAGCAGGGGAACGTCGCTGTCCACGACGGCGCCGAGCCGCTTGGCGAGCAGTTCCCCGCCGCCGCTTCCGAACAGTTCCATCCGGCCGCCGTCGGGCATTTCCAGGAACGACATGTTTTCCACGACGCCGGCAACCTTCTGTCCCGTCTGGGCGGCGATGGTTCCCGCACGTTCTGCGACCTCCGCGGCAGCCGCCTGCGGCGTGGTGACCACCAGGATCTCGGCGCCGGGCAGCAGCTGGGCGACCGAGATCGCGATGTCGCCGGTGCCGGGCGGGAGGTCCAGGAACAGGACGTCCAGATCGCCGAAGTACACGTCGGTGAGGAACTGCTCGAGCGCCCGGTGCAGCATCGGTCCCCGCCAGGCCACGGGCTTGTTCCCTTCGACGAACATGCCGATGGAGATCACTTTCACCCCGAAGGCCACAGGGGGCAGGATCATGTCGTCGACGCGGGTGGGCGGCTGGGTGATGCCCATGAGGCCTGGCACGGAGAAGCCATGGACGTCCGCATCCACGATCCCCACCCGCAGGCCGCGGCCGGCCAGGGCGCAGGCAAGGTTGACGGTCACCGAGGACTTCCCCACGCCGCCCTTGCCGCTTGCAACGGCGTAGACCTTGGTCAGGGAGCCTGGCTGGTTGAAGGGTATGCCGCGCTGCCCGCCGGGGCCGCGGAGCCGCTCCTTGAGGGCGTCGCGCTGAGCCTGGTCCATGACCTTCAGTTCCACGTCCACACCCGTGACACCGCGGACACGGGAGAGTGCCGCCGTGGCGTCGGCGGTGATGGTGTCCCGCAGCGGGCAGCCGGCAATGGTCAGCAGCACGGTCACGTGGACGGTGCCGGAGGCATCGGCGCTGACGGACTCCAGCATTCCGAGCTCTGTGATCGGCCTGCGGAGTTCGGGGTCGATGACGGTTGCCAGGGCGGCGTCGAGTGCCTCTGGTGACGGGGTGCTCATGTGTTTCAGTGCCGGCTTTCGGGCTGGTTCTTGCCAGGCAGTTGCCCGGTGGAGTGCTGGGGACGGACCTTGGGGATCTGCTGGGTGCGCGGATTCCGTTGCTTGTCCCGCTTCTCCCTCAGCTTTTCTTTGACTTTTTCGTGGGGACTTTCGCCGTCGGCACTGTCTGACGTCTCATGGGCGCGGAGCTCCTCCTGCGCCTCCAGCAGATCCTCCAGCATGGAGCGCAGTTCGGCGCGGACGTAATCACGGGTGGCGACCTCGCGCAGGGTAATGCGCAGGGAAGCCAGTTCGCGTGTCAGGTATTCGGTGTCAGAGAGGTTGCGTTCGGCGCGCTGCCGGTCCTGCTGCAGCGAGACGCGGTCCCGGTCGTCCTGCCGGTTCTGGGCGAGCAGCAGCAGGGGAGCGGCATAGGAGGCCTGCAAGGAGAGCATGAGGGTCAGCAGGGTGAAGCCCAGTTGCTGGGAGTCGAATTGCCAGTCCTTTGGCGCAAAGCTGTTCCAGGCCAGCCAGAACACACAGAAGATCGTCATGTAGACGAGGAACTGAGGCGTGCCCATGAACCGGGCGAAGCCTTCGGTGGCGTTGCCGAAGGCATCCGGGTTGGGGGAGAACTTGGGGAAGATCCGCTTGCGGCCGCTCAACGGCGTGTCGAGTCCACCGAAGGACGGCAGCTTGCCGCTGCGGATACCGGGCTTGGGCGGTATGTTTTCAGCCAATCCGGCCTCCAAGCTTCTTCACAGGGGCGTCATCCTCATGGGCGCGCCAGTCATCGGGCAACAGGTGATCCAGCACGTCATCAACAGTCACCGCCCCCACGAGGCGGCCGGCGTCGTCAACGACCGGAAGGGAATTAAGGTCATAGGTGGCCAGCGTCCGGGCGACTTCGCTGATATGTGCGTGGTCGGACACCGGCTCCAGGTTCTTGTCCACCAGGTTGCCGAGCGGCTCCGGCGGCGGGAAGCGCAGCAGCTGCTGGATGTGCACGACGCCGAGGAAGCGCCCCGTGGGCGTCTCCAGGGGCGGGCGGGCGATGAAGATCGAAGACGCCAGGGCAGGGGAGAGTTCCTCGCGGCGCACGTGGGCGAGGGCCTCGGCAACGGTGGCTTCCGGCGGCAGGATCACCGGCACCGGAGTCATGAGCCCGCCGGCGGTGTCCTCATCGTATTCGAGCAGGCGGCGGACGTCCTCGGCCTCGTCCGGCTCCATGAGCTGGAGCAGTTCCTCCGCCTGGGCGGTGGGGAGTTCGGCGAGGAGGTCGGCGGCGTCGTCCGGGTCCATCTCTTCCAGCACGTCGGCGGCACGCTCGACGTCGAGCGCGGAGAGGATCTCCACCTGGTCGTCCTCCGGGAGTTCCTGCAGGACGTCGGCGAGGCGCTCATCCTGCAGCTCGCTGGCGACCTCGAGGCGGCGCTTGTCGCTCATTTCCTGCAGGGCTTCGGCGAAGTCGGCGGGCTTGAGGTCCTCGTGCGTGGCCACGAACTGGGTGGCGGCCTGCGGCTCGGTGCGGGCACCCTGCCGGGCGTCGGCCCAGTCGATGATCATGGTCTCGTTGCGGCGCAGCCGGCTGAGCGGCGAAAGTGAGTGGCCGCGGCGGACGAACAGCTTGCTGACGAACCAGTCCCTGGAACGGTGCTGGTCCATGGCGATGTCCTCGATGGTTGCGTCCCCGCTGCCGTCCGCGAGGGTGACCCTGCGGTCGAACATCTCGGCCACCACCAGGGTTTCTGCGCCGCGCTGTTCGAAGCGGCGCAGGTTCACCAGGCCCGTGCAGATGATCTGGGTCTGGTCGATCGAGGTGATGCGGGTCATCGGAACGAAGACGCGCTTCTTTCCGGGAACCTCGACGACGATGCCCACCACGTGGGGTGCGCCGCGGGTGCCGCGGGAGAGCACGACGACATCGCGCAGGCGGCCAAGACGATCGCCCAGCGGGTCGAAAACATCGAGGCCGAGCAGGCGCGCAACGAAGACGCGTGAAGGTTGTGTGCTCACCTCTACAGGCTACCGAGTCTGCTCTCTTTTAGCTGAATTTCAGCCGACGCACATGTGCATGGGACAGAATGAAGCTATGGCAAACATTTTCGGTGCACCCAAGGCTACGGAGGAGTCCCGGAGCGTCCCTCACGGCGACACCGTCGGCTCCTATACCTCGTATCTTGATGCCCAAAAGGCAGTGGACTACCTGGCGGATCAGCAGTTCCCCGTCCAGCTTGTCTCGATCGTGGGAAACGACCTGAAGATGGTGGAGCGGGTCACCGGCCGGCTGAGCTACCCCCGGGTGGCCTTGTCCGGTGCCTTGAGCGGCATGTGGTTCGGCCTGTTCGTTGGCGTCATGCTGTCCTTCTTCTCCCCGACCGGCGGCGCATTCTCCATCATCACCTCGGTCTTGATGGGTGCGGCGTTCTTCATGCTGTTCGGCATCGTCACCTACGCCATGCAGCGCGGCAAGCGCGACTTCACCTCCACCAGCCAGGTAGTTGCCAGCAACTATGACGTCATCGTGGCCTTCGAAGCGGCCCAGGAGGCCCGGCGCCTGCTCCACCAGCTGCCGATGAATGCGGCGCAGGCCGCAGGTGCGCCGCAGCCCTACAGCCATCAGGGCCAGCAGACCCCGCCGTACCAGCAGCCCGGCCAGGCACCGCAGCGTCCGGCGGGCTGGCACGACCCTTACGGGCAGCGCATGCAGCAGAGCGGCGACGCCGCGCAGCCCGTGACGCAGGCTCCCGCCGCAGCCCCGGCGCCCGCGCACCATGGGGACCTGCCGGATGGCAGGCCCCAGTACGGTATCCGGGTGGAACCCGGTGAAGCCCCCGCCGCACCTGCCCGGCCCGCAGTGCCGGCCCGGAACGAAGACGGCCATGAAGACGGCAAGACGGACAGCGCCGGCCACGAAGGCGGCGGCCAGGACACCGGAGGCGAGGACACCCACCGGCAGCAGTAGCCGCCGTCGGGCATTCACCGCCTCAGTGCATGCGCGAAGGGCGGGTCACCGGAAAACTTTCCGGTGACCCGCCCTTCGTTGTGCTTCGTCCGGCTACTCGGCTTCCTGGTAGATGCCGGCCATCCAGGCTTCGACGTCCCCGGCCTTGCGGGGCAGGGCGGCGCTCAGGTTGACCGGGCCGTCGGCCGTCATGAGGATGTCGTCTTCGATCCGGACGCCGATGCCGCGGTACTCCGCCGGAATGGCGAGGTCCTCGTTCTTGAAGTACAGGCCGGGTTCGATGGTGAACACCATGCCTTCGGTGAGGATGCCGTCCAGATACAGCTCACGCTTGGCCTGCGCGCAGTCGTGGACGTCCAGGCCCAGGTGGTGGCTGGTGCCGTGGGGCATCCAGCGCCGGTGCTGCTGGCCCTCGGGGCTGATGGCTTCCTCCACGGAGACGGGCAACAGGCCCCACTCGGCTAGGCGTTCGGCCAGGACCTTGGTGGCGGCGGCGTGGATGTCGCGGAACTTCACGCCGGGCTGTGCGGCGGCGAAACCGGCGTCGGCAGCGTCGAGCACGGCCTCGTAGACCTTGCGCTGGACATCCGAGAACGTGCCGTTGGCCGGGATGGTGCGGGTGACGTCCGCTGTGTAGAGCGACTCTGCCTCCACGCCTGCATCCAGGAGCAGCAGCTCGCCGGCGTTCACCTTGCCGTTGTTGCGGGTCCAGTGCAGCACGGTGGCATTGTTGCCGGATGCCGCGATGGTGTCGTAGCCAAGCTCGTTGCCTTCCTCGCGGGCGCGGGCGAAGAAGGCGCCTTCGACGACGCGTTCGCCCCGCTCGTGGGTGAGGGCGCGGGGCAAGGCACGGACGACATCGGCGAACCCTTCAACGGTCGCCGCCACGGCGGTCTTCATCTGCTCGATTTCCCACTCGTCCTTGAGCAGGCGCAGCTCAGAGAGGGCCTCCGTAAGGAGTTCGTCCAGGGCGTCAAGCTCGGCGAGGTCCAGGTTTTCCGGATCCTTGGCCGTGTTGTAGCGGGCCGTGTCCACCAGGGCGTCGATGTTTTCGTCGACCTTGCGGACCAAGCGGATGGCGATGCCGCCGATTTCCGGGGCGCCCACGTTCTTGGTGATGGCCGCCTCGAGCTCATCGATGTGCGCGGTGGGCAGGCCCAGGCGAGCTTCGAATTCGGCGAGGGTGGGGCGGGCGCCGATCCAGAATTCCCCGGAACGGGCGTCGGCGTAGAACTGTTCGGTGTCCCGGCCGGCCAGCGGACGGAAGTAGAGGGTTGCGCTGTGGTTGCCGCCGTCGTCGCCGGTTCCTTCCTCGACGGGTTCCAGGATGAGCACGGCGTCGGGCTCGTGGTCCAGGCCCAGGCCGGTCAGGTGGGCGAAGGCCGAGTGCGGGCGGAAGCGGTAGTCGGTGTCGTTGGAGCGGACCTTCAAGGGGCCGGCCGGGATGACGAGGCGGACGCCCGCGAACTTGTCGGAGATTGCCCGACGGCGGGCGGCGGCATGGTCTGCAACGGCATCGCGCGCGGGGGTCACCTGCGCGGCGGGAGCCCAATTGCTGGCCATGAAGGTCTTGAAGGCATCGGAGGTGGGCCGCTGGGAACGGTTGTTGACGCGTTCTTCCAGGGGCTGGGCAGCTGAATTCCGGGTGGTTTCTGCATCGTTCACGCTCCCATGTTCCCATCACTTCGAGGCGCGGGCCAACGCGGCCCGCGAGGTTTGGGAGCCCGCGGGTGGGCCCACGGGGGCGAGGGGCCCGGGCCGAGCGCAGCGAGGTTTGGGAGCCCGCGGGTGGGCCCACGGGGGCGAGGGGCCCGGGCCGAGCGCAGCGAGGTTTGGGAGCCCGCGGGGATTAGGCTGGGAAAGTGAAGATCGACCTGCACACCCACTCCAACGTTTCGGACGGAACCGAGACCCCCGGCGAGCTGATCCGCTCCGCCGCGGCGGCCGGATTGGATGTGGTGGCGCTGACCGATCATGACTCGACGGACGGCTGGGCGGAGGCCTCCTTGGCGGCCCTGGAACATGGCGTGGCCCTGGTTCCCGGCATGGAGATTTCCTGCCGCACTGCGGAGGGAATCAGTGTCCACCTGCTGAGCTACCTCCACGACCCCGCGCACCAGGGCCTGCTGGAGGAAATTACGAAGTCGAAGGACGCCCGGCTGACCCGCGCGCAGCGGATGGTGAGCCTGCTTGCGGAGGACTACCCGCTGAGCTGGGACGACGTCATCCATCACGTGGCCCCGGGCGCGACCGTGGGCCGGCCGCACATCGCCGATGCGTTGGTGGCGGCCGGCGCCGTCGCCGACCGCACCGAGGCCTTCACCGCCATCCTCAGCTCCCGTTCGCGCTACTTCGTACAGCACTACGCACCCGAGCCGGCGCTCGCCGTCGAACTCGTCCGGGCCGCAGGTGGCGTGCCGGTGTTCGCCCACCCGGTGGCATCCGCGCGCGGCCGGGTGGTGGGCGAACGCACCTACCGCGAAATGGTCGACGCCGGCCTGCTGGGCTTGGAGGTCGAGCACCGGGACAACCCGGAGCAGGGCAGGGAGTTCCTGCGCCGCTTCGCCGCAGAGAACGGGCTGTTCATGACCGGTTCCTCCGACTATCACGGCACGGGCAAGGTGAACCTGCTGGGGGAGAACGTCACCAGCCCTGAGGTGCTGGCACGGATCGAGGAACTGGGCACCGGCTGCAGCGTTGTCAGACAATAAACAGAAACGGGTCTGCGGACGCGGAATTGTCTTGACTCGGCCTGCTGACTGAGTAGTGTTTCCGATGCTGGGGAGCGGCCAACCGGCCGAGGCAGGACACCGTTGGTCTCCGCACCCCAAGGAGTCATTGTGATCAGGAAATTCATTGCCGTGGGCGCCGCGTTCTTCGCGTTGATGTTCATCGCCCCCGCGGCGCAGGCCCTGCACTGCGAGAATGCGAGCCGGCCCGTGGATACCTCCCACGCCACGGCGGTTCAGATTGATATCGGTACCGTTTATGTCCAAGGAAACTGGGTGGTGCTTCCCTTTGAGCCCGATGTGTGGATCTTCGTCCCGCCTGGATCATTGAAGCTCATCGGCGTGACCGAGCACGTCACTCCGGCAGGCCAACAAGGGAACTACCTGGGCGGTGACGGCATGACGCTGCTGCAGAACAGGTGCGCCAACGTTGTCGTGGATAACCGCCAAACGGAGCACGGAATCCAGGTGGCGTGCCAATAACCGCGTGAACCGCGGCCGCGTGAACCGTTTGCCGTGATCAGCCTGTGGCTTCGTCGCCCAGGAGTTCCACGAACTCGGCCTTACCGTCGAGGCGCTTGCGCATGATGTCGATCGCCGGGGCGTTCTGGTCCACGCAGACGAACTTGCGGCCAAGTTTCCCGGCGACCGCGCCGAGCGTGCCGGAGCCTGCGAAGAAGTCCAGGCACCAGTCGCCGGGCCGGCTTGAGGCCGAGACGATCCGGCGCACCAGCCCTTCGGGCTTCTGCGTCGGATAGCCGGTCTTCTCCCTGCCGGTGGGGGAAACGATGGTGTGCCACCAGACGTCGGTGGGTAGCTTGCCCTTCTTCCGCTTGGCCTCGGTGACCAGGCCGGGCGCCATGTAGGGCTCCCGGTCCACTTCGTCGTTGTCAAAGTGGTACTTTGCCGGGTTCTTTACGTAGACGAGGATGTTGTCGTGCTTCGTGGGCCAACGGTTCTTGGCCCGGGCGCCGTAGTCGTAGGCCCAGATGATCTCGTTGAGGAAGCACTCCCTGCCGAAGATAGCATCGAGCATCACCTTGGCATAATGCACCTCGCGGTAATCCAGGTGCAGGTACAGGGTGCCGTCGTCGGAGAGCAGCCGCCAGGCCTCGAGCAGGCGCGGCTCAAGGAAGGACCAGTAGTCGCTGAAGGCGTCGTCGTAGCTGTGCAGGGCACCTTTGATGGTGTCGTAGGAACGGCCCTGGAAGCCGAAACGGTCGCCTTCACCGTCGGCATTGCGGACCATCCGGGTCTCCTGGCGGCGCTGCACCCTGCCCGTGTTGAAGGGCGGATCAACGTAGATCAGTGTGAAGGCTCCGTCCGGCAGCGTGGGGAGGAACGCGGCGTTGTCCGCATGCACCACCAGGTTGCTGCCGTCCGGCGCCCAAACAGTGTCAGTCATTGAGGCTTTTATGCCTCGGCGTTCTCGGCCGCAGAGGAGACAACTTCGCCGTTGCGGCGGCGGGTCCGGGTACGGCGCGTGCGGGCGGGCTTGTCGCCGCCGCCCTCGCCGCCTTCGGACTGTACGGCAGCGGAACGTGCCGCGCCTTCGGCGGGTGCTGCTTCCCCTTCGGTACGACGGCGGCGGGTACGGGTGCGGCCGCCGCCCTCGCCGGTGGACTTTCCTTCGCCGGATCCGGTGCTGCCGGAACCGCCCTGGCGGCGTCCGCCGTCGTGCTTCCCGCCACGGCCTCCGGAACGGGAGTTCTTCTTGCCGGTCTCGCCGAGATCCTCCAGGACTTCGGCGTCGACGCCGGCCAGCACGCGCTTGTCGCGCGGCAGGCGGCCCTTGGTGCCCTCGGGGATGTCCAGGTCCGAGTACAGGTGCGGGGAGGAGGAGTACGTCTCGACCGGTTCGGGAACGTTCAGGCCCAGGGCCTTGTTGATGAGCGCCCAGCGGGGGACGTCGTCCCAATCGACGAAGGTGACGGCGGTGCCCTTGTTGCCGGCGCGGCCGGTGCGGCCGACGCGGTGCAGGTAGATCTTCTCGTCTTCTACGCACTGGTAGTTGATGACGTGCGTGACGTCTTCGACGTCGATGCCGCGGGCGGCGACGTCGGTGGCCACCAGCACGTCGACCTTGTTGTTGCGGAAGGCGCGCAGGGCCTGTTCACGGGCGCCCTGCCCGAGGTCGCCGTGGATGGCGGCGGCCGCGAAGCCGCGGTCCACGAGTTCCTCGGCCACCTTCGCCGCCGTGCGCTTCGTCTTGGTGAAGATGATGGTCCGTCCGCGTCCCTTCGACTGCAGGATGCGGGAGACGACCTCGGTCTTGTCCATGCTGTGCGCGCGGTAGATCAGCTGGCGGATGTCGCGCTTGGTGAGGCCCTCGTCGTTGGGGTCGGCTGCGCGGATGTGGGTGGGCTGCGTCATGTAGCGGCGGGCCATCGCGATGACCGGGCCGGGCATGGTGGCCGAGAACAGCAGGGTCTGGCGGACGGCGGGGGTACCGGCAATCAGGGTCTCGACGTCGGGAAGGAAGCCGAGGTCCAGCATTTCGTCTGCTTCGTCGAGAATCACCATGCGAACGTTCTTGAGGCTCAGGTGCTTCTGCTTGTAGAGGTCGATCAGGCGGCCGGGAGTACCGACAACCACCTCGACTCCCTTCTGCAAGGCTTCGATTTGCGGCTCGTAAGCACGGCCGCCGTAGATCGTAGCGATGCGCGCGTTGCGCTTCCGGGACGCGGTCTGGAGATCGTTGGCCACCTGGACGGCGAGTTCGCGGGTAGGAACAATCACCAGGGCCTGGGGCGCGCCGGGAACCGCGAGCTTGTCATGGCCGGCGTCGCTCGGGCCGACGACGCGCTGCAGGGCCGGGATGCCGAAGCCGAGGGTCTTGCCGGTACCGGTCTTGGCCTGGCCGATGATGTCATGCCCGCCCAAGGCGACCGGAAGGGTCATGGCCTGGATGGGGAAGGGGTGGGTGATGCCGGCGTCGGCCAGCGATTCCACGATGTCGGCACGGACGTTGAAGTCGGCGAAGGATTTTTCTTCGATCTCGTGGGGTGTTTCGTCCGAGGTGATGGTTTCCTCGGGCTCGATCGATTCGTTGCCGTCACTCAGGACTTCATGGGTGTGCAATTCACTCACGGGGGAGTTTCCTTATTCATTTGGGCTGCGCTGCATGCTCAACGGTTCCGGCGGAGCCGTTCCGGAGCACGGACGGGCGCAAGCAGGTCCAGTGGAAGCCGATCGCGGGCTATCTGAATACTGGCACTGGTGACCAGCGGGCAAATCTCAAGATCGCGTAGGTGCGGGCTTGTTGAGTCAAAAAGGAAATGAATCAACGACCGGGCATCCATTACTACGGGTCAAGTGTACCGGTTTCTACGGTTTGCCCGCTGAAGACGGCTCCTCAGCCGATCAGCTCAAGGGAAATCTGCCGGGTGTTGATGTCGGCGGCCAGCAGCCGCACGCGGACTTTTGTCCCGGCGTCCATCTCACCCTCGCAGCGGGCGGTGACCGCGGGTTCGGCAATCTGCACGACGCCGGAGGGGCGGCCGTTCCCGTTCCCGTTCCCGTTGCCGTTGCTGCCGTTCGGTTTGGTGCCGTTCGGTTTGGTGCCGTTTGGTTTGGAACCGGAGATGACGACGGCGTCGAACTCTTCGCCCACATGGCTCACCAGCAGCGCCGCCTCCACGGTGTCCAAGGCCAGCCGTTCGAGCCTGGCGGCCAGTTGGTCCGATGCGGCCATGATGGCCGGCAGCGCCGGCAGCGCCTCGCGGGCCCACGCCGGAATTCCGCTGCCGTTGCTCAGGGCCTCGCAGATCACCAGGACAAAGCGGTCGATCAGGCGCCGCAACGGGGCGGTGGCGTGGGCGTAGGGGGCGCCGATGGCGGACTGCAGCACCTCCTCGGGGACATCGCCGTCGAAGGGGGTGTAACCCGCGCCGCGGAACAGCATGCCCGCCGAATGCAGGATGGCCAGCTGCTTGGGGTCGGTGGCGTCCAGGGTGCGGAGGTATTCGCCGTAGCTGATGCCCCCGGCGCCGTCCTTCCACGGTTTGCCAAGTGCCGCCGTCTGGCGCTTGAAATGCAGCAGGGAGCGTTCGTCCGGAGACGGCATGGTGCGCAGGATTCCCACTTTGCCGTCCAGCATCAGCTCCGCGGCCGCCATGCCGGTCATCAGTGAAATCTGGGCGTTCCAGTCCTCCACCGGCAGCGGCGGCGCGGCCACGATGCGGTAACCGCCCATCGGCAGGGGCGCGATCTCCTGCTCCGGCATGTTCAGGCTGGCGCCTCCGCGGCGGCGTTCCAGTTCCACGCGCTTCAGGCCGACCTCCTTGAGCAACTGCAGGACGGGCGCAGCGGTGCCGGCATCGATCTCGGCCTGGACATCGTGGTAGTTGAGCTTCGCCCGGCTGCGGACACTGGCCCGCCGGACCAGCGCGGACTGGACCTCCGCCGCGGCATCCAGGGCGAACTCCCACACAAACGCTCCGCAGCGCTGCCCGGCCAGCAGGCTGCCGGCCTGCTCACTGATCACCTCGGGGTGCAGCGGGATCCGCCCGTCCGGAGCGTAGAAGGTCTGGCCGCGGTGCCGCGTCTCCTCGTCCAGGGCGCCGCCGGGGGACACGAAGGAGGGAACGTCGGTAATGGCGTAGAAGACCTTGTAGCCCTCCCCGGAGCGTTCGATGTGCAGTGCCTGGTCCAGGTCGGTGGAGCCGGCAGGATCGATGGTCACGAAGGGAATGTGGTCGAGGTCGAGCGGAGGCAGGGTGTGCCGGGCCACCGCCTCCTTTGCCTCGGCGATAGCGTCATGCGGATAGTCCCCGGGCAGTTCGAGTTCCGTCCTCAGGGCAGCCAGTGCCTCCGCCAGCTGGTTCGACGTTTCACTGACATTCGGGGTTATCCGGTGATGTGACACGAAAGTCAGGGTAACCGATCCGAATAGGGCTGGAAACGACGCCGGGCGACCTAGCATTGCGTCCCGCGTCAATGGGGAGCAGAGGCTGTTTCCTGGTGGTGCCAGTGCGTCTAGTGTGGCGGGTGGGGGATAGAACCAGGAGTCCAAGCCCGAAGGCGCCCGCTACGGTGCCTGAGCTCGTCCGCTGAAACAACGACGGCGGCCGTCGCCCGAGGTGCCAAAAGCACCCGGGGCGGCGGCCGCCGTCGTCATTCAACGGATTGTGACTGCAGGCCCCTCACGTGTCCGGCAGGGCTGCGAGCAGTGACTTGGCGGCCGCCGTCGGGTCGCTTGCTTCGGTGATCGCCCGCACCACTACGATCCGGCCGGCACCGGCCTGCACCACCTGCTCAACATTGCTGTGGTCAATGCCGCCGATCGCGAACCACGGCAGCTGCACCCCGCCCACGCGTTCCTCGTCCGCGGCACGTACCGCACTCGCGGCGTACTTGACCAGATCCAGCCCGACGGCGTCCCGGCCCGGCTTGGTCGGCGTCGCCCAGACCGGGCCAACGCAGAAGTAGTCCAGGCCGCTGCGGCCCGGGGACGCGGCGATCGCGGCGTCAACCTGTTCCGGCGTGTGGGTCGACAGGCCGATCACGGTGGGATCATGCAGCAGCTTCCTCGCCGCGCGCAGCGGCAGGTCCTTCTGGCCGATATGGAACACGGGAGCCCCGGAAAGGGACGCGATGTCCGCCCGGTCGTTGACGGCCCAGAGCCGGCCGTGGCGCTGGGCCACCGCGTGCAGGACCTCCAGGAGTTCAAGCTCCTCGGCTGCTTCGATCGTCTTGTCGCGGAGCTGGATGATGTCCACTCCGCCTTCGAACGCGGCGTCGACGAATTGCTCGAAATCGCCCTGCTTCTTCCGGGCATCGGTGCACAGGTAGAGGCGGGCAGTGGTGTGCAGAACATGCTGGGTCATGGAAACCAGAGTAGTTCCCCTAAACTGGGCTGGTACTGCGGGAGCCGCGACCGTCGTAATGAGACCGTCCGGCTGAGAGGGCTTCAGCGCCGACCGCTTGACCTGATCCGGTTAATGCCGGCGTAGGGAAGGGCCCATGGACACACTTCACCCGGCACCCCGGAATCCTGCCATCACTGCCGACGTCGCGGTCATCGGCGCGGGCATCATCGGCCTCGGCATCGCCCATGAAGCCCGCCGCTCGGGGCGCTCCGTTGTGGTCATCGACCCCGCGCCCGCGACCGGCGCCACCTTTGCCGCGGCAGGCATGCTGGCACCGGTGAGCGAGCTGCACTACCAGGAGGAAGACCTCCTTGAGCTGATGCTTGCCTCCTCGCAGCTGTGGCCCGCATTTGTGCGCGGACTGCCCTCCGATGCGGCCGGTACCGGATACCGCACGACGCCGACCCTCGCCGTCGGTGCGGACGCCGCTGACCGCCGGGCGTTCGCCGACCTGCGGGACGTCCAACTGGGCCTCGGCCTGGAGATCCAGGCCTTGCCGCTGCGTGAAGCCCGCGAACGCGAACCCCTGCTCAGCCCGCAGATTTCCTGCGCTTTCGACATCCCAGGGGACCACCAGGTGGACCCGCGCAGGCTTGCCGCGGCCATCCTCGAAAGCCTGGCCCGGCACTCACCGGGAGACCGCAGCTGGGTCGACGCGGCGGGGTTCGACGGCCTCGTGGACGGTTTCCTGCTCAACACTGCGGCGTCAGGGCTCCTGTGGGAGGACGGCGACGTGGCCGGGGTGCTCCTGGCTGACGGCACCCGGGTCCTGGCCACGGAAACCGTGGTCGCCAACGGCCTGGCCGCCTCCGCGCTGGAAGGCCTGCCGGACGGACTCGCCCTGCCCCTGCGGCCGGTGTACGGAGACATCCTGCGCCTCCGGGTGCCAGGGCATCTGCAGCCACTGCTCACGGCCACGGTCCGTGGCCTGGTCCGCGGCGTGCCCGTATACATCGTCCCGCGCGAAGACGGCACCGTGGTGATCGGGGCAAGCCAGCGCGAGGACGGGCCCAGCTCCGCCATCGCTGTGTCGGCCGGCGGGGTGTACCAGCTGCTCCGCGACGCCCAGGTGCTGCTGCCCGCCGTCGCCGAGCTGGAACTGCTCGAATGCACCGCCCGCGCCCGGCCCGGGACCCCGGACAACGCGCCGCTGCTGGGACGGGTTGGCGGTCCGCATGGCGGCCCGGTGCCCGGCCTGATCGTCGCCACCGGGTTCTTCCGCCACGGCGTCCTGCTCACCCCGGCTGCCGCTGCCATCTGCGTGGGCCTCATGGACAACCGCAGTGACGAACGCTGGAGCAAGTTCGCCCCCGACCGTTTCTCCCACCCGCTCCACACCGCACCATCCGCCATCAAGGACCACGCATGAACATCAAACTCAACGGGGACCACCGTTCCATCGGCGACGGCGCCTCGGTCACAACCCTCGTCACGGAACTGACCGGCCGCGCACTTGACACCAGCGGCCAGGCCACGGACGGACGCAAGATCGGCGTCGCCGTCGCCCGCAACGCCGAAGTGGTGCCGCGCAGCCAGTGGGCTGCGACGGCGCTCGCAGAGGGCGACGAACTCGAAATCGTCACCGCGGTACAGGGAGGCTGAACCATGTCCACCACAAGCATCCAGACACAGAACGATCCCCTGGTGATCGACGGCGTCGGGTTTGGCTCCCGGCTCATCATGGGCACCGGCGGGGCACCGAGCCTGGACGGGCTGGGCGCGGCCCTGCTGGCCTCGGGCACGGAGCTGACCACCGTGGCCATGCGGCGGTATTCGCCCGCTGAAACGGGGTCCCTGTTCCAGCTGCTCCTGGACAATGGAATCCGCGTGCTGCCCAACACTGCCGGCTGTTTCACCGCCAAGGATGCCGTGCTGACCGCCGAACTGGCCCGGGAGGCCCTCGAAACCGACTGGGTGAAGCTGGAAGTCATCGCCGACGAACACACCCTGCTGCCGGACGCGGTCGAACTGGTCGATGCCACCGAGCAGCTGGTGAACCGCGGCTTCAAGGTTTTCGCCTACACGAACGACGACCCCGTGCTGGCCCTGCGCCTCGAGAACCTCGGCGCCACCGCGGTGATGCCCCTCGGTTCGCCGATCGGCACCGGCCTGGGCATCCTGAACCCGCACAATATCGAGCTCATCGTTTCCCGCGCATCCGTGCCGGTGGTGCTTGACGCGGGCATCGGTACGGCATCCGACGCCGCCCTGGCCATGGAGCTCGGCTGCGATGCCGTGCTGCTGGCCACCGCGGTCACCCGGGCCCGGAACCCTGTGCAGATGGGGGAGGCCTTCAAACACGCGGTGGTGGCCGGTAGGCTGGCGAAACAGGCCGGCCGCATCCCGCGCCGCGAGCATGCACTTGCTTCCTCGGCAATGGAAGGCCGCGCCGAGTTCCTCTGACGGGTTCCGCAAAGGAGTGCCATGAGCGAAGCGAAGGACATCCTGAGCCAAGCCGGGATTGATGAGGCCCTGCCTGGCCTGCCGGACTGGGAGTACCGCTCTGGCGCTCTCGTGACGGTCTACAAGCTACCCACGTCCGCGGTAGCGCTGGAGTTGATCGCCGCCGTCGGGCAGATCGCCGAGGAACTGAACCACCACCCGGACCTGGACTGGCGATACAACCGGGTGTTCCTCCGCTTTACTTCCCACGACGCCGGTGCGCGGCTCACTGCGCGCGATGTCCTGGCCGCCCGGCGTTGCAGCGAAGCCGCGGCGTCTGCCGGGGCCACGGCACAGCCGGAGCGATTCCCGGCCGCCGGCTGACCCGTAACGCAGTGAGGCCACCAACCTTCCGGCTGGTGGCCTCCTGCTTTTTGTGCCTTAGAGCCGCAGGGCGGCTGTCAGCTTCGCTGTGTCACGTGCGGTGCGGATCCGTCCCAGATAGAGGACGACGGCGATGGCGGCCCCGGTGCCCAGCACCATGGGCAGCACCCAGGGAATCCAGGTAAGCCCGGGCTGGTAACCGAAGCCGAGCAGGATGAAGATGATCCAGCTCAGCATGCCGACGGCAAGTGCCACTCCGGCCGGGAGCGCGATGCCGTACTTGCTGTGGCGTTTGTCGTTCGCCCAGACAATGAAGCCCGCGGCAATGGTGACCAAGGCCACGATGACAAGTGAAAGCATGGTTACTCCCGGCTGGTGGTCCGCAGAATGGGTCTAGAGGGCTCCGAAGCCTACCCGGCGCACTTCCTCGGCGCCGATCTCCACGTAGCCCAGGACGCTGCCCGGGACGATGACCTGGCGGCCCTTTTCGTCGCTCAGGCGCAGGTCGGTGCCCTTGGAGATGGCTTCGGAGACGATCTTCGCGACGGCCTCGGCATCGAGCGCAGATTCCAGTACGATCTCACGGCCAACGTTCTGAATGCCGATCTTTACTTCCACAGCAAGGCCTCCCAGCCGGTAAAAGGGTTTACTCAGTTCTCTATTTCTAGCCTAGGACTCTTTGGGGAAGCGACTGATTCCGCGCCAAGCTAAACGGTAGATCAGCTCGCTGGCCACATCGAGGTCAAGGCCGCCGTCGGTCTCCAGCCAGTACCGGGCGCTGACCTGGGCCATTCCGGCCAGTCCGCGGCCGAGCAGTTGGGCTTCCATGGGCGGCAGCTTGGTGTCTTCGGCAATGACTTTCGCGACGGCGTCGGCGAAGGTGCGGTTGAACGTCTCAAGCCGGGAGCTGACATCGGGATCGTTGATCAGGTCGGATTCGAACACCAGCCGGTGGGCCTGGTCGTCGGCGGCGATGAACTGGAAGTAGGCGCGCATCACTGCCTGCACGCGCAGCTTGTTGTCCGTGGTGGAATTCAGGGCACCGAGCATCAGCTCAGTGAGAGTGGCCAGGTGGCTGTCCAGCAAGGCCATGTAGAGCTCCCGTTTGGACGGGAAATGCTGGTAAAGGACCGGTTTGCTGACGCGGGCAGTCTCGGCTATTTCGTCCATGGCTGCGCCGTGGAAGCCGTTGGCCACGAACACTTCGAGGGCGGCATTGAGCAGTTGCGCGCGGCGTTCGTCCCGCGGAAGCCTGGCGGAACGCGCTGCCCCGCCCCGCTCCTGCTTTGCCGGAACCACCTGCTGTACACGTGTGCTTTCAGCCACTTGTCTGCCGCCTTTCCTTTGCAGTTATGACCACTTTACGTGCCGGTAATATGACCTGGCAGCAATGGCGGGCATACATTGAAGTATGGCCACTGCATTTGCTGCCCCGACCACGTCCGCCCAGCTGCCTCCCTTGGTGGAAGCTGCCGCGGAATTGAGCACCGAAGAGGTGGAACGCTATTCGCGCCATCTCATTATTCCGGAGATCGGTTCGGTGGGGCAGCGCCGCCTCAAGAACGCAAAAGTGCTCGTCATCGGCGCAGGAGGCCTCGGCTCGCCGGCCCTGCTCTACCTGGCCGCCGCGGGCGTGGGGACCATCGGCATCGTCGACGACGACGACGTCGACCTGAGCAACCTCCAGCGCCAGATCATCCACGGCGTGACCGACGTCGGCCGCCCCAAGATCGAGTCCGCCCGGGACGCCATCCTGGAACTGAACCCTCTGGTCACTGTGCAGCTCCACAACGTGCGCCTCGATTCCTCCAACGCCCTGGACATCTTCGCCGGCTACGACCTCATCCTGGACGGCGCGGACAACTTCGCCACCCGCTACCTCGTCAACGACGCTGCCGAAATCCTCGCCAAGCCCTATGTGTGGGGTTCCATCTTCCGCTTCGACGGCCAGGTGAGCGTCTTCTGGGCAAAGCACGGCCCCAGCTACCGCGACCTGTACCCCGAAGCCCCTCCGGCCGGTTCCGTTCCGTCCTGCGGCGAGGGAGGCGTCTTCGGCATGCTGTGTGCCGCCGTCGGCTCGCTGATGGTGACGGAGGCAGTCAAGCTCATTACCGGCGTCGGGCGCTCCCTACTGGGCCGCGTGGCGCTTTTCGACGCCCTCGGCGGCAGCTGGCGCGAGATCAAGGTGGCCAAGGACCCTGAAGCGGAGCCGGTCACCGAACTCACCGACTATGAAGCCTTCTGCGGCATCACCCCCGCACCCGACGCCGGAAGCGTGCCAACCGTGAGCGCCACGGAACTGGCCGGGATGCTGGCAGCGCGTGAAGCGGGGGAGCGGGACTTCGAACTGGTGGACGTCCGCGAGAGCGGCGAACACGACATCGTGAACATCGACGGATCCGTGCTGATCCCGCAGGGCCGGATCCTGGCGGGTGAAGCCTGGGCCGAACTGCCGCAGGACAAGGACATCGTGTTCCACTGCAAGAGCGGAGCGCGCTCCGCTTCGGTGATGGCGGCAGCCCGCAAGGCCGGGTACACCAGGATCAGCCATCTCGACGGCGGAATCCTGGCCTGGGTGCGCGAGGTGGAGCCGCACAAGGCGGTCTACTGAGCGGGCTGCTGCCGGTTCTTCGGGCCGTTCAGCCACCGGGCCGTTCAGCCACCGGGCCGTTTCTTCCGGGCTCAAGGCCGGGCGGTGACGATCCGGTTGCGGCCAAGTCGTTTGGCCTCGTAGAGAGCGATATCCGCGGCGCCGACCACGGCCGTGAGGTCGCCGGTGGACGTGGTGGCAATGCCGTAGCTCACGGTGGGGAAACAGACCCCTTCGGGAGGCTGCACGGTTGCCAGGTTCCGGTTGATGGTCTCGGCGATGACCCGGGCGTTCGCGTTGCCGGCACCCGGGAGCAGGATGATGAATTCCTCCCCGCCGTACCTGCCGGCAAGGTCCGTATGCCGGATCGAGTCCCGGCAGGCGGCAGCGAACGCCCGGATCGCGGCGTCGCCGACCGCGTGGCCGTGCGCGTCATTGACGGCCTTGAAATTGTCCAGGTCGGCCAGGATCACGGTCGAGACCGAACCCGCGGCGTGGAGCCGCCGGGTTTCCTGGGCGGCCTGCTCCATGAAAGTCGTGCGGTTGAGCAGACCGGTCAGCCCGTCGCGGCTGGCGCGCTCGTTGAGCCTGTTCATGAGCTGTTCGTTGCTGAGCGCCGTCATGCTGAAAGACACGGTGACCAGCATGACGATGGTGATCATGCTTGTGAACGCTGAACTGAAATAGGTGGTGAACGTGGGGCCGTCGGGTCCTTCCAGGATGTAGACGCCCGTCCGGGCGAAGTAATACGCGGACAGGATTCCCGCGGCCATGGCCAGTTCCCGGTGGGCGGCCTGGTAGTCCGCAGGTTTCAGCAGGGCCAATTCCCTGGTGGCAAGGCCCATGCCGAGGGCCATCATGGCGAGGTACACCAGGCCCCCGGACCAGGCGTTGGACGCCGGGTTCTCGATTGCCGACGCTATCGCGGTCACCGCGGGTGCGGCCAGGAGGACCCAGCGTGGCGTGGGACGCAGCCGCAGGGAACGCGATCCGATCCAGACGCTGAACGCCCCGCCCACCAGCAGTGCGTTTCCGAGCGGATCAGCCCAGACCTGCTGGGACGTTCCGGTCAGCAGATATGCGATGTTCCCGACCATCAACAACACCAGGGCAAGGCACCACCAGCCGCTGTACGGGGAACGGGTCCGCCGGAACGAGCCATAGAACAGGGCGCTCAACGTCAGGGCGACGATCCCGAGTGTGATTTTCAGGCTGGAGACATCGAGCACCATTGACGTTCCTCCCAGACTTCGTCACTGCAAGCACCCCTCGGGCCAGCGGAGCTTCAATCCAAGGGAAAGGTGTTCATCATTAAACGTGAAACGACCGGGCAGACGCGGCACCGCCGTAATAAAACGCGGAAACAAATATGCGGAGCAAAAAAGGGCCACCGCTGCGGGGGCCGCGGGAAGGAAGCCTCAGGCGCTTTCCGCGTGGGGGAGGGTTGCGCTCCTGCCCTCCACGGACTGGTGGTCCACCGGGCATTCGGCCTGCCGCGCCGGAGCAGCCGGCTGCTCCACCTGGATCCCGTACAGGGCCTCGAGGGCAGAAACGTAATCGTCCTGCTGGCCGTTGGCCGCAAGTTCCCGCGCCCTGACCGTGGGGATGTGGAGCAGCTGCTTGACCATGCGGCGCAGCGCGAACTCCACCTCTTCGGCGGCAGCGGTACAGCCGTGGCGGGCCCGGACCTTTTCCATCTCGGAGTCGAGCACGTTCATCGTGTGGCGGCGCAGCGCCACGATCGCCGCATCAACAGAACGGGCTTCGCGCTCCTGCTCGAAAGCGGCAGCGGCCCCGGACACAATGGTGCTGGCCTGGGCGAGGGACTCAGCCTGTTCCTGCGGGGCGGCGAGTCGGACGGATTCGAGCGTCAGCAGCTCCACGCCGTCGAGCTCGCCGACGGCGGGGTCGAAGTCATGGGTCAGTGCGAGGTCGATGGCGATCAGCGGGCCGGTGGACGCCTCGCGGATGCGCGCCAGTTCGGCGGCTTCCACGCGGTTGTCCGAACCGCTGCAGCCGATCATGACGTCGGCCGCGGCGACGGCGGCGGGCAGCTTGCCGGCGTCGAGGGCGGTACCGCCGCGCGTGGCCACGAAGGTTTCGGCGCGGCCCGAGGAGGAGTAGACGGAGATGTCGTGGCAACCGCGTTCGCGCAGCAAGGACATGGTGGCGCCGGCGTAGGCGCCGGTGCCGAACACGACTACCTTCTTGGTGCTCCAGTCGGCGTCGTCCGACAGGTCGGTGGCGAGGTCAAGCGCGACCGACACGATCGACAGGCCCCGCGATCCAAGGGCGGTCTGCGCGCCGACGTCCTTCGCGGTCTTTGATGCGGCCTGGAACAGCCGGACAAGGCCCGGGCTGGCGGTGCCTTCGTGCTGGGCGGTGATAAGTGCGCGGCGGACCTGTCCGGCGATTTCGCGTTCGCCCACGACGGCGGAATCCAGCCCGGCGCTGACGGCGAAGAGGTGCCTGCTGACTTCGGAGCCGCTGTTGGTGCTGAAGGCCTTGGAGACGAGGTGCTCGTTAAGGCCGCTCAGTCCGCTGATCTTGCCGACCAGGGCGGAACGGGCCGCCTCAAGGTCCTCGGCGTGCGCGGTTTCACCGTAAATTTCGTAGCGGTTGCAGGTGGCAAGGACAACGGCGCCGGAGACGAGCCCGCTTTCGGCGAGGGCCGCGGAGGCAAGCGCAGAAGAACCGGTGCTCAGCTGAGCAACGGTCTCAAGGTCGATGTCGGCATGGGTTGCCACTAGAGAAAAAAGAACCACAGCAGAGCCATCATAGCTTTTTCGGTGCCACGTAGAACAACAGGCACATGATGGTTCTTGCCACTGACCCGTGTGACGTGAGTCACCCGGGCTGCGCGGAGACAGGCTGTCGTTATCTTTTGCCCCCGATTTTCGGCACAATCGAAGGCATGACTTCCAGCTCTGCCCTGCCGGGTTCCGCCCAGCCTGCCCCTTCCACTGCCGGGGGAGCCGCGGCTCCCGGGCTCGACGCCGGCCACCCCCTGATGGACGGCCGCACCGCTGATTCGCCCCTCATCCAGGCGTACCGCGGCGGCAAGCCCAGCCGGCGTCCGGTGTGGTTCATGCGCCAGGCAGGCCGATCCCTCCCGGAGTACCTCAAGGTGCGCCAGGGCGTGGCGATGCTGGACTCCTGCCTGCGTCCGGAACTGGCTGCGGAGATCACCCTGCAGCCGGTCCGCCGCCATCACGTCGATGCCGGGATCTTCTTCTCCGACATCGTCATTCCGCTCAAGCTTGCCGGCGTGGGAGTCGACATCGTGCCCGGCGTCGGCCCCGTGCTGGACGCGCCTGTCCGCACCGCCGCCGACGTCGCCGCCCTGCCGCAGCTGAGCTGGGAATCCCTGGAACCCATCCGCGAAGCGGTACGGCTCACCGTGGCAGAACTCGGCAGCACCCCGCTGATCGGTTTCGCCGGCGCGCCGTTCACCCTGGCCGCCTACATGGTGGAAGGCCGTCCGTCCCGTGACCACCTCGGCCCGCGCACCATGATGCACGCCGACCCGGAGACCTGGGCCGCGTTGGCCAACTGGGCGGCCGACGCTTCCGGCATGTTCCTGCGCGCACAGTTGGAAGCCGGCGCCTCTGCCGGCCAGCTTTTCGACTCCTGGGCCGGTTCGCTGGGCCTGGCCGACTACAGCGAGCACGTCGCTCCGGCCTCGGCCCGCGCGCTGGACCACGTCCGCCACCTCGGCGCCCCGCTGGTGCACTTCGGCACGGGGACCTCCGAACTCCTCGTGGCCATGCGCGACGTCGGCGTCGACGTTGTGGGCGTGGATTACCGGCTGCCGCTCGACGAAGCCAACCGCCGCCTCGGCGGTACGGTTCCGCTGCAGGGCAACATCGACCCCGCTCTGCTCTCGGCGCCCTGGGAAATCCTCGAGGCCCACGTCCGTTCGGTGATTGCCGCCGGTGCCGGAGCCCCGGGACATGTGCTCAACCTCGGCCACGGGGTGCCGCCCGAAACCGACCCCGCCGTGCTGACCCGCGTGGTGGAGCTCATCCACTCGATCCCGGTGGAGTAGCCGTGCGCGGCCGGCCGGCAGTGCCGGTGCAGCAGGAAAGCCGCCAGACTGCCGTCGTCATCGGCGGCGGGATGTCCGGGCTGCTCGCGGCCCGCGGGCTCGCCGCGGCCGGACTGGCCGTTACCGTCCTGGAAGCCCGGGAAGAATGGGGCGGCTGCGTCGGCAGGCACGAACTCGGCGGGCTGGCACTGGACAGCGGTGCCGAGTCGTTCGCCACCCGCTCCACCGCCGTGTCCGACCTCGCCCGCGAGCTCGGACTGGCGGACAGGATCGTTGCCCCGCATCCCGGCGGCGCCTGGGTCCAGCTGCCGGACGGGCCGCAGGAACTTCCCAAGACCGGCGTCCTCGGCATCCCGGCCAACCCCTGGGACCCGGAAGTGCGGCATTCGCTCGGACTTGCCGGGGCCCTCCGCGCTTCCCTTGACCGCTGGCTGCCCGCCACCTGGGGCGCCGGCGGCGATGTCACCAGCGTCGCCTCCCTGGTCCGTGCCCGGATGGGCCGGCGCGTCCTGGACCGCTTGGTTTCGCCTGTGGTGGGCGGCGTGCATTCGGCCGACCCGGAACTGCTCGACGTCGACATGGTGGCGCCCGGCCTGCGCGCGGCGATGCGCTCCACCGGTTCCCTCGCGGCCGCCGTCGCGCAGCAGCGCAGGGTGGTCGGCGCGCCAGACCCCACCGGGACCCGGAAGGCCGGTTCCGCCGTCGCCGGGCTCGCCGGCGGCATGAACACCTTGGTTGCAGCGCTGCTGGCAGATCTGCGTTCCCACGGCGTCACGCTGCTGCCCGGAACCCGGGCTGAATCACTTGCGCACACCGGCGGCGTTTGGCGTGTAGGGGCCGTCACCGGCGGCGAAAGGCGGGAGTACGACGCCGGACGGCTCGTCGTCGCGCTCGACGGTCCGGCCGCCGTCGGGCTGCTGGAGTCGGCGCTGCCGGAACTGGCAGCGCTCCGCCCGGCCCCCGGGCCGCTGGTCAGCCTGGTGAGCCTGGTGGTGGACAAGCCGGAACTCGATTCCCGGCCGCGCGGCACCGGAATCCTGGTGGCGCCCCAGGTGCCGGGCATCCAGGCCAAGGCACTTACCCACGCCACCGCGAAATGGGACTGGCTTGCCGAGGAAGCGGGACCCGGCACCCACGTGCTCAGGCTGTCCTACGGGCGGGCGCACGGCGGAACTGCTGCGTCCGGAACTCTTGCTGCGTCCACGGACGATCCCGCGGCCTTGGATGATGCGGCGCTCTTTGGCGCCGCGCTTCGCGATGCGTCGGCCCTGCTCGGCGTGCCGCTCGGCAAGGAGGACGTGCTGGACTGGGACGTGGTTCGCTGGGCCGGCGCCCTGCCGTTTGCCGCCGTCGGCCACAAACAGCGGGTGGCCGAGGTCCGGAAGGTGAGCGGCGAGGCCGGGGGGCTCCTCCTGGTGGGCGGCTGGCTTGCAGGCAACGGACTCGCCGCGGTTGTTGCCGATACCGCGCGCCAGATCCAGGCGGTCCTGCCCGGCGTCCAAGCGCCCGGAACCCCCTGAAGCTGTGAGATGACGCACTTCTACGTCTTGTAGAAGTACTCCATTTCGACTTCATGCCCCGCAGGGGGCAAACTTGAACCATGAGCCACACTTCTGCCGAATCTGTCACTAAAACTGCTGAGAACGAAGAACAGTTCTTCACTTTGTGGACTGTTTTCAAGCGTTCGGCAGGCCTCCAGCGCAGCGCCGACGCTGTTGTTGAGTTCGAGAAACTGGCCGCCAGGCTTGCCGAGGACGGCGTTGTCCTGCGCGGCAGCTACGACGTCTCGGCCATGCGCGCCGACGCCGACGTGATGGTGTGGCTCCACGGCGCCAAGCCCGAAGCCCTGCAGGCGGCCGTCCGCGACATCCGCCGCAGCGGTCTCTTCGCAGGCACCGCCATCGTCTGGTCCGCCATGGGCGTGCACCGCGAAGCCGAATTCGCCAAGAACCACACCCCGGCCTTCTCCCGCGGCGTCGAACCCAGCACCTGGCTCTGCGTCTACCCGTTCGTGCGCTCCTACGAGTGGTACCTGCTGCCCGAGGACGAGCGCGGCAAGATGCTGCGCGACCACGGGATGCTCGGCCGTGACTTCCCGCAGGTCATCTCCAACACGGTGTCCTCCTTCGCCCTGGGCGACTGGGAATGGATCCTTGGCCTGGAAGCCCCCGAACTGGTCGACCTGGTGGACCTCATGCGCCACCTGCGCGCCACCGATGCCCGCAACCACGTGCGCGAAGAGATCCCCTTCTACACGGGACGCCGCATCACCCCTGCCGAGATCGCCGAGGTCCTCGCATGAGCAGTCCTCGCGTGAACCTGGCCGTTTCCACCGAGCAGAACGACATCACCGAACCGGGCCGCCAGGAACCGCAGGATTACGACGCCATCCTGCTCGCCTCCTTCGGCGGGCCCGAGGGCCAGGATGACGTCATCCCCTTCCTGCGCAATGTGACCCGCGGCCGTGGCATTCCGGATGAGCGCCTGGAGGAGGTGTCGCACCACTACCGCGCCTTCGGCGGAATCAGCCCCATCAACCAGCAGAACCGCGAGCTGAAGTCTGCCATCGAGGCCGAACTCGCCGCCCGCGGCATCGAGCTGCCCGTGCTGTGGGGCAACCGCAATTGGGACCCGTACATCGCACCGGTGCTGCAGGACGCCTACGAGGCCGGCCACCGCCGCCTGCTGATGCTCACCACCAGCATCTACTCCTGCTACTCCAGCTGCCGCCAGTACCGCGAGGACATCGGCATCGCCTTGACCGAAACCGGGCTCGACGGCAAGCTCCAGGTCGACAAGATCCGGCAGTACTTCGACCACCCCGGCGTCGTACTGCCGTTCCTCGAGGGAACGGCGGCAGGCATTGAGGAGATCCGCGGCAAGCTTGCCGCCGCAGGCGTTGAGGACCCGGACTCCAAGATCCGCGTCCTCTTCGCAACCCACTCCATCCCCACCCGCGACGCCGAGGCGGCCGGGAAGTCCGAGGGCGAATCCCGCGTGTTCGCCGAAGGATCCGCCTACGCCGCGCAGCACCTGGCCAACGCCAGCGCCATCATGAAGTCCGTTGCCCCCGAGGTCGCCTGGGACCTGGTGTACCAATCCCGCTCCGGCGCTCCGCACATTCCGTGGCTGGAACCCGACATCAATGACCACCTCGAAGCGATCGCCCCCGACGGCGTGCGCGGTGTGGTGATCGTGCCCCTCGGCTTCGTGAGCGACCACATGGAAGTTGCCTGGGACCTGGACACCGAGGCCCTCGAAACCTGCGCGAACCTGGGGATGGAAGCTATCCGCGTCCCGACTCCCGGCACCCACGCGGCCTTTGTCTCCGGCTTGGTTGACCTCATCTGCGAACGTACGGTGAACAACAACATCGCCGAACGCCCGCATGTCACCGACCTCGGGCCCTGGTACGACGTGTGCCGCCCCGGATGCTGCGAGAACTTCCGCGGCGCCAAGCCCGTGATCGCCGAGGACGGCATCCGCACCGGCACCGGACACGACCCGTACCCCGGAGCTACCAAGTGACCGTCCGGATCGGCACGCGGGCCAGCAAGCTCGCGCTGACCCAGACCCAGCAGACGGCGGACCGGCTGGCCGCCGTCGGAGGCTTCGACGTCGAACTCGTGCACATCACCACCGAAGGTGACGTCAGGACCGGTTCGCTGTCCCAGATGGGCGGCACCGGTGTGTTCGTGGCGGCCCTCCGTGAGGCGCTCCTGGACAAGCGCTGCGACGTTGCCGTGCACTCGCTCAAGGACCTGCCGACGGGCGCCGAGCCCGGCCTCACCATCGCGGCCACTCCCCAGCGGGTGGACGTGCGCGACGTGCTGTGCGCCCGCGACGGGCTCACCCTGGCCGGACTCCCTGCGGGGGCCAGGGTCGGCACCGGGTCCCCGCGGCGGGCGGCCCAGCTCCGGGCGCTTCGCCAGGACATCGAGGTCATCGACATCCGCGGCAACGTGGACACCCGCCTGGGCCGCGTGCCCGGCCTGCCCGGCAACGCCACCGACGCCGTGGTGCCCGGCAAGAGCAACGACCTCGACGCCGTCGTGCTCGCCGCCGCCGGACTGGAACGTATCGGCCGGCTCGAGACCGTCAGCGAATTCTTCGAAAGCGACGCCATGCTCCCCGCCCCGGGGCAGGGTTCCCTCGCGATCGAATGCCGCACCGCAGATGCCCCGGCCGGCGGCTCGCAGGAAGCCCTCGCCCAGGCACTGGCCGCGCTGAACGATGAGGACACCCGGCTCGCCGTGACCGCCGAGCGCGCCGTCCTGGCCCGCCTCGAAGCGGGTTGCGCAGCCCCGGTGGGGGCCTTCGCCCACCGCAAGGGCAGCATGCTTTACCTCGAAGCGGTGGTCTGCTCGGTCGACGGCGGCAAGACCGTCCGCGAGAAGAAGGCCACCGACGGCCTGAACGAGGTTGGCGCCACCCTGTTGGGCATCGAAGTCGCCGAATTGCTGCTCGCGGCGGGCGCTGCGGAGATCACCGACCTTGCCGCTTCCTGAGTCCGTGGACGTGCCAGCCGCCAGTGCTCCCTGGAACAATGCTTCTGGAGAAAGGCCGCTGCACGGCCGGAAGGTCCTCATCACGAGGAGCCCCGACCGTGCCGGCTCGCTGGCGCGTGCCCTGTCCGCGGCCGGCGCCGAACCGCTGCTGCTGCCGCTGATCGACTTCGAGCGCGCGGCCGACCAGCAGGCCCTGGGGGAGTCGCTGGGCGGGCTTGCCGGGGGACGCTACGACTGGCTCGTGGTCAGCAGCATCACCACGGTCCGCGCGCTGAAGGCCAGGGCCGCAGAACAGGGCATGGAGCTTTCCGCGCTCCTGCCGTCCGGAGTGCGGGTGGCGACCATCGGTCCGTCCTCGCGCCGGATCCTGGAAGCCGAGGGCATCCGCGTGGACCTTGCCCCGGAAGGCAGCCAGTCCGCCGCGGGCCTGCTCGAGGTGTGGCCGGCCGGACCCGGACGGGTCCTGCTGCCGCAGGCGGACATCGCCGACTCCCTGCTCTCCGACGGGCTGGCCGGAAAGGGCGCTGAGGTAGCCGTCGTGACCGCCTACCGCACCGTCGACTACCCGGCCCGCCCGGAGGAGCGTCTGGACACGGAACTGGCCAAAGCCGCCGCCTGGTCTGTCACCCCGGGTGATGAGCTGCCCCTCTTGGAGCCTGCGCGCGCCCGGGGATTGATCGACGACGGCGACCTGGCCGCCGTCGTCGCCGCCTCACCCAGCGCTGCGCGGCGCATCGCCGCAACCCTGCTGCCGCTGCGGGACTGCCGTTTCATCGCGATCGGACGCTCGACGGCGGCGGAGGCCGGTGCCCTCGGCGTCACCGTCGCCGCGACCGCGAAGGAACCCACCCCGGAGGGCATCGTCGCCGCCCTCACCGAATTGTTCGCCACCGCAGGGCCGCCCGCCCCGGAAAGGACGTAAGACATGAGCTTCCCCAACCACCGCCCCCGCCGGCTCCGCACCACGCCTGCCATGCGCCGCCTGACCGCCGAGCACCGGCTGGTCCCGGCCGAGCTCATCCTCCCCGCCTTCATCCGCGAAGGCCTTAGCGAGCCCGTGCCGATCAGCTCCATGCCCGGCGTCGTGCAGCACACCACCGATTCGCTAAAGCGGGCGGCCGCGGAGGCTGTGGAACTGGGTGTCGGCGGCATCATGCTGTTCGGCGTCCCCGCCGTGCGTGACGCCTCGGGCTCCGCCTCGCTGGACCCGGAGGGTGTGTTGAACAAGGCAATCCGCGATGTCCGCGCCGAAGTGGGCGACGAATTCGTGGTCATGAGCGACGTGTGCCTGGACGAATTCACCGACCACGGCCACTGCGGCGTGCTGGACGCCAACGGCTACGTCGACAACGACGCCACCCTGGAGATCTACGGGCAGATGGCCGTGGCCCAGGCCGACGCCGGCGCGCACGTGCTGGGCCCCTCCGGCATGATGGACGGTCAGGTCGCCGTCATCCGCCAGGCCCTCGAAGAAGCAGGCCACAAGAACACCGCCGTGCTGGCCTACGCCGCGAAGTACGCTTCGGCGTTCTATGGGCCCTTCCGCGAAGCCGTGGATTCCCAGCTCAAGGGCGACCGACGGACCTACCAGATGGATGCCGCCAACCGGCGTGAGGCCATCATCGAGGTGGAACTGGACCTCGAAGAAGGCGCGGACATGGTCATGGTCAAGCCGGCCATGAGCTACCTCGACATCCTGGCCGACGTCGCAGCCATGAGCCCCGTACCGGTGGCCGCGTATCAGATCTCCGGCGAGTACGCGATGATCGAAGCGGCCGCTGCCAACGGCTGGATCGACCGCCGCGGAGCCATCACCGAATCCGTGCTCGGCATCAAGCGCGCCGGGGCCGACATGGTCCTGACGTACTGGGCGTCCGAACTTGCCGGCTGGCTGAAGGAAAACTGAGCCTGTACGGCCGGGAATGATTCCGGGAGCTTCGCGGTTTGCATGCGTATGCATACAGATTCCGAACATCCGGTCCTCCTCGGCGTCGACACCTTCGGCGATGCCACAGTGCACGACGACGGACGTCCCAAGTCCCACGCGGAGGTCCTCCGCGACGTCGTGGAAGAGGGGATCCTGGCCGACCAGGTGGGCTTGCACAGTTTCGGTGTCGGGGAGCACCACCGCAAGGACTTTGCCGTTTCCGCCCCCGAAGTGGTCCTCGCCGCGATCGCCGGGAAGACCTCGACTATCCACCTGGCCTCGGCGGTCACGGTGCTGTCTTCCGACGACCCCATCCGGGTCTTCCAGCGCTTCTCCACCCTGCACGCCATCTCCAACGGCCGTGCCGAGGCCGTCCTGGGCCGGGGCTCCTTCATCGAGTCGTTCCCGCTCTTCGGCTACGACCTGGAGGACTATGAACTCCTCTTCGAGGAGCGCCTGGCCCTCTTCGACAAGGCACGCTCCCAGAGGCCCATCCAGTGGGAGGGACGGACGCGCGCACCGATCCATGGCCTCATGGCCTACCCCCAGCTGGAGGAAGGTCTCCTGCCCGTCTCCATCGGCGTCGGCGGCAGCCCGCAATCCGTGGTGCGCACCGCCAGCTACGGCTACCCCATGACCTTGGCGATCATCGGCGGCGACCCGGTCCGCTTCCGCCCCTACGTGGACCTGTACTACAAGTCCCTCGAAGAACAGGGCAAGGAGTGGCAGCCCCTGGCCGTCCACTCACCCGGACACGTGGCCGATACCGACGAGCAAGCCCGGGAAGAGTACTTCCCGCACTGGCTGGCGAGCCGCAACAGGATCGGAGCCGAGCGCGGCTGGGGACCTGCCGGCCGCGCGGAGTTCGACGAGCAGGTGGCCGACCACGGCGCTCTTTACGTAGGATCGCCGGAGACCGTGGCCCGGAAAATCGCCGCGACAACGAAGAACCTGGGCCTGCAGCGCTTCGACCTCAAGTACTCCAGCGGCACGCTCCCGCACTCCGCAATGATGAAGAGCATTGAGCTGCTCGGTACGAAGGTCACGCCGTTGGTGCATGAAATGGTGGGCTAGACGCCATTTCGCCGGCGGCGGGAGCGTCGAAGAGTGTCAGCCCGGGATGGAAGAATAAGGGCATGACTCGTTCGGATGATCTCTTCGCCCATGCCCAGACCCTGATGCCAGGCGGCGTCAACTCGCCCGTGCGTGCCTTCGGTTCCGTGGGCGGCACCCCGCGTTTCATGGTCTCGGCAAAGGGGGCTTACCTCACCGACGCTGACGGCAAGGAATACGTGGACCTGGTCTGCTCCTGGGGCCCGGCGCTTCTCGGCCACGCCCACCCCGCAGTGCTTGACGCCGTGCACGCCGCAGTGGACCGCGGGCTCTCCTTCGGCGCGTCCACCCCGGACGAGGCCCGCCTGGCCGAACTGGTCAAGGAACGCGTTTCCGCCGTCGAGCGCCTCCGCATGGTGTCCACCGGCACCGAAGCCACCATGACCGCCGTCCGCCTGGCCCGCGGCTTCACCGGCCGCAACCTGATCGTGAAGTTCGCCGGCTGCTACCACGGCCACCTCGACGGCCTGCTGGCCGCCGCCGGTTCCGGCCTGGCCACCATGGCACTTCCCGGTTCGGCCGGCGTCACCGAGGCCGCCGCCGCCGAAACCCTCGTGCTGCCCTACAACGACATTGCCGCCGTCGAAGCCGCGTTCGCCGCGCACGGCGGGCACATTGCCGCTCTCATCACCGAGGCCGCCCCGGCCAACATGGGCGTGGTCACCCCGGGCGAAGGCTTCAACGCCGCCCTGTCCCGCATCACCCGCGAACACGGCGCCCTGCTCATCCTCGACGAGGTCCTCACCGGGTTCCGCACCGGCTACGCAGGCTACTGGGGACTCACGGGCGGCGCCTCCGAGGGCTGGACCCCGGACCTGCTGACCTTCGGCAAGGTCATCGGCGGCGGCATGCCGACGGCGGCCCTCGGCGGACGTGCCGACGTCATGGACTACCTCGCGCCGCTCGGCCCCGTGTACCAGGCCGGAACGCTCTCCGGTAACCCGGTCGCCATGGCCGCCGGTGTGGCCACCCTTACGCATGCGACTCCGGAGGTCTACGCCTTCGTGGACGCCCGTTCGCTGGAGCTCTCCGCGGCCCTGTCCTCCGCCCTCGACGCGGAGGGCGTGGACCACTCCATCCAGCGCGCCGGGAACCTGTTCTCCGTGGCCTTCGGGACCTCCGCCAACGGCGTGCACAACTACGCCGACGCCCAAGCCCAGGACGTGTTCCGTTACGCGCCGTTCTTCCACTCCATGCTGGACTCCGGCGTCTACCTGCCGCCGAGCGTCTTCGAGGCCTGGTTCCTGTCCGCCGCCCACGACGACGCCGCGATGAACCGGATCTTCGACGCCCTTCCGGCCGCCGCGAAGGCCGCCGCGCAGGCTGTTCCCGCCTGATATTCCGCAATACCCACGTTGCCGGCGGCGGTTCCTCGCCGCCGGCCGTGGGAGGCGTAGTGTGGCTTGAGACGCACAAAAGCCTCGCCAGGCAGTGGATTCATGTCCGGAAACAACACACCCGAGCCCCCGAGCAAGCCGGCAGCCGGCCGCAGCGCCAGGCTGCTGCACTCGGGCGCCGCCTTCATCATCTTTGCCATCATTGCGGCGGCACTCTTCTCGGCTTTCGTCCGCTCGGACATCCCGGCCCTGAGTGGCACGCACGGCACGCCGTCGAGCTCTGCTGCCGGGCCGCCGTCGTCCGCTTCACCCTCGGCGACGACGCCATCCGCCAGGGCATCAGCAACGCCGACGGCACGCCCCACAGCGACTACGCCCCCTCCCGCCCCCAGCGCCACGCCGGGCGGATCTTCCCAGCCCGTCCCGACGCCGACCGGAAGCACGCCCGCTGCAGCCACGCCGGAACAACTGCTCGCCACTCTCAGCCTGAAGGAACGGGTGGGGCAGCTGTTCATGGTCGCGGCCAATGCCGGCGGTATCGATGCGGACGCCGTGGCCCGGCTGCTCAGCGGCCAGCACGTCGGAAACATCTACCTGGCCGGACGCAGCCAGGCCGGCGTTTCGGCGACGGCCGCGGTGATCGGCTCACTGCGCACCGCCGCCAGACGGTCTGGCAACACCGTGCCGCTCTCCGTTGCCACCGACCAGGAAGGCGGCTACGTGCAGGTGCTGCGCGGGCCGGGCTTCTCCGAGATCCCCACCGCCTTGGCCCAGACCGCCTTCACGCCGACGCAGCTGCGGGCACAGGCCCGGATCTGGGGGGCCGAACTGCTGAGGGCCGGCGTGAACGTCGATCTGGCCCCGGTGCTGGACACCGTCCCCGGCGCGGCCTTCGCGCCGTATAACGCACCGATCGGCTATTTCCAGCGGGAGTACGCCTTCACGCCCGCCGATGTTTCCGCCTATGGGAACGCGGTGGCGGCGGGCCTGCGGGACGCCGGGGTGGCTCCCGTCGTCAAGCACTATCCCGGCTTGGGCAGGGTCACTCTCAATACCGACGTCAGCGGCAATGTCCGCGATACCGCCACCACCCGGACGGATCCTTACCTGGCACCCTTCACCGCGGCCATCCGGAACGGCACCCGCTGGGTCATGGTTTCCAACGCCTATTACGACCGCATCGACCCCGCCCTCCCTGCACCGTTCTCGCCGGTGGTCATGCGGGGCATGCTGCGTTCCGACGCGGGATTCACCGGCATCATCGTCTCCGACGACCTGTGCAACGCAGCGCAGCTCGCGCCCTGGACGGTGGGCGCGCGGGCCGGGAACTTCATCGCCGCCGGCGGCACGATGGTGCTCTGCGCCAGCACCGCTTACGTTCCCGCCATGTTCAACGAGGTACTGCGGCGCGCGACGGCGGAACCGGCCTTCCGCCGGGCCGTGGACGCCGCGGCGCTCACCGTGCTGCGGGTCAAGGCCGGGGAATAGTTCCCATTAAAACCGGAATCCCCGGCACCCGACGGTTCCGCCGCATGCGCAGGGACCGTCCGGTGCCGGGGATACGCCGGGTTCGCTTACAGCACGTCCGAGAGGAACTTCTGCAGGCGCTCGGTCTTCGGCTCGGTGAAGAGCTGATCGGGACTGCCGTTCTCCACCACCACGCCCCCGTCCATGAAGACCACCTGGTTGGAAACGTTGCGTGAGAAGCCCATTTCGTGGGTCACCACCACCATGGTCATGCCGTCCTGGGCCAGCTCCGTCATGAGCGCCAGGACGCCCTTGACGAGCTCCGGGTCCAGCGCGGAGGTGGCTTCGTCGAAGAACATGACCTCCGGCTTCATGGCCAGTGCGCGGGCGATCGCGACACGCTGCTGCTGGCCGCCCGAGAGGGTTGCGGGGCGCACTCCGGCCTTGTGCTTCAGGCCCACCTTGTCCAGCTGTTCCAGGGCTTCGGCCCAGGCCTGGTCCTTGGGCAGTTTCCGCAGCTTCCGCAGGGCGAACGCCACGTTCTCGCCCACCGACTTGTGCGGGAAGAGGTTGAACTGCTGGAACACCATGCCGATCCGGCGGCGGAGTTCGTCGGGGTTGTCCTTGAGGACCGAGCGGCCGTCCAGCAGGATGTCGCCCTGGTCCGGTTCGATGAGGCGGTTCATGACGCGCAGCAGGGTGGACTTGCCGGAACCGGAGGTGCCGATCACGGAGGCCGCAGTGCCTTTCTCCACGTGGATGTCGATCCCGCGCAGCACCTTGTTGCTGCCGAAGGCCAGGTGCAGGTTCTTGCCGGTGAGGGATCCGGAGGTGAACTGGCTCATGCGTGGGCTCCCTTCCCGATGACGGCCGCGGCCTCGTCAGGTTCGTGCTTCTGTTCCTTGCCGGTCCGCAGGCGGTTGTCGATGTAGTTGACCAGGTGGGTGAGCGGGATGGTCAGCGCCAGGTAGAAGATCGCCGCGGCGACCAGGGGAGACTGGTTGCCGTTGTTGGCGGCGAAGTCCTGGCCGATCTGGAACAGCTCACGCTCACGGCTCATCAGCCCGAGGGTGAAGACCAGGGACGATTCCTTGATGAGGGCGATGAACTGGTTCATCAGGGCAGGGAGCACCCGGCGGATGCCCTGCGGGACAACGATCATGCGCATGGAGGGTCCGTAACCGAAGCCAAGCGCACGGGAGGCTTCGAGCTGGCCCTTGTCGACGCTCTGGATGCCCGAACGGAAGATTTCACCCATGTAGGCCGAGGCCATCAGGCTCAGGGCGATGATGCCGAGGGGGTAAGGGCTGCGGATCCCGGCCAGTTCCTTCAGCAGCGGGCCGAAGCCCAGACCGATGACAAGGATGACCAGCACCGCCGGCAGCCCGCGGAAGATGTCGGTGTAGATGCGGGCGATCCAACGTGCCACGGGGTTCCTGGAGATCCCCATCAATGCCAGCAGCATGCCCAGGAAGGTGCCGATGAGCCCGGAGGCCAGCGCCAGGACGATCGTGTTCAGCAGGCCGTACGAGAACATCGTGGGCAGCACCTCGGCGATGTAGCCCCAGTTCAGAAAGGTGTCCGCAAGGCGGCTCCATGCGTCCATATGACTCCTCGGTCTTAGCCGCTCAAGCCCGGACCCGAATCCGGGCCCAGGCTTGAGCGGTGGTTTTACTGCGGTCCGGCTAGGGGCCGGTCCTTACTTGTCGGCGGGGACCAGAACGGCCTTGCTGCCCGGCTTCCAACCGTCGGGCATGCGCTCGGCGTCGGTCTTGCGCTCAGGGAACCACTTCTTGGCCAGCGTGGTCCAGGTGCCGTCCTTGATCACGGCGTCGAGAGCGGAGTTCAGGGCCTCGATCAGGGCCGTGTTCTCCTTGGCGACGGCGAAGGCGGAGAAGTTCTGGGTTGCGACCTTCTTCTCCTGGATCTTGGTGCCGTCGCCTGCCTTGATCTGGCCTTCGGCCTGCTGGGACGGGGCCAGCCAAGCGTCGATCTGGCCGCTCTTCACGTTGGCGTAAGCGGTGTTGTAGTCCGGGTAACGGACGGGATCCAGGCCCAGCTGGTTGGTGACCATGTCGTCCTGGACGGTGCCCTGGACGACGCCGACGCGGACGCCTTCCTTGAGGTCGGCGATGCTCTTGACCGGGCTGTCCGTCTTGGACACCAGTGCCATGAAGCCGAAGTCGTAGCCGTTGGTGAAGGAAACGGTCTTGCGGCGGGCGTCGGTGGTCGAGATCGAGGAGGATCCGACGTCGAACTGCTGGTTCTTGACCTGGGCCAGGAGGCTCTGGAACTTGGTCGAGGCGAATTCGACCTTCAGGCCCAGCTTCCCGCCCATGGCCTTTAGCAGTTCGTTGTCGAAGCCGGTGAAGTTGCCGGACTTGTCGATGAAGATGCTCGGCGGGGCGTCGGAGAGGGTGCCGACCTTGATGGTGCCATCGGTCAGGAGGCCCAGCTTGCTCTTGTCGATCTTGTCCAGGGGCGTGACGTCTGCAGTGGTGTACTTGTCGGTGCTCTGGGCACCGGCAAGGGCGTCGGTGGGGGAAGCCGTGCTGGCCGGGGATGTTCCGCCGCCGCATGCGGCGAGGGATACGGCGAGGGCGGCGGCTACGGGGACAGTAGACAGCCACTTCAGAGCTTTGATTTTCATCAAGCGTTCACTTTCATTGGAATTACTGGGGATCTCGGTGACGCGGGCGGGGATGCGGCCGCAGGTTCATTCGTGGGCTCTAGCAGAACTCAACCCGCCAAACATAATTATGTCATCCGGCCCTGAGGCTCAAAGATTCCGAACATAGTTCGCAATAATGGTCAATCCTTCGAAGGATTGTTACTCCAAGTGACAATCTGTTGCTTGATTGACCGTAAGAAAACGCAATGGATGAATTGTGTCCGGCCCGCGGAGGCCGTGCCCTGAGGCCCGTTTCCTGTGACATGCGTCATGCCGGAATGCGTCCCTGGGGCGGTGGAAGAGCCGCCTTGTGGCGCCTAGAAACCGCCGCGGCTCGCGTCTTCCGGCGGAAGCACGGGCCAATCGCCTTCGATCACTGCGGCGGGCTTGCTGCGGCGCAGGTAGGACTGGAAGTCGGCGGCCTGCGCGGCGGCCCAGTCGACCTGCAACTGGTGGAGCTTGGATGCCGGCATGTGCAGTTTGGGGAACTTGCCCGCCATCGCGTCAAGCACCCGCAGCGTCGCCAGCGCATCGGCAGCGGAGGTGTGTGCGTTCTCCAGGTCCACCCCGTATTCCTCGCACAGGGCACCGAGGGTCCGCTTGCCCTTGCGGTAGCGGTCAACCTGTTTGTTCATGATGTACGGGTCCAGCACCGGGAACCGGCTCAGCTGCGGCACCCCGTAACGGGCGGATTCGGCAGCAAGGACCGTGAAGTCGTAACTGGCGTTGAACGCGATGACGGGAACGCCGTCGTCGAACAGTTCCTGCAAAGTGGCCGCGACCTCCCGGGTCACCTCGGCGGCCGGGCGGCCCTCCGCACGCGCCTTCGCGGTGGTGATGCCATGGACATCGCTGGCCTCCTGGGGGATTTCAACGCCGGGATCGGCCAGCCACTCGCGCTCCGTGATCACGTTGCCGTGGCCGTCCACCACGGTGATCGACGCCGTGACGATCCTTGCGGCACGGGAGTTCCGGCCCGTGGTCTCAAGGTCGAACGCGGCGCGGGGGAGGGTGTTCCAGGAGCTCATGCATTCACGCTACCGGCAGTCCCCGACAAGATTGGAAACCGACACCGCGGCGGCAGCCGATACGCTTGAAACATGCGGACGGAGTTTGTGACGGCGGTGCTTGCCGTCGTGGACCTCGTGCCTCCGGGCGCGGCCCTCGCCTATGGCGACGTCGCCGAACTGCTCGGGCGGGGCGGACCGCGCCAGGTCGGCTCCGTCATGAGCCACTACGGAAGCGCGGTGGCCTGGTGGCGGATCCTGCGGGCGAGCGGAGAAGCCCCGCCGGGCCATGAAGCTGAGGCGCTGCGCCACTATCTCGCAGAGGGAACCGCGCTGCACGGGGACCCGGACGGATTCCTGCGGACCGGCGAAGGGCGCTGGCGGGTCGATATCGCCGCTGCCCGGTGGGCGCCCGGTGAGGAAGACTTCGACCGGATCGACGCGATTTCGGAGGAGCTGGAGCGTCAGCTCCATCAATTGTCAGTGCCCGATGATGAAATGACTGTGTGAGCGCCCCTCTGACCCGACAGCCCGTAAGCAGAACCCCGGCAGTAAACCCGCAAGCCACGCAGCGTGCCCTGCGCCTCCGGCTTGTCGCGCCGCGCGAAAATATCTGCGCGGTACCCATGCTGTCCGCGGACCAGGCCGCCGTCGTCGGGCTTCCGCATGGTTCCGGGCCGGTCCTGGTACCCGGTGCCCCCGGCACGGGAAAGACCACCGTCCTGGTGGAAACTGCCGTCCGGCGGGTGGTGCGGGACGGCGTCGACCCTGGCCGAATCCTGATCCTGGCCCCCGGCCGTCATGCCGCCTCGGCGCTGCGGGACCGCTTTACCGCACGCCTCGGGCGGACTTTGAGTACGACGCCGGCACGCACCTGGGCGTCCTACGCTTTCGATCTCATCCGGCGGGCTAAAGCCGAAGGCGTCCTGCCGTTGCCGCGGCCGCCGAGGCTCCTTTCGGGGCCTGAACAGGACCTCATCATCAAGGAGCTGCTCGAGGGCCACGCCCGGCCGGGCCTGGAACTGCCCTGGCCGGAGGACCTTTCCGCGGCGCTGCCCACCCGCGGCTTCCGCCAGGAGATCCGCCAGCTCTTCGACCGCATCATCGAATCCGGCCGCACTGCCGAAGACCTCACCGCCCTCGCCTATGAGTGCGACCGCCCGGACTGGATGGCCGCGGCCCGCCTTTATTCGGAGTACCGCGACGTGCTGGACCTGCGCATGCCCGAGGCCTTCGACCCCGCGGGAATCATCACGGCGGCGCGGCAGATTTTCCAGGATGCACCCGCTTTCCTGGCGGCCGAACGCGAGCGGCTCCAGCTGATCCTCGTCGACGACATCCAGGAAGCGAACCCGGCTGTCTTCGAACTGCTCGCCGATATCGCCGAAGGCAAGGACGCGGCGATCACTTCATCTCCGGATACCGTAGTCCAGGGATTCCGCGGTGCCCGCCCGGACCTCGTGGCGGAGCTGCCCCGCCTGCTTGGCGGCGGCAACGCCGTCCGGGAGCTTCCGCTGCGGACCGCCCACCGCCAGCAGCCTGCTGTGACGAAGGCCTGGCTCGGCGTCGCGGCGCGCATTTCGCAGCGCCAAGGCGGACAGCTGGCCCGGCGTCTCGAAAGCACCGGCCACCCGGCGCAGGAAGGCCGCGCGGAGGCGCACCTCCTGCCCTCTCCCGCCCACGAACTCCGCTACGTGGCGCAGCGCGTCCTCGAAGCACAACTGCGTGAAGGCCGCGCGTTCAGCGAGATCGCCGTGATCGTGCGAAACGGCGGGCAGCTCGCACAACTCCAGCGCTACCTGTCCGGGCAGGGAATCCCGGTACAAGTGCCGGTGGCGGACGCCGCCGTCCGCGACGAGGTTGCGGTGCGTCCGCTGCTGGAGCTCTACGGCGTGGTGCTGGTGCCGTCGAAGCTCACGCCGGAGCTCGCAGTCTCCCTGTTGACCTCCCGGATCGGCGGAGCCACGGCCATCGAACTGCGGAGGCTCCGGCAGTCCCTCCGCCGGGACGAGCTGCTAGGCGGCGGCGGGCGGGCCAGTGATGCTCTGCTGGTTGAAGCGCTGCTCCAGCCCGGGGCCTTGGGTTCACTGGGGATTGAAGGCAGTTCCGCCCGGCGCATTGCACGCATGATCTCGGTCGGCGCGGAGGCCTTGGGACAACCGGGAGCCAACGCCGAGACCGTGCTGTGGGCGTTGTGGCAAAGCAGCGGACTGGCGGCCCGGTGGACAGCATTGGCGCTCGACGGCGGCGCGCCGGGTGCCCGTGCGGACCGCGACCTGGACGCGATGATGGCCCTCTTCCACACCGCGGAGCGCTACGTGGACCAGCTCCCGGGTTCGGGCGCCGAGCAGTTCCTGGAGTACCTGATGAACCAGGAACTGCCGATGGACACCCTGGCGGCGCGCGCCCAGTTGGAGGAAGCCGTGGAGCTGATGACCCCGGCCAGTGCGGCAGGCAGGGAATGGCCGGTGGTCATAGTGGCCGGCCTGCAGGAAGGAGTGTGGCCGAACACCCGGCTGCGCGGCGAACTCCTGGGCAGCACCCTGTTCGCCGACGCCGTCGAACACGGGGTGGACCACGCCCTGCAGCGCGGCCCCCTCAGCCGGCTCCGTGACATCCGCTACGACGAACTCCGCAGCTTTTCCACCGCCGTTTCCCGTGCCAAGGAACTGCTCATCTGCACCGCGGTGTCGTCCGAGGACGAGCAGCCTTCGGCGTTCCTGGACTACGTGGCGCCCCTTGACCCGGGCCAGTACAGCCGCGGCTACACTCCGGTGGAGCGCCCCATGACTCTCCGTGCCCTCGTGGCCGAGCTCCGCCAAAAGGTGCAGGTGGATGGGACAGTGCAAGGGGATGGGACAGTGCAGGTGAATGGGACAGCCCAGGCGGACCCTTCTCCCCCTGCCCGTGGCGTATTCGGTGCCGGCCCTGAGGGCGAGGCCGCCGAGGCCGCAAGGGTCCTGGCACACCTGGCCTCGGCCGAGCCGCCGGTCCCCGGCGCCCATCCGGATAGTTGGTGGGGCCTGGCCCCGCTGAGCAGTGAGGATGCCGTGGTCCCGGAGGGGGGAACCGTGATGGTGTCACCGTCGAAGGTCGAATCCGTGCACAAGTCCCCCTTGGACTGGTTCGTGCAGGCCGCCGGCGGCGAGGCCGCCACTGATTTTGCCCGGAGCCTGGGCACACTGGTGCATGCCATCGCCCAGGACCTTCCCGACGCCTCGGGGGCCGAGTACCTTGCGGAACTGGCGCGGCGCTGGCCGGCCCTCGGCATGAAGGACAACTGGGAAGGCCGGCTGGATTTCCAGCGGGCAGAGGCCATGGTCCGGAAGCTGGCCCAGTACATCCTGGTCATGCGCAGCGAAGGCCGGCGCCTCCTCGGCGTCGAACTCGATTTCGAGGTCCCGCTGCCGCCGGTGGGTGAGCGTGCCGCGATGCTCCGCGGCCAGGTGGACCGCCTTGAGATCGACGGCGAGGGCAGGCTCGTGATCGTGGACCTGAAGACAGGCAAGCGCCAGCCCGGCAAGACCGAACTCGCCCGGCACCCCCAGCTCGGCGCTTACCAGGCAGCCGTCCTCCAGGGGGCCTTCGACGCCGGGTCCGGCCTTCCGGAGGGGGCCGCCGCGAATGGTGCCGTCCCCGGCGGGGCCGTTCTGGCCCAACTCGGCACCAAGACCAAGTCTCCCGGCATCCAGGTGCAGGAAGCCCTCGACGCCGGAGACAACTGGGCACAGGACATGGTCAACGAGGCCGCTGCGCTAATGTCCGGGGCCACCTTCGAAGCCCGGCATGACCCGTCCAAGGGAGGCCACGGCGGCCATGGCTGCCGGCTGCCGGAGATTTGCCCGCTCTGCGCCCGAGGAAAGCAGGTTACGGAATGACGCTCGACACCCTTGCGCCCGCGTTTGGCGGGATCGCACCGCAGCCCGGTGCAGGGGTTTCCCGGCCGCGCTTCACCCCCGGCGAACTCGCGGACATTATGGGCGAGAAGAACCGCCCCACCGATGAACAGGCAGCCATCATCGCCTCGCCGCTGTCGCCACGGCTGGTCATTGCCGGTGCGGGATCGGGGAAGACGGCCACCATGGCTGACCGCGTTGTCTGGCTCGTGGCAAACGGCTGGGTCCGGCCCGAAGAGGTCCTCGGCGTCACCTTCACCCGGAAGGCGGCAGGGGAGCTGGCCAGCCGCATCCGGGCCAAGCTGGCCACCCTGCAGCGGATCGCCGTCGCGGACCCCGGGCGGCACGGCTTCCCGGACTGGCTGGCAGGTTCTGATGAGCTGGAACCCAAGGTGTCCACCTACCACTCCTACGCCAGCGGCATCGTTTCGGACTACGGTCTGCGCTTGGGCATCGAGCGCGACGTCGTGCTCCTGGGCGGCGCCCAGGCCTGGCAGCTGGCCAGCGAGGTCGTTGAAGGCTACGACGGCCCCTACGAGCACTTCACCGCGGCGAAGTCCACCCTGGTCAACGCCGTGGTGCAGCTGGCTGGCGAATGCGCGGAGCACCTGCGCGAGCCCGCCGAGGTGAAGGCGTGGCTCGTGGACCGTGCCACGGAGTTCGGCCAGCTGCCGTACCAGGCCGGAGCCAAGAAGAACCCCACCCAGGCTGCTTCCGAGCTGAACGCCATGCTGCTGACCCGTGCAAGTGTCGCGGACATGGTCGGCCGCTACCAGGCTGCCAAGCGCGAACGGGGAGTGCTCGACTTCGGCGATCTCGTGGCGCTGGCGGCCAGGATCGCCCGGGACGTCCCGGTGGCCGCCGCCACCGAGCGGTCCCGCTACAAAGTGGTGCTGCTCGATGAATTCCAGGACACCTCGCACGCCCAGCTCGTGCTGTTCTCCCGGCTGTTCGGTGAGGGTCATGCCGTCACGGCAGTGGGTGACCCCAACCAGTCGATCTATGGTTTCCGCGGAGCGTCCGCGGGTCAGCTGTTCCATTTCGTCCAAGAGTTCCCGGCAAGGAACGACGACGACGGCGACCGCCCGGCGTCGATCCTTCCGGCACCGGTGTCCTACCTGACGACGGCATGGCGGAATGGCCGCAACATCCTCGGCGCCGCCAATGTCATTTCCGCGCCCCTGAACAAATCGGCCGGGTCCGCAGGCCCTGCCGGTGAACGGACACAGGGGAGCGCAGTCACAGTCCCGTCGCTGCGGCCAAGCCCGGCGGCCGTGGAGGGCAACGTCATCCTCGGACGCTTTGCCACGGATGAGGACGAAGCGGCGGCCGTCGCCCGTGACGTCCTGCGCTACCGCCGCACCATCTTCGAAACAGACCAGGCCGGGCAAGCCGTCCTGCCGAGCATGGCCGTTCTCTGCCGCCGGCGGGCACAGATGGAGGTCCTGCGGCGTGAATTCGAGCTGCAGGGGATTCCCTACGAAATCGTCGGATTGGGCGGGCTCCTCGACACCCCCGAGATCGTGGACCTCGTATCCACGCTGCGGGTGCTGGCCGATCCGGGCCGCTCGGACGCCCTGATGCGCCTGCTTGCCGGTGCACGGTGGCGGATCGGAACGGCCGACCTCATGGCGTTCCACGATTGGTCGCGCTTTCTCGCCAGGCGCCGCGCGCAGGGCAGCTCCGGCCCGGAGGCCCTGATGGCGGACCTCGCCGCGGACGAGGACGCCCGTGACGTCGTTGTGGAAAGCGACATCACGGACGCCGCGAGCCTCGTGGAAGCCCTGGACTTCCTGCCCCGTCCGGGCTGGGCCTCGGCCCACGGCCGTTCGCTGAGCGACGCCGCACAGGAGCGGCTGGGCAGGCTGTCGGCGGAACTTCGCGCGCTCCGCAGCTTCCTCGGGGACGACCTCACCACCCTGCTGGGGGAGGTCGAACGGGCCATGCTGCTCGACGTCGAAGTGGCCGCCAAGCCCGGGGTCAGCATCCACCAGGCGCGCCGGAACCTGGACGCCTTCCAGGATGCCGCTGCCGGATTCCTGCAGACCTCCCAGCGGGTGGACCTGTTGGCGTTCCTTTCCTGGCTGGAAGCTGCAGCCTCCGAGGAAGGCGGGCTGGACGCCGCAGCGACGGAAGTCAACCACGAGGCCGTACAACTGCTCACTGTCCACGCCTCCAAGGGTCTGGAATGGGACGTTGTCTTCGTGCCGGGGCTCAACGCCGGTGCCTTTCCCAGCAGCCGTGACTCACGGTGGAGCAGCGGGGCCGCAGCGCTTCCCTGGCCGTTGCGCGGCGACCGGGCCGACCTGCCGCAATGGGACCTGGACCAGCCGGACCAGAAGGGCTGGCTGGACGCGGAAAAGGTGTTCAAGTCCGAGGTCCAGCACCATGGTGAAGCCGAGGAACGGCGCTTGGCGTATGTCGCCTATACCCGGGCCAAATTCGTGCTTTGGGTGTCGAGCGCAGCCTGGAACGGTTCGCGGTCCGGAATCGCCGAGATCTCGCCTTTCCTCGCCGAGCTCGCGCCGTTGACGGAGGGGCCTGGTTCAACGGAGGTCGCTGACCTGCCGGGAGGTTCCGACGCCGGAGCTGCCGCGGACATCCATGCGGCGTCCCTGCGCGAAGACGAACTGCCGGCGGAAAGCCCGCTGACCGTGGCCGCCGAACTGGCAGTATTTCCCTACGATCCGCTCGAAGGTCCCTGCGATCCGCGGACCGGGGAACGGCTGCGGAATGTGCCGGGCCGCCGGGCCGCCATGGACGCTGCGGCGGCCCGCGTCCGGCAAGCCATCGACGGGCTGCGCCCGGGAGAGCCCCTGTGCCTGCCGGAAGGCCCCGTTGGTCTTGGTGAAGACGCCTCGCCGCGCGGGGCCGTGCTTCGTGGAGCCGCTGCCGGGTGGGCGGCGGAAGCCGATCTCCTGCTGAAGCGCTCCCGGCAGCGGAAACCAGTCCAGGACATCCACCTGCCCGGCCACATTTCCGCATCTATGTTCGTGGAACTGGGTGACGATCCGGAAGCGGTGCTCGCCCAGCTCAGGCGCCCTGTGCCGCGCGAGCCCGGTGTCGCGGCCCGCAAGGGAACCGCCTTCCATGCCTGGGTGGAGGAGTATTTCGGTACGAGCGGCATGCTGGACCTCGGCGAGGAACCAGGGGCCGACGCCCACATTGATGCCGCCTACGACCTCGATGACATGGTGGACACCTTCAAGAACTCCGAGTGGGCCCACCGGGCACCGGCCTTCGTCGAGGTGCCGGTGGAGACAAGCATCGCCGGGGTGGTGGTCCGCGGAAGGATCGACGCCGTTTTCCGCAATGCCGACGGCAGCTGGGAACTGGTGGACTGGAAGACCGGCAGGCGTCCTTCGGGCGGCCGCCTCGCCAGCCGCTCCGTGCAGCTTGCGGTGTACCGGTTGGCCTGGGCGCGCCTGATGGGAGTGCCCTTGGAAATGGTCAGCGCGGCCTTCTACTACGTGCCGGACGACGCCGTGGTCCGTCCGCACGACCTCGGCTCCGAAGCGGAACTCGAAATGATCATCAACGCGGCACTGTCCCGCCCCGGGGATTGACCCGCGGGGAATGACCTGTGGGGCAACTGCCGGGACCGACAGGCCCCTGTTGGCTAGCGGTTTTCCGCGTCCTGAAGCCCGGTCTTGCCAGAGTCGGAAGGACCTTCCGCGGATTGGTCTCCGGCCGGACCGTCCCCGTCAGCGGCGTCCGCCCGGCCGCCCGCCTGCGCGGAGATGCCCTGAGCGGAGGCGCCGTCTTCGGGCGCGGAGGCGCCGCCCGCGTGCGCGCCGGTGGAGGCCGGAGGCACGATCCGGATGGCCGCTGTCGAGGCTTCCGAGGCTTCCGAGGCTGCCGGGGCTCCGCCCGCAGGTTCGGCCTCGTCCCCGGTGCCCGGGCCGGCGTCGGGAATGGGGGCAATGCTGACGGCGGGAGCAGGCACGGCGCTCACGCTGACGGCGGGCGTCGCCGTGCTGACATCGGGACGGGAAGCGGCACCGCCGGCGGGCGTGTGGCCCGGCGGCCCTGGCTGAGCCGGAGCCGGGGCGGCCCCGCCGTCGACAGCCCCGCCCGTTTCGGCGGCAGCGTCGCCCTCGGCGGTGGCCGCGTCCTGCTGGCCGATGTCGTCCGCCAAAGACTTAAGCATGCCTTCGGCTTCCGCTGTCATCACGGCGTGGCCGGCTGCGAGGGCCTTCACCAGATACTGTGCCAGGGCGAACTCGGCAAGAAGTGCCGCACGGCGCAGTAGGTGGCTGTCGGCCTTGTCCCGACGGGCCTCCGTGTAGTGCCGCAGGACCCCCTCGACGAACGCTTGCTCGTTGGAAGCTACCAGCCAGGCGAAGTCGTCCGCCGGGTCGCCGATCCGAAGATCGGTCCAGCCCGTCAGGGCGGTCACGCGGTCGCCTTCCACCAACAGGTTGTCCTCATGCAGGTCGCCATGGACAACGCAGGGGTTGAAGCGCCACAGTGCGACGTCCTCCAGCGCGTGTTCCCAGCGCCGAAGCAGGATCGTTGGAATCTTGCCCGTAGTTGCCGCCTGGTCCAGCTCATTGAGCTTGCGCTGGCGGAACTCGTTGGCTGTGTAGCTGGGCAGGTCGGCATTGTTGACCAGGGCCTGGGGCAGGTCGTGGACGGCAGCCAGGGCAGTCCCGATTTCCTTGGCCAGGGCGTCGCTGCAGGCCGAAAGCTCCTCGATGCTGCGGGTCGAACCGGCAAGGTGGGTGTAGACGAACGTGCTTAACGAGCTTTGCCGCACGGTGCCTGCGACGCTGGGAAGCAGGAAAGGAAGTTCGGCGCGGATGGCCGGGGTGAATGCCCGCAGCACCATGAACTCGGTTTCCAGCCGGGTGCTGGCTTCGGCGTGCCGGGGTGAGCGAACCCGCCAACGTTTGCCGTCGGCGTCGAGCAGAAGCGCCGAGTCGAAGTCGGCGGCGTCATCCGGGGCGGAAGCAGTGGCTGTCGGCGCCAGGCCGGGCACTGCCGCTGTTGCAATTGCGGCCAGTTCGAGCGGTGTTCTTCTCACACCTTCCAAGGTAGAGTCACCGGCGCTTGTCCGGGCGATGTCCTGCGGCGAGTCTCCAGATCGGGCCCGAAAAGCCGCCTGCGAAGGCGCTCACGCGAATGGTGGCGCCCTGAACAGGGCAAATGTAATTTGTCGGTGCGAGTCAGTACGGTATGTACATGAGTTTTACCGAGTTCCGCGCGCCGGCGAACCACCTGACGGATACCCTCCTCCCAGTCCACCCCGCCATGGTTGACAGGGGTTCCGCCGAGCGGATCAAGCCGGGCTTGATCGAGGAACTCATCGCCTCCGGATCAGCGAAGGCCATGGTCCTGGCTGAGCGGCAGGCGCTGGTCGAAGGGGACGCGCTGTGGCTGGGCGACGCCGGTGCTTTGTTCGATTCCCTCCAGGACCCTTCCGGGGCCCCGGTGTCCGCGATCTACCTGGGCAGGACACTGGCAGACGCCGCACTTCCACGGGACACTCCGGTGCTGCTGTTCGTTCCGGCGGTGACTCCGGATCCCGGCACCCTTGGCGCCCCCGCATCTACTTCGTGGGTGGGCTTCCGGGAGGTGGCTGCCCGCCTGGACGCCACTGAGACCGCACTGTTCATCCAGGCCAGCGCCATCGCCAATTGGCATGCAACCCACACCCACTGTCCGCAGTGCGGCACGCCCACCGAGGTCGAGGCCGGGGGCTGGGTGCGGCGCTGCCCCAAGGACAATTCGGAGCACTACCCGCGCACGGACCCGGCGATCATCGTCACCGTGGTCGGTCCGGACGGCAGGGTGCTCCTTGGGGGCGGCGGTCCGGCCGGTTCAATCAACCATTCCACCCTGGCCGGTTTCGTGGAACCCGGAGAGTCCCTTGAGCAGGCTGTGGTCCGGGAAATCGGCGAGGAGGTGGGGCTCCGGGTCAGCAGCTGCCAGTACCTGGGTTCCCAGTCCTGGCCTTTTCCCGCATCGCTGATGCTCGGGTTCACGGCTTTCACGGAGGACACAGAGCCGCGGCCCGACGGCGTCGAGGTCACCCGGGCGCGTTGGTTCACCCGGGAGGAACTCCAGGCAGCCGTCCTCTCCGGAGAGATCACGATTCCGTCCCGGCTGTCCATCGCGCGTTCCCTGATCGAGCACTGGTACGGCGGCACCATCGAGGACCTCCAGAAGTGACCTCCGCATCGCCCGGCTTGGCCGGTTCCTTGGAGGACCGGATCCTGGGCGGCCTCGACGCTGAACAGCGCGAGGTCGCCAGCACCCTGTCCGGACCCTTATGCGTCCTCGCAGGCGCCGGAACGGGCAAGACCCGTGCCATCACCCACCGCATCGCCTATGGTGTGCACTCGGGCGTGTACAGCCCGCAGCGCCTGCTCGCGGTAACGTTCACCGCCAGGGCAGCCGCCGAGATGCGCAGCCGCCTGCGGGATCTCGGCGCCGGCAATGTCCAGGCCCGCACCTTCCACGCGGCTGCCCTGCGCCAGCTGCAGTTCTTCTGGCCGCAGGCGATCGGCGGCACCCTGCCGAACCTGCTGGACCACAAGGCCAGCATGATCGCCGAGGCCGCGCGCCGGCTGCGGCTGAGCACGGACCGTGCGTCCATCCGCGACCTCGCTGCGGAAATCGAATGGGCCAAGGTTTCCATGCTCACGCCGGCCAACTATCTCGAGAACGCCCAGGGCCGCGGCACGCCCGGCGGCTTCGACCTCACCGCCGTCGCCCGCGTCTTTCAGTCCTACGAGGACGTAAAGACGGATCGCAACGTCATCGACTTCGAGGACGTCCTGCTGATCACCGTGGGCATCCTCCAGGAAGATCCGAAAGTGGCCGCCACGGTCCGCGAGCAGTACCGGCACTTCGTGGTGGACGAATACCAGGACGTTTCCCCGCTCCAGCAGCGGCTCCTGGAGCTGTGGCTCGGGGACCGCGACGAGCTCTGCGTGGTCGGCGATGCCAGCCAGACCATCTACTCGTTCACGGGTGCATCGCCCAAGCACCTCCTGGGTTTCAAGAAGCAGTTCCCCGAAGCCACCGTGGTCAAGCTGGTCCGCGACTACCGGTCCACTCCCCAGGTGGTGAAGCTCGCCAACGAACTGCTCGGCTCCCGCCGCAGCGGCGGCCCGGCGGCCGATGCCGCCTGGGCGAAACCCCTGCAGCTGGTGGCTCAGCGCCCGGCCGGCCCGGAGCCCCGGTTCATGGAATGCCCGGACGACGAGGCTGAGGCCGCGGTTGTGGCGGGTCGGATCCGCGAACTGCTCGACGCCGGCGTGCAGGCAAGCGAAATCGCCGTCCTCTTCCGCACAAACGGGCAGTCCGAAGCCTATGAACAGGCCCTCGCCTCGGCCGGGATCGGCTACCAGCTCCGGGGCGGCGAACGCTTCTTCGCCCGCAAGGAAGTGCGGGACGCCATCCTGCAGCTCCGCGCCGCCACCCGCGCCGCAGCCGAAACCGCAGGCGAACCGCTCGGCCAGCTGGTCCGGGACATCGTGGCATCGCTCGGCTACTCCGATTCCGCCCCGCACGGCGGCGGCGCGCTGCGGGAACGTTGGGAATCCCTGGCAGCCCTCGTGGCGCTCGCCGACGAGCTTGCGGCCAACCGCGGCCCGGAATTCGGCCTCGCCGAGTTTGTCAACGAACTCCAGGAACGCTCCGTCGCCCAGCACGCCCCCACGGTGCAGGGGGTCACCCTGGCCTCCCTGCACGCCGCCAAGGGCCTGGAATGGGACGCCGTGTTCCTGGTGGGCCTGAGCGAAGGCCTCATGCCCATTTCCTTCGCCGACACCCCGGAATCCGTTGACGAAGAACGCCGTCTTCTGTATGTCGGCATCACCCGTGCCCGCGAGCACCTCAGCATGTCCTGGTCCACGGCCCGTACGCCGGGCGGGCGCGCCAACCGTAAACCGTCGCGTTTCCTCGATGGCTTGCGCCCTGACTCCGTCGGTTCGGCCAGTGCCCGCAGCCGCGCCCTGCCCCGGCGCAAAGCGGCCGCCCCGGCGTCCTGCCGGGTGTGTGGCAGCATGCTCGCCACCGGCGCCGAACGCAAGATCGGGCGCTGCCGCCAGTGTCCGCCCAGCTACGAGGAGCAGACCTTCGAGGCGCTGCGGCAGTGGCGCAAGGACGCGGCAAGCTCAGCGGAGGTTCCTGCGTTCGTTGTCTTCACGGATGCGACCCTGACCGCCATCGCGGAGGCCCGGCCCGCAAGCCTTGAGGAGCTTGCCACCCTGGCCGGCGTCGGCCCTTCGAAGCTCGAAAAGTACGGGGAATCCGTCCTTGCGGTGTTGGCCGAAGGCGGGCAAAGCGATGCGTCCTGAGCGTGCCGTCCCCCTGACCGCACACGAGCTGACCACGCACGATGGCGCCCCTATCGTCGTGCGTCGCTCGGCCCGGCGCCGCCGCACGGTGGCCGCCTTCTGGGAGGACGGCAATGCCGTCGTCGCCATACCGGCGTCCTTTACCCAGGCACAGGAGCGCGAATGGGTGCGGCGGATGCTCGAGAAGCTCCGCCGCCAGGGGGAGCGCCGCGCGCAGGGTGCGGGACGCCGTCGGCCATCAGGGGACGCCGGACTGGCCGCCCACGCGGCGGCCCTTTCGGACAGGTACCTTGGCGGGCGGGCGGTCCCGACGTCGGTCCGCTGGGTCAGCAACCAGAACTCCCGTTGGGGTTCGGCCACCCCCGCCGAGGGGAGCATCCGGCTTTCGGACAAGCTGAAGCCCATGCCGCAGTGGGTGGTCGACTACGTGCTGCTCCATGAGCTGGCACACCTGCTGGTGGCCGGACACAACGCCGCGTTCTGGCGCCTGCTGGAGGCCTACCCGGAAACGCAACGAGCGAAGGCTTTCCTTGAAGGAGTAGCCTTCGCCACGTCGCGGGGTTTGGATCGGGATCCGGAACCCGATGGGGAAGCGGGCGGCTGTTAGGCTTTCGCCCCGCCGGGCCCGTCTTCGCTGTCGTCGTCCGGGGTGTCCCCGGCATCCAGGTCCGCAGTGTCCGGGTCCGAAGTGTCCGGGTCCGCAGTGTCCGGATCCGCAGTGTCCGCGGGGGAGTCGTAACCCCCGTTGAGCAACTTCTGCAGGGCGTCGTCCACTTCACTGTCGCTGGCCTCGGCAAGGCGGCGGCGTTCCGAGAATCCCGTGGGATCGTCCAGGTCCTCGGCTGTGGGCAGGAGGTCCGGGTGGTGCCAGATGGCGTCGCGCCCGGCGATTCCGCGCTCTTCCTTCAGGGCCGCCCACAGGGTGGCCGCCTCGCGAAGCCTGCGGGGCCGCAGTTCCAGCCCGACCAGCGAGGAGAACGCGTGCTCGGCGGGACCGCCTGTGGCGCGGCGGCGCCGCACCGTTTCGCGCAGGGCCCCGGCCGAGGGCAGCATCTTCTCCGTTGCGGCTGCGGTCAGTTCGTCCACCCAACCTTCGACCAGGGCCAGGGCGGTTTCGAGTTTCTCCAAGGCCGCGGACTGGGCGGGGGTGCGTTCCGGGGTAAATACGCCCTGGGACAGGGCCTCCTGGATGCCTTCAGGGTTGCTGGGGTCGAGGTCGCGGGCCAGGTCTTCGATCCGGCTCATGTCGATGTGGATACCGCGCGCGTAGGCTTCGATCGCGCCAAGGAGGTGTCCGCGCAGCCACGGAACCTGGACGAACAACCGCGCGTGGGCCGCCTCGCGGACGGCGAGGAACAGGCGGATGTCGTTTTCCGGAACACTGAGCCCTTCGCCGAACTTGGCAACGTTGCCCGGAAGCAAAGCCATTTCGAGGTCTGCCAGCGGGACTCCGATGTCGGTGGAACTGACAACCTCGGCGGACAGGGCACCGATGGCCTGGCCCAACTGCATGCCGAAAATTGCACCGCCCATGTTCTGCAGCATGGACGAGGCGCCGCCCATCATGGACTTCATCTCCTCAGGCATCTGCTGGGTCAGTGCGTCCGAAAGCGCGTTGGCGATGCTGTTCGCCACCGGCTCAGTCAGGCGCTTCCAGGTCCCGAGGGTTGCTTCGACCCATTCCGCACGTGACCAGGCGCGGCCGATCAGGCCGGTGGCCTGGAGGTCCGTGACTGGATCCAGCCACAGTTCTGCAAGCCGGAGTGCTTCATCGATCGCGCGGCTTTGCGCGGACGTCACGGAGGGATCGCTGCCAGCCGCGGCAACACGGCGTGCGTTCTCGTGGGCGAGCTGCCAGTTGACCGGGCCTTCGGAGCTTGAACTCATCATGGCCTGGACCTGCGAGAACATCTGCTGGAGCAGTGCAGGATCGTTGGGCAGGCCCGCTGCCTTGGCCAGTTCGGCGGGGTCGATGTCGCCCATGCCCTGGCCGCCCATCAGGTTCTTCAGCATTTCCGCCAAAGGATCCTGGGGTGAATCGTCCCCGTTGGAGGGGGTGTTGGGCTTGGAGGTCATGGTGCCGCCGATCGTCGCTGCTGACTGGTGATCATCTTCAAGTTACCGCGCAGGACCGGGGCTGTCTGCCTTGCAGGCGGCCCGTTCGCTCTAGGCAAAGCAGCGTCGGAAGGGCACGGCGTCGTAGGGTGGGACGTTGAGAAGGGTGCCGGAAAGCGAAGCGCCCGGCGTGACGACATTGCGCACCAGCCCGTGCGCGCGGAGAGGCCATTTCATTGAATACAACGCCGAACCCCTGGGAGGGTCGGGATACCGGAAGCTTCGACGACGGCGCGCACCAGTTCCAGGAGCAGGCACCCTTTGAGGCGGCAGAACAACCCCGGCAGCGCAGCGGCCGGTACACCGCGATGCTCATCGCGGGGGCGCTCGCGATCCTCCTGGGCACCGCTGCCGCGACGCTGCCCGTTCCCTATGTGGTGGAGTCTCCCGGTCCCACCTTCAACACCCTGGGCACGGACAAGGGAAAACCCGTGATCACGGTCAGCGGGCATGAAAGCTTCCCTGCCAAGGGCAACCTCGATCTGACTACGGTTTTTATCAGCGGTGGTCCCAACGGTCCGGTCAGCCTGGTGGAAGCCTTCCAGGCATGGCTCGACGGCTCCAAAGCCGTGTACCCGGAGGAACTGATCTATCCCAAGGGCACCACCAAGGAAGAATCCGAACAGGAAAGCGCCCTGGCCATGACCTCCTCGCAGGAGAACGCCGTCGCCGCGGCCATGAAGGAGCTGGACATTCCCTTCGGACAGAAGCTTGAAGTGGCTGCGCTGAGCAGCAATTCGGCGTCGGAAGGGAAGCTCCGAAAAGGGGATACCTTCACGTCGATCAACGGCAAAGCCGTGACGTCGCTCGCCGTCATCCAAAGCGAACTGGCCGCCACCGCGGGCGCCCCTGCCGCCGTCGTCGTTGACCGCCAGGGCAAAGCCGTCACGGTAAGCATCAAGCCGAACAAGAGCGACAGCGGCCGCTGGCTGCTCGGCGTGGCCTTGCAGTACAAATTCACCTTCCCGTTCCAGGTGAAGATTTCCCTTGAGGATGTCGGCGGGCCGAGCGCCGGAATGATGTTCGCCCTGGGGATCGTGGACACGATGACCCCCGGAGATCTCACGGGCGGCAAGCACATCGCCGGGACCGGGACCATTTCGCCCGATGGAGCGGTAGGGCCGATCGGCGGCATCGCACAGAAGATGCACGGCGCGCGGGCGAGGGGGGCCAGCTTGTTCCTGGCCCCTGCGGCAAACTGCGATGACGTGGTGGGCCATGTTCCCGACGGCCTGCAGGTGGTCAAAGTGGAGACGCTCGGCGACGCCGAAGCGGCCGTGAAGCGGCTCGCCGCGGGACAGGACACCTCCGGACTGCCGGCCTGCACTAAGAACTAGACTGACGGTGGAACTTAGCTCCGCCGCCACTCGTGGCATATTTGACGGCCCTGGACCGCACAGCACGGCTGGCCCGTGTTGCGCGGGACGGGCCGTCAGCACCCGCACTGACCCGTATATCTGACAACGAGCTATGAGGTACCTGGTTTGTCTCGTCCTGCAAGCACCCGCCCGTCCGGAAGACCGCCGCTGAGACGGGGTGCCCTGACTCCCACCTTGATCGTCGTGGCGCTCGCAGTCGTGGCTTTCGTGTTCTTCTCCAATGTCTGGACCGACGTCCTTTGGTACCAGCAGCTCGGCTTTTTCGAGGTGTACGTCCGCGAAAACCTTGCACGGATCCTGACCTTCGTCGGCGGGTTCGTCCTCATGTTCGGCGCCGTGTACGCCTCGATCCGGGTGGCGTACCGCGCCCGGCCGGTCTACGCGCCGGATTCCGACGTGCGTGACAATCTCAGCCGCTACCAGGTTCAGCTTGAACCGGTGCGCCGCGTGGTCATGATCGGCTTGCCGGTGCTGTTCGGGCTCTTCGCCGGCAGCGCCGCAGCGAGCCAGTGGCAAAAGGTCCTGCTGTTCTTCAACCAGGAGCAGTTCGGGCAGCAGGACCCGCAGTTCGGCCTGGACATCAGCTTCTACCTGATGAGCCTGCCGTTCCTGGGATTCGTGACCGGATTCCTGATCAGCGTGGTGGTGGTAGCCGGTATCGCCGGGATCCTGACCCACTACCTGTACGGCAGCATCCGCCTCATGGAACGCGGGGTCTTCACCAGCCGTGCCGCGCAGATCCACCTCGCAGTGAGCGGCGCGCTGTTCCTGCTCCTGCTGGGCGCGAATTTCTGGCTCGACGTCTACGGCACCGTGCAGAACAATGGCGGCCGCTGGGCGGGTGCTCTCTACACGGATGTCACCGCCGTCGTGCCCACCAAGTCGATCCTCGCGGTCGCTGCGGGCCTGGTGGCCATCCTGTTCATCGTCGCCGCCGTCATCGGCCGCTGGCGCCTGCCGGTGATCGGCACGGCGATGCTGATCATCACTTCGATCCTGGCCGGCGGGGTGTACCCGTGGGTCATCCAGCAGTTCCAGGTGCGGCCCTCCGAGCAGACCTTGGAGAACAAGTACATCGAGCGGAACATCTCGATGACCCGGTCCGCGTACGGTCTGGACAAGGTCGATGTGCAGCCGTACAAGGCAACCACCACCGCAAGCACCGGCGCACTGGCGAAGGACGCCCAGACGGCGGCCAACATCCGCCTGCTGGACCCGAACCTGGTGTCCTCGGCGTTCGGCCAGCTTGAGCAGTACCGCCCGTACTACCAGTTCCCCAAGGCCCTGAACGTCGACCGCTATACAGTGAACGGCAAGGTCCAGGACACCGTCATCGCGGTCCGTGAGCTGAACGCCGACGGCATCAGCGCGGGCCAGCAGACCTGGTACAACAAGCACATTGTCTACACCCACGGATATGGCGTGGTGGCCGCCAAGGGCAACAAGCTCACGGCGGACGGCAAGCCCGACTTCCTGCTTTCCGGTATCCCGTCCAGCGGTATCCTTGGCAACGATTCGAACTACCAGCCCCGGATCTACTTCGGGGAAAACACCGAGGACTACTCGGTGGTCGGCGCCCCGGACGGGTCGACGCACCGCGAGCAGGACCGTCCCGCCGGCAAGGACGGCTCCACCGACACCCAGTACACCTTCACCGGGAACGGTGGCCCGAACGTGGGCAACTGGTTCAACCGCATCCTGTACTCCATGAAGTTCCAGTCCTCGGACCTGCTGCTGTCCGACGGCGTGAACGAGAAGTCCCAGATCCTCTACGACCGCACGCCGCGTGAACGCGTGGAGAAGGTGGCTCCGTACCTGACCGTGGATGGCAACGCCTACCCGGCCGTGGTCGACGGCCGTGTCAAATGGATCGTGGACGGCTACACCACCAGCCAGTACTTCCCGTACTCCCAGCAGCAGCAGCTGCAGAACGTCACGGCGGACACGCAGACCAGCACGGGCCGCACCGCGGTGCTGCCCAACAGCACGGTCAACTACATCCGGAACTCGGTGAAGGCCACGGTCGACGCCTACGACGGCTCCGTGGCGCTGTACGCGTGGGACGACCAGGACCCCATCCTGAAGTCCTGGCAGAAGATCTTCCCGAGCACCATCAAGCCGTATTCGGAAATGTCCGGGCAGCTCATGAGCCACGTCCGGTACCCCGAGGACCTGTTCAAGGTCCAGCGCGAACTGCTGGGCCGCTACCACGTCACCAACCCGGACCGTTTCTACAACAACGTGGACGCCTGGAGCGTGCCGAACGACCCCACAGTGACCGGTGCCGACGCGGTGAAGCAGCCGCCGTTCTACCTGTCCCTGCAGATGCCGGGCCAGGCCAAGCCGGCCTTCCAGCTGACCTCCTCCTTCATCCCGCAGACCGTCAACGGCAACGCCCGCAACATCCTGTATGGCTTCCTGTCGGCTGACTCCGACGCCGGAAGCTCCAAGGGCGTGAAGGACCCGGGCTACGGCCAGTTGCGCCTGCTCCAGCTGCCCACCGATACCCAGGTGCCCGGTCCCGGCCAGGCGCAGAACAAGTTCAACTCCGACCCGGAGGTGTCACAGGCGCTGAACCTGCTGCGCCAGGGCGCTTCCGAAGTGCTCAACGGCAACCTGCTGACCCTCCCGGTCGGCGGCGGCCTGCTTTACGTGCAGCCGGTCTACGTGAAGTCCACGGGTGAAACCTCGTACCCGACGCTGCAGCGCGTCCTGGTCGCCTTCGGCGACAAGGTGGGCTTCGCGGCCACGCTTGACGAGGCCCTGGATGACCTGTTCGGCGGCGATTCCGGCGCCACCGCGGGGGACTTTGCCAACAACGGCCAGACGCCGCCCACGTCCCCCACCAACCAGAAACCGGGCGTGGAGGATGCCAAGGCAGCCCTCAAGGCGGCCCTCGACGAGGCCAACAAGGCTCTCCAGGACGGCCAGGCCGCCCTGGCCAAGGGCGACTTCGCCGGCTACGGCGCGCAGCAGAGCAAGCTTGCCGCAGCGTTGAAGAAGGCGCTCGACGCCGAAGGCCGCCTTGGCGTGACGCCGTCACCTACGTCTTCGCCGACGTCGACCCCGACGCCCACAACCACTGCGACGCCGAGCCCGACGCAGAACGGCTGAGGTCCGGTAACGGAAAACATGATGGAGCCGGTGCTGCCAGCGATGGCGGCACCGGCTTCTGCCGTTTCCTCACGGAGACCGCCCTGCGGGGAGGAGACGGACGTCACGTCACCAGGATTTGGCCGGACATTCACTTGACGGTAAAGTAGTTCATGCGACGCGGGGTGGAGCAGTTCGGTAGCTCGCTGGGCTCATAACCCAGAGGTCACAGGTTCAAATCCTGTCCCCGCAACTGGAAGAAGATCCGGATCAGTGCCAACTGATCCGGATCTTTTGTTTTCCCAGGGGCGCTTCCATCGCCGGGAGGCGGTGGTCAGGAGCCCGCCGAAAATAGGGTAAAGTAGAGACCGCGACGCGGGGTGGAGCAGTTCGGTAGCTCGCTGGGCTCATAACCCAGAGGTCACAGGTTCAAATCCTGTCCCCGCAACTGGAAGAAGATCCGGATCAGTGAAAACTGGTCCGGATCTTTTGTTTTCCGGCCCATGGAGAATAGTTGGATTTCCTAGTATTCTCGGTTTTGGGCGCCCGGACGGCAGGGAAGTTCAGCAGGAACAGGCACCCGAGGGCCGCATCCGAAGACTGGCGTAACAGGCGTTGGCTGCGGCAGGCGAAAGCCTGTTAGCTTGATGCGTCCATGATTGCCAAAGTTCCCCGAGAGGTGTCTGCGAAGATGTCCGCCCCCACGAAAAAGCCGTCAGCAAAGCAAAGCAAATGGCTTCGACCGGTCCTGGCCGTTTCCGGCGCCCTGCTGCTGCTTCTGATCCTCGTGCTGCTGGCCAAATGGTTCACAGGCACCACCGCCGGGCAGTCCTTCCTTCACGATTACCCGGGCCGCTCCGAACTGCCCGTCGGCACCGAGGTGGGGATCCCGGCATGGCTGGGCTGGCAGCACTTCCTGAACGTTTTCTTCCTCGTGCTTATCGTCCGCTCCGGCTGGCAGGTACGCACCGCCAAGCGCCCCCCGGCATACTGGACCCGCAACAACAAGGGCTTTATCCGCACCAGGAATGCACCGACGAAAATGAGCCTGGACCTGTGGTTCCACCTCACCCTGGACGCCCTGTGGGTCCTCAACGGACTGATCTTCATCATCCTGCTTTTCGCCACGGGCCAGTGGGTGCGGATCGTGCCCACCAGCTGGGACGTATTCCCGAACGCGGTCTCGGCCGGCATCCAGTACCTTTCCCTTAACTGGCCCGTTGAGAACGGCTGGGTCAACTACAACGCCCTCCAGCTGTTGACGTACTTCCTCACCGTCTTCATTGCCGCGCCGCTGGCCATCCTCACCGGCCTGCGCACGTCATCGGCCTGGCCCAAGAAGGCCGCCGTCAACAAGATCTACCCGATCGAAATCGCCCGTGCCATCCATTTCCCGGTAATGATCTACTTCGTCGCGTTCACGCTTGTGCACGTCACTCTGGTCCTCGCGACCGGAGCGCTGCGCAACCTCAACCACATGTACGGGGGCAGCAGCGACGAGAACTGGATCGGTTTCGGGATCTTCGCCGCATCGCTCGCCGTGATCGTGGCCGCCTGGTTCCTGGCCAGGCCCTTGTTCCTTCGCCCCATCGCATCCTTGACGGGGAAGGTCAGCAAATAACCCTGGCAGCTAGCCGGCCAACCCGGATAAGGAGTGCCCATGTTCGAGCTCAACGAAGAGCAGCAAGCGGTCGTCGAGATGGTCCGCGACTTCGCGGCAACCGCCATTGCGCCGCATGCTGCCGAATGGGACGAACATAAGCATTTCCCTGTGGATGTCCTGCGGGAGGCCGGCGGGCTTGGGATGGGCGGCATCTACGTCAGCGAGGAATTCGGCGGTTCCGGTCTTAGCCGGTTGGATGCCGTGCTGATCTTCGAAGAGCTCTCCAAAGCGGACCCAAGCATCGCTGCCTACATCTCCATCCACAACATGGTGGTGTGGATGATCGATGCCTTCGGTAACGACGAGCAACGCGCCAGGTGGGTGCCGCAGCTTGCGTCCATGGAGGTCCTGGGCAGCTACTGCCTGACGGAGCCGGGCGCCGGCTCGGACGCCGCGGCCCTGACCACCAAGGCCGTGCGCGACGGCGACGATTACCTTTTGACGGGTACCAAGCAGTTCATTTCCGGGGCCGGGGTCGCCGGGGTGTACGTGGTCATGGCCCGCACCTCCGGTTCGGGCAGCCACGGCATCACCGCTTTCGTGGTGCCGGGTGACGCCCAGGGGATGTCCTTCGGTCCGAACGAGAAGAAGATGGGCTGGAACGCCCAGCCCACCCGGCAGGTGATATTCGACGGCGTCCGCGTGCCTGCCGCCGACAGGCTGGGGGAGGAGGGCAGCGGCTTCGCCATCGCCATGAAGGGTCTGAACGGCGGCCGCCTCAACATCGGGGCATGCTCCCTGGGCGGTGGCCAGGCCGCGATGGAGAAGTCAATTGCCTACCTGAGCGGGCGTTCGGCTTTCGGCGGCCCCCTCATCAACCAACAGGCGCTGCTGTTTGACATCGCCGACATGGACACGGAGCTCGAAACGGCCAGGACCTTGCTGCTGCGGGCCGCTGACGCCCTGGAACGGGGTGCACCGGACACCGTGCGCCTGTGCGCCATGGCCAAGCGCGTTGCCACCGACGCCGGCTTCAACGTGGCGAACAAGGCCGTCCAACTGCACGGGGGGTACGGCTACCTCTCCGAATACGGCCTGGAGAAGATCCTCAGGGACCTTCGGGTGCACCAGATCCTCGAAGGCAGCAACGAAATCATGAAGCTCATCGTCGGGCGCCTGGCCGTTGAGGCCAAGCACGGCTGAACGGGCAAACGCAACAGCCCGGTGCAGGTCCAGGAGGACCGGCACCGGGCTGTTGCGTAATGGCTCCCGGTTTACAGCTTGTCGAAGTCCGCTTCGTTGATGGCGGGCGTGGCGGGGGCCGCGGAACCGCTGCCGATTGCCGCGGTCGTCCCGCCGGACTTCAGGGCCGCAAGGCGGGCTTCGATCTCGGTCTGCTCGCCGAGGTCTTCCAGCTGGTTGAACTGGGCATCCAGGCTGGAGGCGGCGAGTTCCTGCTGGCCGAGGACCTTGGCTTCTTCGCGGCGGATCTTCTCCTCGAAGCGTCCCACTTCGCTGGTCGGGTCCATGATGTCAATGCTCTTGAGGGCATCGTGCACCTGGGACTGGGCCTGGGCGGTCTTTGCACGGGCCACCAGTTCGTTGCGCTTGGCGGTGAGCTGGTTGAGCTTGCTCTTCATCTGGTCCAGGCCAGCCTTGAGCCGGTCCACCACCTCGGTCTGAGAGGCGATGTTCGGCTCGGCGGCCTTGGCTTCGCTCTCGGCAGTCATTCCGCGCTGGATGGCAACCTTGGCCAGGTTGTCGAACTTCTCGGCATCGGCAACATCACCGGCGGCGCGGTACTCATCCGCCTTGCGGGACGCGGCGAGGGCCTTGTTGCCCCAGTCCTGGGCGTTCTTGATGTCCTCGTTGTAGTCGGCCTGGAGCATCCGGAGGTTGCCGATGGTCTGGGCAACCGCGGACTCTGCCTCGGCAATGTTGTTCGTGTAGTCACGGACCATCTGGTCCAGCATTTTCTGCGGGTCCTCAGCCTGGTCGAGCAAGGCATTGACGTTTGCCTTGGCGAGCTGCGCGATCCTGCCGAAAATGGACTGCTTAACCATGGTGTTGCCTTTCGTCCTGCTCAGTGGGTCCCACTGAATCCAGTGATCAGTTGTTGTACCGCTCTACGTGGGGCATTTGGCCCCGCCTAGTCTTGTGGGCTAGAAGCTCCCGGAGTCTCCTCCTCCGAAGTCGCCGCCTCCGCCATCCCAGCCGCCGCCGTCGCCGCCGCCGAAGAAGCCTCCACCGCCGCCGCCGTCGCTGTGGCCGCCGCCCCAGCCGCCCCCGCCGCTGTTGAAGATGGAGTTGATAAGGATGCCGCCAAGAATGGCGCCGCCGAGACCGCCGCCACCGCCGCCGCCGAACATGCCGCCGCCGTAGCCCTGGTTGGCGTAGCCGCCGAACTGTTCGACGTCGGACTGGGCCACCTGTGCGGCCTGGGCCGCCAGCGCGTGGGCCTGCTGTGCGTAGGCAAGCGCCGTGACGGGGTCGTTCCGGGAGATGGAGAGCGCGTAGTCAAGATTCCGCTGCGCTTCGGCGAGACGGGTCCGTGCTTCAGTACCCACGCCGCCCCGGCGGGCCGTGATGTAGTCGGAGGTGGCACTGATCTGGGCTTGGGCCGCCATGATGGTCTGCTGGAGTGAAGCCTGCGCGCGGCGGGCCTGCTCCTGCTGGTCACGGATTCCGCCGAGGGACTGGTCGAGGGCCTGGTGCGCCTTCTCCACCTTGTCCAGGGTGGCGATGGGATCGATCTTTCCGGCCTGGATTTCGGCCTTCACCTGGGCCAGGGCGGACTCGACGCCGGCCACCGGTCCTGCCAGTTCCGGGTGCTCTCCGGACTGGATCATGGCTTTGGCCTGCGCCAGGTCCTGGCTGGTGTCCACCACCGCCGATTCAAGGGCCGTCCTGGCCTCGTCGAGGCTGCCGGCCACCTTGGAAATGGCGTCGAGGAGGACGTTGGTCTGGTGCAGTCCTTCTTCAGCGGCGCGGACCGCAACCGCCGCGAGGCTGTTTTCACCCGAAGAGAGTTTTTCACCCGCGGTCTTCTCCGCGTTGTGGACGAAAGCGAGGCGTTCCTTTGCTTGCGTGATGTTGTCGGCAACCGGAGTCAGGGCACTGTCGGCGTACTTCGCGCGGAGGCCGTTGAGCGACTGCTCGGCGCTGGCGATCTTCGCTTCCGCTTCGCTGACGCCGGTACCGACGGTCGCCAGGGCTTGCGGGGCCTTCTTTTCCAGCTCCCGCAAGGAGTCGAAGTCTTCCTTCTGTTCCCTGAGCGAAGCCAGCGCGGCTTCGGAACGGCGGATGATCTCGCCGAGCCAGCTGCGCTGCTGCTCTTCGGTGTCCGGAATGTGGTCGTCGAGCTGCTGCTGGAGTTTGAAGGACTCCGTCATGTGGCCCTTGGCTTCCTGGAGTGCCTTCGTGAAGTTCCCGACGGCGGCATCACCGTATTGCGCCTGCGCGAAGCCGAGTTCCTGCTCACTGGACTTGATGGCGTCATCCGCTTCAATCAGGAGGGAACCACCCTTGCGGCGCAGTTCCTCGACGCTCATCGACGCCAGCGGATCGGGCTCTCCCTGCCCCGGGGCATATCCGGCGCCGGAAGCCACCGCGCCCTTCTTCCTGCGGTTGCGCAGGTACAGGTAGGTGCCGACGCCGCCGGCCGCGACGACGCCAGCGCCGACGAGCACGGCAGCGCCGGAGCCGCCGCTTGGCACATTGCCGCTGCCGCCGCCGGCGGCATCGCCAATGGCGGCCGCGGTGTCGATGGCTGCCTGGGCGTAGTCTTTCTTGCCGCCGGCGAGGTTGGCCACGATCGCGTTTTGGGTGATGTTGGAGGTCTTTGAGGCGATGGCGCTGGCGGAGTTAGGGGCGAAGTAGTATTTGCCCTCGGTGGCGATGGCAAGGATCACATCGGCTTTACCAAGACCTTTGCGGGTTGCCGTCGCCTGGCCCCAGGCCTTGGGATCCGAAGGGTTGGTGAACGAGGGCACAGTGACAACGTAGAGGTTGTACTTGTGGTCTTTCAGGAGCTTCTGGATGGCATCCTGGACCTCACCCTTGCGGCTGCCGAGGACGTTCGCATCATCGACGATGTTCTGCCCGGAAGGGATCGTCACCGGGTCATCAGCCCATGCGGACGCAGCCGGGAATGCCAGCAATCCGGTCAGGCCAACGACGGCGAGAACTCGTTTCAACATTGACCGCATGCGCAACCCTTCAGCACGTCTGCGACTGGTCCAAGCCGGACCAATCGTCACAGAATGCAGCAGCGCCCCCACGCATGGTTTGTAGAGCCGCAGGTCGCTGTGGCAATTCCATTTTGATTCTATGGTGCACCCCAAAGGGCGTCCACGGCGCCGAATATGCCGCCAGCGAAACGCGGAGAAAAGCCGGAACCTCCCGCGTTGTAGACAGTTTTTGCAGCCGAACATCCGGGTGTCCGAGGGAGGATGCCCGAGGCCGCTTCCGCGTTCAGCAAGCTTTCAGCAAACATCCGATCTTGATCCAGCAAAAAAGGCCATAGTTAATGCCAGACGAGGAAGAAAGGAAGTCCCATGACGGAGAACCCAGCGCAGGGCCCGGGATCCGAACGCGAGACCCCCGAGCAGAACAATGCGGAGGTCCAGCCCGGAGGCGCGGCCGACCGGCCCGCAGGCACCCCTGCCGGAGGCGAACAGCGGCCCGGGGAGCAGCCCACCACCCGGCTGCCCGCCTACGAGCCTGGCCGGCCCGTCCAAGCAGGCCCGCCCTCGCAACCCGGACAGCCCGCCCAGCAGCCGCACCCGGGCGAGGCTCCAAACGCCGGCCCGTCCTACCCGCACCATGCTCCCTTCTACGGTGGCAGCCACCCCGGCAGCAGCGGCTATCCCGCGCACATGCCAACGCAGCAGCACCCCACCCAGCAGTTCCCGCACCCCATGGGTGCCCCGGCCGGTGCCCAGGGAAACACGGCAATCGCCACCAAGCGCAAGCCCGTGTTCGGCGTCGGAACCCTCGTCGCCAGTATCCTTGCGGCCGGGCTCGTCGGTGGCGGTGTCGTGGCCGCTGGCAATCAGCTCTTCGACAACCAGGCCCCCGCGTCCAGCACCGGCAGCCAGGGCGGTGGCACCGTCATCGTCAACAACAAGGACGACGTCAACGCGATCACGGCCGCGGCAGCCAAGGCTTCCCCGAGCGTGGTCACCATCAAGGCCACCAGCGGCAGCGAAGGCGGCACCGGTTCCGGCGTCATCATCGATGACCAGGGGCACATCCTCACCAACACGCATGTGGTGACCCTCGACGGCGCCACGGCCAACGCTTCGATTGAAGTGCGTACCCACGACGGACGGGTCCTGAAGGCAAGCGTGGTCGGCACCGACCCCTTGTCCGACCTCGCGGTGATCAAGGTTGCGGACGCGTCCGGCCTGGTCCCGGCGACCCTGGGTGACTCCAGCAAGATCAACGTGGGGGACACCGCCGTCGCCATCGGCTCGCCGCTTGGCCTCACCGGCACGGTAACGGACGGCATTGTCTCCACCTTGAACCGCACCATCAGCGTGGCTTCATCTGCCGCGCCGAAGGAATCACCGGACAGCTCGAACGGCAACGGCGAGGGCGGCTTCGAGTTCGCCCCTCCAGGTGAGAGCCGGAACCAGGGCAGCTCCAACCAAGGCTCCATCTCCATCAACGTGATCCAGACGGACGCGGCGATCAACCCCGGCAACTCGGGCGGCGCCCTGGTCAACAGCAAGGGTGAAGTGATCGGGGTCAACGTGGCGATCGCCTCCGCCGGCAGCAGCACCTCCGATTCCTCCAGCGGCAACATCGGCGTGGGCTTCAGCATCCCGATCAACCACGCCAGGCGGGTCGCCGAGGAAATCATCAAGGACGGCAAGGCCAGCCATGGCCAGTTCGGCGTCAGCGTCCAGGCGAAGTCGGCCACCGGAAGCAGTTCCGGCTTCTCCGTGGGGGCCGAGGTAGCCAGTGTCACCAAGGGTTCCGCCGCCGAGAAGGCGGGGGTCAAGGTGGGCGATGTCGTGGTCAAGTTCGCCGGGCAGGTCATCAGCGACCCCAACCAGCTGACGGCCGCCGTGCGTGAGCAGGCAGCCGGCGCCACCGTCAAGGCCACCATCCAGCGCGACGGGCAGGAACGTGAAATCGACGTCACCCTGGACGCCGCGCCGCAGCCGTAGGGCCTCCCTGCAGAAGTAGTGCGAACAACGGGGCGGAAAGCGGGCGGCACCATCCGGTGCCGCCTGCTTCGTCGTCCCGGTGCCGCAACAGGCGTTAATCGGGCACATCGTATTGCGCCGCAATATGCTTAGCTAGGACGAAGCCCGCGAGCCGGGCGCCCATGGCCATGCGCCCAGCCGCTGGCCATCCTCAAGCAAGGAAGGCTGCCTCGAACACAGTGGAAGAGACATTGAAGATTGTTGTTCTGGTCAAGCACGTCCCTGACGCGCAGTTCGACCGACACCTCACGGGGCAGGGAAACACTGTCGACCGTGACGAAAGCATCCTCTCGGAACTGGACGAGTACGCCCTTGAGGCCGCGTTGCAGCTGAGCGAAGCCCGTGGCGGTGCCAAGGCAGGCAATGAAGTCATTGCCTTGAGCATGGGCCCGGCCGGAGCCGTGAACTCCGTCAAGAAATCCCTGCAGATCGGCGCCAGCTCCGGCGTCCACCTCAGCGACGACGCCCTCGCCGGGTCCGACGCCGCCGCCACCTCCCTCGCGCTGGCCGCGGCCATCCGCTACCTCGGCCCCGTGGACCTGGTGCTGACCGGCATGGCCTCCACCGACGGCGAAACCTCCCTGGTACCGGCACAGCTTGCCGAACGCCTCGGTGTGCCCCAGGTGACCTTCGCCTCGGCGCTGGAACTGAACGGCACCACCCTGACCGCACGGCGCGACGGCGATGGCCGCTCGGACACCGTGGAGGCGTCGTTGCCCGCTCTCGTCTCCGTGACCGACCAGATCAACGAGCCCCGGTACCCGAACTTTAAGGGCATCCTGGCCGCCAAGAAGAAGAAGATCACCACGCTGGCGCTGTCCGACATCGGCGTTGACGCCGGTCAGGTCGGCGCCGCCGGTTCGCTGACCGCCGTCGAGACCGCCGCTGCCCGCCCGCCGCGTACCGCCGGCACCATCATCACCGACGAAGGCGACGCCGGCATCCAGCTGGTTGACTTCCTGGCCGCCCAGAAGCTGCTCTAAGAGGACCCAAGACACATGGCAAAAGCACTTGTTTTCATTGACAACCCGGGCGGCTCGCTGAAGAAGAGCAGCCGCGAGCTGCTCACCATTGCCCGTTCGCTCGGCGAGAGCGCGGTGGCATTCAACGGCGAACTGCACGACGACGTTGCTGCGGCCATTGCTGCCCACGGCGCCACGGCGGTCTACCGTCCGTCCGCCGCCGACCTGGATGACTACCTGGTGGCTCCGAAGGCCGCCTACCTCGCCGCGGCGGTTGCCGCCTCCGGCGCGGACACCGTCCTGCTGGAGAACTCGGCGGACGGCAAGGAAATCGCCGCACGCCTGGGCGTGAAGCTGAATGCCGGCGTGATCACCGACGTCGTAGGGGTCGACGCCGACGGCACCGCCCACAAGTCGGTCCTGGCCGGTGCCTACACCACTACTGCGAAGGCGCGCACCGCCGTCGCCGTCCTGACGGTCAAGCCGAACAGCGTCGACGTCGCCGAGGCCCCCGCCGCTCGTGCCGCGGAGACCGTCACCGTTGAAGTTCCGGCGGACGCCACGGCCTCGGCCGCGCGCATCACGGGGCGCAGCGAACGTCCCGCCAGCGGACGCCCGGAACTCACCGAGGCCCGCGTGGTCGTGGCCGGCGGCCGCGGCGTTGACGGCGACTTCGGCCCCGTCGAGGAACTCGCCGATGCCCTCGGCGGCGCGGTCGGCGCTTCCCGCGCGGCCACCGACGCCGGGTGGATCGGCCACGACTTCCAGGTCGGGCAGACCGGCAAGACCGTCTCCCCGCAGCTGTACATCTCGGTGGGCATCTCCGGTGCGATCCAGCAGAAGGCCGGCATGCAGACCTCCAAGGTGATCGTTGCGATCAACAAGGACGCGGAGTCTCCCGTCTTTGAAATCGCCGACTTCGGCATCATCGGGGACCTTTTCAAGGTTGTTCCGCAGGCGACCGAAGAGATCAAGAAGCGGAAAGGCTGATCCTTGAACTCTGACACCACGTCAGCAAAGAGCCCGTTCAACGCCTCCACGGAGAGCGTTGAGCGGGTGCTTTGTTTTACCGCCCACCCCGACGACATCGATTTCGGCGCCGCCGGCACCATCGCCGCCTGGACTGCTGCAGGAGTGCAGGTCAGCTACTGCATCATGACCGACGGCGATGCCGGCGGCTTCGACGCCGACGGACACCATGCGATCACCGATACCCGGACGCAGGAACAGCAGCGTGCCGCGGCGATCGTCGGCGTCGAGGACATCCATTACCTGCACGAGCGCGACGGCTATCTCGAGGTGAATCATGGCGTCATCAAGCAGGTGGTGAAGCTGATCCGCGAGATCCGTCCGCAGATCGTCCTGGCCATGCACCCGGAACGCAACTGGGACCGGATCCAGAAGAGCCACCCGGACCACCTTGCCGTGGGCGAAATTGTCACCCGGGCGGTGTACCCGGCTCTGGAGAATCCCTTCGCCTACCCGGAAATCGCCGAGGCCGGGCTCGAGGCCTACAAGCTGCCGTGGCTCTGGCTCTTCGCGGGTCCGGAGTCCCGTGAGAACCATTTCGTCGATGTCACCGGCAAGGTGGAAGAGAAGCTCGAGGCGATCCGGGTCCACGCCAGCCAGCACCCGGACCTCGCCGCCATGGAACGCACGGTGCGCGGCATGATGCAGCACACCGGGCGCCGGGCGGGATTGCCGGAGGGCCGCAGTGCCGAGGCTTTCCATGTCGTCTCTGTTAACGGGTCCCAGACCATCGCCGGGTTCTGATATTGCCGCCGTGTAACGCATGTCATATGCTTGAACACGGTTAAATCATATTTATTTAGGAAGGCAGACTTTCAATGGCGAAGACTGCGCAGCAGCCCGTCCTTGTGATCATGGGCGTTTCGGGCTCGGGCAAATCCACTGTCGCCGGTGTCCTGGCCGGACGCCTCGGCTGGGACCTCGCGGAGGGCGACGACCTCCACCCGGAAGCGAACGTGGCGAAGATGCACTCCGGCCAGCCGCTCACCGATGAGGACCGCTGGCCCTGGCTCGAACTGATCGCCGGCTGGATCCGCTCCCGCACCGAGGCGGGGGAGCCCGGAATCATCACCTGCTCGGCGCTGAAGAAGCGGTACCGGGATGTGCTGCGGGGCGAGAATGTGGTGTTCGTTTTCCTGCAGGGCAGCAAGGACAAGATCTCCGACCGCCTGGCGTCCCGGCACGGGCACTTCATGCCGCCGTCGTTGCTTGAATCCCAGTTCGACGCTCTCGAAGAGCCGGGTGCGGACGAGAACCACATCTCGTTGTCCGTGTCGGCTTCCCCGACGGAGGAAGCCCAGGAGGTCATCGAGCGTCTGGAGCTTGTGGCCAACGACGCTGCGCAGGGCGGGATCAGCTAAGCCGCGCCTGCGCGTAGGCCGCCATCGCGTCACTCATGTAAGCCGCCAGGCGTTCGTCGTACTTGTCGTGGAACGCTTTGAAGCGGGCATCCTCCACGTACATCCGGCCGAGGGCCGCATACGAGGCGCGGCCCGGTGTCCAGCTGCGGAGGATCCACTGGTAGTGGAGCTCGACGGCGGCCAGGGTGGCGGCGTCGTCGGCCGGCAGTCCTGCATTCAGGCAGTCCAGGACGGCGCGGTTGGCGGCGTCGGCCTGCTCCATGAACTCCCGCTTCTGGTCAGGGGTCATGGCCGCGTGGCGGGCCTTGGATTCATCCACCACCTTGTCGCCCCAGCGTTCACGGGCTTCGGCCTCGTAGGGATTGTTGTCGAAATCCTTGAAGATGTTTTCGGCGGACATCGGTGCTCCTCGACGTAGTGCTGTGATGGTGGCGTCGACTGTCCTGGACATGCGGTCCAGGCGGTCGCGCTCGGCCAGCAGCCATTTCCGGTGGACGGCGAGTGCCTCCACGGGATCGGCTTGGCCGTCCAGAACTTCGCCGATGGTTTCGAGCCCAAGGCCAAGTTCCCGAAGCAGGAGGATCCGTTGCAGGCGCAGCAACTCCGGCTCCCCGTAGTAGCGGTAGCCGTTGTGCGCGGTATACGCCGGTTCCAGGAGTCCGAGCTGGTCGTAGTGCCGCAGGGTCCGCGATGAAACCTTGCTGGCCTTCGCCACTTCGGAGATGCTCCAGGTGCCTTCTTCCTGCTTCATGGTTCAAGCGTAGAAGTTGACGTTACGTCAAGGTCAAGGCTTTTCGGCGGGTCAGATCGTCGCGCCCGAAAAACCGTTCTGCCGCCACGCTTCGTACACCGCAATCGAGGCGGCGTTGGCGAGGTTGAGCGAGCGCAGCGACGGCAGCATGGGAAGGCGCAGCCGCGCGGTGATGTGCGGATCCTGTTTCAGCCAGTCCGGCAGGCCCACGGATTCGGGCCCGAACAGCAGCACGTCGCCCGCCCGGTAGGAGATATCCGTGTAGGAGGTATCGCCGTCGGAGGTGAAGGCGAAGACGCGTTCCGGCTGCAGGGCTTCCCAGGCCGCGTCGATGTCCTTGTGCACGGTTACGACGGCGAGGTCGTGGTAATCGAGCCCGGCCCGGCGCAATTTCGCGTCGGAGAAATCGAAGCCGAGCGGCTCCACGAGGTGCAGTTCGGCGCCGGTGATGGCGGCCAGGCGGATGGCATTGCCCGTGTTGCCCGGGATTTCAGGGGTGTGGAAGAGGATGCGGAACACGGATCAATCCTAGCCAGCCCCGGCGCCTTCCATTGCCAGCGCGGGACGTCAGTGCATGCCGCGCAGCAGGCGCGCCAGCACCGGGACCACCACGGTATTGGGCACAGGGCCGGAGGACAGGAATTGCTTGAGACCTTTTGCGAGCCCGGCGGCGTTGACCACCTGGACGCCTGCGCTTTCTTCGGCGTGACGGTAGCGGTCGATCACCGGTTCGTGCGGGTTGGTGTCCGGCCCGTGGACCACCACCCAGGCGGTCACGTTGAGCTCGGGAAAGATGTCCTGCATGTGGCGCGCGATCATGTCCAGCTGCGGCGGAGGAACGGCGCGTCCTCCATGCCTTAGGGCCACCCCGTCCCAGGCATAGGCGCCCCTGGGCAACAGCATGGAACCGATCAAGGCCAATCGGTAGCCGGCCAGGACGGCATGGTCGATGTGGCTGTTGTCCGAGGGGGAGCGGAGTCCGTTGATGAGCCGGGCGGAAGGGATTGCCGGCAGGACCTGCCGGCTGATCAACTGCACGGTGCGCATTTCCCGCTGGATCCTGGCTTCGGCGCCAAAGATCCCGCGCCTGCGCGGCATCCCGTGTACTTGCTGGGCGGCCTCTGCGGCGGAAAGCAGCGGAACTTCAAGCGGGTCATCGAAGGCCGGGACGTAGACGGGGGCGTCGCCGGCCGTGTTGCGCGGGACGTTGGGACGGTGGACGGTGGTGCGGCTCGCGGGGCCAGGGTCAGTGCTTGTGCCGTAGTCGGCAGGGGTCGCGGGCCGGACGCTTGCATAGCGGCGGTCGTATTCGGCCCGACGGCGGGGATCCACCAAGGTCTCATAGGCAAGGGTCACCTGCCGGAACACCGCAGGATCTCCGCCGTGGTCCGGATGGGCCAGCCGGGCGGCCTTGCGGTAGGCCCGCTTGATCTCCTGCTCCGTGGCATTCACGGAGACACGGAGTATCTGATAGTGGGAGCTGCTGCCCTCGGCCAAGCACGGCCCTTTCTCTGGAAGTCTGGGTTCGGGGCCAGTTTAGCCAGCCTTCAGGGACAACGAACCACGACCTCCCTCCGGTTCCCGGGATGGGACCCCATGCCCTGGAGCCGGCGGCTAGACTCGGAGGCGGCAAGGGCACAAGCGGAATGATTGGGGCTACGGTTTGGAGATATTCGGACGGCGGGCGGCGGCATGGCCTGCGCGCTTTGGCACTGTCATCTTCGCGGCGGCGGCGCTTGCGTCGTTGGCCTCCTGCAGCATCAACGTTCCCGACCCCGGCGTGACCACCCCGCCGCCTGCTCCTTCCGTCCTGGCCACTCCCACCATTACTCCCGGCCACGATGCCGACGCCGTGGCTGCCAAGGACCTTCCGCTCAGCGCCGGCGGCACCCTGGCGGCCGGCGTCCCGGTGGGAATCGCTGACGGTCTGCAGGAAGCCCCGGGCTGGAAGCTCGCGCAGGCGACAGCCCAGGGGTACAACCGCTTCGCGCGGAAGGACGGCTGCCAGGTGACGACGAGGCTGAGCCTCAACCAGGGTGCGCTCGCCGTTGCCGGCGATGACAAAGCCTCCACCGAGGCTCTTTTCGCCTACCTTGATCCCGGTATCGAACCCGCATTCCTGAAAACCGAGACCCTGCGTTGGGGAGCGGACACAGACAAGCCCAGGCGGAAGGTCCAGGTGCTTGCCTTCAATGCGCGGCCGGCGGCCGACGGCAAGGTGTTCAGCGTTCTTGCCCGCCTGTTCGCCACCGCCGGCTCGTCGGTCTACGTCACGGTGGCTTGCCCTTCGGCGACCGCCCTGGCGACGGCCAAAGCCGACGTGGCGAACTACCTTCCGCTGATCCCGCCCAGTAGCTGATTCGGCCAGCCAACCAGGCGCTCACCGGCCCCGGCTTGTTCCCAAGGCGACTTTGCTGCCCGCGAGCCTGTTGAGGGCGAGGGCGGCGATCATGAGGCCGAAGTCCCGGAGCGCGACGTCGAAGAAGTTGCCCAGGACCAGCAGGTTGACGATGATCCCCAGCAGCCACACGGCCACGAGCAAGGAGCCGAAGCGCGGGCGCGCGGCGACGGCGATGCCTGCGAGGATTTCCACGACCCCCACCCCGTACATGAATGCCTGCGGTGTCACCGGCACCACGGCCGTGGCTACCGGGGCAAGGTAGCTTGTCCAGTCCGTCAGGATATTGGTGAATTTGTCCAGGCCGAAGATGATCGGCGCGACTGTGAAGACGGTCCTGAGCAGCAGGTATCCCTGCCGTGCCGGGTCCATGGCGGCGATCCTGCCGGCGCCGGCCTGTACTGCGCTTTCCTGGGTTTTCATGGTTCTTCCTTCCTGGGTGTTCCTCTTGCATCCTTCTAAAAATGGATAGTTTGATTTTAGAATTTCGGCGGGATTTAATCAACGGATGCCTTTTTAGAGTTACCCTTGTCCCATGACCGGACTTTCCTGGCTCGAACGGCTATCCGCCCTGTCTTCGCTCGGTGACGACAACCGCCGCCGGCTGTACGAGTACGTGTGCTCCGTCGGTGCCGCGACCGGGAGGGACGGTGCCGCTGCCGCCCTCGGCATGCCGCGCAGCACGGCATCGTTCCATCTGGACCGATTGGTCCGCGACGGGCTGCTCGGGGTCGAGTTCCGGAAGCCGGCGGGCAAAGGCGGACCGGGTTCCGGACGCCCCGCCAAGCTCTATGTGCCGCTCTTCGCCGAGATCGGCGTTTCTGTTCCCGAGCGCAATTACGACCTTGCCGGCGTCGTTCTCGCGGCGGCTGTCAGTTCCGCCATGGAGGACGGGGGAGCCGCACGCGAGGCCCTGCTCGGGACCGCCCGCGCCAAGGGCGCCGAGGCCGGTGCCGGGGGACAGGAGTTCCTTGAAGTCCTCGCCGGGCAGGGGTACCAGCCGGAAGCGGACGACGACGGCGGTCACGCCCTGCTGAACTGCCCGTTCCACAAGCTCTCCCGGAGCCATCCGGAAGTGGTGTGCGCGATGAACGGCGCTTTCCTGGCGGGAGTTGCCGATGCCTGCGGCATCGATGGCGGGCGGATCGCCGGGGACGAACGCCCTGGCCACTGCTGCGCCCGGATCCTGCCCGGCGACTGACCCCCCGCCGAACCCGTCTGCCGCCGTCGGAGGGCGTCGATAGACTCTTAAGGTGCCTGTATATCTGGACCATGCCGCCACCACCCCCATCGCCCCCGCCGCGCTCGAGGCGATGACCCGCGAGCTTGCGCGGACCGGTAACCCGTCATCCCTGCACGCTTCTGGCCGGCGCGCCCGGCGCTCCGTAGAGGATGCCCGGGAAACCCTGGCTGCGGCTGCAGGCGCCCACCCCTCCGAAGTCATCTTCACCTCCGGGGGGACCGAGGCGGACAACTTGGCAGTCAAGGGCCTGTTCTGGAACCGGCGCGACGAAGACCCGCGCCGGACCCGGATCCTGTGCTCCGCCGTCGAGCACCATGCCGTGCAGGACACCGTCGAGTGGCTGGAACGGCACGAAGGGGCCGAAGTCGTGTGGCTGCCGGTGGACTCGGACGGTGTGGTCAGGCTGGACGCGGTCGCAGCGGAACTGGAACGGGATCCTTCATCCGTTGCCCTGGTGACCGTCATGTGGGCCAACAACGAAGTTGGCAGCATCCAGCCGGTCCGGGAGATCGTGGAACTCGCCGCGGCGCACGGCATTCCGGTGCACTCGGACGCCGTGCAGGCTTTTGGCGCCCTTCCGGTCAATTTCAGGGATTCCGGCTTGGCCGCGATGTCGGTCTCCGGGCACAAGATCGGCGGGCCGGTCGGCGTGGGCGCCCTGTTCCTGGGCCGCTCGGTCAAGCTGACCCCTGTTCAGCACGGGGGCGGGCAGGAACGGGACGTTCGTTCGGGAACCCTGGACACGGCGTCGATCGCGGCATTTGCAGCCGCTGCAGCTTCCGTCGCCTCCGGGCTGCCCGCGGAAAGCGCGCGGATTGCGCACCTGCGGGACAGGCTCATCGACGGCGTCCGTGCGGCGGTGCCTGAGGCGGTGCTGCGCGGGGCGCCCGGCGATGGCCGGCTGCCGAACAACGCCCACTTCACCTTTCCGGGCTGCGAGGGAGATTCCCTGCTGTTTCTCCTCGACCTTGCCGGCGTCGAATCTTCCACGGGCTCGGCCTGCACGGCGGGAGTTCCGCGCCCTTCGCACGTGTTGCTGGCGATGGGGCTGGACGAGGACACGGCGCGCGGGGCCCAGCGCTTCAGCCTGGGCCACACCTCAAGCGAGGCTGACGTCGATGCCCTGCTCAAGGCCCTGCCGGACGCCTATGCCCGCGCGAAGCAAGCGGGCATGGCCGGGCACGAGTCCAGCATCCAGACGGCGGCCACCGTGGCGCGGTCTTCGGGGCCCGCGTCCCCGGGGCCAGGCACGGCCTGATCCCGCCACTGCGTCGTTCAGCCCTCCGGGAGGAGTTCCTCCAAGGGCACATCCGGATCGGCGAGCCGTGCGGGATCCACCTGTACGCGCCCGGAAATCAGGGCCTTGATGGTCTTGTGCACCTTGGGCCGGTTGATGCTCATTCCGGCGACCACCGTTGCACTGTCCGAAGAGCCCGGGTTCAGCCAGAAGGCCAGGAAGCTCCCGTCATCCATCGAACCGCGCAGCAAGGGGCTTTGACCGGCGGCTAACGTCGGGAAGCCGGAGTACTCCATGGCGACGTCGAACTGGTCTGTATAGAAATAGGGCACCATGTCCAGCTTCGCGTCCTGGCCCAGCATGGCCCTGGCGGCCACCTTTCCGCCGCTGAGGGCGTTGTACCAGTGCTCGCTGCGGTGGTGTTCCCCGGTGAAGGGATGCAGGGCGTTGGCGACGTCCCCGGCAGCGAACACATCGGGACTGCTGGTGCGCAGGGATGCGTCCACCAGGATGCCGTCTTCCAGCGTGAGCCCGGCGTTTTCGGCCAGGGTGGTGTCGGGTAGGACGCCGGACGCGATGACCACCAGGTCCGCGCGGATTTCCTCTCCGGAATCGGTGACGACGGCGCCGGCCCGGCCGCCGGTTCCCTTGATTTCCTTGGCGCTCGCAGGCAGCCGGAACCGCACGCCGTGGGATTCATGCAAGTCGCGGAAGTATGCCCCCAGCTCCGGGCCGATGGCCGACGACAGCGGGATGTCCTCCAGGCCCAGCAGCGCGACCTCATTGCCGAAACTGCGGGCGGCGGCCGCGAGTTCCATTCCGATCCAACCGGAGCCGACCATCACCAGGTGCCGTCCGCCGTCGGACAGTGCTGACTTCAGGCGGCGCGAGTCGTCAAAGGTGCGGAAGGTGCTGACCCCTTCCAGGTCGCTTCCCGGTATCGGCAGCTCCCGCGGCCGGGCGCCTGTGGCGATCAGGAGTTTTGAGTACGCCAGCTCCTTTCCGGATTCGAGGCGGACCGTATGTGCCTGTGGATCTGCTGCGACGACCGTATCGCCAAGCAGGAGTTCGACGCCATTCTCCCGGTACCAGTCCGACGGCACCACCAGGACTTTCTCTTCGCCGTCTTTGCCCAGGAGGAACTCCTTGGAGAGGGGCGGCCTGAGGTAGGGCACCTGTGTTTCGGCGCAGGCGATGGTGATGGCGCCTGTGAAGCCTTCGGCTCGGAGGGTGCGGGCGGCGGTTGCACCTGCCAGGCCTCCGCCGGCGATGACGATATGTCCGGTGTCCATGATGCCTCGATTCCTGTCATTGGCTCGTTACCGCATCTAAAACCGTCAATTTTGACTTTAGAAGCGGCGGGGTGAACGGTCAAGGGTTCCGGGAGGGGTTTCAGGCCCGGATCCCGCTGGCGGTAGAATGGACGGGCGTGCGGTGTCTTCCGGCGCAACATTTCCCCAAATTCCAGCAGAAAGCCAGCATGCGAGTACTTGCAGCCATGAGCGGCGGAGTCGATTCCGCCGTTGCCGCCGCCCGCGCCGTCGAGGCAGGGCACGACGTCGTCGGGGTCCACCTGGCGCTGTCCCGCATGCCCGGAACGCTGCGCACCGGTAGCCGTGGCTGCTGCACCATCGAGGATTCCCGTGACGCATGGCGCGCGTGTGACGTGCTCGGGATCCCGTACTACGTCTGGGATTTCTCGGAGCGCTTCAAGGAAGACGTCGTCCAGGATTTCATCGACGAATACGCCGCCGGCCGCACGCCCAACCCCTGCATGCGGTGCAACGAGCGCATCAAGTTCGCTGCCTTGCTGGAAAAGGCGCTCGCCCTCGGTTTCGACGCCGTGTGCACCGGCCACTACGCCAAGGTGATCAACGACGCCGACGGCAACCCGGAACTGCACCGCGCCGCGGACTGGGCCAAGGACCAGAGCTACGTGCTGGGCGTGCTGACCCATGAGCAGCTCAAGCACTCCATGTTCCCCCTCGCGGACACCCCCTCGAAGGCGGAAGTCCGTGCCGAAGCCGAGCGCCGCGGCCTGTCCGTGGCCAACAAGCCGGACAGCCACGACATCTGCTTCATTTCCGACGGCGACACCCGCGGCTGGCTGGCCGAAAAGATCGAGATGACCGCCGGCGACATCGTCGATGAAAGCGGTGCCAAGGTCGGCGAGCACCCCGGAGCCAACGCCTTCACAGTGGGACAGCGTCGCGGCCTGAAGCTTGGCACGCCTGCAGCGGACGGCAAGCCGCGCTTCGTCCTGGAGATCCGGCCGAAGGAAAACAAGGTGGTCGTCGGGCCGGAAGCCCTCCTCGCCATCGATGAGATCCGCGGCATCAAGGTCTCCTGGGCCGGCCTCCCCATCGCCGAAGTGACCACCGGTGCCGAGTTCGACTGCCATGCCCAGGTCCGTGCCCACGGCGATCCCGTTCCCGCCCGCGCCCGCGTGGAATCCGTCACCGACGATTCCGGCGTGGAGCGCGAAGGCCTGGTGGTTACCCTCAACGAGCCGCTTCGTGGCGTCGCGCCCGGCCAGACCGTGGTGCTGTACCAGGGCACCCGGGTGCTGGGCCAGGCAACCATCGACGCCGCCCGCTCACTGCAGCGCGCCGCCCTTTAGGCCCGCAGCCGCTCCCGGCGGTCCGCCGTCGTCGCCATTGCCTCCGGCTGCCGCCGGGCAGATACTTGGCTATGCAGCATTCCGCTGCGGATTTGCTGGGGTTCCGCACAAGGGGCGGCGATGGCTGTGGCATTTCAGGGCGCTGTGGAAGACAAGGGCAAGGCCCCGGGGGACATCAAGGCCGGGCAGATGGTCCCCCTGACAGTGCTTGCAGAGGGGCCGATCGGCAGCAACGGGCTGGCTCCCATCACCACGCAGCTGCGGATCCCCGTTGAGCGGCTGCGCAGGGGGCCGACCGGCCACCGCTTGAGCGTACACATCAGGAAATGGCGCGGCACCAGCGTGGTCCCGGTGTCGCTGACGGTTCCGGGCAACCCTTGGCAGTTCATCTCGGAAGATCCGCCCGGCGAACTGCGGGAACTCCTGGATGATTCGCGTTTTCTCGCCCAGCACGTTTACGGGGTGGCCGCCTCCACCCTGCATCTCTTCGAATCGACCCTGGGTCGCCGCATGCCGTGGCACCCCGAGGGCCGGCTGACCCTCAAGGCCCGGGACCTGGTCACCGCCACGGACACGGGATACGAACGCGGCACCAACATCATCCGCTTCGGCTCCATCGACCGTATGGGCTACAAGGTTCCGACCGCGCTGTTCCGCGACATCGTGGCTCATGAAGTCACCCACGCGATCCTCGACGGATTCCGGCCTGCCTGGGCGGACCAGCTTGCCGGGATCGAACAGCTCGCCATGCACGAGGCTCTTGCCGACCTGGTGGCCATCCTCTCCGTGTTCTCCTCCCGGGACGTCGTATACCGGCAGTTGCTGGCCGCGGCGGGGAAGGCGGGCTCGGACGCTGCGCTCGACGACGACGCCCTGATGCGCACGCTCTTCGACTTCGCCCGGGACCTGTACGCCCGGGGGCCGTTACGGGAGCCTTTTGCCGGAACCGTTCCGGACAACTGGCAGGACCAGCCCGAACCGCACGTCAGGGGAACCGTGGTGGTGGGGGCAGTCCTGCGGGCCGTCCACCGGCTGTGGATGGAACGGAACCGCCGCATGGGCGAAGGCCAGAGCCTGCAGCAGAAGGCTGATTCAGGTTCCATCGTGGGCACCCGGGTGCTCCGCATGGTGATCCGGGGCTTGTCCTACATGCCGCCGGTCGATGTCCTGTGGCGGGACCTCCTGCGGGGAATCATCGCCGCGGACCTGGACATGGTCCCCGAGGACCAGCATGGCTACCGGGAGGCGATCCAGGAGGAGTTTTCCGGGATCGGGATCCGGAGGGTCCCCCTGGCCAACATTTCCGGGGTCGAGAACTACCGGGGCCTGCGCTACCCGGTCCGGCTCGCAGCCCTCGGGTCCGACCCGCAGGAAGTCCAGCGCTTCGTCTGGGAAAACCCCCGGCTGCTCGACGCCGCCCGGCTGGAACGGCGCACCCCGCTCAGTTCCACCCGGGTGCGGACGTCCGAGCGCGTATCGCCCGACGGATTCGTGGTCTCGGAAATCGGCGCCTCCTTCGTCCAGACCGTGCGCATGAGCCGTCGCGAAGCCGCCGTCAGGCTCGGCCTGAAGACCAAAAGTGAGTACGTGGACATCCGTGGGGGCGGACTGCTGCGTTTCGACGCCGGCGGTCGCCTGGTCTACGCCGCGCTCAAGCCCGTGATGTCCCGGGAGCGGCAGTCCGCAATGTTCGTATCGGACGAGCAGCACGCCGCCGAACAGCAAGTGTCCAGCGGCGTGCAGGGCAGGTTCCACAGCACCGGCGACTAGCCCCGGCCAGGCGCCCCGCGGCTATCCGGGCGTTCCCCACGCCGCCTTGCGGGCCGCCGTCGACGCCTCCAACTGGGCCACCTGGTCAAAGCCCCCGGCCTTCAGTCCCTTGCTGACCGCCTTGAGGATGTCCGCCCGAGGGAGGGCGCCGTCGGATTCCAGAGCTTTCACCAGGTTGTAGGTGAAGGCGCCGTTGTAGCGCTGGTTGAGGAACGCATCGGCGGCGGTCTGGTCGGCACGGCACGCGGCCATCAGCACGGGCTTCGAGTCGCCCCCGGCCTTGACCAGGTCCCGCAGCACCCGGGTGTCGCTGAATTCCGAGGCGGCAACGGCCCGCGCAGTCGGTGCCGGGAGGAAGCGCGGACGCCGGCCGGGCAGGAGGTCCAGCGACTTCAGCCCGGTGCCGCTGTGGCAGGTGTCCAGCACGACCTCCATGAGCACGCCTTCCGGCAATTTCAAGAACAGCTCGTGGAGTTCGTCGTCGGCGATCACCGTCGCCGGGTCCCATGCGTCACCGGTGCTGTTGATGCCGTGGCAGGCGAATGCCTCATCCAGGCGGTCGGCCTCGTCGCCGCTGGTGTCCGGGATCTGCGTGCCGTGGCTGGAGAAAGTGAAGACGAGGTGATCGGCTTTGCCGGATACCGCCAGGTCCATGATCCGGGACAACTCGGCCATGACGGCGTCCTTGTCCGCGTCGGCGTCGTGCAGGACCTTGATGTCGGAGGAGGGAAAACCATAACGGCCCTCCAGCAGGGCCGCGAGATCGTTGGCGTCGTTGACACATCCCTGGAGCCAACTGGATTGCGGAAGGAACTTGAATTCGTTGATGCCCACACACAGGGCTGCCTTGTTCATGAGCGCGTCCTTTGACCGGAAGTTGCGCGGATTCAGCTAGGCGGCCCCAAGCTCCGCCGCCAGGACGGCCCGCCTGCGGCAGGGCGCATGCGGACCGACGAGCACAACCTGCTCCGGGCGGGCCGGAAGGCCGACGGCGGCGGCGGGCCACGGAGCGCACCTCAACTTTAGGCCTGGTCGGAGGGTCCGGCAATGGATGCCGGAGGGTGCCTCGGCCCGCGAAAAGTAAAGTTTGTGTTTCAAATCACCGAAACCACTCTTTTCCGACCGATTGTTCTGGTTGAATCGAGGCATCAGCTGTGTGCCCCATCACAATCGCGGGCATCCCTACCTCCAACAGCCAATCCATCGGACACCGACTCCACAGAACAGAAAGTTCACTGATGGCAATCAACAAGAAAGCCCTGCACAGCGTCATCGCGCTCGCGGGGATCTCCGCATTCGCTCTTACGGCCTGCACTGGTCCGTCGGGCGGTGCACCCAGTAATGGAGCCAGCGGTGCGGCAAGTACCGTCGCTTACGGCACCACCGACAAGGTGACCGCGCTGGATCCCGCTGGATCGTACGACAACGGGTCGTTCATGGTGATGAACCAGATCTTCCCGTTCCTGCTTAACTCCAAGCCCGGCGGGGCCGACCCCGTTCCGGACATCGCCGAATCCGCCTCGTTCACCAAGCCCACCGAATACACGGTCAAGCTCAAGAGCGGCCTGAAATGGGCCAACGGCCACACCTTGGACTCCAAGGACGTGAAGTTCAGCTTCGACCGCCAGGTCAAGATCAAGGACGCCAACGGGCCATCCTCCCTGCTGACGAACATCTCCTCGATCAGCACGCCGGACCCGCAGACCGTGGTCTTCACCCTCAAGCAGGCCAACGACCAGACCTTCGCCCAGATCCTTTCCAGCCCCGCCGGTCCGATCGTCGACGATGAAGTCTTCCCGGCTGACAAGCTCCTCCCCGACGAGGACATCGTGAAGGCCAAGGCCTTCCACGGCCAGTACACCATCGAGAGCTACAACAAGAACACACTCATCAGCCTCAAGCCCTACGCGGACTACAAGGGCGTGCTGGACAAGGCGGCGAACGGCGGCGCCACCATCAAGTACTACACGGACCAGAGCAACATGAAGCTGGACATCCAGCAGGGCAACCTGGACGTCGCCAACCGCAGCCTGAGCGCCACTGACATTGAGGACCTCAAAAAGGATTCCAAGGTCAAGGTGCACGTTGGCCCCGGCGGTGAAATGCGCTACATCGTCTTCAACTACAATGTGATGCCGTTCGGTGCGAAGACCCCCGACGCCGACCCTGCCAAGGCGCACGCCGTCCGGCAGGCCGTGGCGGACCTCGTCGACCGCCAGGCGATCGCCGACCAGGTCTACAAGGGCACCTACCTGCCCCTGTGGTCCAACGTTCCCTCCGGTTTCCTCGGCGCCAACGAGTCCTTCAAGGACCTCTACGGCCAGGATGGCAAGCCCAGCCCGGACAAGGCCAAGAAGGTCCTCTCAGACGCCGGCGTCAGCACCCCGGTGACCATCAAGCTCCAGTACAACCCTGACCACTACGGCAAGTCCTCCGGCGACGAGTACGCCATGGTGAAGGACCAGCTGGAAAAGGACGGCCTGTTCAAGATTGAGCTCCAGTCCACGGAGTGGGTCACCTACAACAAGGCGTCCAAGGCGGACACCTACCCGGTGCACCAGCTGGGCTGGTTCCCGGACTTCTCCGACCCGGACAACTACCTCACCCCGTTCTTCCCCAAGGGCGGATTCATGAATAACCACTACTCCAACCCCGAGGTCGACAAGCTGATCGAGAAGCAGCTGACCGAATCGGACAAGGCCGCCCGCGAGAAGGACATCCAGGATGTCCAGAAGCTGCTCGCGGCGGACATCTCCACCCTGCCGCTGCTGCAGGGTGCCCAGGTCGCCGTTTCCGGCGCCAGCGTCAAGGGTGTCGATTCCACCCTGGACGCGTCCTTCAAGTTCCGTCTGGGCAGCGTTTCGAAGTAATTCGTCCACGCAGGAGGCGGGGTGCGCCCCGCCTCCTGCCGTGAGCAGGGCAAACGCCCGAAACGACTGTCTACAAAGGATTCCTCATGGCAACACTCATTGAGGCCGAGACACCTGATGTGCTCGGCCCGGCTGCGCCAAAACGCGGCGCCGGGGGAGTGGGACGGTACATCCTCGTCCGCTTCCTCCTGATTTTCCCCACCATCTTCATCCTGGTCACGCTGGTCTTCTTCCTCATGCGGATCACCGGCGACCCCATCACCGCCGCCCTCGGCGGACGTCTCCCGCAGGACCAGCTCGACGCCAGGATCCACGAGGCCGGCTACGACCGGCCCATCCTCGTCCAATACTTTGAATACCTCGGCCAAGTCGCCACTGGAAACTTCGGTACCACCCTCTCGGACCGCCGTCCGGTCGTCGAAATGCTGGCCACCTTCGGCACGGCAACCCTCGAACTGGCCATCAACGCCCTCGTAGTGGCACTGCTGGTCGGCATTCCGCTGGGCATGATTGCAGCCCACCGCCGGGACCGCACGCCCGACGCCGTGCTGCGCTTCTTCGCCATCCTCTGCTACGCCACTCCGGTCTTCTTCGCGGGCCTGCTCCTGAAGCTGACCTTCTCCGTGGCCTTGGGCTGGCTGCCGGTCTCCGGACGGGCTTCCACCAACACGGAACTGGCCATGTCCCAGCTCGCGGCACCCAGCGGCATCTATTGGCTGGATGCCATCCGCAGCGGAAACTACCAGGCACTCGGTGACATCGCCGCGCACGCGGTGCTTCCCGCCGTCGCGCTCGGACTGCTCACCGCGGGCGTCTTCCTGCGCCTGGTCCGCACCAACCTGATCGGGACGCTCGGCAAGGACTATGTGGAAGCCGGCCGCTCGCGCGGCGTCAGCGAATTCCGCCTCGTCACCAAGCACGCCTACAAGCCGGCGCTCATCCCGATCATCACGGTCATGGGCCTGCAGATCGCGCTCTTGCTCGGCGGCGCCGTGCTGACCGAAACCACCTTCGAATGGAAGGGCCTGGGCTACCAGCTTGCGCAATACCTGACCGCCCGCGACTTCGTCGCCGTGCAGGGCATCGTCATGCTGCTGGCCGTGATCGTGGCGGTCACCAACTTCGTAGTGGACATCTTTGCCGCAATCATCGACCCGAGGGTGAGGTACTGATGTCTGAAACGACGACGGCGGCCGTCCCGCCGCCCGCTCCTCGCAGGGCGCCGCTGCTGGACCGGCTGCCCGTGACCTCGCACATCCGGCAGAGCGTCGGGCTGCAGCGCACCATGCTCCTGATCGGCACCTCGCTGACCGGTATTTTCCTGCTGGCTGCACTCCTCACCCCGCTGATCGCACCGTTCGGTTTCTCGCAGATCTCCGACGCCGCCGGCACGTTCCCGGCGCAGGCCGTCCCCGGCGGCAAGCACCCCTGGGGGACGACGGTCGGTGGCTACGACGTGCTGTCCCGCGTGCTCTGGGGTTCCCAGACCGCGGTGATCGTGATCATCGTGTCCGTGGCGATGTCCCTCTTCGTGGGTGTGGCGCTTGGCCTGCTCAGCGGCTACTTCGGCGGTTGGCTGGACAGGGTGCTCGTGGTCATGGCGGATGCCATCTACGCCTTCCCGTCGCTGTTGTTGGCCATCGTGATGTCGATCGTCATCAGCCGCGGACAGTCCAGTTTCTGGGGCGGCATCCTGGCCTGTGCGTTCTCCATCACCGTGGTGTTCGTGCCCCAGTACTTCCGTGTGATCAGGGCCGAAACCATCCGTCTCAAGGCCGAGCCCTTTGTGGAGTCGGCCATGGTGGTGGGTGCTTCGAGCTGGCGCATCATGGGCCGGCACATCTTCAAGAACGCCACCCGCACCCTGCCGCTGATCTTCACGCTCAACGCCTCCGAGGCGATCCTGACCCTGGCCGGCCTGGGCTTCCTGGGCTTCGGCATCGAGCCGACTTCGGCTGCCGAATGGGGCTTTGACCTGAACAAGGCGCTCGCCGACGCATCCTCCGGCATCTGGTGGACGGGCGTGTTCCCGGGCGTGGCGATCGTCCTGACAGTGCTCGGCCTGACCCTGGTGGGCGAAAGCATGAACGACCTCAACGATCCCCGCCTGCGCGGGCGCCGGGCTGCAGGAAAGATACGGGCCGGCAGCAAAGCGAAGAAGGCAGGCAAGCCATGACCATCGACCTCGGAAACATCTCGGACGAGCGGAAGCCCGCGGGCGAAGTGGTCCTGGACATCGACGACCTCAAGGTCACCTTCGCCACGGACACCGGGGACGTCCAGGCGGTCAAGGATGTCAGCCTCGATGTGAAAGCCGGCGAAGTGCTGGCCATCGTGGGTGAGTCCGGCTCCGGGAAGACGGTCACTGCCAAGACAATCCTGGGGCTCCTGCCCGAAACGGCCACCAGCTCCGGCACCGTGCTCATCAAGGGCAACGACGTCATCAGCGTCAGCCCCGCCACCCTCCGGAAGATCCGCGGCAGGGACGTCGCCATGGTGTTCCAGGAGCCCTCCACCGCGCTGAACCCTGTGTTCACGGTGGGCTGGCAGATCGCCGAAGGCATCCGGGCGCATGCGGCGGACGGGCACCGGATTTCAGCCAAGGAAGCCAAGGCGCGCGCCACCGAAGCCCTGCGCAAGGTGGGCATCCCGGATCCGGAAATCCGCGTCAATTACTATCCGCACCAGCTTTCCGGCGGGCAGAAGCAGCGCGTGGTCATCGCCGCGGCGCTTGCCCTGAACCCCGGGCTGATCGTCGCGGACGAACCCACTACGGCGCTGGACGTCACGGTCCAGGCCGAGATCCTCCAGCTGCTGCGGGATCTCCGGGACAAGTACGGCACCTCGATCGTACTGATCACCCACAACATGGGCGTGGTCGCGGACCTGGCGGACCGTGTGGTGGTGATGTACCAGGGCGAGGTGGTGGAAGAAGCCACCGCCAGGACCCTGTTCGCGGAACCGAAGCAGGACTACACGAAGAAGCTGCTGGCCGCGGTTCCGCACCTCGGCCGGGAATCGGCGTCGGAAGGAGCCACGGAACGGCTGCACCAGGGCGGAAAGGTCCTGGTGGAGGCGAAGAACCTCAGCATCGAATTCCCGGGACGCCTCGGCACTCCGGGGTTCAAGGCCGTCAACGGTGTCAGCTTCACCATCTCGGAGAACGAGGTCTTCGGCCTGGTGGGCGAATCCGGTTCCGGGAAGTCCACCATCGGCCGGGCCATCGCCGGCCTCAACCGGGCCACCGGCGGCAGCCTGAAGGTTTTCGGCTACGAGATGCTGGGTTTCAAGGAACGCAGCTTCAAGCCGCTCCGCAGGGACATCGGCTTCGTGTTCCAGGATCCGGCGGCCTCGTTCAACCCGCACCTCACGGTGGGGGAGTGCATCGCCGAGCCCTTGCTGATCCACACCCATCCGAGCCCGGCACAAACCCGGCTCCGGGTAGCCCAGCTGCTCGAGTCCGTGCAGCTGCCGGCCTCGTACGCCGCACGGTATCCGCACGAGCTTTCGGGCGGGCAGCGGCAGCGTGCCTCCCTGGCCCGTTCACTCGCCCTGAACCCGCGGCTGCTGATCGCCGATGAGCCGACGTCGGCCCTGGACGTATCCGTGCAGGCAAAGGTGCTGGAGCTGTTCAGGGATATCCAGGAGGAGTTTGGCTTCGCGGCACTGTTCATCAGCCACGATCTCGCGGTGGTGGACATGCTCTCGCACTGGGTGGGCGTGCTGTTCAAGGGCCGTCTCGTGGAGCAGGGCATCGGCAGCCAGATCATGGGTGCCCCGAGCCAGGACTACACGAAGCGACTCATCGCCTCACTGCCGGTCCCGGACCCGGTGGAACAGGCCCTGCGCAGGGAGGCGCACCGGGCGCTGCTTGGCAGCTGAGCTGCCCTGCCGGTCTCGAGGGGTGCTTTTGGGGGCGGCATGCCGCGATCCTCTGCGTGCTATTCCCCGCGCCCTTCGGCAGCTAAGCGAGCTGCTGAAGGGCGCGGGGCCCCTTTTGCGCACGCTGCCGGATCACGGCACGCCGACGGCGGCCGCCGCAGTCGAACGCGCTGCCGGATCACGGCGCGCCGCCGCCGCCCGCCGTCGTCGTCAGTCCCTCGTCAGTCTTCCGAGACGATCGCGATGTTGAACATTTTCCCCCGCGGCTGCTGCATGAAGATCCGCAGCCACAAGGGAAGCCACATCTCCATGCCGCGGGCGGCGTCCAGGCCGCCCAGGTCGCGGATCCTTTCCGGCCGCCAGCCGAAGCCGCGCAGGAGTTCGGCCACGACAGCCTTGGCTTCGGGGTCGTTGCCGGCCAGGAAGACGTCATGTTCCCCGTTGCCCAGCCGCTGCGGATCCACCATTACCGGCGCGCTTACGGTGTTCAGGGACTTGACCACGCGGGTCAGTGGGAACGTGCGCTGGATGGTTTCGGCGATGCTGTCTGTGTTGCAGACCGAGAGCGGGGGCGGAAAACCCGCCGAATTATCCAAGGGGTTGGACACGTCCAGCAGCACCTTGCCGTCGAGATTGCCTTCGCCGGCCTCGCCGAGCGCGGCGAGGGACACCGTTCCGGGAGTGGCGTTGATAACTAACTCCGCCATCGCCGCAGCCTGGGCAAAGGATCCTGCCGAGGCGTTCGGCCCCGCGGCCGCGGCCCAGTCCGCGCCCTTGGGATTTCCCGCCTCGCGGGAACCCATCATCACTTCGTGGCCGAGCTCCACTAGCCTTCCGGCCAGCGCGTGGCCCACCATCCCCGTTCCGAGGACTGCGATCTTCATCGGTTCTCCTTCCTTCCTCAGCCCGGGCCCGGGCAGCTGTCCGCGGGCCCGAAACACAGCAAGACCATTCTGCTCCCGGGCTGCGTCCAGCACACGGGTAACACCGGCGAAGCTTCCGGCGCAGAACATAGACTGGTGCAATGACCGAGCCGAAGCCTTTACTTTCCGAAGACGCCCGTCCCGAGAACGTCTCCGAGACCACCGCTGACTCTTTCGATCCCGCCGCGAGCTCGCTGGTCGGCCAAGTGGACCGCTCGGTCATGGATGAGCTGCTGTCCATCCGCTCCAGCATCGACAACATCGACGCCACGCTCGTCTTCCTCCTGGCGGAGCGCTTCAAGGCCACCCAGAAGGTGGGCGTGCTCAAGGCCACCCACAAACTGCCCGCGGGGGACCCCGGCCGCGAGGCCGCCCAGATTTCCAGGCTCCGGCGCCTGGCCGAGGAAGCGCACCTGGATCCTGCCTTCGCGGAGAAGTTCCTGAACTTCATCATCAGCGAAGTGATCCGCCACCACGAGGCAATCGCCGAAGGCCACCAGGTCAGCCGGGACTGAGCCGTGGACGAACGTTCGGTGGCCGGACTCCCATCAAGCCAGGTCACGGCCACGGGCCTGGGGCCCTGGCCGGGCGATGATCCCCTGGAAGCCGCCCGCACCATTCGCGGGGAACTCGGCAGCCCGCACCTGCCCTTCCTTGCCGAGCTTCCGGACCGGGGTGTCGGCTCGGACCCGCTGGGCCGGACCGCGTCGCTGCTTGTCGAACTTGCCGTGGACGTGCAGCCGCACGGCTGGCGCCTCGTGGACCGCCCGGGCAAGGACCTGCAGCGCGCACGGTCCGCCTTGGCCACCGACATCAACGTGCTGGCCGATGTGGCCGGTGCCGAGGACGCCTCCGCCGGGGCGGTGAAGATCCAGCTCAGGGGGCCGCTCAGTCTTGCCGCGGGCCTCTACCTGCACAACGGGGAACGCGCCCTGCTGGACTTCGGCGCACGACGGGACATCACGGACTCCCTGGCCGTCGGCGTCGCTGGGCACATCACCCGTATCCGGGCCGCGGTGCCGGGGGCCGACGTCGTGGTCCAGCTGGACGAGCCGGACATCGCCGCCGTCCTCGCCGGAACCATCCCGACGGCGAGCGGTTACCGTACGCTGCGTTCGATCCCGCAGGATGAAGCAACTGCCTCCTGGCGCAGGGTTGTCGAAGCACTGCACGCTGCAGGCGTCGCGGAGACCGTGATCGCCGTGCCCGAAATCGAAGCCCCCTTTGCCCAGATCCTTGCCTCCGGGGCCGACGGCGTTGCTGTACCGCTCAAGGCCCTGACCACGCGGCAGTGGGAGCAGTTGGCCGGGGCAGTCGAGTCCGGCAAACGGGTCTGGGCAGGCGCGCTGCCTGCAGGCGAGCCGGGCGGTGCACTCCCGCGCACGGCGGAACTCGTGGAAGCGGTCTGGCGGCCCTGGCGCCAGTTGGGCTTGCCGGCGTCGTCCCTTGCGGCACTGCGGGTGACGCCGTCCCACGGCCTGGCCGGGCACAGCCCGGCGGCGGCGAAAGACGCCCTCAACCGCCTGACCCAGCTCGCGGACGGCCTCAATCAGCTGGCACTCGGCTAGGGAAGCAGCTTAGGTACGGGACTCCCAGCGGTCCGGCTCCGCGTAACGCGGGAGCCCGACGGCGGTCCCGTCCCCGGCCGCGGGTTGCGGCAGCAACGGGGCCAGCCGGTAGTCGAAGTATCCGGCGTAGACGAGCACCAGGCCAACGTGCTTTTGCAGCACCTTCACTTGGATCCGGTGCTTGCCTGCCCCGGAATCCCACCATTGTTCGGCGTAGGCATTGGCATCCAGCAACCCGGGCACGCCGAGCCGGAGCGGACCCAGGAACGCCCGCGTGGCCCCGGAGATTCCCCGGAGCCTGCCCTCAGGCGTGACGGCGAGCCGGAGTTCGGTGGCGAGGCGCCGATGCTTGCCGAGGTAGTCGACCAGCCGCGTGCCGCCGTTCTCCTCGACGGCCGAGGTGGTGTCGTGGAAGAGCCGCGTGCGGCCGGGGAAGAAGATCTCGCGCCGGGCGGTCAGGCTGGAACGGCCGAACGGATCCAGGTGGGCGTGGTTCTCGATCCGGAACGGCACCCTCTCTCCGTATTCGGGGAACAGGGCTTCCTCGGCGGAGGCCAGGGACAGCAAGGGCCGCAGCCAGCGCTGGCGGCAACCCACCAGTTCGAACACGCCCTCGCCGATCCCGTAGGAGCCGGATCCGGGTACCAGGGCGAAGTAATCTTGCAGCTCCGGTTGCAGCCGGCGGAAATCGCTGCCCAGGGCGCGTTCGTAGATCGGGGTGTTCACGGTGGACACCTGCTTTCTCCTTCCTGCGGCCCGCTTGCCGGGGCCTGCCTGCTACAGCCTGCCGGCAGCCTTCAGCCGGATATAGGCGTCCGCGAGCTTCGGCGGCAAATCCAGCGGTTCCGCGTCCACTACTTCGGCCCCGAGTTGCTTCAATTGTGCGGAAACCGCGGCTCTGTCCAGCAGCGCCCGTTCAGCGGCCGCCGCGCGGAAGACCTGGCTCGCCGTCGTCCGTTCCGCCGCCATCGTACCCAGCAGCGGGTCCCGCACCGAGGCGACCACCACCACGTGCTGGAGGGCCAGTTGGGCCACGGTGGGAATGAGGTTCTCTTCAGGCACGCCGCTGTCCAGGGAGGTCAGCAGGACCACGAGGGAACGGTGCGCGGACACGGCCCGCACCTGGGCCGGCACTTGGCCCCAGTCCATCTCGATCAGCTCGGCTTCCAGCGGAGCCATGGCCTGGACCAGCCGGCCCAGCAGGGTCCCCTTGGACGCCGAATCGACACGGCCGCGAACCCTGCGGTCGAAGGCGAGGAAGTCAACCCTGTCGCCGCCGCGCTCGGCCAGCACGGCCAGCAGCAGGGCCGCCTCGATCCCGGTGTCCAGCCGGGGTTCGTCGTCGATCCTTGCCGCGGCGGTGCGTGAGGTATCCAGCATGATTACCACGCGGCGGTCCCGCTCGGGCCGCCAGGTGCGGACGACGACGGCGGTCCGCCGGGCGGTGGCGCGCCAGTCGATCGATCGGACGTCGTCGCCGCGGACATAGTCGCGCAGTGAATCGAACTCGGTCCCCGCACCGCGGATCTGCACGGCGGCTTTGCCGTCCAGTTCCCGGAGCTTGCGCAGCTTTGAGGGCAGATGCCGTTTCGAGTGGAACGGCGGCAGGACACGCAAGCTGCCCGGCACCGTCAGGGTGCTCTGCCGGGCGGCCAGGCCCAGCGGGCCGAAGGAACGGACCGTGACATGCGGAGCAGCGAGATCACCGCGGCGCACGGGAACAAGGCGCACGGTCATGCGGCGCCGCTCACCGGCAGGAACCGTGATCCGCTGGACGGGGTCCACCGCGCCCGCCGAGGGCTGCCAGGCGTCACGGACCAGGGCCCGGAGGGCGCGGTCGTTGGTGTTCGTCAGCAGCAGCTGGCTTTCGGCCCCCGCATGCAAGGTCACATTGGCAGGCTGCCGGCGCTCCACGACCAGCCGGCGCGGAGAAGCCGCCAGCAAAGCATCTGCCACCGCAAGCATCAGGAACAGGGTGCACAGCAGCGCGGCCGTACCCCAGTTGGGGAAAAGCAGCATCGGCACGAGTGCCGCAGCCGCCAGCAGCACCAGCCTTCCTGTGACGACCATTCATGACCCCCGGATCAACATGCGGGCGGGCATCAGCGCGGCACGGGAACGGATGCGAGGATGCTGCCGAGGACGTCGTCAACATGCACGCCGTCCATCTGCGCTTCCGGCCGCAGGCCCACGCGGTGGCGCAGGCACGGCAGGGCAAGTGCCTTGACGTCGTCGGGGGTAACGAAGTCCCGCCCGGAGAGCCAGGCCCAGGCCCGGGCAGTGGTCAGCAGCGCGGTTGCGCCGCGCGGCGACACACCCAGCTGGAACGACGGCGCCGCCCGGGTGGCCCGCACCACGTCCACGATGTAGCCCAGGATTTCCGGCGCCACCCGCACTGCGGCGACCTTCGCGCGGGCGCTGTCCAGTTCGCTGCTCCCGGCCACCGCACGAACACCTGCGGCCCCCAGGTTGCGGGGATCGAATCCTTCGGAGTGCCGCCGGATGACTTCGATCTCCTCGTGCCGGGCGGGCAGCGGCATGGCGAGCTTGAGCAGGAAGCGGTCCAGCTGTGCTTCGGGCAGGGGATAGGTGCCCTCGTATTCCACTGGGTTCTGCGTTGCGGCCACGATGAACGGCACCGGCAACGGCCGGGAGACGCCGTCGGCCGATACCTGGCGCTCTTCCATGGCCTCCAGCAACGACGCCTGGGTCTTCGGCGGCGTCCGGTTGATCTCGTCGGCCAGCAGGATGTTGGTGAAGACCGGCCCCTCGCGGAAGGTGAACTCGGAGCTGTGGGAGTCGTAGACCAGCGAACCCGTGACGTCGCCGGGCATGAGGTCAGGGGTGAACTGGACCCGCTTGGTGTCCAGGCTCAGGGCCTTGGACAGGGCCCGCACCAGCAGCGTCTTAGCAACGCCGGGCACGCCCTCCAGCAGCACATGGCCGCCGCAGAGCAGCGCGATCAGCATGCCGGTCACAGTGGAGTCCTGCCCGACGACGGCCTTGCCCACTTCGTGCCGCACGTCCAGGAGCGCTTGGCGGGCCGGGTCGCCGGCGGCTGCCGGTGAACGCTCCGGGGCCGGCGGGGGCGGGGCGCCCTGCGCGGCCGGTACAGGGTGGCTCCCCGCCCCGGTGGAAGCCTTTCCGCCATCGTAGGAAGGCGCTGTGCCGGTGTATCCGTCCCATTGTGTGTTCAAGTTTTCGTTCACCGGGCTGATGCCTCCTGCTCGAGTTGTTCCAATGTCTGTGCCCACCGCACCAGGCCGGACTGCGATTCCGGCCTGTAATCGAGGATTTCCCGAAGCTGCACGGGCGGGCGGCCTGTCTTGCGGGAGATCGCTTCCACCAAGGCGTCGACGCCGGCCTCCGGACCGAGCCGGAACACCCGCGAAAGCCGGACCAGCGTACCGGCCCGTAGGTTTGCCGCCGCCCTTTCCGTGGCTCGGGAATCCTGGTAAAGCCTGGCCCTTCCCTCGGCGGTTTCGGCCGCCTTGACCACTACCGGCAGGGGTTCGAACACGAGCGGTCCGAGCCGCCGTCCCCGCCATAGCACAGCCAGGAGGGCGACGACCACGAGCCAGGGGCCCAGGAATGCCACCCACGGCGGTGCGAGCTCGTTCAAAGTGGCGGGGTTCCTGTCCTGGGGCACATCGCCCAGGCCAGGCAGGTACCAGAGCAGCTCGGGGGAGTCGCCCAGGCTGCGAAGAACGAGCGCTGCGTTTCCACGTTGGTCGAGCAGTTCGTTGCTCAGCAGCGCGGCGCTGCCGAGGACCACCACCCGGCCGTCATTGCTGACCGCGTACAGGCCGCCGCCGTCCACGCGGTAACAGATCTCACCTCCGGCATACAGCTGACCGTTCACAGCCGAGATGTTCCCGGCCACCCGCGGATCCTCGAGGCTGCATTGGGGTTCCATTACCTCGTGCCCCTGCGGCAGAACCCCGGCGTTGCGGAGGCCGCCGTCCAGTCCCCGCAGGGTCCGCCGGCTGGGACTGATCACCACGATCCTGTCCGCAGCCGCGCGGAGCTGCCGGAGTTGGGTTTCGCTGAGGTAGCTGTTCTGGTCGTAGAGCAGCAGGGTCGCCGGACCGTCCTTGGCTTTCAACTTCCCCAGAGCCTGTTCGAAGGAGCCGGGTTCGCTGATGGCCACCCCTTGGGTGCGGAGGATTTCGGCGGCGGCCATGGCTCCGCCGGGAGCCGCGTTGTGGGGCGAGAGTGCCCTGTCGTCGGGGCCGGACGACAGCCGGGACACCACCACGTAGCCCAGGGTGAGGGCCACGATGGACCCGATCACGATCCAGACCAGATGCCGCCGAAGACGGGCTTTCCAGCCGGCCGGCGAGCCTGGGGTGCCGGCATCAGCGTGCTGTTGGCCGAGGGCCGTCATCGCGGCACCGCCAGTCCCGGGCCGGGCTTGCCGAGGTAGTCCGGTTTCAGCGTGACGAGCTCGCTGTCCAGGGTTCGCACGGTTTCGTACTGTTGCGGGTCGGCGGGGGCGCGCCCGTACTTGACGGCGTCAAAGAGCCTGGCTGCGGCATCCAGCCGCTCCTGGCTTCCGCTGAACGCACGTCCCAGTTGCGCGGCCGCTTCGTCAGCAGTGCGGCCGGCCTGCGGATCGATGACGGTCCGGTCTTCGGCCGAGCGTACCAAGGCACGGAACTGCTCGACGACGGCGGCACCCCAGTCTCCCCGCGCCGCGGCGGCAGCTGCCCGCGAACGGAAGGTCCCGGCGTCGAGGGTTGTTTCCTCGTCGAAGACGGTGGCGGAGGACCGCTTCCGTGCGGCGTTGAGGCGCGGCCTGACCACGATGACCGCCGTGACCAGGAGCGCGACGGCGAGCAGGATGACGAGCGGCCAGGTCCAATCCTGGCCCTGGCCCGGGCCGTCGGAATTCAGGGAGCGCAGCCATTCCAGGAAGTTGTTCACGAGTTCGTCGAACCAACTCGGCTTCGCGTCGGCGTACTGCGGTTTGCCGAGTTCTTCGATCGCCCAGCGCCGGGCCTCGTTGCGGTCCGGGTCGACGGGAGTGGCGGTGGACAGGGTGCCCACTAGCGCGGAAAGGGCAGTCATCCCGGCGGGAACCCCGTGCCCGATTCCGGCTGCCATCGCCCGGGGGCGGGGCGCGGGGTCAGGCCCCGGCCCGGAACTCCATCCGGGTCGCTTCCGGATTCCATCATCCGCAGGAGTTCGACATCCAGCCCGTCACGGCGCATCCGCAGGTCGAGGTAGACCAACGCGGACACTGCGGACTGGAATGCGAAGCCGAGCGCCCCGATCAGCCCGCTGACTACGATGCCGATCACGGTGAGCAGGAGTCCTGTGCCAGTCTGCTGCTCGGCGCCGGCGTGGGGCGTGACCACTGAACTGATCCCGCCGACTGCGAGGCTGATGGGGATCTGGACCACTTGGCCGATCACTCCGATAATCAGGGCGGCCACCAGCACGATGCCGAAGATCCGCCACCAGCTCGCGGTGGTCAGGGACCAGGAGCGGCGGAGGGCCTCGGTGACGCCCAACTCTTCGACGGTCACGGCTGCCGGGGCCACCAGCAGCTTGATGGACAGCCAGACGATCACGGCGACGGCGCCAAGTCCGATCGGAAAAACGACGAGGAGGCCGGCGGGACCCATCCCGGTGACGATGGCCACCGCAATGACGACCAGGAGGCCCAGGGGAACGGCGGGTACCAGGAGCAGGAGGAAGGACAGCCCGGTGAGGGCCAACAGGCGGTGGCGTACGAGGACCCACATCTGCTTGAACCCGGTCTTCCGGTTCAGCGATGACCGCGACACCGGAACGGCCATGACGCCGCCCAGGATGGACAAGAGGACCCCTGACAGCATCGAAACGCCCAAACCCCCAGCGGCCAGGCCAAGAGCGGGCCCGAGGAGTGCGGATGCTTCCGCCCTGTTGTCCAACTGGCCCCCGTTCAACTGTTCGAGGCTGGCGAGGAGGCTGATGCTGCCTGCGATGAGCGTGGCAGCGAGCAGGAGGGACACGCATTGGCCGATAAGTGAGGAGCCGAGCATGGCTGCCGGGTTCCGGCGGACGGTCTGGAAGGCGCCATCCAGGACTTCGCCGAAAAGCAGGGGACGCAGGGGCACGATCCCTGGTTTGGGAGGCGCAACGTACCGTGGCTGGCCGTAAGGGCTGCCTGGCGCAGGGGGCCACCCCGGAGGCTGAGGTTGACCCCACTGCGGCTGGCCCCACGGGCCCGGGTGTTGGGACGGTCCGCCCCACTGCGGCTGCCCGCCCCATTGCGGTTGGTTTGGCGGCTGCCCGCCCCGCTGGGGCTGCCCCCAAGGCGGCTGGCCCCCGGCTTCCGGTTCTTGCTGTGACACGCTTTCCTCCCCAAAAGTGCCGTGTCCGCCCAGCCTATAGTTCCGCCGTCGCCGCTCATAGCCCGTGCCGCACCCGGAACTCCGCTGCGGCAGCGGCATGCGCCATGCCGTGATCGGGGGTCAACGGGACAACGGCCATTCGATGGGGGAATATATAACTATGAAGGCACGCATCCTGGTAGTTGACGACGACGAAGCACTGGCCGAAATGATCGGCATCGTACTTCGCAACGACGGCTTCGATCCGGTTTTCTGTGCAGACGGCGGCCAGGCGCTCGACGTCTTCCGCACTTCGAAGCCGGACCTGGTCCTCCTGGACCTCATGCTTCCCGGCTCGGACGGCATCGAGGTCTGCCGCCAGATCCGCGGCGAATCGGACGTTCCTATCGTCATGCTGACGGCAAAGTCGGATACCTCCGACGTCGTCCGGGGCCTGGAATCCGGGGCCGACGACTACGTGCCCAAGCCCTTCAAACCCGCCGAACTCGTCGCCAGGGTCCGCGCGCGGCTTCGTCCGGGGGAACAGAAGGCCCCCGAGACCCTCCGGATCGCGGACGTCACGATCGACGTCGCCGGCCATATGGTTACGCGCGGCGGGGAGCGGATTTCGCTCACCCCGCTGGAATTCGATCTCTTGGTCGCCTTGGCGCGCAAGCCTTGGCAGGTCTTCACCCGCGAACTCCTTTTGGAGCAGGTGTGGGGCTACCGCCACGCCGCCGACACCAGGCTGGTCAACGTCCACGTCCAGCGGCTGCGCTCCAAGATCGAGCGCGACCCCGAAGCACCCGAAGTTGTTCTGACGGTCCGTGGTGTCGGTTACAAAGCGGGATCCTGAGTCACCTTCCGGCCACGGTGGCGCCGGAACCACTCCGCCGGACGCGTTGCCGGAGGACCAGGCTGTCCCTTCCGCCCCGCCGGAAAGCCAAACCATTGGCCACGTGCGTCCGCTGAACGTCCGGCGCCTGCTGCTCCTGGGCCGCATCTGGACGCGCCGCGCCCTGATCCTCGCGTTGCGTGTGTCCCGGCTGGTGGTCACGGCCCTGCGGCACATCCGTCCGGGACTGCGCTACCTCTGGAAGTCCCTGCTTCGGCGCTGGCGGCGCTCCCTCGAATTCAGGACGGTCATGATGACCATCCTGCTGTCGGTGATTTCCTTCGCCGTTGTCGGGGCGTATCTGTCCAGCCAGATCGCCAACAACCTGTTCCAGGAGCGGCTGACCCAGGCAGAATCGGAGAGCCGCTACTACGTCAAGCAGGTCCAGGACACCTTTGACGGCGCCCAGGTCAACGATCAATCCAGCGTCATCACCCTCGTCTACGACACCCTCAACGCGGTGGAAGGCAACGGATCGGTCATCCAGCGCCGCTATGTCTTCGAAGCGCTTCCGGAACAAACCAAGCCGCGCAACCGGTGGGTGGAATCGCGTGCCTCGGACCAGCTGACGGTCCGGGTCATCCCGCCGGAACTGCGCAAGGCCGTGCAGGAATCGGGCAAGGAACAATACTGGGCGTCCACCGAATTCCCGGTGGGAAACCAGGACCACCCGGGGATCGCCGTCGGGAACAAGGTCACTTTCAACGGCACCGTCTACGAGCTGTATCTGCTCTATGACCTCGAGAACGCACAGCAGACCCTGGATCAGATCCAGAATGTCCTCTGGGCCGGCGGCGCGGCGCTGATCATCATGATCGGCGGCATCGCCTGGTACGTCACCCGGAACGTGGTCAGCCCCGTGAGCCACGCCGCCGTCGTCTCCGAAAAGCTGGCCGCCGGGCAGCTCCAGGAGCGTATGGTCGTCAAGGGCGAGGACGAGGTTGCCCGGCTCGGGGCCTCCTTCAACCACATGGCCGCGAGCCTCCAGGAACAGATCACCCAGCTCGCCACACTCTCCCAGATGCAGCAGCGCTTCGTCTCCGATGTGTCCCACGAACTCCGGACCCCGCTGACAACGGTTCGGATGGCGGCGGAAGTACTGTTCGATGCGCGCGAGAGCTTCGACCCCATCAACAGGCGCTCCGCCGAACTTCTCTACAACCAGGTGGAGCGGTTCCAGTCCCTGCTATCGGACCTGTTGGAGATCTCGCGCTTCGACGCGGGAGCCGCCGTTCTCGAAGCGGAGCCCCAGGATATTTTCCAGCTCATCGGGCAGGTCATCGAGGGCGCGTCGCCCGTGGCCGCCGAATACGGGTCCGAGGTCCGGCTCACGTCCCGGAACAAGAGCATCATTGTTGAAATGGACTCCCGCCGGATCGACCGTATCCTGCGCAACCTGCTCCTCAACGCCCTGGAGCACGGCGAAGGCAAGCCGGTGCACGTGACGGTGGCGGCCAACCACGACGCCGTCGCCGTGTCCGTCCGTGACCACGGAATCGGCTTGGCCCCGGCGGAGGCGGCCCGGGTGTTCGACCGGTTCTGGCGGGCCGATCCTGCGCGTGCCCGGACCACCGGCGGCAGCGGCCTGGGCCTGTCCATCGCGGCCGAAGATACCAAGCTCCACAACGGCTGGCTGCAGGCCTGGGGCCAGAAAGGTGCGGGTTCCAACTTCCGGCTCACCTTGCCCTTGAAGAAGGGCGGAACCATCGTGAAGTCGCCGTTGCACCTTGAACCGCATGACCTCCGGCTGCCGGGCAGCGGCGCGGACCGCCAGATGCTGCTGGTTGATACTCAGGAGAAGGGCCTGCTGCTCCCTGCCGAAGTGCCGCCGTCGGGTCCGTCCGGCTCAGCCGACGACGGCGGCGCTCCCGGAACAGGGGAGGCCGGCCGTGCGTAATCGTCTTCACCGCTTCCCGGTGCTGTTGCTTGCCCTCCTCGCCACTGTTGCGCTCGTGCTCAGTTCCTGTGCGCAGATTCCGCGGTCCGGGCCGGTAGGCAAGAGCAAGGAGGAAAGCGCCGGGAACTCGAACGTGCCTGACTTCTTCCCACCGCCTCCCCAGCCCGGGGCCTCCCCGGACACCGTCATCGAGGACTTCTACGGAGCAGGCAGCGGCTATGCGGACGACTACGCGGTCGCGCGGCAATACCTGACCCAGTCCCTGTCGGTGAGCTGGAAGTCTGATAAGCGCGTCTTCGTGTACCGCAAGGCTCAGGTAGTCCGGACCGCTGTCGAGAACGAGTTCCGGTACGAGCTTGACCTTGCGTACGCCGTTGACGCCGACGGCGTTGCCACCCACTATCCCGAAGGTACGCTGGAGAGCATCCCGGTCACTGTCGAACAGGTTGACGGCGAATGGCGGATCTCGGAGGTGCCGGACGGCACTGCGATACCGGAACAGACATTCCGGGTGATTTACGGCGCGTACCCGATCTACTTCTACGACCCGGGGTTCACCTACGCGGTGCCCGATTTCAGGTGGTTCATCAAGAAGAAGACCGTCAAGGCCATGACGAGCGCACTGCTTGCGGGCCCGGCCCCGTACCTGCGCGGCGCCGTCGTCAGTGCCTTCCCCTCCGGAATCCGGCTGGTGCGCGAATCCGTACCGGTCGTTTCAGGTTCCGCCCAAGTCGACCTCTCGGCGAAGGAACTGGTGGAAGCCTCCGCGGAAGATCGGCAACGCATGCAGAACCAGCTACTGCTGACCTTCCGGTCCCAGCCGGATGTGATCAGCGTCCAGCTCCGGGCAGACCAAGACCTGGTCCGGGTGGAGGACACCGGCTCAGTCCTCCCGCCGGTCCTGGAAAAAAGCGTGCCGTCACGCCAGATTGCGGTAAACAACGGTGAGCTTGCACGCTACGAAAACAACCGGCTCTCCCCGCTGCCGGATATGCGGCCGGTCGCCGGGTTTGGACCTCAGGCCCCAGCCGAATCACCGGCGTCGAAGGCTGTGGCATTCCTCAACGGTTCGGGCACCACGCTGTATTCGATGTTGCCGGGCCAGGATCCGCGCCCATTGACTACCCGAAGCACCCTCACGCGACCGTCCTTCAGCCTCCAGGACTGGGTCTGGACCGCAGGTCCGGGAGCCAACGGAGGCACGCAGGTTGTGGCTTTCAAACCATCCGCCGCGTCCAAGGGCGGGGCTGTTCCTGCAGTGACCCTGGCGCCGCGATGGCTCGCCGGGCGGTCCGTCAAGGAATTCAGGATCTCGCGCGAGGGAACCCGTGCCCTGGTCATCTCGGAGCTGCACGGCCGGACGTCCGTCCAGGTTGCCGGGATCATCCGTAACCCGGACGGTTCGCCCAAGGACCTCAGTGCGCCCAACACGCTTGAGGCCGCCAACGGTGTGGACCATGGCGCCTGGGTCAATTCGACGACCGTCGTGGTCATGAAGGAATCGTCCTCCGGCAACGTCGTTCCTGAATTGCTTCCGTTGTCCACCGGGCAACCGCAGCAGCTCCCGGCCTGGCAGGGACTGACCGGCCTGAGCGCCGGCAACGGCCCGGAGGAAATCTACGGGCAGTCCGCGGCAGGCGTCTTCCAGCGGGTCGGAAACGGCTGGGAGCTCCAGCTGAAGGGTCCTGTCGACCCGGCGTTCCCCGGTTAGCTGTACCTTCCGGGCCTCGGTCCGCGGGATTTCGAGCCAGGAGTTCTGTCCACATAGCGGTGTAGTCCGCTGGCGCTGCCGACGGTGCAGCCCGAGGCTGGTCAGATGGACCTGTTCCCGCCAACTTTGGGTGCCCTGGTGAGGGCAGACAGCATGAACCCCGACGCCGGGACGCCGGGTGTGCGCGATCCCGACCTTGCCGCCATGGCGGATCATCCGGCCCGTCACCGGGGCCGGCATGTGCTGCCGCTGCTGCGCCTCTTCGAAGGCCTGCATATGGCTTGGACCGAACTGCTGGCTCTCCTGGCACCGGTGGAATGCGTCTGCTGCGGGCGCGAGGATACGCAGATTTGCGGTGCCTGCGCCCGCCGGATCCGGAACCTTTGCTCCCAGCCTTTCCGTGCGGAGTCCCAGGCTCCGGCGCTGCTTACAGTGGACGGTGCGGTGCTGGTGCCGGTGGTCGCGGTGGGGCCCTACCGGGAAGAACTTGCCCAGGCCGTCCTGTCCTTCAAGAAGCTGGGCCAACGCAGCCTTGCCGTGCTGTTGGGGCGGATGCTGGAACGCGGCTTGCGCGCAGCAGCGGGGGAAAGCCGGCGGATCTGCCTGGTTCCCGTTCCCACCAGCGCCGCCGCCTTCCGCCGTCGCGGTTTCAGCCCTGTCCATCTGCTGCTCCACCGGGTCCGGCGAAGGGCCGGAAGTCAATGGCCGTTGTGTGAAGCCCTGCGCAAACGGCGGAGCGGCACCTTCACCTGGACGGGTGCGCTTCGCCGGGACGTCCAGGGGGCGCCACTTCCGGGGCTCCTCGCCGCCGGCATGGACCTGGCCGGGTGGTCCGGCGCCGGGCATAGGGGGAGTGCGGGGCAGAAGGGACTGGACAGGGGCAGCCGTGCCCGTCGGGTGCGGGGTTCGATGGTCGTCCGCCCCTCCCGGAGGGGCTCAGTGTCCGGGAAACTCTGCATCATCGTCGACGATGTCCTGACGACGGGAGCAACCATTGCCGAGGCGGCCAGGGCCGTTGAAGCGGCGGGAGGGCTCGTCTGCGGCGCCGTGGTGCTCGCGGCCACACGGGCTCCTGGTGGCTCGGGTTCCGACGTGCGGATGGCGGCCGGCCGTTCCGTTGACTCAAAACAAATTAAAAGTGCCGAAGGGGTGAATTAGCGGTAACGATGAACTAACGTCGGAGATGGGTACCAAGAACAGATGTACCTGTCGATAGCGGCTCGGAAAGGGGCTCGACTGTCCGTCAGAAAAGCCCCCGAAAGTGCCGTTGTCGTGTCACCTGAGTTATTTGGAGGGCACCATGGAGTTCATGATCAGCGGCCGGAATCTGACCGTTTCGGATCGCTTCCGCGAATACGCGGGCGAGAAGATTTCCAAGATTGAATCGCTCGGGGACAAGGTCCAGAGGGTCGACGCCAAAGTTTCCAAGGAAAGCAATCCGCGTCAGAACCCGGGCCAGCTCACAGTGGAAGTGACAGTCATGGGCAGGGGTCCGGTCATCCGGGCAGAAGCCAGTGCCGCTGACAAATTCGCAGCTTTCGACCTTGCTTACAGCAAGCTCCTCGAACGACTGCGCAGGGCCAAGGACAGGAAGAAGGTCCACCACGGGCGGCACACACCAAAGGCGGTGCGTGAAGCCACGGCAAGCCTCGAACCTGTCAGCACGAAGGAGCCCATTTACGCTGCGGCAAGCGACCACCAGGAACCGGCTGTCCCGGGGGCAGAGGCTTCGCCGTACGATATCGACAATGACATCCCGGCCGGTGACTCTCCGGTGCTGATCCGCCGGAAGGTCTTCCCCGCGGCGTCCCTCACCATCGACGACGCCGTGGACAACATGGAACTCGTGGGTCACAACTTCTACCTATTCGTAGACAAGGAGACCAACACGCCGTCGGTGGTCTACCGCCGTCGCGGCTGGACCTACGGCGTCATCACACTGGACTCGAACTGCGAGCCGGGGAATGAAGCGGTGGAAGAGAAAATCCACGCCTACCGCTCCGATGACCATGCGGCAACGGCCTAGGCTGCCCCGTCTAACCTGACGAAAGGACTGGCATGGCCGCTTCGCTGAGCCTCCAGCAGGCACGGCGGATCGCATTGGCAGCCCAGGGCTTGGACAAGGTCCGGCCCACCGGTCCCGTAACAGCACGGGCGGTGGGCCGGACCTTTGCCCGCCTGCAGCTTGTGCAGATCGATTCGGTCAACGTCCTCTCCCGCAGCCACTACCTGCCCTTCTTTTCCCGGCTGGGGGACTACGACCGCAGGATCCTCGATTCCCTGTCCGGCCGGAGTCCGCGCCGCATGATGGAGTACTGGGCCCACGAAGCAAGCTTTATCCGGCCCGAGCACTTCGCGGACCTGCTCCTGTGGCAGCGGCGTGACTGGGTCGGCGCAAGCCATCTGGACCGCTCCCTGCGGGAAGACATGGCAGCACGGATCCTGGCGGCACTTGCCGCCGGCCGGCCACTGACAGCGGCGCAGCTCACGGCACGGCTGGGCCACCAGGAGGACCGCCGGAACGAGCAATGGGGCTGGAACTGGAACCTCGTCAAACAGGTGCTGGAGCATTTGTTCGAAGAAGGCCAGGTCAGTGCGGCATCCCGGACTGAACAGTTTGAGCGCCGCTACACCCTCACCTCACGGGTGCTGCCGGCAGCGGTGCCGGCTCCGGGCACGAACCACAGGCACGCAGAAAACGACGTCGGCGGTCGGGAGGCCGCCATGGAGCGCCTGATCGATGCGGCTGCGCAGGCACACGGAATCGGGACGGTCCGCTGCTTCGCCGACTACTTCCGGACTCCTGTCAAGGCAGCAACCCAAGCGGTCGGCAAGCTCGTCGACCAGGGGCGCCTGGAACCGGTGACCGTACGGGGCTGGGACCGGGGGCTGTACCGCCACGCCCAGGCAAAGAGTCCCCGGAACGTGACGGGGCGCGCGCTGCTGAGCCCCTTCGATTCACTCGTCTTCGAGCGTCGTCGGCTGCACGAACTCTTCGGCTTCCATTACCGCATCGAGATCTACACCCCGGCTACGAAGCGGAAATTCGGATACTACGTCCTGCCCTTCCTCCTGCGGGACAGCATCGTTGCGCGGGTGGACCTGAAGGCTGATCGCACAGGCCGGCTGCTGCTGGTCCGTTCCGCCCATGCGGAAGCTGACGCGCCGGCAGACACAGCGGAGGAACTTGCCGCAGAACTACGGCTCATGGCCCGCTGGCTGGAACTGGACGACGTCGTCGTATCGCCCGAGGGTGATCTCGCCCCGCGGCTGGCGGACGCGCTGCACAGGGCATAGGGACGGAAGCGCCAGGTGCCGGTTCCCGCACGGTGTCCGGGCCCGCGGGACGGTTCCATGGGGCTCTCCGCTCTCAGGGGAACAACTCTCTTTGGTGTTGTACGCTCCCGTAGACTGAAACCGCCAGAATTCGGCAGCTTGAGACTGGGAGCAACTTCACGTGGCATCACTTATCGAAAAACTTCTCCGCACGGGTGACAAGAAGACCCTGAAACAGCTGCGGAGCTATGCCGATTCCATCAATGCCCTTGAAGAATCCTTCAAGACTTTCACCGATGCGGAACTCCGTGAAGAAACGGACGTGCTCCGCGCCCGCTACCAGGACGGTGAACTCCTGGATGCCCTGCTTCCCGAGGCATTCGCAGCCGTACGCGAAGCCTCCTCGCGCACCCTGGGCATGCGCCACTTCGATGTCCAGCTCATGGGCGGCGCGGCTCTTCACCTCGGGAACATCGCGGAAATGAAGACCGGTGAAGGCAAGACCCTCGTCGCCACGGCCCCGGCCTACCTCAACGCCTTGACTGGAAAGGGCGTGCATGTCGTCACGGTCAACGACTACCTCGCCGAATACCAGTCCGAACTCATGGGCCGTGTCTACCGTTTCCTCGGCCTGAGCAGCGGCTGCATCCTGGCCAATCAGGACCCTTCGGTGCGCCGCGAGCAGTACGCCGCGGACATCACCTACGGCACGAACAACGAATTCGGTTTCGACTACCTGCGCGACAACATGGCGTGGGACAAATCCGAACTTGTCCAGCGCGGACACCATTTCGCCATCGTTGACGAAGTCGACTCAATCCTCATCGACGAAGCCAGGACTCCGCTCATCATCTCGGGCCCGGCCCAGGGCGACACCAACCGCTGGTACAGCGAGTTCGCCAAGGTCGTGCAGCGCCTCAAGCCGGAGACCGACTACGAGGTGGACGAAAAGAAGCGCACAGTCGGTGTGCTCGAAGCCGGCATCGAGAAGGTGGAGGACTACCTCGGGATCCAGAACCTCTACGAATCCGCCAACACCCCGCTCATCGGGTTCCTGAACAACGCCATCAAGGCCAAGGAACTGTTCAAGCGTGACAAAGACTACGTCATCCTCGAAGGCGAGGTGCTCATCGTCGACGAACACACCGGACGCATCCTGGCCGGGCGCCGCTACAACGAGGGCATGCACCAGGCGATCGAGGCCAAGGAAAACGTCGAGATCAAGGCCGAAAACCAGACACTCGCCACGGTGACCCTGCAGAACTACTTCCGTATGTACGAGAAGCTTTCGGGCATGACGGGCACGGCTGAAACCGAGGCCGCCGAGTTCATGAGCACCTACAAGCTCGGCGTGGTTCCCATCCCCACCAACCGCCCGATGCAGCGGCTCGACCAGTCGGACCTGGTCTACAAGAACGAGATCGTGAAGTTCGAAGCCGTGGTCAAGGACATCGCCGAACGCCATGAGAGCGGCCAGCCCGTCCTTGTTGGCACGACCAGCGTGGAAAAGAGCGAATACCTTTCGCGGCTGCTGGCCAAGGACGGCATCCGGCATGAGGTCCTCAACGCCAAGAACCATGCCCGTGAGGCTGCCATCGTCGCCCAGGCCGGCCGCAAGGGTGCGGTCACCGTCGCCACGAACATGGCCGGCCGTGGCACGGACATCATGCTCGGCGGCAACGCCGAGTTCACCGCGATCGCCGAGCTGGCCAGGCGTGGCCTGGATCCGGAGGAGAACTCCGAAGAATACGAGGCCGCGTGGCCGGAAGCCCTCGAATCGGCGAAGCAGGCAGTCAAGGATGAGCACGAGGAAGTGCTGGAGCTTGGTGGCCTCTACGTCCTTGGCACCGAACGCCATGAGTCCCGCCGGATCGACAACCAGCTCCGTGGCCGCTCCGGCCGCCAGGGCGACCCGGGGGAGTCCCGCTTCTACCTGTCGTTGACGGACGACCTGATGCGGCTCTTCAACTCAGGTGCAGCCGAACGGCTGATGAACAGCTCGGTGCCGGACGACGTCGCCCTTGAATCCAAGCTCGTATCCCGGGCGATCGCTTCTGCCCAGGGCCAGGTGGAAGGCCGAAACGCCGAACAGCGCAAGAACGTCCTCAAGTACGACGACGTCCTGAACCGCCAGCGCGAGGCCATCTACGGCGATCGCCGCCGGATTCTCGAAGGCGACGACCTTCACGAGAAGGTCCAGTTCTTCCTCGAGGACACGATCAATGCGTTCATCGATGCTGCTACGGCCGAAGGCACCGGCGATGACTGGGACTACAACCAGCTGTGGACCAACCTGAAAACCCTGTATCCCGTGACGGTTTCCGCCCAGGACATCATCGACGAGGCCGGTGCCAAGTCCAGGGTTACCGTTGACTTCCTGAAGAACGAGATCCTCTCCGACGCCCAGCTTGTCTACAAGGCCCGGGAAGAAGCCATCGGTCCTGATAGTATGCGCGAGCTGGAGCGCAGGGTGGTCCTCTCCGTCCTCGGACGCAAGTGGCAGGAACATCTTTATGAGATGGACTACCTCAAGGAAGGCATCGGCCTGCGGGCAATGGCGCAGCGCGATCCACTCGTCGAGTACCAGCGCGAGGGCTTCATCCTTTTCCAGGGCATGATGGAAGCCATCCGCGAGGAAAGCGTTGGCTTCCTTTACAACCTGGAAGTCGAGGTCACTCCCGCCGAGGACGTTGTGGTCGCTGACGACAGCGCAGAGGGGGGCCACACGGAACACCACGATCCGCAGATCCATGCGGCGGGTCTGCAGGCGCCCGAGCGTCCGGCGCAACTGCAATACACGGCGCCCGGCGAGGACGGAGCGAGCCAGACCCGGGTTGAAGGACGGTCCGGTGGCCGTTCAGGCAATCCCGCCAAGGCCGCTGCGGAGGACAAAGCAAAGAAGGCGGCCCGCAAGAAACGCCGCTGATCCTTGGGCAGCGGGTTCCTGCGAACGAAATAAGTGAGGACCGGAACATTGTTCCGGTCCTCACTTGTTTTCTGCGGCTCTCATCCAGGGCCTTCCTGCGCTTGCTATGGGTCTTTCGGGACGGAATGCCGCAGCCTAGCCGATCTGGAGGGCGGTCACTTTCCATGCACCGTTGCTCAATTCAAGGCGCATGGCGACGGCACGGGACCGCAGCTCCTCCCGCACCACCATCGCAGCCTCGTAGACGGTTTCGGAGACGGCGCACATGTGCACCGAGCGGACCTGGGGATTGCAGTGGAGCCGGGATTGGCTGTTTCCGGTGCGCATTGTGTGTGCCCGGGTGAGGGCCGCCCGGTGCTGAAGGGAGGCCAAGGACCTCGGGTCCAGGGAACGTGAGAGCTGCTGGACAGGGCGGGTGCCAGCCAGGACTTCGATGGCCGCCTGGGCGATGCGGCGTGCGTGCATCATGACGTCCTGCTCTTTGGCGGCTTGGCCTGGGAAGCTGGTCCCGGAGGGTGTGTTGCGGGGGACGGGAAGCGGGAGAACTGCGGTTGCTGCGTTCATGAGCGGGTCCTTGACTGTGTTGGATTGGATGGTTCTTAGTTCCTGGCTGGTGCCTGGAGGACCTGGCCGGGGAGGATGAGTCCGGGGTCACCTCCGATAACGTCCTTATTGGCGGCGTACCACTTCGGCCAGTGCCGGGCGATCTCCACATCGCTTGCCATCGGACCCAGATCCCTGGCTGCAATGGACCACAGAGAGTCCCCGCGCATCACCACTACTTCCTTTGCGACAAGGCTGCCCGTCTGCTGAGTGGCGCGCGTGGTATTGGTTCCCATAAGCCCGGGGCCGATGACCGGCGCGCGGGGTTGCCACTGCGGTTCAAGCAAACCGGGGGCGGAACCTGGGCCGTGCGTGGAGTTTCGGACTTGAGTCACCAGCTGGGGCCCGGCGGCACTTTGCGTTTTGGCGACGGCGCCAACCGCTGGGTGGGAAAGCGGGGTCCAGGCTGCGGCAATGCTGGTGGACACGCCCGATGGAGACCACGCTGCCTCGACAGGGCTGGATGATGCCTGGGCAAGAGGAGCACCAAGCAGATTCAGGCCGAGCACGGCCAACGCGAGTCGTTGCATGAACAGTGGGCTGAAACGTCCGGTGACCCTCGCTCCCGTGGTGCGCCCGGTCTTTTGGCAGATGGCCGAGGCAACGGCCAGGACCAGTGAGATCAACCACCAAGCAACGATCAACAACCCTGCGCCGGCCGCAAGAAAGCCGACGGCGTCGCCGAACATGAGCCCTTGGTGATGCGCTGCGGAGATCCTCCAGCGCTCCAAGAGGAGATAGCCAAGACCAAGGAGCAGAAGCCCCAGCATCAGGATGACCGCTGCCATCGCAGCATCGTGGCGGATGGGCCTTTCCGTTCCGTTCACTGTATTCTCCCTACATTTGATGAAGTTTGATGCAATTTGATGTGTCTCTGGTAATTTTGAACACTGTCATCTGGGTTTGTCTACTCTTGTGACAATTTGACTCGAAATTGACCCGGCTGAAGCGCCCGCTTACGCTGGCGGCATGCGTTGGGATGCTCTCTTTCAGGACATGGAGGCGCAGCTCGCCGCCGAACAACGGCTGGCACTTGAATCCGAAATTTCGGAGCGGGCCCGGGTGGAGATGGCGGGCGTTTCCCTGGCAGACCGGCTGCGCGGTGCGCTGAACCGTGAGATTGCGGTCCTGCTCTCCTCGGGAATGCGTGTTTCAGGTGTTCTGGCACACGTGGGCAGCGAATGGATTGTGCTGAACGAGGCGCCGCAGCAATGGCTGGTGCCGTGCTCGGCGGCGGTCAGTTACCAGGGCGTGGGCCGCCACGTCCTTCAGACCACGGGCGTGCGGGCACGGGTGGGCCTGGCGAGTGCGCTGAGGGGCCTGGCAAGGGACAGGTCGGAAGTAACCGTCCATCTGGCGATGGCCGGGGCTCAGGAAAGGGCTTTGTTCGGGGTGATAGACCGCGTCGGAAAGGACCATTTCGACCTTGCGGTCACTTCAGCAGGGGAGGCCAGGAGGCAAAGCAACGTCAGCTCCGTGATAACGGTGCCCTTCGCGTCACTGGCGGCACTGCGTTCACTGCGGGGGCAGGAAATCTAGGCTGCTTCCCTAGGAACGGGAAGACTTCGCTTTTGCTTCCTCGATCATGCGGCTGGCTTCCGCGTAACGCTCCTGGATGTACTGCTCCAGCATGCTCTCTTCGACGCGCCACTGCCCCCGCCCGCCGACCTGGATGGCCTTGAGTTCGCCGCTTCGCACAAGGGCGTAAGCCTGCGGCGAGTTGATCTGCAACTGTTCGGCGACATCGGCCAGGGTGAGGAATCGTGGCATGGCTCCATTTTGCCACTTTCCGGCCCTTTTGATCCGCTTATCCACAGTTTGGCGTGATTTGAAGGATTTGACTTTGGAAGTTGCTCCATTGCGGTCAGAATGAAGGCGACTTCCGGCCGGGCGGCCGTCCAGGGAAACAGGGGGATTCATCATGAATGCCAACACAGCAGCTGCGGCAGCGCGGCTCAGGAAACCGTCATGGAAGGATCCCCGGCTGCTGGTCGGGATCCTGCTGGTGCTTGCATCCGTGGCAGGTGTCATCGCCTTGGTGGGCGCTGCGGACCGTACTGTCCAGGTCTACATAGCCCGCGAGGGCATCGCCGTCGGCCAGAAGCTGAGCAGGGATGATCTTTCGACGGTCAAGGTCCGTCTTGACGACGTCGAGTCCAGCTATGTCACGGTTGAATCCGGCCTGCCCGAAGGGAAGGTGGCAGTCCAGCGGATTGCCAGGAATCAGCTCCTCCCCAAGGAGAGTCTGGGCGACGCCGACGCTCTCGACCGGAAACCGGTAGCCGTAACCGTCGAAGACTCGCTCCCGCCACAGGCCGTGCCCGGTTCCAGGGTGGACGTGTGGGTGTCCTTGCCGGACGCCCGGAACGGCTTCGCTGAACCGCGATTGCTACTGCCCGGTGCGGAAATCGCACAGGTCACCGAGGGATCCTCTGCCCTCGGGGCATCCAAGGAAACGGTGGTGCTGGTCCTGGTCACTGACGAACAGATGCCGAAGCTGCTCGGCGCCCAGGCGAACAAGGCAAAGGTCGCCGTCGTTTGGAACCCGGCGGGGACGGCGAAATGAGCATTCCGGTTGTCACCGTCGGTCAGTCCCCGCAGGACCTCGTCGGCGGACTCGAAAGACTTCACGGCCCGGTAACAGTGGTGCGGCGCTGTGACGAGCTGGCTGAATTGCTCGCCGCCTGCCAAAGCGGCCTGGCCCGGGCGGCTGTCGTAGCGGAAGGCAGTGAAGATCTCGCGGCCTCTCTCGTGGACCGCCTTTCGGCGGTCGGCGTCGCTGTCGTGGCACTTGTTTCCGAGCCTGAAGAAGCCGCCCGGCTGCGCGCCATCGGAGTGCTCACGGCACTTCCTGACGTCGATGCGGCAGGACTCGCCTCGAAGATCTCAGACGCCGTCCATCAGCTTACGGGTCGCGGGCTGAGGCATCCGGAGGCGCGGGACTCCGGCCTTGCGGACCCGTCCGCGGGATTGCGACCCGCCGCACCTGCTGTCGCCGACGACACGCCCGCACCAAGCGGCGCGGGCGAGGTCATCGCCGTCTGGGGCCCGGCGGGAGCTCCCGGAAGGACGCTCTTGGCGGCGAACATCGCCGCGGAGCTCGCGGCCGAGGGCAAGGCTGTACTGCTTGTCGACGCCGATAGCTATGGTGCCAGTGTTGCGGCCACCCTGGGGCTCCTCGATGAGTCTGCCGGACTCGCCCAGGCGTGCCGGCTTGCGGAGCAGGGGCTGCTGAACGCGGATTCCTTGAAAAAGGTCTCGGCTTCTGTTTTCACGAAGTCCGGGGAATTCCGGGTCCTGACCGGAATCACGAGGGCTGACCGCTGGACGGAACTGCGCGCAGGGGCCCTTTCCACGGTCTTCGAACAGTCCAGGAAGATCGCCGACGTCATCGTGGTGGATACCGGGTTCTGCCTTGAAGCGGATGAAGAGCTGAGCTTTGACACCATGGCGCCGCGCCGGAACGCCGCCACGCTGCGGAGCCTGGAAATTGCGGAAACGGTGTTTGCAGTAGGCTCTGCGGATGCAATCGGAGTCCCCAGGCTGGTCCGCGGCCTGGCTGAGCTTGCCGACGCGGTTCCCCAGGCGACTCCGCGGATCGTCCTGAATAAGGTGCGGGCTTCCGCGGCCGGACGTTCCCCGGAACGTCAGCTGCGGGAAGCCTGGCAGCGTTATGCGCCGGAAGGGGAGATCGAGGCCTTCCTTCCGTCGGACCCCGGCAGCTGCGATACGGCCCTGCTCTCCGGATCGGTTCTCTTCGAAGTGGCCGCGGAATCCGCGCTCCGCCGAGCCATCGCCGGCCTCGTTTGTGCGCCTGTCCAGGGAAATTCAAAATCCTCTGTACGCCCATCCAGAGCAAGGCGGCTGCTTAAGGGTTAGGCTCGCCATGTGGGCTGCAAAGACGCAGCAAAAAAGATGTTATGGAGGCGTGTGTCGATGTCGTCAGGATCCAGCGTGGAGGATCGTTCCGCAACGGGGGTAGGTCCGGAAGGTTTCCTCGGAGACTACTACGAGCATCTGGCAGGGGAGGACGCCCGCGGATATTCGGCAGAACGGCTGAACGCCAGGGCGCTTGCCCACCGCGAAGTCGCCAAGAAGCGCAATCCGGGCAGTGCCAACATCCAGATCGTCAATGAGGCCGACCGTAGCGTGGTCTACATCGTCACCGATGACATGCCGTTCCTCGTCGACTCTGTGAACGCCGAACTCGTGCGCCAGAACTGCGCCATCAGGCTGGTCATGCACCCGCTGTTCGTTGTCTCCCGCGATTCGGACGGCGATCTTGCCGGAGTTGCCCGTGTGCCCGCCACTGTCGGCATCTCAAGCGGCGACACTGCTGCCCTTCCTAATATTTCCCGCCTCTTCGCCGAGGGACGCAACGCTTCCCACATGGAGTCCTGGATCGCCGTCGAGGTCGACCGCGTTCCCGATTCCGCGCAGCAAGAGCTCCTCGATGGAATCCGCCGCGTCCTGCGCGACGTGCGGGTCGCCGTCGAAGACTGGCCGAAGATGCGCAGCAAGGCACTCGAACTTGCTTCCTCGCTGGACAAGGTGACCCACCCCGAAGACATCGCCGAACTGCGGCAGACCCAGGACTTGCTCCGCTGGCTGGACAACGGAAACTTCACCTTCCTCGGCTACCGCGAATACGACCTCATTACCGAGGACGGCGAGGATGTCTTGGAACTTCGCGACGGGAGCGGCCTCGGCCTCCTCCGGGCAGGCGATCACCCGCACCAGATCCAGCACCTGACCGACGCCGGCCGCCGCAAGGCGCGCGAGAAGCGCGCTCTCGTGATCACCAAGGCGAACTCCCGCTCCACCGTCCACCGCCCCGCTTACCTGGACTACATCGGCGTCAAGAGCTTTGATGCGGCCGGCAACGTCAACGGTGAACGCCGCTTCATCGGACTCTTCGCCACCAGCGCGTATACCGGCTCCGTCCGCAGCATCCCGATCGTCCGGGAGAAGGTTGACGCCGTCTTGGCTTCCGCGGGCTTCCCGCGCGATTCGCACTCCGGCAAGGACCTGTTGGGCATCCTGGAGACTTACCCGAGGGACGAGCTGTTCCAGATCGAGACCGAGGATCTCGCCGAAACCGCACTCGGCATCCAGCGTCTCCAGGAACGCCGCCGCACCAAGCTGTTCCTGCGCCCGGACATCTACGGGCGCTTCATGTCTGCCGTGATCTACCTTCCGCGCGACCGCTACACCACGAACGTCCGCCTTCGGATCGAGCAGGAACTCCGCGAAACCTTTGCGGCTGAGAGCATCGACTACGAGGCGCGCATCACCGAGTCGGCCCTCGCCCGGGTGTTTTTCCGCATCCGCCTGCCCCGTGAAGCGGAGCTTGGCGAAGTGGACGCCGCAGCCCTTGAAAAGCGGCTTGTCCTTGCCTCCCGCTCCTGGGGTGAGGGCATTTCCGAGGCCGTCCGGGAACGCTGGAGCGGCGAGGAAGCCGATCGCCGGTCCGCGGTCTGGGCCGAAGCGTTCCCCGCGAGCTACAGAGTGGATTACGAAGTCGAAGACGCGCTGGAAGATATCGCCCGCTTCGAGGAGTACGGGGCAGTCGCGGCTCCCCGTGGCGAAGCTGCGCAGGCCCTGCCGGGAGTCCATGTCTACCTGCCGAAAGGCGCAGGGGAAATCCTCGAGGAAGACGCCCGCGTCAAGCTGTACCTGCTCGAGCCCAAGAGCCTCAGCCAAATCCTGCCCTACTTCCACAACCTCGGACTCGAAGTCCTCGACGAACGGCCTTTCGAGATCGAGACGGCCGACCACCGGGACTTCTTCCTGTATGACCTCGGCCTTAAGTACCCGGCCGGCGTGGATCCGCTCGCCACGGGGAAGCTTCTCGCGGAGTCTTTCGCCGCTGCGGTAACCGCCGCCGTGGAATCGGACAGCTTCGACCGGCTTGTCCTGCGCGAAGGCTTGCGCTGGCGCGAAGTCGTCATGCTCCGTGCCTACGCCAAGTACATGCGCCAGATGGGCAACACCAACTCCTTTGAGTTCATCGCGGACACGCTGCTTTCGAACCCTGAGGTTGCCCATGGCTTGCTGGAACTCTTCGCAGCCCGTTTCGACCCCGCCCTCGAAGAAAACACCCGCGGTGCCCGCCAGGAAAGTGCCCGTGCCCGCCTGGCCGAAGCCATCGACCAGGTGGCGACGCTCGACGCCGACCGCGTCCTGCGGACCTTCGTGAACCTCATCGAATCCACCCTCCGGACCAACTTCTTCCAGGCGAAGGCCCACGTCAGCTTCAAGCTCGATCCGACCGGGATCGACGGACTGCCGTTCCCGCGCCCGATGTTCGAGATCTGGGTGTACTCGCCTCGTGTCGAGGGTGTGCACCTGCGCTTCGGCAAGGTCGCCCGCGGCGGCCTGCGGTGGTCCGACCGCCGGGAAGATTTCCGTACAGAAATCCTGGGCCTCGTCAAAGCCCAGACGGTCAAGAACGCCGTGATTGTTCCGACCGGTGCCAAGGGAGGCTTCTACGCCAAGCAACTGCCGGACCCGGCCGTCGACCGGGCCGCATGGATGGCGGAAGGCATCGAATGCTACAAGACTTTCATTAGGGGCCTGCTCGACCTTACTGACAACCTGGTCAGTGACGCCGACGGCGAGACCATCGTGCCGCCGTCGAACGTTGTCCGGCAGGATGGCGACGATTCCTACCTGGTCGTTGCCGCCGACAAGGGAACGGCGACCTTCTCCGACATCGCCAACGGCCTTGCCATGGAATACGGATTCTGGCTCGGCGACGCATTCGCATCGGGCGGGTCCGTCGGTTACGACCACAAGGCCATGGGCATCACCGCCCGCGGCGCATGGGAATCGGTCAAACGCCACTTCAGCGAGCTGGACCTCGATACCCAGAACGAAGAGTTCACTGTGGTGGGCGTCGGCGACATGTCCGGTGACGTCTTCGGCAACGGAATGCTGCTCTCCAGGCACATCCGCCTGCTTGCCGCTTTCGACCACCGCCACATCTTCCTTGACCCGGCACCGGACGCTGCGGCCTCCTTCACTGAGCGCCAGCGGCTGTTCGAACTTCCGCGCTCGTCCTGGGACGACTATGACCGTTCCCTCATCAGCGAGGGCGGCGGAGTCTTCCCCCGCCAGGCCAAGGTGATTCCCGTATCCGAGCAGGTAAGTGCGGCCTTGGGCTTGCCGGAAGGGACCGTTCAACTGAGCCCGCCGGAGCTGCTCCGGGCCATCCTCCTCGCCCCCGCCGACTTGCTCTACAACGGCGGTATCGGCACCTACGTCAAGGCGAGCAGCGAATCCAACGCGCAGGTCGGCGACAAGGCAAACGACGCCATCCGCGTCGACGGACGTGAGCTCAGGGTCAAGGTAGTCGGCGAGGGCGGCAACCTCGGCCTCACCCAGCGCGGACGCATCGAAGCTGCGCTCCAGGGCATCATCCTGAACACGGACGCGATCGACAACTCCGCCGGTGTGGACTGCTCGGACCACGAAGTGAACATCAAGATCTTTGTGGACCGGATGGTCAAGGCCGGCAAGCTCGATGCCGCCGAGCGCGCAGACTTCCTGGCTGACATGACTGAAGAGGTCGGCCGGCTCGTCCTGGAAGACAACATCGACCAGAACATCCTGCTGCTCAACGACCGTACCCGCGTGGCGGACTGGAGCCCGAGCTACGAGCGCCTGATGGACTGGCTGGAACAGCACGCTGACCTCAAGCGGGACCTTGAGGCGCTTCCGACCACCGCGAGCCTGCGCGAGCGGCTCGAACAGGGCCAGGGCCTGACTTCCCCGGAGCTGTCGGTGCTCGCGGCCTACGCCAAGATCGAGCTGGCGTCCGTACTTGGGCGTTCGGACCTTGCCGACGATCCCTGGTTCCAGCGGACCATCCGCGAGTACTTCCCGCAACAGTTGCGGGAACGCTTCGACGCCGAGCTGGACTCGCATCCGCTGCGCCGCGAGATTATCGCCACAGTCGTCGCCAACGACATGATCAACCTGGGCGGCATCACTTTCGCCTTCCGGACCATGGAGGAAACCTCCGCCAACGAGATTGCGGTCGCCAAGGCGTTTGTGGCGCTGCGCGAAGTCTACGAACTGGATTCGATGGTGGCGGAGCTGAACGCCCTGCCGGCCTCCTTCCCCACGGAGCATTGGAGCGCCGTCCACCTGGACATCCGTCGACTGCTCGACCGGGCCGTGCGCTGGCTCCTGACGCAAGGCCTGGCAGGCAAGCCGATCGCCGACATCGTCGCGTCCTTCAAACCGATGCTGGATCCGATGCGTTCCCGGGTGCTCGAATACCTGCGCGGAGACGACAAGGAGCGCGTGCAGGGCTGGCTTGAGCGCGGCCTGCAGTGGAACCTGCCGGAAGACCTGGCACACCGTTGGTCCGAGCTTTTCGAAAGCTTCGTGCTTTTGGACATTGCCCGGATCGCGCAGAGCCGGTCGATCCGCGTTGAAGATGTAAGCAATGTGTACTACACGGTCTTCAACCGCTTCCACGTGGATTCCCTGCTTGAACGCATCAGTGCCCTGCCGCGGGACGACCGGTGGCAAGCATTGGCCCGCGCTGCCCTGCGGGATGACCTCTACTCGACGGTTGCTGACATTACGACGTCGGTGCTTGAGTCGAGCGAGAACGGAGCCGGAGCTGAAGATCGCCTGAAGGCTTGGGAAATGCTCAATGCCGAGCAGTTGGGACGTGCGAAGAGCATGTTTGACGAGGTCAACGCCCTCGAAGCCGACGACATGGCGTCTCTGTCGGTAGCATTGAGGCTCTTGAGGTCAATCGTCCGGCGCTAGGAAGTCCCTGCGCGGTATATGGAGGTGCAGTGGCAATCTTTACAGACCCCATCAGGGAGCATGCTGATTTCGGGCCTGGAGATGCCGAATGGCTTCACCTTCTGGTCGGCGACTGGCAGATGGTCGCCGACCTGGCGTTCGCGGACCTCGCGCTGTGGTTTCCGCACCCGGAGTTCGGGTACATCGCCCTGGCGCATGTCCGGCCGTCGACGAGCCATACGGTCTTCCACGCCGACTTCGTAGGGGAGGGGATCCGCTCCGATCTCCGACCCTTGGTCGACAAGGCCTGGAACAGCCGCTCGATCGAGCGCTCCAGTGAAACCAGCTGGAGCAGCGAGATGGCGCTGCGTGTGGAGGCCGTGCCTATGGTGCGCAACGGCAGGACTCTTGCCGTTGTCACTTCCCACATGGACCTCTCCAGCTCGAGGATGCCTTCACGCCTTGAGCTGACATACCGCCAGTGCGCCTACGACCTCCTTCGCATGGGAACCCTCGGGCTCTGGCCCGACTTCGCCTCCCCGACCGGATCCCGCCGCGGAGCGCCGCGTGTAGGCGACGGCCTGATCAGGCTCGACGCCGACGGCATCGTCCAGTACGCGAGCCCCAACGGGGTCTCCGCTTTCCGCCGGCTCGGCGAAGTGGAGACCCTGGAAGGGCGTTCACTCGCCGAGGTGACCGCAGGCCTGCTCAAGGACCGGCGGATGGTCGACGAGACACTGCCGCTGGTGGTCACCGGTCGGATGCCCTGGCGCAGCGAGATTGAGTCGCGGGGCGTGAGCCTGTCCCTGAGGGCGATCCCGCTCCGGGATGAGCACCAGCGTTTCGGCGCCCTGGTGCTTTGCCGCGACGTTTCCGAACTCCGCCGCCGGGAACTGGAACTGGTGACGAAGGACGCCACTATCCGGGAGATCCACCACCGGGTCAAGAACAACCTGCAGACCGTGGCAGCCTTGCTGCGGATGCAGTCCCGCCGCATGGTCAGCGACGAAGCGAAGCAGGGCCTCGAACAGGCGATGCGGAGGGTGGCAACCATCGCACTCGTCCACGAAACCCTGTCTCAGGGCCTCACGCAGAGCGTTGATTTCGACGAGCTGATCGGTCGCCAGTTCCGCTTGTCGGCGGAAGTGGCATCGCCGTCGCAATATGTCAGGACCGAACGATCCGGGATGTTCGGCGAACTTCCCAGCGACTTCGCCACACCGCTCGCCCTGGTGATAAACGAGCTCGTGACCAATGCTGTGGAGCATGGCCTTGAGGGCCGTGCGGGGACCGTGTGGCTGATTGCCGACCGGTCCACTGATTCCCAGGGTGACGAGATGCTGACAGTGACCATTTCGGACGACGGGGTGGGCCTTCCGGAGGGCTCCTACTCCGAAGGCCTGGGGCTGCAGATCGTCCGGACGCTGGTCACCAGCGAACTGGCCGGCAGCATTCAATGGTTCCCGCGCGACGGCGGCGGTACTTCGGTTGAAATCATCCTGAGTCTGCGCCCCAACTGAGGGAGGCGGAAATGACGTGGGGGGGGGGCGGGGGGCCGGGGGCGGGGCCCCCCCCCCCAGGCGGGGGGGGGGGGGGGGGGGCCGGGGGGGGGGGGGGGGGGCCGGCGCCCCCCCCCCCCCCCCCCCCC
>NZ_JBFPFO010000013.1:0-108248 GCF_047977865.1 Curtobacterium sp. LFS079
CCGCCGCGGCGCGGGGGTGGGGGGGGGGGGGGGGGGGGGGGGGGGGGTGGGGGGTTCTATTGGGGCCCCGGCCCCCCCCCCCCCACCCCTCACGGGTGCCCGGGCCCCCCCCCCCCCCCCCCCACCGTTCACCAGCCAGTCGGGTTTAGGACGCCGGAATCAGCGCCGTCCGCTCTGCAGGCCCGCGCGGGCCATGGCGTCCGCGTAGGAGCGGCCCATTTCGATCAGCCATTCGGTCTGGCGTTCCTTGGAGCCGGCGAAGGCGCGGCCGTGCAGCGAACGCGCCTTGTAGACCTTCAGGCCGCGGCGCCAGATCAGCGGGTTGTCCGTCTTGAGGAGCATCTGCGCCAGGCGGTTGGCTTCCGTGCCGTGGGCGACGATTGCCGAAGCGCGCGGAACGAGCTTCAGGAAGGTGATCAGCGGCTTGAGGCCGGCGCTGACCTGCTCGGGGGTGAGCTTGCCGTTGGCTTCGCCCGGGGTGAACCAGGGGTGGGTGTTCCATGGCATCATCCATTCCGGACGCAGGCCCAGCTGGAACTGCAGGCCCAGCAAGCGGGTGGCGGCGGCGTCGTCGCCGGCCCAGACCACGCCACGCGAGGAGGCCTCGCTGGTGTTGGAGAACAGGGTGACGATCCGGCAGTCCTCCACCGAGTGCATCGGGTCCACATAGGGCACCTCGAAGCCGGGGCGGAGTTTGCGCAGGAACTCCACGTGCTCGTTGACCGGGGCGATGTGCGGGGCGAAGAACGGGCTATCCGGAACCGCCGGGGCTTCTTCGGCTTCTTCCGCGGCTTCGGGTTCGACGACGGTCAGGGACGCGGTCGTTTCGGCGGCTGCTTCCACCGGGACGGACTGTTCGACGGACTGGGACTGTTCGACGGACGGCTCTTCAACGACGGGAGCCGGGACGGCCGGAGCTTCAACGGCCTGCTGTTCAACAACCGGCTCTGCAGCGACAGTTGCCTGGGCAGTTTCCACGGCGGGGCCGGCGACGGGGACGACGATAGGGACCACCCGGCGGGTGATGACCGGGCCGGCCTTTGGCATCGATTTGGAGGCGGCCTTCTTCGGCGCGCTTGCCTTCGCAACCGGCGCCGCGGTTGCCGTCTTTGCGGCGGCCTTGGGTGCTGTCTTCTTGGCAGGAGCCTTCGCCTTGGCCGGGCCGTCGAAGTCGTCGTCATCATCATCGTCGTCGAACAAGCCGTCGAAGAGCTTGTCGAGGTCGTCTTGGCCGGAGCCGTAGTCGTCGTCGATTTCGGGACCCTGCCCGAATCCCTCTTCGTACCGCGAAGCGATGTCGCTGCGGTAGTCCTCGTCGTAGTCCTCGAAATAGTCCGGTTCAGCCAAGGCGGTCATGCGGGCGGGGGTCTCCTCGGGTCGGGCAGGGGCCGGTCTCGGGCGTGTGGGGGCACGTCCGTTCCGGGCTAGTTGATGGGGAGGCTCTCCGGGGTGCCGGTCGAGCCTTTAGATCTTAGCAAGCCGAAGGTGGTCTGGCGTTCTTTCTGCATTCATTTGACCGGGCGCGCGGCGTAGCCTCGGGTCATGGACGGACACGATGCGTCGAAGATCACCCTTCGCAGGCTCTCGGAAAGTGACAGGGAGCGTCTGGTGGCAGCTTCGCCGCTGTTCGACGGGCCGGTCACACCCGAACTGGCCACGCATTTTCTGCGGCGCCCCGGCCACCACCTGCTGCTGGCGGAAAATGCGGCGGGGGCCGCCGTCGGCTTCGTCAGCGGCGTGGAAATGACCCATCCGGACAAGGGCACTGAGATGTTCCTTTACGAACTCGGCGTGGCGGAACCCTGGCGACGCCAGGGAGTGGCTTCCCGTCTGGTCCACGCCCTGGCCGACATCGCCCGGGAGCAGGGCTGCTATGGCATGTGGACAGGAACCGAGGCCGACAATGATGCCGCCTTGGCAACCTACCGGGCCACCGGAGCGGCGATTGAGCCCGGCACAACGATCGTGGTGTACAGCTTCCCGTCCGGCGAGGAGGATCGCGGCTTAGGGCCTTAGAGGAAGCCGGCCTTGAACGAACAGGGCGGGTGGAGCGGGCCAAAGCCCGGTCCACCCGCCCTGTTACGGCGCAGGCCGTCAGACGTGGATCACGAATTGCGCCAATGCCGCTGCGGCTACGAAGCTCGACGTGAAGGTCAGGCACGCAACGATCACGGTCTTCCAGTTCAGCGACCTCAGTGCCTTGACGTCGCGGCCCAGGTTCATGCCCAGCAGGGCGATCGAGCCCAGGCCCACATAGAGGGCATCCAGGTTGTGCGTCAGGGCGACGATGGTGGAGCTGAACGGCATGAACGGCGCCGTTACCAAGGTACCGAGGCCAAGAACCCAGACGCTGGACGGGATGGCCGGAACATACTTGGAAAGCACGAAGGCCAGTGCGGTCAGGCCACCCAGGACCACCACGCCGGTGATGTCGTTGGCGCCGGTGGTTCCGGTTCCCAGTGCGTTGAGGAGAACACCGGTGGCGATGCTGGCAATGAACGCGATGGCCCAGGTCTTCTTGCTCGTGCGGACCTCCGGATCCTGGATGATCGCGGTGACGTCCAGTTCCTTCTCCGTCTTGACCTTGCCCTTTGCAATGACCATGCCGGTGCCATCCAGGCGGCGGCCTTCGTCATCGCGGCGGAAGATCCGGGACCAGAACTTGTAGAGCCGCAGGGACAGCGGCAGGGAAACGAAGGCTCCGGCGTAGAACCCGATGAGGTTGGTTACCAGGTTGGACAACGCCGCCAGGGCCACGATTTCCGGGCCCTGTTCCGGGTAGATGATGGACAGCGCAGCGACCCCGCCGAGCATCATCGAGCCGGAACCGAGTCCCAGGCCGAGCGCCAGTGCAAGCGGGTCGAAGATGCCGATGCCACCGAGCAGGCCCGCCAGCAGCGAGATGAACACGGCACCGAAAACGCTGCCCAGCAGCCATACGGAGAACACGCCCCGGTACACGGGGGACTTCACGCCGAAGCGCTGCAGGGCGTAGGCCAGGTACGACTCACGGTCGATCGCCCAGGTGGCGCCGATGGCCATGCGGCCCATGCCGAGTGCCACGCCCACCGGCAGGGCGAGGATGACCGTTCCGAAGATGTGGCCGACCTCCTGGAGCAGGATCGCCGGGCCAAGGGTAGTCAGCTTGCCGAGGGACGGACCCACGTGGGTTCCGAGCGCTGCCAGGAACATCACGATGCTGACGTTGAGCAGCACCGACGTCACCGCACGGCTCTGGCCGGCCATGGGCCGCACCTTCTGAACGCCGATGACCGCGCCCATCAGAACGGCCCAAAGGACCGGCATGAGGACGATCGCGGCATTGCCCAGCGGAATCTTGTGCGTGCCGGCAAGGATGGCGACGGCGCAGACGGCGGTGGACAGCAGGATCATCGATCCCCATTGCTTCGCCGTAGGAGTGAAGAAGCGGTTCGCGCCGTCGTCGACCTTGACTACGGACGCATCCACCTCCGGGGTCGGTGTGGATTTGGGTTTCATTGTTGGGGCACCCTTCGTGTGCTGCAGCGACGCGAGGTTGGGGATCACGTCATTTGGTATACCAAAAAATGGTAAGCTGAATCACGACGCAATGCAAGATAGGTCACAGGATTCCAAGAAATCCGCAATTGACGGCGATATGCGCGTCCGGGCTTACAGAGATAGCTCCGGAGGCATCCCAACTGGAATACCAAACTGTGGCCTCTTACCTTGGAGGGGTTCATGATTACTCGACTTTCCGCCAGCTACGTCCTGGGCCATGACGGGACGCGGCATGTGATGTTCCCGGACGGGCAGGTGGTGATGAAGGACAGCGAGGTCATCTATGTCGGTACCGGCTACGACGGCCCCGTCGACGAACAGCGGGACTTCGGCCAGAGCCTGATCGCCCCGGGCCTGATCGACTTGGATGCCCTGACCGACATCGACCACATGATCTTCGATTCCTGGCCCACCGAGGAGACCGGCCCGGGCATGCAATGGTCCGAGGACTACTTCCACAACCGCCGCCGTGATGTCTTCACGCCGGAGCAACGGCAGAACGTGCGGAAGTTCGCCCTGGCCCAGCTGGCCCTGCACGGGGTGACGAGCTACATGCCGATCGCTTCGGAGATCCACAGCTCCTGGGCCGAGACCTTCGAAGAGCTCCAGGGCATGGCGCAGACCAGCATCGAGATGGGCCTTCGCGGCTTCCTTGGGCCGGCCTACCGTTCGGGCATCAACGTCACCGACAACAACGGGGAGCGGGTGATCCTGTTCGATGAGGAGGAAGGGCGCAAGGGCCTCGCCGATGCCGAGCGCTTCCTGGATTACGCCGCACAGCTGGCGCACCCGCTGGTCACCGGCGTCCTGCTGCCGTGCCGTATCGAGACGCTCTCGGACGATCTGATGCGCAAGACCGCGGAGCTGGCCATTGGCCGCAACGCCCTGGTGCGCCTGCACTGCCTCCAGCAGCCCACCGAGGATGCCTTCCAGCTCAAGCTCACCGGACGCACGGTCCTGGAGCAGTTGGTGGACACCGGCATGCTGGAAACCCGGCTCCTCATTCCGCACGGCGTGGTCATCGACGGCACGGATCCCGCGTCAAGCGCGGAGGGCGGCCCGCTGGAGCTGCTGGCCCGCAACGACGTCAGCATCATCCATTGCCCGCTGACCACCTTCCACTACTCGGGGATGCTCAAGTCCTTCGACGCCTTCGCAGCTGCCGGCGTCAACATGTGCCTGGGCACCGATTCGTTCCCGCCGGACCTGATCAAAGGCATCGACGTCGGAACGCACCTGGCACGCATCGCCGAGGGCCGGCGCGACGCCGGCAAGGTGTCGGACTTCTTCGACGCCGCCACGCTCGGCGGCGCCATGGCCCTTGGACGGGAGGACCTCGGACGCCTGTGCCCCGGCGCGCAGGCGGACATCATGGTGGCATCCCTGGGCGACTTCCGGGACGGCGCCGTGGAGGACCCGCTGCGCACCCTCATCCTCAACGGTTCGGCACGCAATGTCACCGACACCTACGTGGCAGGCCGTCCCGTGGTGGTCGACGGGGGACTCCCGGGCGTTGACCTGGAGGAACTGCGGGCCGCGGGCCAGCGGCTCTTCGAGCAGATGGTGGAGGCCTACGGCGAACGCGACTACCGCCGTCGGGATGCCTCCGAGCTGTTCCCGCCGGTCTACACGGCGGGTGTGTAGGAGGCGGGTTTAGGGGCCTTGGCGCGTCCGGAAGGCCGGCGCGGACGATGAGTTATTGGCCGCGTCCGCCGAAGGCACTGCCTCCGGGACTGGCTCAGAATGGTGGCGGGTTGGAGCGCAGGTGAGGGTTTGCACCCGGCGCCGGCCCTGAGCTGGTGATAACTGATGTGTGAGCCGCCGGTATGGGTGGGTGGTCGGTGTGTTTTCGGCCGGTGGGGCTGGTCCACTCCAAGTCCCCGGCTCCGGTCTGCCGGGTTGTCCAGCGCGAGTGATGCTTGAGCGTGTGGTGGCGCTGGCACAGCCCCGCGAGGTTGCCGGCTTCGGTGGCTCCGCCGAGCGCAGCGTCGTGTGTGTGGTCCAGGTCCAGTTCCCGGGCCTTGACGCCGCAGCCGGGGAAACGGCATCTGGAGTCCCGGGCTGTGAGGAGCCGTTTGAGACCTTCGCCGGGTCTGTATCTGTCCACTGACAGGACCGCGCCGGTGATCGGGTCAGTCAGTACCCTGTTCCAGCCCGTGGCTTGCCCGGCGAGGATCCTCGCCGTGGCGGGGGTCGATGGGGTGGCGTCCGTCGAGTTCGGCAGGTATCTTGCGTTCAACCCGAACTCCGGTAACTGTGTCCGCGCCGGAAACCGTCCCTGGACTTGTTCCGGGGTTTTCGCCGTGGATCAGGGTCAGCACAGGCACGGTGACATCCACGCGGGCGGTGATGCCTGCCAGGAGTCCGTCCGGGGTGTCGTGCCCGGTGGGGGCGCCGCGGAGCAACAGGTCTGCCAGGAGGTCAGCACATAGCTGGTCAGTGTTCCGGCTCTCTTCAAGGCTCTGGCCCGGCGCGGCGGAGCCGACTGAGGATGCGCCCTCGGCATGCGCCTGCGCCATCTGCGTGAGGCGGTCGTGGATGCCGTAGGCCACCGCTGCGGGAAGGACGGCGGCGAGTTCGGCCATGCCGTCGGGCAAAGGCGTGACCCGGACGTGGCGTTCCCCGCAGGCGCGCTCGTACCGGTCAGCGAGCGGCACCGGTTGGGCTTTCTCGGCTTCCCGGACGGCCAGGCGCCGGACACGGGCCGGAGCCTGCTCTTCGGCGTACGAGACCATCACGGTCTCGTACCGGGCCAAGGCGGCGGGATCGTCCAAGGGCGTGCCGGCGTCCTGGATGATCCGGGCGTGGGCCAGGCTGATCCGGCCCTGCGCCAAGGCTCCGAACGTTGCCGGGAATCGGTCCAGCAGCTCAACGGCCTGGCTCATCTGGCGCTGTATGGTGCGGTCGTTGGCGCGGGTCGCCGTCGCGATCTCGGCCGCCACCGCACGCTGCGCCAGCTCCACCGAATCCCACCGCACAGGGTCGGAACCCGGCCGCGCACCGCCGTCGTTCATCGCATCCCCGACCCGGGAAGCGAGGGCGAGGGTGTACTCCCGCAGGCCCTGCAAGCTGGCGATCGTCGATTCCAAAGACACCAACGTGGAGACCACCCCGTCCAGCACCTGCACAGGATCGGACGCCGCAACGGACGGCGTCCTCTCGTCCAGGCCGGTGGTGATCTCCATGAATCCATCACATCACCGGGCACTGACATTTTGGCGGCTTGTCGTGCTTCCTGGTCCAGGCGGCACGAGGACGGCGGCAGCTCGGGCGCTAGAACAGCCCGACGGCGTTGCCGTCCGCGTCAACGTCCATCCGCATCGCGGCCGGTTCCTTCGGCAGGCCGGGCATCGTCATGACCGCGCCCGTCAGGGCCACGATGAAGCCGGCTCCGGTTTTCGGGATGAGGTCCCGGACGTGGATGGTGAATCCCTTGGGTGCGCCGAGCACGCTGGCATCGTCCGTGAAGGAGTACTGGGTCTTGGCCATGCACACCGGCATGCCTGCCCAGCCGTTCTTCCGGATGTCCGCCAGGCGCTTCTGCGCGGGGACGGAGAACTCGACGCCGTCTGCGCCGTAGATCTCCTGCGCAATCGTCCGGATCTTGTCCTCCACGGACAGTTCCAGGGGGTAGAGGTGGTGGAAGGACGACGGCCCCGCGATCGCAGCGGCGACCTTCGCCGCGAGCTCATCGCCGCCGTCGCCCCCGCCGCCGCGGCCCCACACATCGGCGACGGCGGCCTGGACACCTTCGCGGGTGCACCAGTCCAGGAGCCATTCAAGTTCCCCGGCGGTGTCGCTCCCGAAGCGGTTGATGGCCACCACGGGCGTGATCCCGAACTTTTCCACGCTGTGCAGGTGCCGGCGCAGGTTCTCGACGCCGGCGGCAAGGGCTTCGGGATTGGCCTCCGTGAGCCGGTCCTTGGGGACGCCGCCGTGCATCTTCAGCGCCCGGATGGTTGCCACCACCACGACGGCGGCGGGTGCCACATCGCCGATCCGGGCCTTGATGTCCATGAACTTCTCGGCTCCAAGGTCCACGCCGAAACCCGCTTCGGTGACCACGACGTCGGCGAGCTGCCGGGCCGTGCTGGTGGCGATCAGCGAGTTGCAGCCGTGGGCGATGTTCGCGAACGGCCCGCCGTGTACCAGCGCCGGCGTCCCTGCGATGCTCTGCACCAGGTTCGGCTTGATCGCGTCCTTCAGCAGCAGGGTCAGGGCGCCTTGGACGCCAAGGTCCGCCACGGTGACCGGCGTCCGGTCGAAGCGGTAGCCGAAGGTGATCCGGCCCAGCCGTTCCCGGAGGTCGGCAAGGTCCCGGGCCAGGCAGAACACGGCCATGATCTCCGAGGCCACGGTGATGTCGAAGCCGTCCTGCCGGGGCACACCCTGCACCGGGCCGCCCAGGCCGATCACCACCTCGCGCAGGGCACGGTCGTTCATGTCCATGACCCGCTTGAAGGTCATGCGCCGGGGGTCGATGCCCAGTTCATTGCCCTGGAAGATGTGATTGTCCACCAGTGCCATGAGGGCGTTGTTCGCCGCGGTGATGGCGTGGAAGTCGCCGGTGAAATGCAGGTTGATTTCGTCCATCGGCAGCACCTGCGAGTAACCGCCCCCGGTGGCGCCGCCCTTCATGCCGAGCACCGGTCCCAGCGACGGTTCGCGCAGGGCAATCATCACCTTGTGGCCGGCCCGGGCCAGCGAATCCGCCAGGCCCACCGTGGTGGTGGACTTTCCTTCCCCGGCCGGGGTGGGGGACATCGCCGAAACCAGCACCACCTTGCCGGGCGCTTTGCCGGCTCGCGGAGTGAGCTTCGCGGGATCGATCTTGGCCTTGAAGCGGCCGTAGAGTTCCAGGGCTTCGGGCGGGATTCCGGCCTCCGCGGCAATCTCTGCGATCGGCCGGATCGTTGCGTTGTGGGCGATCTCGAGATCGCTCATGTTTCCAGGAGCCTTGCTTTCAGACATCATCGTCCTTCCGGTCCGGAACGGGGTGGCCATCCAGGTATGCCTGGAATCTACCAGCCGGTACGGACAGTCCGCGGCAGGCCGGACCGCCGGCTCAGGCCTGCGGCAGCACCAGCCCGCCGACCGCAGCCTGGTAGCTGTCCAGGCTGCGCAGGGCCGTTCGTTGCCAGCCGAAGTCCTCGGCGTGGACCGTGGCGGCGCGGCCCATGTCCTGCCGGGTCTGTGGATCGTCGTACAGGGCCTCCAGGGCGTCGGCCCAGTCCGCCGGATCGTGCCCGGCCACCAGCAGGCCGGTGCGCCCGTGCTGCACCGCCCGGCTCAGGCCGCCCACGTGCGTCGCCACCACCGGCGTGCCGCACGCCTGTGCTTCCAAGGCCACAAGGCCGAAGGATTCGCTGTAGGAAGGCATCACCACCACGTCCGCCGAACGGAACCAGCCAGCCAGTTCCGGTGCGTCCACCGGCGGGCGGTGCGTGACGACGTCGTCCAGTCCGGCCTCGCTGATGATGGAGCGCAGGTTGAAGTCCTTCGCCCCGCTCAGGGCCCCCAGTACGGTGAGCTCGAGGTCGATGTCCGGGCGCCGTGCCCGCAGCAGCGCGACGGCGGCCAGGAAGACCTGCGGACCCTTCAGACGCTGAATGCGGCCGGCAAACAGCAGGTGGAAGCTGCCGGGCCGGACGCCGAGTTCCTTGCGGGAACGGCCCCGGAACGCAGGGGTGAAGACGGACAGGTCCACACCCGGCGGCGCCACATCGATCCGGTCGAAATCGGCGTGGTAGTGGGACACCAGCTCCTCGGCCTCGGCCGCGGTGTTTGCGACCAGCCGGGCAGCGCCGTCGACGATCCGTTGTTCGCCTTCCTCCCGGCGGCGGGGCTCCGGGCGCTCGCCGGAGTCCAGGACGAGGTTCTTAACTTTCGCCATGGTGTGCATGGTGTGCACCAGCGGGACGCCCCACATGCGGGAGAGCTCCAGCCCGGCCACGCCGGACACCCAGTAGTGCGAGTGGACGAGGTCGTAGCGTCCGTGCGGCTGCCGCTGCCGGATCCGTTCGACCTCGAGCACCATGGCATGCAGCAACTCGGGGAGGTGTTCCTTGGGCAGTTTCCGCGGCGGGCCCGCGATCACGTTGTGCACGCACACGCCAGGCGCCGGGTGCTCGATGGCGGGCTGCCCGTCCACGGTGGACCTGGTGAAAATCTCCACCTCAACGCCTTCGTCCGCGAGGGCCGCAGCCAGGTTGCGGATGTAGACATTCATGCCGCCGGCGTCGCCGCTGCCTGGCTGTTCCATGGGGGAGGTGTGGAGGGAAAGGAAGGCCACACGGCGGATCAGCGACACGCCACACCTCCTGGACCAACACGTTCTGACGCAGGCCGCGGAACCCGCCCCTGCCGAAGAAAACACTACTCCTGCCACCCGTGGCGGCGTAGTCTGCCGTGCATGGAGGCACGCCGGGAAGACAACGGCAGGGAGCGTTTTGATCCCCTCGCCGCCGTGCGGCCCGCCGGAGCAGCGGACGACGGCGGCTGCGACCTGCTGCTGAGCGGCACCGTCTTCCAGGACATCATTTTCACCGGGCTGGGTCAGCGCCCCGAGCCGGGAACCGAAGTGTGGAGCCAGGGGATGGGAAGCTGCCCGGGCGGGATCGCGAACCAGGCCATTGCGGCGGCCAGGCTCGGGCTGCGCACGAGCCTGGCCGCGGCCTTCGGCGACGACGGCTACGGCGACTTGAACTGGAAGATCCTTGAAAGCCAGGAAGAGGTGGACCTTTCGCTGTCCCGGCGTTTCGAGGGCTGGCCTTCGCCGGTCACGGTGTCGCTGTGCGTCGAGCAGGACCGTTCCATGGTCACCCATGGCCTGCCCGCACCCGTGAGCGGATCGGAGCTGATCGGCACCCCGCCCCGGGCGCTCGCCGCCGTCGCCGACCTGGCCGAGGAAGCGGAGTCCTGGGTGCTGGCCGCGCACCGTGCCGGGGTGAAGATCTTCGGCGACGCCGGCTGGGACCCGAGCGGTGCCTGGTCGGGAAGACGCCTGGAACAACTGGGCTACTTCCACGCGTTCATGCCCAACCAGCGCGAGGCCATGGCCTTCACCGGAACGGACAACCCGTGGTCCGCGCTGTACACCCTGGCCGATCGGGTTCCGGTGGCGGTGGTGACCTTGGGCGCGCAAGGCGCCATGGCGGTCGATTCCGAAAGCGGCGAGGAGGAATGGGTGCCAGCCCTGCCGGTGACGGCACACGATCCGACCGGGGCCGGGGACTGCTTCGGTGCCGCGTTCATTGTGGGCTGCCTGGCCGGCTGGCCACTCGGGGACCGGCTGCGGTTCGCCAACCTCTGCGCCTCGCTGTCCGTGCAGGAACTGGGCGGTTCCTTCTCGGCCCCGGGCTGGGGAGACATCGCCGACTGGTGGCACGGAGCCAACGCCCGGCCCGAGCGCCAGTCCAGCCAGTGGCTCAGGCGATTCGCCTTCCTCGAAGACATTGTCAGCAGGGTTCCTGCCGGGGCCTTGCGCCGGTCCTCGCTGCGCCCGCCGTCAAGTGCGCTCCCGGCCCAGCATTAGAATCGATGGGTGAGCTACGAAGCATCCGGACGCCCCGACTTCCCCGCCCCTTCCGTCTTGGAACGCTCGGCAGTCATCGATCTTGAGGCCATCCGGCATAACGTCCGGCAGTTAGTGGCCATCGCGTCACCCGCCAAAGTCATGGCGGTTGTGAAGGCCGACGCTTACGGCCACGGCGCGGTCCAGGTGGCCCGCGCCGCCCTGGACGCCGGTGCCCGCTGGCTCGGCGTCGCCCACATTTCGGAGGCCCTCGTGCTGCGGGCCGCCGGCATCGAGGCGCCCCTGCTCGCCTGGCTGCACACCGGGGAAAGCAACTTCGCGGCGGCAGTGGCCGCCGGCGTCGACATCGGAGTGTCCGGGTGGGAACTGGACGCCGTGGTGACAGCCGCGCGCGAGCAGGAACGTCCCGCCCGCATCCACCTGAAGGTCGATACCGGCCTGGGCCGCAACGGCTGCACCATCGAGGACTGGGACAAGCTGCTCGGCACGGCCATGGAGCACCAGGACAACGGGCTGCTCCGGGTGGTGGGGATCTTCTCGCACCTAGCCGTCGCGGACGAACCGCACCGCCCCGAAACGGACGAACAGCTTGCCGTTTTCCGCGAGGCGCTTGCGATGGCCGAGGACTCCGGCGTGGACCCGGAGGTCCGGCACATTGCCAACACCCCGGCCGCACTGTCCCGCCCGGACTCCCACTTCGACCTCGTCCGCGTTGGCCTGGGCCTGTACGGGCTCTCGCCGTTCGACGGCCAGCCCTCGTCCGAACTCGGCCTCCGCCCGGCCATGACCGTGCGCACCCTGCTCTCCAACTGCAAGCGAGTCCCGGACGGCCAGGGGGTCTCCTACGGCCTGAAGTACCGCACCACGGGCAAGAGCACCCTGGGCCTCATTCCACTGGGCTATGCCGACGGCGTTCCGCGGGTGGCCACGGGCGGTCCCGTGCGGATCGGCGGCAACAGCTATCCGGTAGTGGGCACGATCGCGATGGACCAGATGGTGGTCGACTTCGGCGACGTCGACCCCGAGCAGGCCGCGGCCCTGCCCGGTACCGAGGTGGTCATGTTCGGCGACGGAGCCGACGGCGGCCCGACGGCGGACGACTGGGCCGCCGCGGCCGGCACCATCAACTACGAGATCGTCACCCGCATCAGCCCGCGCGTTCCGCGCAGCTATGTCAACGAGCTGGCGCCGGCCGAAGGGGCCGCGCGGTGAGCCTGGAAAATCCGCTCGGTCCGGAAGTCGAAGCACTGTGGGAATGCCCGGTCAGCGTCCCGACGGCGGACGGCACGCACGCTCTCGGTGCCGCCCTGGGGCGGGTGCTGGAGGCCGGGGACCTCCTGGTGCTCACCGGCGAACTCGGTGCCGGCAAGACCACGTTCACCCAGGGCCTTGCCGAAGGCCTGGGAGTGCGGGCGGGGGTCATTTCGCCTACCTTCGTGCTGGTGCGGATCCATCCGAACCTGGCCGACGGTCCGCGCCCCGGCGGCCCCGACCTGGTGCACGTGGACGCGTACCGCCTGGAATCGGCGGCCGAAATCGACGACATCGACCTTGAGAACACCATGGACTCCTCGGTGACGGTGGTGGAGTGGGGCCGGGGCCGGGTGGAGCACCTGGCTGAGAGCCGCCTTGACGTCGAACTCCACCGGGCTGTTGGCGGGGTGGCCGGCGCTGCGCACGAACCCGACACCGTCCTGGACTTCGACACCGATGACGACGACGAACCCCGCACTATCGTGTTCCGCGGCTTCGGGCCCCGCTGGGCAACCATGCCCGATGTCCTCGCCCCTGTTCACGAGGCCCCTGCCGTTCAGAAAGCCCCCGCCGTTCCGGAGGAGAACAACTGATGCTGATCCTGGCCATCGACACCTCGGCCGTGGCAAGCGCCGCCCTCATCTCTGACGACGCCATGGAAGGCGTAGTGGATTCCTTCGCCACCGAAGACACCCGCAGCCACGCGGAAGTCCTGGCGCCGGGCATCCAACAGCTGCTCGCCGGTGCGGGGGTCAGCGGTGCGGACATCGACCTGATCGTCACCGGCGTGGGCCCCGGCCCGTTCACCGGACTGCGCTCCGGCATCGCCACTGCGCGTGCCCTCGCCTTCGCCTGGAACAAACCGCTCCGCGGACTCATGAGCCTGGACGCGATCGCCCTGGAAGTGGCCGAGTCCACCGGCGCCCCCGCCGAATTCCTGGTGGCCACCGACGCCCGCCGCAAGGAGGTCTACTGGGCCAGGTACACCCTGCGCGACGGCCAGCTCCCGGAACTGGCGGACGGCCCGCACGTCGGTTTCGCCGCCGAGCTGCCGGAGCTTCCGGTGTACGGAGCAGGCGCCGGAATCTACGCCGAGGTGGTCAAGGCCGACGAGGACTTCAAGGACACCCAGCCCAGCGCGGCGTCCCTCGGTCAGTTCGCCCTCGCCCTGCTGTCCGCCGGCCGGGAGCTGCCCGACTCCACCCCGCTCTACCTTCGGGAATCCGACGCCCAGGTTCCCGGTCCCAGGAAGCGTGCGCTGTGACCGTTCCCGGGGAATTCCTGAACGTCGCCATGCCGGACGGCGTGGTGCTGCGGGACATGGCCGAAGGTGACCTTGCCGCCGTCGAACAGCTGGAACGGCGCCTGTTCCCGGTGGACGCCTGGCCGTTGCAGATGTTCGTCGACGAGCTCTCCCAGCCGGAAACCCGCCGCTACGTGGTGGCGGAGGCGGACGGCGGGATCGTGGCCTACGCGGGACTTATGTGCATCCAACCCATCGCCGACATCCAGACCATCGCGGTGGTCCCCGAGTTCGAGGGCCGCGGCATCGGCTCCGCCGTGCTCGCCGAACTGATCGCCGAGGCCCGCCGCCGGGGCGCCGACGACGTCCTGCTGGAGGTCCGGGCGGACAACCCGCGCGCCCAGCAGCTCTACCTGCGCTTCGGCTTCGAACAGATCCACGTCCGTGCCCGCTACTACCGGGACGGCACGGACGCCCTCATCATGAGGCTGCCGTTGCTTGACGAACCCGCGACCGAAGGACCAGCTACAGAAGGACCCACAGCGTGAACCCCGCTTTGAACACTGAGCCGCTCGTCCTGGGCATCGAGTCATCCTGCGACGAGACCGGCGTCGGCATCGTCCGCGGCACCACCTTGCTGAGCAACACAGTGTCCTCCTCGATGGACGAGCATGTGCGTTTCGGCGGGGTGATCCCGGAAATCGCCTCCCGCGCCCACCTGGACGCGTTCGTGCCCACCCTGCAGGAATCGCTGCGCACCGCCGCCGTCACCTTGGCGGACATTGACGCGATCGCCGTGACTTCCGGCCCGGGACTCGCCGGTGCCCTCATGGTGGGCGTCTGCGCGGCCAAGGCGCTGGCCCTCGCCAGCGGCAAACCCCTGTACGCGATCAACCATTTGGTGGCCCACGTCGGCGTCGGACTGCTGGACATGTCCGAAAACCGCTTGCCGGAGAATCTGGGCGCCCTCCTGGTCTCCGGCGGACATACCGAGATCCTGCGGATCCGCAGCATCACGGACGACGTCGAGCTGCTGGGTTCCACGATCGACGACGCCGCGGGGGAGGCCTACGATAAGGTCGCCCGGCTCCTCGGGCTCGGTTACCCGGGCGGCCCTGCCATCGACAAGATGGCCAGGACCGGAAACCCCAAGGCGATCCGCTTCCCGCGCGGGCTCAGCCAGCCGAAGTACATGGGTACCGCGGAGGAACCGGGCCCGCACCGCTACGACTGGTCCTTCAGCGGACTCAAGACCGCCGTCGCGCGCTGCGTGGAACAGTTCGAAGCACGCGGCGAGGAGGTCCCGGTGGCGGATATCGCCGCGGCCTTCCAGGAAGCGGTGGTGGACATCATCACCTCCAAAGCAGTGCTGGCCTGCAAGGAGAACGGCATCACCGAACTGCTGCTGGGCGGGGGAGTGGCGGCGAACTCGCGGCTGCGGGAACTGACCGGGCAGCGCTGCCGCTCCGCCGGCATCACGCTCCACGTCCCGCCGCTACAGCTGTGCACGGACAACGGAGCCATGGTGGCCGCCCTCGGGGCCCAGCTGGTGATGGCCGGGATCGGACCGAGCGGCGTCGCGTTCGCGCCCGATTCCTCGCTGCCGGTCACCACCGTTTCCGTCTGATCCGCCCTGGCTGAACTAGCTGATTTTGCGCCGGTACACGGACATCGCGAAGGCGTAGGCCAGGACCAGGAGACCGAGGCACCAGGCCAGCGCAATCCAGATGTCGTTGCCGACCGGCTGCTGCGCGAACAGCGCCCGGATGGAGTTCACGATCGAGGTCACCGGCTGGTTCTCGGCGAACCAGGCCACCGGGCCAGGCATCGTGCCGGTCGGCACGAACGCCGAGCTGATGAACGGCAGGAAGATCAGCGGGTAGCTGAACGCGCTCGCGCCGTCCACGGTCTTCGCCGAGAGCCCGGCGATCACGGCCAGCCAGGTCAGGGCGACCGTGAACAGGACCAGGATGCCGGTGACCGCAAGCCAGGCGCCCACGGATGCCCCGGTGCGGAACCCCATGATGAGCGCGACGCCGACGACGACCGCCACTGAGGTGAGGTTGGCGACCAGCGAGGTCAGTACGTGCGCCCAGAGAACGCTCGAGCGTGCGATCGGCATGGACTGGAAGCGTTCGAAGATGCCGCCCTGCATGTCGAGGAACAGCCGGTACGCGGTGTAGGCGATGCCTGAGGCAATAGTGATCAGCAGGATTCCCGGGAGCATGTAGTTGATGTACGAGCCGTCTGAACGGGTGTTGATCGCCCCGCCGAGCACGTACACAAACAGCAGCATCAGCGCGATCGGGGTGACCGCGGTGGTGATGATGGTGTCGGGGCTGCGGAGGATGTGGCGCAGCGAGCGGCCGGTGAGGACGCCGGTGTCGCTGAGGACGTGGGTGGTCATCGGGATGCCTCCTTTTCTTCCTGTTCTTCAGCCGACCCGGCTTCTTCGTCAGTCCCGACGAGCGCAAGGAAGACGTCTTCGAGGGACGGCTGCTTCTCGACGTACTCGATTTCGGCCGGCGGCAGCAGCCGCTTGAGCTCGTCGAGCGTGCCGTTCTGGATGATCGTGCCCTTGTGCAGGATCGCGATGCGGTCGGCGAGGTGTTCGGCCTCGTCGAGGTACTGCGTGGTGAGCAGCACCGTGGTGCCGTTGCGGGCGAGCTCCTTGACGGTCTGCCACACCTCGATGCGCGCCTGCGGGTCGAGCCCGGTGGTCGGCTCGTCGAGGAAGATGACCGGCGGGTTCCCGATCAGGCTCATCGCGATGTCGAGCCGGCGGCGCATGCCGCCCGAGTATCCGGCTGCCTTGCGGCCGCCGGCCTCGGTGAGTGAGAAGCGGGCGAGCAGTTCGTCGGCGATCGCTCCCGGGTCCGCCAGGTGCCGGAGCTTCGCAACCAGCATCAGGTTCTCCCGGCCCGTGAGGACTTCATCGACGGCGGCGAACTGTCCGGTCAGGCTGATCGAGCCGCGCACCTCGCCGGGTTCCGTATCGACGTCGAAGCCGTGCACTCTCGCGGTTCCCGCGTCCGCTTTCAGCAGCGTCGAGAGTATGCGCACGAGCGTGGTCTTTCCCGCCCCGTTCGAGCCGAGCAGGGCGAAGATGCTGCCCCGCTCGACCTCGAAGTCGACGCCGCGCAGCACATGCAGTTCCTTGTAGGACTTTTCCAGGCCACGGACCCGGATGGCGGCCTCAGTCATGGCCGGACTCCTTCCTTTTAGCGTCGTTGACTGCCTCGATGAGGCGGGCACGTTCCTTGTCGATCCAGCGCTTGCCGCCGTACGCCTGGGCGAAGGCCTCGGCGAATTCGACGGGATCCTCGCCGACGATTTCGCCCACGGGCGTGCCGTCGACCGCGGCGCGCTCCCAGAGGTCGGCGAAGTCCGCGAACATCTGCACGATGGTGTCGCCGTCGGTGACGCCGCCGTAGTACATGAGGTACCGGTTGAAGGCGTTCGCCGCGGTGAGGTACGGCTCAGGCAGCGCATCAAGGCGTGCCTTGGTCTGCTTGTACTGCTTCTTCTGTTCGAGCGAGCCGGTGAGTGCTTCGATCCATTTGGCTGCCATGGCTATTTCTCTCCCTTGGTTCGGTCGGTGCTGTGGAGCTGTTCGATACGTTCTGCGAGGAAGCTCCATGTCCTCCAGAACTCTTCGAGTTCGTGCTTGCCCTGCTCGTTGAGTGAATACACCTTCCGCGGCGGGCCTTTTTCGGACGGCCGCTTCTCGACGTCGACGAGACCCTTTTGCTCGATCCGCACCAGCAGCGCGTACACGGTGCCCTCTGCGATGTCCGTGAAGCCCTGGTCCCGGAGCAGGGTGGTGATTTCGTAGCCGTAGGCCGGATTCCCGGTCAGCAGGGCGAGGACGATGCCCTCAAGCGTGCCCTTGAGCATCTCCGTCATTTGCTTGCCCATTCGGCCACCTCCTTACTACTTGGTGATACTGACTACTAGTACTCAGTGTTACTAGCTACCAGTACATAGTATCGCTGAGTAGTGAAAGCGCAAGTGGGGTCGCGGGACGACTTTTTGGGGCTTAAGCGCCGAAATCGCGGGAACGCTGCGGGTTCGCCGGAACGCTCCGGCGAGCCCGCAGGTTTCCCGCGACTCCGGTGTGAAAGAAAGGCTGGGTGGGCCGGGCTTAGCCGGCCCGCATTTGCTGCACGAGGTCCAGAACCACAGCCTGCAGGTCGCCGTCGTGCTCGGCTGCGACCCGGCGCTGGCGCTGGTAGCCGGCGCCACGGGCGATGATCTTCGCGACGTCGGCCAGTTCCTCCTCGCAGCCCAGCTTCGCGGCGACCGGGGCCAGGCGGTCCAGGGTCTCCTTGAGGTGCTCCGTGACCAGCTGCTCGTTGCCTTCGGCGTCGAGGATGATGATGGCTTCCATGCCGTAGCGCGCGGCACGCCACTTGTTCTCCTGCACATGCCACGGCGGCATGGTGGGAATAGTGCCGCCGTTGTCCAGGATGGTGGAGAACTCGTGCACCAGGCACTGGGTCAGCGCGGCGATGGCGCCGACTTCCTCGAGGCTGGCCAGGCCGTCGCAGATGCGCATCTCGATGGTGCCGAGGTTCGGGACGGGGCGGATGTCCCAGCGGATCTCGGACAGGGTGTCGATCACTCCGGTGGTGAACATGTCCTGGACGTAGGACTCGTATTCGCCCCAGGCCGGGAACTGGAAGGGCAAGCCTGCCGTGGGCAGCTGCTGGAACATCAGAGCGCGCTGGGAGGCATAGCCGGTGTCCTCGCCGCCCCAGAACGGGCTCGAGGCGGACAGGGCCTGGAAATGCGGGAAGTAGTTGACCAGGCCGTCCAGGACCGGAAGGACCTTGTCCCGGCTGTCCAGGCCGACGTGCACGTGCACCCCGTAGATGACCATCTGCCGGCCCCACCACTGGGTGCGGTCGATCAGCTTGGCGTAGCGTTCCTTGTCCGTGACGGGCTGGAGCTGCGGCGGGCTGAAGGGGTGGCTGCCGGCGCAGAACAGTTCCACACCCATGGGGTCTGTGATCTCCCGGACGGCTTTCAGCGAGCGGGCCAGGTCATCCTTGGCTTCGCGGACCGTGGTGCAGATTCCCGTGACGAGTTCCACGGTGTTCAGCAGCAGTTCGCGCTTGATGTGCGGGTGCTCGTCGTCTTCGTTCAGTTCGGGGTGCTGGGCTGCCACGCCGCGCAGGACTTCGTTGGCGACGGACACAAGTTCCCCCGTGCGGGCGTTGACGAGCGCAAGCTCCCATTCCACTCCCAGGGTCGACTGCCTGGATGAAGCGAAATCAATCTGCACGGAGGTCCCCTCGTAGTGTGTCCAGTCCCCATCGGCTCCCGAATCCTGCTGCGCTCGATTCGGGGCCCTCGCCGATGTGGGCCCAGCCATGCCCGCTGTGGAGCCCTTCAGGGGATGTGGCAAGTCTAATCCCGATCGCCTGCCACCTTGGATTTGTCTGTCCCCAGGGAAACAAATGCGTCCTTGCTAATGAGAATGATTTGCATATAGACTCGAGCAATGCATCTTTCCGTTCTCAGTTCCCTGGACAGCCGCTGCCGTGAAGCTGCGGCCACACGGCTCGACCAAGGGCACCCCGGCTCAGTGACCGTCTTCCACGACCTTCTCGACGGTTCAGTCGTCCTCCGCCGGGTCTTCTCCGGTGGCCGCCTGATCGAACAAACCGAAACCGTCCTGGAACACGGTTGCCTCAGCTGCACCGTCCGCTTGGACGCCGTACCCACGGTGGAGCGGCTCGCCGGTCTCGGTTACGGGCATGCAGTGCTGGCGTTGCCGCCGGGAGTGTCCGTGGAAATGGCCGTGGCCGGGCTCAGGCGGGGCCTGGGCAGCGAAGTGGTCATTGACAACGCAGTGCTTGCCCTCGATCCTGCCGAGCTGGAAGACCATATCTGGGACAAGCACACCCTTTTTGAATCGGGATTCACGGCAATGCCCGAGGACTACCGGACCAGCGGCGAATTCCTGGTCGGGGAACTGGCCCACGCGGATACCGTTATGCTCCATGCCGGGCTCGGCGCAATGTTCGATGGCGCAATGTTCGATGGCGATGGGCTCGACGGCGGCGGCCGCGAGGGTAGCGGAGCGTGGCGGCAGGGCACCGAACTGCTGGCGCAGCTGGCGCCGCACGCCGCCGTCGTCGGCCGTTCAGAGGCGTTCCGCCCCGGCTGCTATGACGGCCGCGAGGCGGCAGCCCGGACCCGCCGCGGTTCGGTCCGGGTGCCCCTGGAGAATGACACGGAGTGCTTCCGCACGGTCCTTCACAAAGTGGAGCGGCCGCTGCACCCCGGCCGGTTCCGGTCGGCCCTGCCGCAACTGGCGGCAGGTTCCCATTGGATGCGCGGCCGGCTGTGGATCGCCTCCGCGGCCGGGACCCGGATCGCCGTCCAGGGCGTCGGGCCCCGGGTCTGGCTGGAAAGCACCGGGCACTGGCTCGCGGACCAGGGCGGGCCGGCTGCCGGGACTGCAGAAATGGCCGCCGGAATGTCCGACGTCGATGCCGCCCTTGGCTGGCACCCGCGGTTCGGCGACCGCGGCACCGTGCTCGCGGTCACCGGGCGGGGCGAGGACGTGGACGCCGACGAAATCCGCAGGCTGCTGGACAGCTGCGCCCTCAGTGAAGAGGAAATGCTGCAGGACTTCCGCGGGCTGGACGACCCGTTCGAACTCGAAGCCACCCTGTAACAACCGCAACAAAAGGAGAAACATGAAGGTCAGGAATTCACTGCGCGCACTCAAGAAGATCCCGGGCGCCCAGGTGGTGCGGCGCCGCGGGAAAACCTTTGTCATCAACAAACTGAACCCGCGCTTCAAGGCGCGCCAGGGCTAGGAACGTGCCTGCCAGGACGGCCGGGGCTCCCCTTCGCGGAGTCCCGGCCGTGGCACGCGCGCAATAGGCTTTGCTCAGAGCCCCCGCTAGCCGAAGGAAGTTCCCGTGCCGATCCTCAACAAGGACATGACCCTCTGCATCTCGCTCTCGGCCCGGCCGAGCAACAACGGGACGCGGTTCCACAACTTCCTGTACGAGGAACTCGGCCTGAACTGGATCTACAAGGCCTTCGCCCCCACGGACCTCTCCAACGCCATTTCCGGGGTGCGGGGCCTGGGCATCCGCGGCTGCGCCGTGTCCATGCCCTACAAGGAGGACGTCATCGCATTGGTGGACCGGATGGACGCCTCGGCCTCGGCCATCGATTCCGTCAACACCATCGTGAACGACTCCGGCGTGCTGACCGCCTACAACACCGACTACACCGCCATCGCCCAGCTGATCGAACGCAACGCCATCAGCCCGGACTCCTCGGTGCTCCTGCGCGGCGCGGGCGGCATGGCCAAGGCCACCGCGGCGGCATTCCGTGACGCGGGATTCACCCGGGTCACCGTTGTGGCCCGCAACGCGGAAGCCGGCAGTGCCCTCGCAGACCTCTACGGTTTCGCGTGGCAGGCCGAACCCGGCAACAGCACCGCGGACGTCATCGTCAACGTCACGCCGATCGGCATGGCCGGCGGACCCGAGGCGGACGCGCTGTCCTTCCCGGAAGCGGCCATAGCCGTGGCGCAGGTGGTGTTCGACGTCGTCGCGCTCCCGGCCGAGACCCCGCTCATCAAGGCCGGCCGTGCAGCCGGAAAGACCGTGATCAGCGGCGCCGAGGTCGCCACCATCCAGGCCCTGGAACAGTTCGTGCTGTACACGGGCATCACGCCGAGCGCTGAGCAGGTGGCCGCGGCGGAAGCGTTCGTGCGCGAACAGTAACCCGCTTGGGGTTCAAACCGGTTCGACGACGACGGCGATCCGTTCCTCGCCGATCCGTGTCAGGACCAGCGTGGCGGCTTTGCCGGCCTTGCCTTTCGCTCCTGCCTTGGACTTCGCGGAACCGCCGCCGGGCAGCAGCTGCTTCCGGAGCTCTTCGGGCGTGGTTGACACGCCGCGCTTCTTGATCTCCAGGGTGGTGATGCCCTGCGCCTTGACCCAGGCCTTGAGCACCTTGACGTTCAGCGGCATGGTCTCCACAACCTTGTAGGGGCGGGCGAACGGCGTGTCCACGAGTTCCGGGGCGCAGATGTAAGCGATGTGCTCGTCCAGCAGGTGCCCGGCCAGGCGGAGCGCGACGTCGGCAACCAGTCCCGCACGGATCACCGCACCGTCCGGCTCGTAGAGGTACCCTTCCACAGGTCCGACGTCCGGAACGGGCCCGGCGTCGAAATCTTCACTGCTGGTGATTTCGGCCGCTCCCCGCGGCCCGAGGAGCAGGGCGGCGCGGCGGATTCCCGGCCGGGCCACCTTGTTGAACCACAGGGCCACCTCGGTGACGTCGCCGGCCACCGAGACCCATTGCGCCTCGCAGCCTGCGGGAACGGACTCGTGCGGCATCCCGGGACCCATCTTGACCCCCACGGACTTGCCGGACGCGGCCAGAGACTCCACGAAGGACAGCGGCGGGGAGAATTCTTCCGGGTCCCAGATCCGGGTGGTTCCCGACGTCGAGGTGGTGCGCCGCGCCGGGTCCAGCCACACGCCGTCGATCCCGTCCAAGGGCACCGAGGTGGCGTCGGCATGGACAACGGAGGCATGCGGGAACGGCATCAGGTTGATCGTGGCGCAGGCTGCCGTGGCTTCGTCCAGTTCAACGGCCGTGACGGGGATGTCCAGGGACGCCAGGGCCATGGAATCGGCGCCGAGTCCGCAGCCAAGGTCCGCCACATGGGAGCTGCCTGCGGCGGCGAAGCGTTCGGCGTGGCGGGCGGCCACGGTGAGGCGTGTGGCCTGCTCCAGTCCGGCCTGCGTGAAGAGCATCTGCCGGGCGAACTCGCCGAACTTGGCCTCAGCCCGGGTCCGCAGGCGGGACTGGGTGAGGACGGCGGAGACCAGCTCGGGGGCGTGCCCGGCCTTGCGGAGGCCCGTGTTCAAGGCCAGGGATTCGCTCTCGCGGTACGGACCCAGCGAGGCGAGCAACTCCCAGCCTTCCGTGGTCAGCAAAGGAGCAATCTGGTCCTGGAGGGACGCGGCGTCCGGCGCCTTGGAGCTGTGGGGCATGCCATCCAGCCTACTTGCCGTCTTTGTGCGCTTCTCTCCCGGGTTCTCCCGCGAGCGGGCGGCGGTGCGGGCGGACGGCTAGGGTTGATTGCATGGAAGACAGCATCAGCCGCCAGTCCGAAGACCCCACACCGACTCCCCGTCCGGGCAGCAGGATTCCTGCCCGCCTTGCCGTTTACGCCCGTCCCGCCGTGATCGCCGGCGCTGCCATCGCGGTCGTCTGCATCGTCCTGCTGATCATTGTCTTCTTCCTTGATTCCTTCAACGCCGCCACCTACTCAATGACCGGCAAGAGCGTCCAGGACGCCACCGACGAGGCCCGGGACATCCGCGAAAGCTACTCGGGCGTCCGGATCGGTGCGCTCGTGGTGCTGGTGCTCTCCGCCGTCGCGGCTCTGGCAGGCAGCGTGGTGCTCTACCTGAACCGGGGCTCCGTGCAGGAAGACGACGGGGACAACGGCGAAGACGTGGACTTCGACGACCTCGCCGACGAGTAGCCGCGCCGCTACACCCCGTTCACCGTGGACGAAACGCTGGCACTCACCTTGACCGAGTGCTAACGCTTGCATAGAGTCTGAGTTAGCACTCTCCCTCGGAGGGTGCTAATCATGCCGCAGGCACTTGCCGGCACCGCGACGACGGCAAGTCCGCCAAGGCACCCCTGGTTTGATAGTCCATGTACTACCTCACGTAAAGGAGAGATCCGAGTGTCGGTCTCCATTAAGCCTCTCGAGGATCGCATTGTTGTCCGCCCGCTCGAAGCCGAGCAGACCACCGCTTCCGGCCTGGTCATCCCGGACTCCGCCCAGGAAAAGCCGCAGGAAGGCGAAGTTGTCGCAGTAGGCCCCGGCCGCTTCGATGACAACGGCAACCGCGTGCCGGTCGACGTCGCAGTCGGCGACGTCGTCATCTACTCCAAGTACGGCGGAACCGAAGTCAAGACCGGTGGCTCCGAGTACCTCGTGCTGTCCGCCCGCGACGTTCTCGCGATCGTCGTCAAGTAATTCCCTGGACCCCGCACCGCAGGCCGGACCGGATTTCCGGCCGCCCGCGGTGCGGGTTTTCCGTCTTGAAAGGACACAACCATGGCAAAGCAGCTTGCGTTCAATGACGCTGCCCGCCGCTCGCTCGAAGCCGGCATCGACAAGCTCGCCAACACTGTCAAGGTGACCCTTGGCCCGCGCGGCCGCAACGTCGTGCTGGACAAGAAGTGGGGCGCCCCCACCATCACCAACGACGGCGTCACGATCGCCCGCGAAGTCGAGTTGGACGACCCCTACGAAAACCTTGGCGCACAGCTGGCCAAGGAAGTCGCCACCAAGACCAACGACGTCGCAGGTGATGGCACCACCACCGCCACCGTGCTCGCACAGGCACTCGTCAAGGAAGGTCTGCGCAACGTAGCCGCCGGCGCCGCACCTGGCGAGATCAAGCGCGGCATCGAGGTCGCCGTCGAGGCCGTGGCCGCCCGTCTGCTGGCGAACGCCCGCGAAGTCGAAGGCACCCAGGTTGCCAGCGTCGCCGCCATCTCCGCCCAGAGCGAAGAGATCGGCGAGCTCCTTGCCGAAGCTTTCGGCAAGGTCGGCAAGGACGGCGTCATCACCATCGAGGAATCCTCCACCACCCAGACCGAGCTGGTCCTCACCGAGGGCATGCAGTTCGACAAGGGTTACCTGTCCCCGTACTTCGTCACCGACGCAGAACGCCAGGAAGCAGTCCTCGAGGACGCCCTCATCCTGATCAACCAGGGCAAGATCTCCTCCCTGCAGGAATTCCTGCCGCTGCTGGAGAAGGTCCTGCAGGCCGCCAAGCCGCTCTTCATCATTGCCGAAGACATCGACGGCGAGGCCCTGTCCACCCTGATCGTGAACCGCATCCGCGGCACCCTGAATGTCGTGGCCGTCAAGGCTCCCGGCTTCGGCGACCGCCGCAAGGCCATGCTGCAGGACATCGCAACCCTGACCGGCGCCCAGGTCGTCTCCCCGGAGCTTGGCCTGAGCCTGGACCAGGTGGGCCTCGAGGTCCTCGGTTCTGCCCGTCGCATCACGGTCACCAAGGACAACACCACCATCGTCGACGGTGCAGGCTCTGCCGAAGACGTAGCCGGCCGTGTTGCCCAGCTCCGTGCCGAGCTCACGCGCACCGATTCCGATTGGGACCGCGAGAAGCTGCAGGAACGCCTGGCCAAGCTGGCCGGCGGCATCGGCGTCATCAAGGTCGGCGCAGCAACCGAGGTCGAGCTCAAGGAAAAGAAGCATCGGATCGAGGACGCAGTGTCCTCCACCCGTGCCGCCCTTGAAGAAGGCATCGTCTCCGGCGGCGGTTCGGCCCTCATCCACGCCCTCAAGGCACTGGATGACGACCGCCAGGTCAACAAGCTGGAAGGTGACGCGGCTGCCGCCGTCGGCATCGTCCGCCGCGCCCTGGTCCAGCCGCTGCGCTGGATCGCCCAGAACGCCGGCTTCGACGGCTACGTCGTCGTCGCCAAGGTATCCGAGCAGCCCGAGAACCACGGCTTCAACGCGAAGTCCGGTGAGTACGAGGACCTGATCGCCGCAGGCGTGATCGACCCCGTCAAGGTCACCCGCTCCGCACTCCGCAACGCTGCTTCCATCGCCGCCCTGGTTCTCACCACCGAGACCCTGGTCGCCGAGAAGCCGGCCGCGGAAGAAGACGCACACGCAGGCCACAGCCACTAGTTTCGGCTGGCGCCTCCTGGCGTGACAGAAGGCCCGGTTCCCCTTGAGGGACCGGGCCTTCTGCTGTTGTTACCGGCTGTTCGTCGTCGGGGCAGGGGAGGGACTCGCCTTCCCTGCCGGTGCCGACGGCGTTGCGGACGCACCAGGAGCAATCGACGACGGCGGCGCGCTGCCGCTGCCGCTTTCAGTTACCGACGGGCTTGGCGTCAGCGGGGCGAACGGCTCGCCCGGTTGCGCGCCGGCAGGGAGGTGTTGCGGAGCGGTCAGCCCATCGGGGAGGGGCATATCGAGCGGACTGCCGTTCTGGTCGTAGAAACGGACGTCCCGCAGGACGTTTCCATCCTTGTCGTAGACAAAGACATGCTCGACGCTCGCGCCGTTCACGCTGAGTGGCGGAATGTAGCCGGGGTTGTAGCTGGCTGGAGCCGGGGTGTCGGTGCTCAGGGCGTGGTAAGTGACGGGCGGCAGCATGGCCAAGAGGAAAACCACGCAGATCGCGTTGAGCGCTTTCAGGGCACGCCGTAGAAGGATACTTACCGGTGCCGGCCTGCTTCCCCACCTGACGCTGAGCACAACCAGCAACACCATGAACGCCCACGCCGCCGCGCCGCGGGGCATGAACCCTCTGTTGCCGAGCAGAGGCACCGTGATGATCTGGAAAATCGCCCACGCCCGCAGCAGCCACCAGACCGGGCGCAATTTGATGAAGAACCCAAGTACGGCATTGGACGCCGGATTCGAACGGACCCGGGCTAGGAAGTCCGTGCCGGCATTCCGGAGCGTATCCCGGATGCCGGGCCCCCTGGCGGCGCCGGCGTTGCGTTCGGGCAGTCCGGCGGAGCTGCGGAGTTCGGCCGAGTATGCGGCGGGGGAGAGTGCAGGAACCGCGCCGGACTCCTCGAACTGTTCCATGAGGTCAGCTTCGAGCCCCTCTGTAAGGTCCTCGACGTCGGTGGCCGGAAGGTCGCCCAGTTCCCGGCGGACAGCCTCCGCGTATGCAGCGACCACGGCCGGGACGGTCTGGGAACTGGTCATTTCTTGTCCTCCATAGTGTCGCTGCGGTTCTGGGTTGGAATGTTCAGTGCCGGAACGGGTTCGGTGGAGAGCAGCCGGCCCATGCTCCGGGCGAAGTCCTGCCAGCCCTTGCTCTGGATACTGAGCATGGATTTGCCGTGCTCGTTGATGCCGTAGTACTTCCGGTGCGGTCCGCCTTCGGACGGCACCACATAGCTGGTCAGGGCGCCGCTCGCGTACAGGCGCCGCAAGGTGCCGTAAACCGAGGCATCCCCGACGTCCTCCAGTCCTGCCGCGCGGAGCCGCCGGACGACGTCGTACCCGTACCCGTCTTCCCGGTTCAGCACCGCCAGCACCGCCACATCCAGGACCCCCTTGAGAAGTTGCGTCGAATCCATGGTTTCTCCAGTCGCTTGCTTGTATGCACCAGACACTACTATGCAATGCGCAATAGTGTGCAAAGTGAAAACGCGGCGCGCCGCCCCGGCGATTGCCCAGTATCGGCTAGCTGCGGTGCGGGCGGGGCGCGCCGGGCCTTTTGGGGACGGCCGGGTGCTTGGTTTTGGCGCGGCGCTGCGTGAATTTGAAGAAGAGGAGCACTCCCGCCGCAGCAAGGACGATGCCCAGCAGGTTGAGGAGCAGCTGCAGTGCCGATCCGGCGGCTTTTCCGGCCTCGCCCATAACCAGGGCGACGGCGATGTACCCGGCGGCGGGGACTGTCGTCACCGAAATGAAGACCCCGATCAGGGCGGATGAGCGCCGGCTGATCATCGAGAGCATGCCTGCGGCGCCGGCCAATCCCGCGACGATCAAGGAGTACGGGCCGGGGTGGTAGATGAACTCCACGGACGAGCCCTGGTCCAGTGCATCGGCCGCGAACAAGCCCAGCGGCAAGGAGAGCCGGGCGGCAGCGGCCGTCACCAGCATGGCCAGGGGAAAGCCGACGGCCAAAGCCACCGCGGCGGCCCGCACCATCGCCCACTTGCGCTCCACGAGCCCGAAGGCCAGCGCCGCGAGCGGGCCGAATTCCGGGCCTACCACCATGGCGCCGACAATCGCGATGGTGGAATCCGTGACGATGCCGATGCCCGCCAGCTGGGTGGCGATGACCAGGAACGCCAGGTAGCTCCAGGTCAGGCGCGAGTCCTCGCCCGTCTGCCGTGAAACTTCATCCCAGATGACGGCGTCCGAGCCCTCGCCCGGAGCGTCGGCCGAGGCCTTGTCCGCCCTCTCCGAGAGCACGAGCTCGGGCGTGCTGGCCGAAACGGAACCGAGCTCCGGGACCCGCAGCCGGTGGAGTTCCTCCATAAGGCCTTCAACGGACTCCCGGGCCAGCTGCACCGTGATGACGTCGCCTGCCGGAATCACCGAGGAGCCCTTGTCGACGGCGATCTCGGCAGTGCCGGCATGGGTAACGCACTGGTTCACGACGGCGTCGGACAGCTCTGCCGGGACGCAGATGCGAAGCTGGACAATCACCCGGACCCCCTGTCGGTATGCGGCTCAGTCCTGGCCCAAGCTTAAGTTGCGCGCCTTGATCAGCTTGCTTGCGATTCGCCCCAGCAGGTAACGGATTGGTAACATGAGGGGTCAGGGTTACGAGCGTTGAGGAATCTGTACAGGTCATGACTATGGGAAACACGGCACCGAAGGCTGCCGCCAAGCAGGGCGGCAAAGGGGCGAAGGGCAATTTCCGTCCTGAGGTCCAGGGGCTGCGCGCCCTTGCGGTCCTCATGGTCGCCAGCTACCACATCTGGCTCGGCAGGGTTTCCGGCGGCGTGGATGTCTTCCTGCTCATCTCCGCTTTCTTCCTCACCCTGTCCTTCACCCGCAAGCTTGAGCAGGGCATGGAACTGCGGCTCCTGGGGCACTGGCTGCACGTCTTCAAACGGCTTCTCCCGGCCGTGGTGGTGGTGATCCTGGGCGTCCTCGCCGGGATGTGGATGCTGGTGCCGCAGACCCGTTGGGGCAGCCTGCTGAACGAAGCCTGGGCCACTCTCTTCTATCGGCAGAACTGGCAGCTGGCTGACACCGCCGTCGACTACTACGCCCAGAACCATTCCGGCGCGAGTCCCTTCCAACACTTCTGGTCGCTCTCTATCCAGGGCCAGGTCTTTATCCTGTGGCCGCTGATCTTCGCTGCTGTGGGCATCGCGGTACCGCTCCTGCGCAAGGTGCCGTTCCGCGGTGCGCTGGCACCCCTGGGCCGACTGAGCCACCGTGGCCTGCTGGTCATCGTTTTCGCGGCGGTGTTCGCTGTTTCCCTGGCCTACTCGGTGGATCACACGGCCAGCAACCAGGCCTACACCTACTTCGACACCCGGGCCCGGCTCTGGGAATTCGCCCTGGGCTCACTGCTGGCCCTGGCGCTGCCGTACCTGTCGCCGCGTCGCTGGCTGCGGGTGCTGCTCGGCTGGACCGGCCTCGCCGCGATGCTCTCCTGCGGCCTGCTCCTCACTGTCGACCGTTCGTTCCCGGGCTTCGTTGCCCTCTGGCCTACCCTTGCCGCGGCCGCGATCATCGTTGCCGGGCAGAGCGGCAGCCCCCTCGGAGTGGACCGGGTGCTCGGCTCCAAGCCGCTGGTCTGGCTCGGCGGCCATTCGTACGCGCTCTATCTCTGGCACTGGCCCTTGCTGGTCTTCACTCTCCTGGCCACCGGCGCAACTGCCCCGGACCTGGGGCTCGGCCTCGGCATCCTGGCCGTCGCCCTGCTCCTGGCTGTCGGGACGAGCCGCTTTGTCGAAGCTCCGCTGCGCGAGTGGAAGTGGCCAGAACTGCGTACCTGGCGCACCGCCGTCGTGATCGCGGCATGCGGCACCCTGCTCGCGGTGCCGCTGAGCGCCTGGCAGGGAATGATCGCCGCGGACAACGCCGCCATCGCCGCCCAGCCCAAGGAACTGACGCCGGGCGCGGCGGCCCTGAAGCCGGAGAACGCCGGCAAGCCCACGCCGGAGGCAAGGATCATTCCCGGGCCTTCGGCCATGGACGATGAGTGGGCGCACGTGGACGGAGTGTGCACGGGGGCCAATGTGCCCACGGATCCGCTGCTCCAGGGCTGCCTGCAGATCAGCCCGGCTGCCAAGCCCACCAAGCACATCGTGGCGCTCGGCGATTCGCACGCCCAGCAGTACATGGCTGCCCTCGGGCCGATCGCCAAGGAGCATGGCTGGGAAATCGTGACCCTCTTCAAAGGGAACTGCCGCTTCGGCGCAGAGTCCCCGGAGCGCCCCCAGGACTGCAACGACTTCAACAAGGCAAGCGCGGCGTACGTGCTGGAGCACAAGCCTGATGCTGTGTTCACCGTGGCGTCCCTGACGCACGTCGACGCGCCATTCGAAACCGAGGTCCCCGGATACCTTGAAGGCATCAAGCCCTTCGCCGATGCCGGCATCGACATCGTGGGCATCCGGGACAACCCGCGCTTCGCCATCAACATGCCCGAGTGCGTGCAGAAGAAGGGGCCGGACTCGCCTGAGTGCAACACCCCGCTGGAGAAGTCCCTGGCGGCGTCCTCACCGCTGGATGACTACCGCGGGAAGGTGAAGCGGCTCTACCTGATGGATATGAGCGACTTCATCTGCGCCGAGGGTGTCTGCCCCGCGGTGGTTGGCAACGTGTACGTCTACAAGGACGAAAATCACCTCACCCGCACCTACGTGGAGACGATGATTCCCATGTTCGAGCGGCGGCTGCTTGCCGCCACCAAGTGGAAATAACCGCTTTGCATGCCCGACGCCGGCGGGCAGCCGGGTGTGCTTGCTCACATTGCCGCCGTGGAATATGGGGATCGTCCCCGAGGTTCTAATATTTACTCAATACCTGCACAGGCCAGTCCCGTAATGACGGGTTGGTCATCTGCTGCAACCCCTACCCTTTAGACCCCACGAAACACGGTAAGAGGCGCACTCATGACCCAGCCCGAACACGATCCCTTCGGATTTGTAGGCCTGACCTACGACGACGTCCTGCTCCTGCCGGGCCACACGGACGTCATCCCGTCCGATGCAGATACTTCCTCGCGCATCTCCAAGCGGATCGTCGTCCAGACCCCGCTCCTTTCGGCCGCGATGGACACCGTCACCGAGTCCCGCATGGCCATCGCCATGGCCCGCCAGGGCGGCCTGGGCGTCATCCACCGCAACCTCTCCATCGCAGACCAGGCCGACCATGTGGACCGCGTCAAGCGCTCGGAATCCGGGATGATCACCAACCCGCTGGTCATCGGCCCCGAGGCCACCCTGCTTGAACTGGACCAGTTGTGTGCCCGCTACCGGGTTTCCGGCCTGCCGGTCGTCGACGGCGACAACCGCCTGCTGGGTATCATCACCAACCGCGACACCCGCTTCGTTCCCGAGAGCGAGTACCCCTCACGCCTGGTCAGCGAAGTGATGACCAAGATGCCGCTGGTCACCGGCCGCGTTGGGATCAGCCGCGAAGAGGCCTCCGATCTGCTTGCGAAGAACAAGATCGAGAAGCTGCCGCTCGTCGACGAGCTGGGCCGCCTCCAGGGCCTCATCACCACCAAGGACTTCACCAAGGCGGAGCAGTATCCGCTGGCCACCAAGGACGAGGAAGGCCGCCTGCGCGTCGGCGCCGCCATCGGCTTCTTCGGTGACGGCTGGGAACGCGCCATGACCCTGATCGACGCCGGCGTGGACGCCCTTTTCGTGGACACCGCCAACGGCCACTCGCAGGGCGTGCTGGACATGATTGCCCGTCTGAAGGGCGACAAGGCTGCTGCGCACGTGGACATCATCGGAGGCCAGGCCGCCACCCGCGAAGGCGCCCAGGCGCTGATCGACGCCGGCGCCGACGGTATCAAGGTGGGCGTTGGCCCTGGCTCCATTTGCACCACCCGCGTGGTTGCCGGCGTCGGCGTCCCGCAGATCACCGCCATCTACGAATCCGCGAAGGCCGCCATCCCGGCCGGCGTCCCGCTGATCGCCGACGGCGGCCTGCAGTACTCCGGCGACATCGGCAAGGCCCTGGTCGCCGGTGCAGACACCGTCATGCTCGGCTCCCTGCTGGCCGGCTGCGACGAGTCCCCCGGCGACCTCATCTTCGTCAACGGCAAGCAGTACAAGAGCTACCGCGGCATGGGCTCGCTGGGCGCCATGCAGTCCCGCGGCAAGAACACCTCGTACTCGAAGGACCGCTATTTCCAGGCGGACGTTTCCGGTGACGACAAGCTCATCCCCGAAGGCATCGAAGGCCGTGTTGCGTACCGCGGTCCGCTGTCCTCCGTGGCCTACCAGCTGGTCGGCGGACTGCGTCAGACCATGTTCTACACCGGTGCGCCGACCATCCCCGAGCTCAAGGCCCGCGGCAAGTTCGTCCGCATCACGGCCGCAGGCCTGAAGGAATCGCACCCGCACGACATCCAGATGACGGTGGAGGCACCGAACTACGGTTCGCGCTGACCCCAGCTGGCGCAGGCCCATCAACACAGCCGTTCCCCGTGGAGAAATCCGCGGGGAACGGTCGTTTAACCGGGCTTAAGCTGGGGGCATGTCTGAAAAGTCCGCGGAACCGCGGCACCCGGCCTCTGTCCGGCTGAGCAGTTCTCCCGGAGCCGGCAAGGACCCGCCCCGCAGGCTCGCGCTCCGGCCTTACGCCCGCGCCGTCGGGCAGGTCCTCAAGGTGAGCTTCCAGGCATCGCCGGCCGCGGTGGTCATGAAGGTGGCGGGCTCGCTCGTTTCGGCCATGCTGCCGCTCGTCACCACCTATTTCGCGTCGCTCACCACGACGGCGCTGGCCGCCGGTTATGCGGGGGATCCCGACGCCGGCCCGAAGGCGGTCCTGTACGTCATCATCACCGCGGCGCTCGGCCTGTTTTGGGGCGCCTTCAGCAGCGTGGACCGCTATGTCCAGTCACTCATGAGCTTCAGGGTGGGCGCTATCGTGGGCGACCGCATGTACGACCGTTTCCTCGCCCTGGAATTCTGGCGCTACGACGACAAAGAGACGGTCGATCTCTATGACCGGGCCAAGCGCTTCTCGGATTCCTATGCCCGGGTGTTGGACCGGATCGCCGCCATTTTCACCCAGCTGGTCTCCGTAATGCTGGCCATCGGGGCGTTGCTGCTGGTCAGTTGGTGGATCGCGGCCATTGTGCTGGTGGCGATCGTTCCCAGTGTGTACCTGCAGTTCAAGCTGTCCCGGGAACAGATTGCCCACTGGAACACCCAGGTGGATTCCCGCAGGCAGCGGCGAATGATCGAAACCAACCTGATCCGCCCCCAGCACATCGCCGAGATGCGCCTGTACGGGATCGTCGGTTTCCTCATGGAGCTGCGTTCGCGGCTGCGCGACGCCGATGAGCGGCGGCGCCTCGACTTCCAGAAACGCTACATCCCCAAGCAGCTGGCGGCGGACGCCCTGCAGTACGGTGCGGAAGTCGTATCCCTGATCTGGGTGGTGGGGCAAATCATTGCCCGGGCGCAGCCGGTCGGCCAGTTCCTCTATGTGCAGCAGATCGTCAGCCGCGCACTGTCCACAGCCAACAACCTGGTCTCGGCGTTGAGTTCCATCGACGAGGACCTTGCCAACCTGAAGGACTATGAGGTTTTCATGTCGCTGCCGGTGCACTCGGTCCGGGCACCGGCTTTGGCTGCCGCGCCTAAAACCGTTGAATTGCGGGATATCCGTTTCAGCTACACCGGAAGCGACATCGAGGTCATCAAGGGCATTTCCCTCACCATTGAGCAGGGCCAGCACATCGCGATCGTGGGGGAGAACGGTGCCGGAAAGTCGACCCTCATCCGGATCCTGGCGGGGCTGTACAGTCCGGGGTCGGGGCACGTCCTGCTCGACGGCGTCGATCTCGCAACCCTTGAAGTCATGAGCTGGCACCGCCACCTCGCCGTCCTCAGCCAGGAGTTCCTCAAGTACGAATTCGCCACGGCTGCCGACAACATCTATTTCGGCGACGTTGAGGAATCCCGGGACGACGCCAGGGTACGCAAAGCTGCACATGATGCCGAAGCCCTGGAGTTCATCAACAAGCTTCCCAACGGCCTGGACAACCACGTGAGCAACTGGATGGAGGATCCCAGGGGGCGCAAAGGCAGCGGATTGTCCGGCGGCGAGTGGCAACGGATCGCGATGGCCCGGAACTTCTACCGGCGGGCCTCGTTCATGGTCATGGACGAGCCTACGTCCGCGATCGACGCCCTTGCAGAACACCGCATCTTCACCAGGCTGTTCGCCGACCGCAGCAGCACGATCATTGCCATCAGCCACCGCCTGGCAACCATCGAAAAGGCGGACATCGTGTACATGCTCGAGGACGGCAGGATCGTGGAGCAGGGGACCCACAAGGAACTTGTGGCGCTGCGCGGTCGCTATTTCCGGATGTTCGAATCCCAGCTGAGCCTGGACGGGAGTGCCCGGGACGAAGGCTGAGGCTTGGAGGGGTCCGTAGCCGGCTTGGACGCAGGGATCGCGCCAGGTGGCCGGAGAGCCCGACGGCGGCGCCCCCTTTGGTGGGGACACCGCCGTCGCGATTTCATGCAGTTCGCTTTTCATGCAGTGATGACGGACCCAGCCGGTGCGTCAGGAAACCGCCACCGAGGTGTCGTCCAGCTGGAACGTGGTGGAGTACGAGTAGTCCTCGGTGCCCAGGAAGCGCACGGTCACGGCCTTGCCTTTGTAGGCGGACAGGTCCAGCGTGCGCTGCACGTAGCTGCTTCCCTTGTCCTTGTTGGAGTAGGTGGCCAGGGTCGTGGTGGTGGCGCCGTCGATCACCTGGACCTTGAGGGTGTCGTAGGCCGTAAGTGTGCCTTCATTGCTGAGGACGCGCAGGTAGAAGGACAGGGAGCCAGCGCCGCTGCCGGTTGGCACGGTCACCTTCTGATCGAGCGTGTAGGTGGTGGACTGGCCCCAGCCGTTCAGGGCGGCATAGCCGGTGCCGGTGCGGGCCGAGCTGCCGCTCTCGAACGTGTCGCTCTTGTTGGAGGTCCAGGAAGCGGCACCGGATTCGAATCCCGGATTCAGCAGGACATTGCCCGACGGCGGCGGCGTGCTGCCGCCAAGCAGTGCCATGGTGGCGGCCGCGTCGGAGAGTCCGGCGCCGCAGCCCAGGCTGCATCCGGCCGGCATGGGGCGGGTGCCCTGCTTGAGGGTCGATTCGACCTGGGCCGGGGTGAGTGACGGGTCGGCAGCCTTCATCAGGGCAACGAGGCCCGCGACGTGCGGCGTGGCCATGGAAGTGCCCTGGTACCAGGCGTAGCCGGCGGCAGCCGGGACGGTGGTGCCGGTGTTCAGGGTGGAGAGGATGCCGCCGCCGCTCTGGCGCGCATCGCCGCCGGGGGCGGTGAGATCGACCGCACTGCCGTAGTTCGAGTAGTAGGACAGCCCGCCGCTGTTGTTGCTGGCCGCGACGGTCACGACGTTGCCGCAGTTGGCGGGCTGCGAGGTGGAGGCGTTGGAGGCCTCGTTTCCTGCTGCCACCACCACGGTGGTGCCGCGGCCCACGGCGCTGTTGATGGCGTTCTGGTAGGTGGAGGAGCAGCTGCCCGAGCCGCCGAGGCTCATGTTGATCACCTTGGCCGGGTTGGCGTTGGCCGGGATGCCTGAGACGGTGCCGCCCGAAGCCCAGATGATGGCGTCGGCGATGTCTGACAGCAAGCCGCCACATTTGCCGAGCACGCGGACGGGGACCACTTTTGCGTCGGGTGCGACGCCGGCCACGCCGGTCGCATTGCCGGTGACCGCGGCGATGGTGCCGGCCACGTGCGTGCCGTGCCACGAGGAATTGGAGCTACTTGTATCGCCGCATTCCCCGATGCCGTACCAGTCGCCCTGGTCCTGCGGGTTGGAGTCGCGGCCGTTGCCGTCGCGGGCTGCCGCGGAGTCGGCAATGAAGTCGTAGCCGGGGAGGATGTTGGCGTCCAGGTCGGGGTGGGCGGTGATTCCGGTGTCGATCACGGCCACCACCGATCCGGCTCCGGTGGAGGTGTTCCACGCGCCCGGGATCCGCATGCCGTTGGTACCGGTGAACTCCCACTGCTCGCCGTAGCGGGGATCGTTCGGGGTCAGGCTTGCCCGCATCCGCGCATCCGGTTCGACGTATTCAACGGCACCGGATGCCGCCACTTCCGTCATGAACTTCGCTGACTGCCGGGCGTCCAGGGCCTTTGAGCTGGCGACCAGCGTGGCGCCGGTGGCCAGGCCACGGACTTCACGGGGCGTGATGCCAAGCTCCTTGGCGGCCTTTCCCCACGCGTTGGCCCGGGCAGTTGCGGTGGCGCCCTGCGCTCCGGCCTTGTATTGCACGATGAACTGCGAATACTGCTCGCCGGGCTGCACGTTCCCGACTGCGGCTGTGCCGGTTCCAGCATCGGGGGTCGTGGACGGTGTGGTGGCGCCGGCGGGCGCGGCGCCGACGGTCATCAGTCCGGCCAGCACGGCGGCCGACAACGCAAGGCCGCTGTATTTCCGGCGGCTCGAAGGGGTTTTCTCCATGGGAATTCCTGTCTCCGGGCGGGTGTGGTCCCGGGCGATGAAAGTGGAGTCGGCGCGGAGGGTTTCCGCAACCGAGAGAAATCTATTGGCGTTGTCAATATTTGTAAATAGTTCTTTCACGTTTTGTGAAGCCTTTACTTTATTGGTCGAATCGGTTCCGTCATGGGGGTCCAGTAAAGTAGAGCCCGTGACTTATGAGATTGAGATTGGCCGTGGCAAGCGTGGGCGTCGTGCCTACTCCCTGGATGACATTGCGATCGTCCCCAACCGCAGGACCCGCGACCCCAAGGACGTCTCCGTCTCCTGGCAGATTGACGCCTATAAGTTCGAAATGCCGGTGATCGCTGCCCCGATGGACTCGGCCATGTCGCCGGAAACCGCCATCGCACTGGGCAAGCTCGGCGGCCTCGGCGTGCTGGATCTCGAGGGCCTGTGGACCCGTTACGAGGACCCGCAGGCTGTCCTGGATGAAATCGCCGCACTCGCCGACGAAACCGCCAGCCCCGCGGTCACGCGCCGCATGCAGGAGCTCTACAAGGCACCGATCCAGCCCGAGCTCATCACCAGCCGGCTCGCCGAAGTCCGCGCTTCCGGTGTCACGGTTGCCGGCTCCCTGACGCCGCAACGCACCCAGGAGCACTACAAGACGGTGGTGGCCGCCGGCGTCGACATCTTCGTCATCCGCGGTACCACTGTCTCCGCCGAGCATGTCTCCAAGAACCACGAGCCGCTGAACCTGAAGAAGTTCATCTACGAACTCGACGTTCCGGTGATCGTCGGCGGCGCCGCCGGGTACACCCCGGCCCTGCACCTCATGCGCACGGGCGCCGCGGGCGTCCTGGTCGGCTTCGGCGGTGGCGCCACCACCACCACCCGGCGCGCGCTGGGCATCCACTCGCCGCTGGCCTCGGCCATCAGCGACGTCGCCGCCGCGCGCCGCGACTACCTCGACGAGTCCGGCGGGCGTTACGTGCACGTCATCGCCGACGGCGGCATGGGCTCCTCGGGCGACATCGTCAAGGCCATCGCCATGGGGGCGGACGCCGTCATGCTGGGCAGCGCCCTCGCGCGCGCCGAAGAAGCGCCCGGCAAGGGCTGGCACTGGGGCCAGGAGGCTCACCACCTCGAACTGCCGCGCGGCGACCGCGTCAACGTCGGAACCGTCGGTCCGCTCGAGGAAGTGCTCTTCGGCCCCGGACACCACACCAACGGCACGTCCAACCTCATTGGCGCGCTGCGCCGCTCGATGGCGACCACCGGCTATTCGGACCTGAAGGAATTCCAGCGGGTCGACGTCGTCGTTTCCCCGTATCTGGGCTAAATCCGTCGGCCGAGCCTGCCCTGCCCAAGCCCGGACTCAGCAAGTAGTCTGGGGGGATCGACGGCTGAACGCGCGATGGGAGGCGTCCAATGGGCAGGGCAGCAGGGGGTTCGCAGGCATTCAACGCACCGGACGGTGCACTGAGCCCGCAGGCGAGGGCCGAATCCATTGAGGTGCTCAAAGGCACCACCGACGCCGGTAAAGAGCTCGACATCCTTATTGTCGGCGGTGGTGTGGTGGGCGCCGGGGCGGCCCTGGACGCGGTGACCCGTGGCCTGTCGGTGGGCATCGTGGAGGCCCGCGACTGGGCATCCGGGACCTCATCCCGCTCGTCCAAACTGATCCACGGCGGGCTGCGCTACCTAGAGATGCTCGACTTCGCCCTGGTGCAGGAGGCGTTGCAGGAGCGCGGTCTGCTCATTCAGCAAATCGCCCCGCATCTGGTCCGTCCGGTTCCGTTCCTGTATCCGCTCACGCGGCGCTTTTGGGAACGGCCCTACGTGGGCGCGGGCATCTTCCTCTATGACACTCTCGGGCTGACTTCCGGCCACAGCCGCGGTGTGCCCCGGCACAAGCACTTCTTCCGGCGAGGCACCCTGCGCGCCGCGCCGAGCCTCAAGAACGACGCTTTCGTCGGGTCCATCCGCTACTACGACGCGCAGGTGGACGACGCGCGGCTGGTGGTCAACGTCGTCCGGACGGCGGCCCGCTACGGTGCGCACGCGGTGAACCGGATGCGCGTGGTTTCCTTCCTGCGGGAAGGGGAGCGGGTGGTCGGCGCGAAAGTGGAGAACCAGGAAGACGGCAGCACCTTCGCGATCCGCGCCAAGCAGGTTCTCAACGCCACCGGCGTGTGGACGGACGAAACGCAGGCGATGGTGACCGACCGGGGGCAGCTTAAAGTCCGTGCCTCCAAGGGCATCCACCTGGTTGTTCCGCGGGACCGCTTCCAGTCAACCGTCGGCCTGATCCTGAGGACCGAGAAATCCGTGCTTTTCGTCATTCCGTGGGGCCGGCACTGGATCATCGGCACCACGGATACCGACTGGAAGCTGGACAAGGCACACCCCGCCGCCTCTTCGAAGGACATTGACTACGTTCTGGAGCGCGTCAACAAAGTGCTGAAGCGCCCGTTGACCAGGGAAGACGTCGAGGGCGTGTATGCCGGCCTGCGGCCCCTGCTGGCGGGGGAGAGCGACTCCACCGCCAAGCTCTCCCGCGAACATGTGGTGGCGCACCCGGTTCCCGGCTTGGTGGTCGTGGCCGGCGGAAAATTCACGACGTACCGGGTCATGGCCAAGGATGCGGTGGACGAAGCCACCCGGGCCATGGACGAGCGCGTCCCGGCGAGCTGCACCGAGACCATCCCGCTGCTCGGCGCCGAAGGGTTCAAGGCCGCCTGGAACCGCCGGTCCCGAATGGCCGAGGAATCCGGCGTTCATGTGGCACGCGTGGAACACCTGCTGAACCGCTACGGTTCCATGGCCACCGACGTCCTCGCGCTGATCGCGGAGCTGCCCGAACTTGCGGAGCCGTTGCCGGGTGCCGATGACTACCTGGCCGCCGAGGTCGTCTACGCCACCACCCACGAAGGTGCCCGGCACGTGCACGACGTCCTGACCCGCCGGACCCGCATTTCGATCGAGGCGTGGGACAGGGGAGTGTCCGCGGTGCCCTTAGTCGCTAAGCTGATGGGAGAAATCCTCGGCTGGAGCGATGCGCAGCGGGAAGGCGAAATCAAGCACTACCTTGCCCGCGTCGAAGCGGAACGGCTCAGCCAGGAACAGCCCGACGACGAGTCGGCCGACGCTGCCCGCATGGGCGTGGATGACATCGTTCCCTTGCGCTGAGCCCCGCGCGGGGACGGCCACGCCCGGGGGAGACGAACACTGAAGGGAATCATTTTGGCGGAAACACTGGACCCGTATGATGCGGACCTGACCACACCTGACCTGGTCATCCTCGAAATGGAAGCCGCGGACAAGGGTGAAGCCGCCGCGCAGCTTGCCGAGCGCCTCCACGCCCACGGCCGCATCACGGATCTCGCCGGCTTCCTGGGCCAGGTCAATGCCCGCGAACACCAGATGGCGACCGGCCTGCCCGGGGGCATCGGGCTGCCGCACGCCCGCAGCGAGTTCGTGTCCCGGATCTCCATCGCAGTGGGCGTCACCAAGTTCGGGCACGCACTGGACTTCGGCGCCGCGGACGGGCCGGCCACCCTGGTCCTGCTGATCGCCACCCCGCCCAGTTCCTTCTCCGACCACCTCGAAGTCCTGGCCACCATGGCCCGTTCCTTGTCCAAGGAGTCCTTCCGCGAATCCCTGCGGCGCGCCCACGACCCCGAAGTCATTGCCGAGCTGATCAACTCCAGCCTGGTGTTCTTCGACCACTGAGGGCCCTGCAGGGCATCCCCGTTTAGCTGTTCTACAGCCTGACGAAGTACGGTTAAGGGGTGTTGAAAACCGCTCTGAAACCCCGCTGGATCGCAGGGCTCGTCTTTGCGCTCCTGCTTTCCGGGGTGTTCGTGCTGTTGAGCCAGTGGCAGTTCGGACGATCCACCCAGAGCGAGGTCCCGGTCTCTCCGCAGATCGAGGAAACCAAAGCCCTCACCACTGTCCTGAAGCCCGGCACCTTCTTCCCCGGCGCCGTCGCGGACCAGATGGTCAGTGCCACCGGCAGCTACGACCCCGCCAAGCAGGTCCTCGTCGAAGGACGGCTGAAAGACGGCAACAAGGGTTACTGGGTTGTCTCGGCCTTCGCCGTCGACGGCGCGCCCGCCCTCCACGGTGCCGGTGCCTCCGCGAAGACCTGGATCCCTGTGGCCCGCGCCTGGGTGGCGGAACCCGGCCAGGCCGGCCCGCCGCCGTCGGGCACCATTGAGCTGACCGGACGGCTGCTTCCTTCGGAAGCGCCCCTGCCCAACGTCGACGCCGGTGCGGGGCGGGCATCCGCGGTGTCGGTCGCCGAACTCATCAACCGCTGGGACGTTTCCAGCTATCCGGGGTTTGTCGCCGCCACGGCCGAAAGCAGCGGCGGCAAGGGTCTGAGCTTGCCCACGGAGATGAAAGCCCTCAACATCGCTGCCCAGCCGCCGGCCCGGCAGATCAACTGGCTGAACCTCTTCTACTCCGTGGAATGGGTGGTCTTCGCCGGCTTCGCGCTTTACATCTGGTGGCGCCTGGTGGCCGACGACTACCGCCGCGACCTTGAAGATGAGGTCCCGGATGACGAAGTCCAGGACGACGAAACACCAACAGCAAGCGATCCAGAACAAAAGGTGCAGCCATGATTGAGCCGAAACCGGCAATTCCATCCGAACAGCCCGGTGCCTCAAACGGCCGCCCGGCCGCCAAGAAGCGCCGCTTCGGCGGGACCGAAGCGCAGATCCGCTCGGCGTTGAAGTTCTACAAGGTGATGGCCTACCTCACCGGCACCATGCTCCTGCTGCTGTGCGCCGAGCTGATCGCCCGCTACGGATTCGGCGTATCGCTTTACGCCGGCGGCACGGACGCCCTGTCCGGCCGGCCCTTCGGCTTCGGCTTCGCGGAGTCGGAACCCCCGGGGGTCATTGGCGGCGTGAATCTGTCGGTGACGGTGCTGATCGTCCACGGCTGGATGTACGTGGTGTACCTGGTCTCGGACTTCCGCCTGTGGTCCCTGATGCGTTGGCCGTTCACGAAGTTCATCCTGCTCGCCCTGGGCGGTGTGGTGCCGCTGATGTCCTTCATCGTCGAGAAGAAGTTCCATGCGGAAGTCGAGGCCGAACTGGCCGCCAATCCGCAGGCATCCAAGCGCTACTGAGCTCCGCCCGTGTGACATTGCTGACGTCCGACCTGTTTTGGGCGGCCGTTGGCGGGGGTGAAGATGCACCGGGGCAGCCGGGCAAAGTAGGCTGTTCTGGTGACTACTCCCACCGCGCCCCAGACTTCCCAGAAGCCGGTGCTGGTTGTTGACTACGGTGCCCAGTACGCGCAGCTGATTGCCCGCCGCGTCCGTGAAGCAAACGTGTATTCGGAAATCGTTCCGCACACCTTCACCACCGAGCAGCTCCTGGCCAAGAACCCGGCAGCGATCATCCTTTCCGGCGGCCCCTCCAGCGTTTACGCCGAGGGTGCCCCCGTGGTCCCGCGGGACCTCTTCGAGGCCGGGGTTCCGGTCCTCGGTATCTGCTACGGCTTCCAGGGCATGTCGCTCGCCATGGGTGGCGAAGTGGCCCAGACCGGCCTGCGCGAGTACGGCTCCACCGAGACCACCATCCTCAACCAGGACAACCCGCTCCTGCAGGGCGTGGGAGACCACAAGTCCTGGATGAGCCATGGCGACTCCGTGCAGAAGGCGCCCGAAGGGTTCAAAGTGCTGGCCAGCACCGCCGGCGCCCCCGTGGCCGCAATCGCCAATGAGGAAAAGGGCCTTTTCGGCGTCCAGTGGCACCCCGAAGTCAAGCACTCCGAGGGCGGCCAGAAGATCCTGGAGAACTTCCTTTACAGGGGCGCAGGCCTTGAGCCGAACTGGACCACCGGCAGCATCGTCGATGAGCAGGTTGAGCGCATCCGCAAGCAGATCGGCGACTCCCGCGTGATCTGCGGCCTGTCCGGCGGCGTGGACTCAGCCGTCGCAGCCGCCCTGGTGCAGCGCGCCGTCGGCGACCAGCTGACCTGCGTGTTCGTCAACCACGGCCTGCTGCGCGAGGGCGAGGCCGAGCAGGTGGAGCGTGACTTCGTCGCCGCCACCGGCGCGAAGCTCTATGTCGCCAACGAGCAGGAGCGCTTCCTGAACGCCCTGGCCGGGGTCACCGACCCCGAGACCAAGCGCAAGATCATCGGCCGCGAGTTCATCCGCGCGTTCGAAGAGGCCGAGCGGGCCATCATCGCCGAGGCCGCATCCGAGGGCGAGAGCATCAAGTTCCTGGTCCAGGGCACCCTGTACCCGGACGTCGTCGAATCCGGCGGCGGCGAGGGAACGGCCAACATCAAGAGCCACCACAACGTGGGAGGCCTCCCGGAGGATCTCCAGTTCGAGCTCGTGGAGCCGCTGCGCACCCTCTTCAAGGACGAGGTCCGTGCGGTCGGAGCCCAGCTTGGCCTGCCCGCGGAAATCGTCGGGCGCCAGCCCTTCCCCGGCCCCGGCCTGGGCATCCGCATCGTGGGTGAGATCACCTCCGGCAACCTGGAACTGCTCCGCAAGGCCGACGCGATCGCCCGCGCCGAGCTCACCGCCGCGGGCCTGGACCAGGAGGTCTGGCAGATGCCGGTCGTCCTGCTGGCCGACGTGCGCAGCGTGGGCGTCCAGGGTGACGGCCGCAGCTACGGCCACCCGATCGTCCTCCGTCCGGTGTCCAGCGAGGACGCCATGACGGCCGACTGGTCCCGCCTTCCGTACGACCTCCTCGCGCGGATCTCCAACCGCATCACGAACGAGGTCGACGGCGTCAACCGCGTTGTGCTCGACGTGACCAGCAAGCCGCCGGGAACCATCGAGTGGGAATAAGGTCCTGAGTGGCCGGCCTCTTCCGGGAGGCCGGCCACTTTGCTTTTTCCGGCTGGATCACGCGGAATTTGCCCGCCGGCCAGTGTTGCGGTCCCTCAGCCCCGGCCGTTTCCGGCTACCCTCGAAAGTATGCCGATTTGGTCCAAGGCGTCTCAAGCTAGTACAGAAAAGAAGGCAGCGGTGTCTGTAGGTCACAGCCAGGAAGAGAGCTCCGCGGAGCTCAGGAAATGGCTCTCCGGGCTGAAATCGGTGACCGGTGCGGACACCGTACTGCGCTTCGTGAAGACGCCGGAAGGATCGATCGACCTCAGCAGCGGCCACCCCTCCGGGCTCGCCCAGCTTCTCGCAGGACGCCGGACGAGGTTGTCCACGCTGATCCGCGACCGTCAGCAGTACCTTGTGGCTGCGCGGGCCGCGCGCAACCTGCGTTCGAAGATCTTTGAACTGTCGAATGACCGCGGCGTCGATGCCGGCTACCTGTCCTGCGGAACAGTTGTCTGGACGTCCGCCGTGGGCGGAAAGCCGCAACGCGTCTCTGCCCCCGTGATGCTCGCAGGCATCTCCCTCACGGCGCGGCCCGGCGAGGATGACTACGAGCTCCAGCTCACCGAGCAGGCCGCCATCAACCCCGCATTGGTCCGCCACTTGAAGGCCGTGCACGGCATTGTGTTTGACGCCGCCGCGGTCGGACGCATGGCCTACAATACGGCCCGGCTGGACCCGCTGCCCGTCCTTGACCGGATCGGCACCCTCGTCAAGCCGATCCACGGTGCGGAGGTCTCTTCGAACCTCCTCGTGACCACCCTCGCGGACCTCTCGGGCAATCTCGACGATCCCTGGATCAATGAAGGCAACGCGATCGTGGCCGCCCTCGCAGACCGGGCCAACGGCGGGGACACCGTGCCTGTTCCGGTGCAGCCGGAGCGCTTTCCGGGCTTGGACGAACGCGACCCCGCAGACGAACTGCTGCTCCTGGACGCCGATACCGACCAGCAGTACGTCATCGACGCTGCCCGGGCCGGAGATTCCCTTGTCGTCAGTACGCCTCCGGGCAGCGGCCAGACGCAGACCGCGATCAACACCATCGGCGCCTTGGTCGGGGAAGGCCGGTCCGTCCTCGTCGTGGGGGAGCGGCGCAGCAGCCTCAACGCCTTGGCCGGCGGCATGGAGGCCCTCGGCCTCGAATCCCTGCTCTTCCGGCCTGGCAACGGCGTTCCGGCGCAGCAGCTCAAGTCGCAGCTGGTGAGTGCGATCATCCGCAACGAGAAGTCCCTGGAACCGCAGCTTGCAAATCTGCACAACACCCTTGTTGAGCACCGGCACGCGCTCTTGGACCACGTCGCTTCCCTGCATAATGTCCGGGAACGCTGGGGATGCTCGCCCTACCAGGCCATGCAGTCCTTGGCCGAGCTGACATCCATCCAGCCCGCCCCCGCCACCACGGTCCGCCTGAAGCGCAGTGTCCTGGACAACATCAAGGACCGCCAGGAGCTGGCGGAACGACTGCGCCGCGCGGCAGAGCTGGGCAGCTTCAGCAACTCCGCCGTCAACAGCCCCTGGTACGGTGCGCGACTGGTGACCCGGAAGGAGACCGAGGAAGCACAGAAGCTGGCCCGCGACGCCCACGGCCAGCTCCCGGTCCTCCGGGAACGCATGGAGTCCCTCGCGGAGCACTCGGAGATCAGGCTGGGAGCGACCTTCGCCGAATGGGGAGCCCAGCTTGAGTTGCTGATGGCTGTCCGGGAAAGCCTGGACAAGTTCACCCCGGACATCTTCGACCGGCCGGTTCATGACCTCATTTCCGCCACCGCGTCCTCGGCGTGGCGGCGGGAGCGCGGCTTGGAGATGCCGTCCATGCAACGCTCGCGGCTGCGCCGCGTGGCCAAGGAGTACGTCCGGCCCGGCGTGCACATCGCCGACCTGCACAGTTCCCTGGTGCTGGTGCAGGAACAACGCAGCCTCTGGGCCGACTACGCCACGAGCCAGCGCCACCCTGCGGTACCTTCAGGGCTTGCGGAGCTCGGAAGCGCGTACCGGGACCTTGACCGCGAACTGAGCCAACTGGGCAGCTGCCTCAGGCACACACGCGACGGCGGCAAGCTCCACGAGACTCCTTACGCCGAGCTCATGGCACGCCTGGAAGCCCTCGTCGCGGACACCGAGACACTCGAAACCCTGCCGGAGCGCACCCTGCTCATCGAGGACATGCGGGAACATGGCCTCGGCGAACTGCTGGCCGACCTCGCTGCCCGCGAGGTGGGTCCCGGGTCCGTCGCGGCGGAGCTCGACCTGGCCTGGTGGCAATCCGCGCTTGAGGCCATGATCAGCGGGGACGACTATCTGGCCATGTCCGACGGCGAATCCCTGCGCAAGCTTGAAGCGGAGTACCGTCTTGCGGACCAAGCCCATGTGGCCAGCGGCGCAGCACGGTTGCGCTGGCAGCTCGCCGAACGGTGGCGCGCGGGTATCGTGGAGCAGCCCCGGCAGGCCGACCTTCTCAAGAACGTCATCAAGGACGGCCGTATCACCCTCCCCGCCCTGAGCGCCCAGGCGCCGGACCTGGTACCGCTACTGGTGCCCGTCTGGTCGTTGAGCCCCCACCTGCTGACAGGCCTGCTGCCCGCCGAGCAATCCTTCGATGCCGTCGTGATCCTCGATGCTGCATCGACGTCGCTGCAGGCGGCACTTCCCGCCATCGCCCGTGCCAGGCAGGTCATCGCTTTCGGTGACCCCAAGACGGCCATCGCACGCAGCTTCAGCGTGGCAGTTGAGCCACGGATCCCCGGCACCAGCGGCCAGGAAACCGTGGACAGCGCCTTCAGCGCCCTGTCCGGCGTCCTGCCCACCTGGCAGCTGAACTGGATCTACCGCGCGGTGGACGAGGACCTCGTGCTGCAGCTGAGCAAGAACCACTACGACGGCGCCCTGCGCCGGCTGCCCGACGGCCAATCCGTCACGGGGCTCGACCGCTCCGTGCTGGTGGAATACATACCCGACGGGACGGGCCTTCCCAGCTCCGACCATGAAGGGGTGGAGTCAGTGGCGGCCGAGGTCAACCGGGTGGTCGACCTCGTGTTCGAACACGCCAGCCTGCGCCCCCGGACTTCCCTGGCGGTCGTGACGGCAAGCCTGCGCCACGCCGCCAGGATCGGGGAAGCCATCCGCCTCCAACTGCCGAACCACCCTCTCCTCGCTGGGTTCTTCAGCGCCGGTCCGGAATCGTTCCGCGTGGTGGACCTCGAGCGCGCCCAGGGCCTTGTCCGGGACCACGTGATTTTCTCCCTCGGCTACGGCCGCACCCCGCACGGCAGGGCCCTGCACAGCTTCGGCCCGCTCTCCGTGGAAGGCGGACGGAACAAATTCGCCCTTGCAATGACCCGGTCGCGGCGGTCCCTGCACGTCCTGAGTTGCTTCCGTCCGGAGGACCTCGACCTCGACCGGCTGTCCCACGGCGCGGTGGACTTCTACGAGCTGCTGGATCGGGAGGTTTCCGGGAACTCGACCATTGGCACGCCTGCGATCAGGGCTGCCGCCAGCGAGCAGGCTCTTGGCGAAGACCCGCTCGTCGCAGACTTGGGAGAACGCCTGCGCGCACGCGGCGCCCGGGTATGGCACCACTACGATGGTGCCCTGGACATTGCCGCCGCAGCCGACCCGGTGCTCACGATCGGTCGGGACGAAAGCGAACTGCCCACTCCTGTGGCCATCGAATCGGACGGAACGGAGCGTTACCGTCGCATGAGCGTGCGGGAACGCAGCCGGCTCCGCCCCCAGCTGCTCGAACGCATGGGCTGGCGTTACATGTCGTTGTGGACCATCGAAGTCTTCACCGACCCGTCTTCCTGCGCTGACAGGATCGGTTCCTACCTCGGCCTGGAATCGGTTGCGAGGCCTTACGCGGACGCGGAACAGGGCTTCCTGGACCAACATGTGGACGATCTCGACACCGAAGGGTCGGCTGAAGGGCACCAGCGTGGCGCACAATGGGAGGAGGACCACGGCCGGTCCGCCTCGGTGGGCCCGGAAGTGCAGGCAGGCCCGGAAGAGCAACAAGAAGCGGAGTAGTGCAGCATGGATGCCGAGGCCCAAGGCCACAAGAAGGAGCGGGGCAGCCGTGAAGGACAGTCCGCCGCGAAGTCCTCCACACGGAAGACTGGTTCGGAAGGAATTCTGCCCAAGGTTGCCTCGGAAGACGAACCGCGCACCTGGGGCGACGAGAGTGGTTACGACCACGATGCATGGCTGAAGGAACAGAAGCCCCCGCACTGGGGCTGAGCACTGCGGCTGCAGTCGTCTCCCGACGCCTTCACGGCTGATCAGTCGTCATTGCCTGTTCGGCGGAGGGGACCAGGACGAAGAACAGCTTCCCGCGGGTCGAGGCCCCGGCGAGCTTTCCGGCCTGTGCAGGGCTGGCCGCGACCACCATCAGGCCTTCGGTGTCCGGTGTCGCCAGCCAGTCCCCGGTTTTGCCGCCCTGTTTTGACGTCCAGAGCACGGGGACGCCGGTGGCGAGGGTTTCGGGCTTGCCACCGCTTCCGCCCAGGCCGTCGGATGCTGTGAGCACGATGTTGACCAGCTGCCCGGCAGAGACAAGCTGTATGGATGAAGGATCCGCCAGCCGGACAGGTACGGCCGCTGTCCCAGCTCCGGCGCCGGTGAGAAGGCCGGGACCCAGCAGTTGGGCGTCCGTCGGGATCTGACCGCTGCTGAGCGGAGCAGCGAGCGCCCGGCCTTCGACATCCTGCACGGCAGTCAGGGCGCCGGCCGGGACGATGTCAGGTGGGACGGCCCGCGGAACCAGATCGGTTTTCCCGAGGGAGAGCCCGGCTGGAAGGTCTCTGGCCGCGACAAGGACCTGGATTTTGTGTTCTGAAGGCGGAGTCAGCTGATGGACCGAGATCCCTGCCGCCAGGCAAAGAAGCAGGGCGACGGCAAGGCGGCGGTTGCGCAGCAGCCATGCTGCCGCCCGTTCAGGAAGTGAACGGCGGGGGGCGCGGGAGCCGGGTGGGTTGCTGCGGTTCGAGTTGCGTCGACCGGCGCGTCCGTGCGGGGACCTGGTTGCTCGATTGGCTGGCATGCAGCCACGCTAACCGTCACGCCGTGGCCGCAGAACGCACAGCTCACGCTATGTGGACAAAACCCTCATGTGGATATCACGGGACGCCACCAGGAACGACGCCACAGGAACAGGGGAGGGGAGCAGCCTACCCGGCAGCGGCAGCAGCGGCGGGTGCCGGCGCCGCGGAGGCAGCAGGGGCTGCAGGCGCGGAAGGTGCAGCGGAAACAGTGCTGCCCTTGGAATCGCGGGAGTCAGTCCGGTAGAACCCCGAGCCCTTGAAAACCACACCGACGCTGTTGAACTTCTTGCGCAGGGCGCCCAGGCACTCCGGGCATTCGGTCAGCGAGCTGTCCGAGAAAGCCTGGACGATGTCAAAGGCGTGGCCGCAGTCCTTGCAGGCGTATGCGTATGTGGGCACTGGTGATCCTCCTCAGGGACAAACATCAGGTCCTGTCCGCATCGGGAACCTTGTGGTTCCTTAGCAGTCCCAGGGCCTGAGTGCCAATTCTATCATCGACGGCGGCCGGCACCGCCAGCGTTTGTGGCGCGGACAACACCGGCACCGCCTGGCCCGGGGCGGACGCGCGGTTCAGGGGGTCGCGAACCGCACTTCGCCATCGGGGGTCAGGGCGCCGGCCACCGGCTTGTCGAAGGGCTCGACCGGAATGGTCCCCGCGGGCAGGATCTCCCCGGCGTAGACGACGGCGACGGCCGGGGGCCGCTGTCCGGCGGCGTCAAGCCGCTCAAGGAGGCGGTCGTAGTAGCCGCCGCCTTGGCCGATCCGGTTGCCGCTGCCGTCCACGGCAGTCGCCGGAAGGAAGATCCCGTCCGCTCCCGCGACCACCGAACTGTCCAGCCGTTCGCCGTCGGGCTCGTCGACCGGCGCGAAGCGGGAACGGTGAAACGCAGTCTGCGGGGTCCATTCCACCCAGCTCAGTTGGCGGTCGTCCTCGCAAACGGGCAGGAGCACCCGATGTCCGGCTTCATGCAGGGCCTCCAGCAACGGCATGGTGGGCGGCTCCTGGCCCACGCCAAGGTAGACCGCGAACGTTTTCGAGGCCCCGGCGGACAGGGCGGTGGCCCAAGCCATCCCGTGCCTGGCGATGCCCTTACCGGCCATCTCGATCTGCGAGGCGCTCAGCGCCTTCCGGCGTGCCCGGTGCCCGGCACGGATTTCATCCTTCAGAGTCAACGCTGTCCACTTCCTGTCCTGGATCCCGGGGAACAAACCATGCTGCCTGACGCCGATTATGGCGGACCCTCCGGCAAAGGCTTTTGCCCATTGCGTCACACCTTCCGTTAGATTAGAGCAGTGACTTCCAATAACTGCACTGTCCGCAAGGCCGTTATTCCTGTTGCCGGGCTCGGCACAAGATTCCTGCCCGCAACGAAGGCGATGCCAAAGGAAATGCTGCCGGTCGTAGACAAACCGGCCATCCAGTATGTCGTGGAAGAAGCCGTGAGTGTCGGCCTCAATGACGTCCTGATGATCACAGGGCGCAACAAGCGCGCCCTGGAGGACCACTTTGACCGCGTGCCGGCCCTGGAGGCCACGCTGGCAGCCAAGGGGGACATCGCCAAGCTGGAGTCCATCCAGGCAGCCACCAACCTCGGCGACATCCATTACGTCCGCCAGGGCGACCCGAAGGGCCTCGGCCACGCGGTGCTGCGTGCCAAGCAGCACGTGGGCGAAGAACCCTTCGCCGTCCTTTTGGGCGATGACCTCATCAACGCCCAGGACTCCCTGCTGAGTGACATGATCGACCTCCAGCGCCGCACGGGCGGGTCGGTCGTGGCGCTGATCGAGGTGGAACCCTCGCAGATCAGCTCCTATGGCTGCGCCGACGTCGAACCCTTCGGCGACGAGGGCTTCGTCCGGGTCAAGGGCCTGGTGGAGAAGCCTGCCGTTGGTGAGGCGCCGTCCAACCTTGCCGTGATCGGACGCTACGTCCTGCATCCCGCGGTCTTCGAAGTCCTCGAAAAGACTGAGCCGGGCCAAGGCGGGGAAATCCAGCTGACCGATGCCCTCCAGGTCCTCGCCGAAGGCGACGGCGAAGGCAGCGGCGTCTACGGCGTCGTTTTCCGCGGACGCCGTTACGACACCGGCGACAAACTGAGCTACCTCAAGGCCTGCGTCGAGCTGGCCTGCGACAGTGAGGACCTGGGCCCCGGCCTGCGTGACTGGCTTCCAGGCTTCGCTTCCCGTCTCGGCAAGTAACCTCCGTGTGGGGTTCGGCCATCTGGCCGGTGACATTGGAAAGCGGCGGTCTGCTGCTTCGCCCCATCCGTTACCGGGACAAGAGGGAATGGACTGAGGTCCGGTCCAGGAACAGTGAATGGCTGGCACCCTGGGAAGCCTCGAATCCGGCGCCGGGCGGAGCACTTCCGAACTACCGCCAAATGGTGGCTTCCCTGAATTCCCAGGCTCGCCAGGGTACAGCGCTGCCTTTCGTGATCACCGAACGCATTTCTGGTTTCCCGGAACCGCGGATCGTTGGCCAGCTGACTGTGTCTTCGATCATCTGGGGTTCGGCCATGATGGCAACGCTCGGGTACTGGGTGGACCAGGACCGGGCGGGCAGGGGAATCGCCCCCACCGCCGTCGCAATGGCAACCGACCACTGTTTCCGGCAACTGGGCCTGCACCGCATGGAGATCAACATCCGGCCGGAAAACCGGGCGAGCCTGCGGGTGGTGGAGAAGCTCGGCTTCCGGGACGAGGGCTACCACGAGCGGTACCTCCACATCAACGGCAGCTGGGCCGATCACCGCAGCTTCGCGCTGACCTCGGAGGAGGTCCCGGAAGGCCTGCTCAGCACCTGGCTGCGCAGCCGGGAACGCTGATCGGACCACATAGTCCATTCATTTGATGCAACTGGGACGACACACCGCCGCTAATGCGGCGGCGCCCCTGTATTTCCTTCTACGGTTTTGAGTGTGGACTTCCCCCTCAGCAGCTCAGTGATCCTTGTGATCACCGTCGCCCTGTGGATGGTTTGGGTAGCTCCATACGTACTGCGGAACCGCCGCCGGCAGTTTGTTTCCGGTCCCGGTGTTCCCATGGACGAAGAGGCCGCAGAAAAGCCCCGGCTGCACGCCGTGACGGGCGCGAAAACGGCCCCCCAGCAGGAGAAAGTGATGGAGACGATGCAGAGCACCGCACCCGCACCGAGCACCGGAACCGGCGCCGCCGGCAACCTGGGCGCTGCCGTACGGGAACCGGCGTTCAAGCTCAGATACGGGCGCTGTGCGCTGGCCCTGGCCGGCCTTGTCTTCCTGCTGACGGCCGTGGTGTCCGGAGTCCTTCGCATTTTCGCTCTGGCCCCGTCCTGGCTCCCGGTGCTTTCCCTGCTTTCGGTGGTCGGCATTGTCCTTTCGCTGCGCCGCCTGGCTGTCCGCGACCGCCGGAGGAAAATGGAGGCGGCATTCCGGGCGGCGATGTCCCCGGCACGCAAGGAAGCCGCGGCAAGCGTCCCCGCAGAGCCGCGCGACACCGCCGTCTTCGACGCCGAAGCCCACGGCCGTGAAGCTGCCCGCCTGACCGCCGTCGAACTCCGCCAGGCCGCGCTGAAGGTGGCCGAAGCCGCCGGCGACACCAAGGCACCCGGCGCAGCCGCCGACGTCAGCTGGCAGCCCGTCGAGGTCCCCAAGCCTGTTTACGTTGACGCAGCGAAGGCCAGCCGCCCGGCACCGGAGCCGTTGGACCTCCCCGCGCAGCCGAAGCCGGTGGGTAAACCGATCCTGAAGAACGCCGGATCCGCCCCCGCACTGCCTGCGGCCCAGACGCCGTTCGGCAAGGCCCAGGCTGCCGGAAAGTCCAGCGCCCTCAGCAACTTGGACGACGTCCTGCAGCGCCGCCGCGCCTGACATGACAGTGCGGTTGACATGACAACGCTTTGCATTGCGGGCGGCACCGGCCAGATCGGCCAGGAAGCCGCCCGCCTTGCAGTTAAGCAGGGGCTCGCGGTCACCGCGTTCAGCCGCAGTCCGACCGTCGGAGCGGACGACGGCGTGCGGTATGTCCGGGCGGACGCCACCACGGGCGAAGGGCTGGCGGAAGCACTGGCTGGCTGCGACGTCCTGATCGATTGCCTTGAGGGGCGCTCGGGCAAAGCCCGGAAGCAGTACGCCGACGCCGGTGCCCGGCTTCTTGCGGCCGCCGCCACTGCAGATGTCCGCCGGGCGGTAGCCCTCTCGATCATCAACTGCGATGCCAGCACGGCGGCCTTCTACGCCGCCAAGGCCGCCAAGGAAAAGGTCTACGCGGCTTCCGGGCTGGACACCGTCACAGTGCGGGCCAGCCAGTTCCACAGCCTGCTGGCGGCCGTGTTCGCAGCAGGGGCCAAAGTGGGCGTGGTGCCGGTCATCAAGGGCGCGGCCTTCCAGACCATTTCGCCGCGGGAGGTCGCCGGGGCGTTGCTGGCGGAAGCCTTGGAGATCTCCCCTGGGCGCGAGCGGCACCGCACGGTGACCATCGCGGGCCCGGAGATCCGGACCATGCGGGAGCTTGCCGAAAGCTGGCGGAGAATCACCGGGCACAGGGGACTGATCGTGGAATTTCCCTTGCCGGGCGCGATGGGCACCTACCTGAGGAAAGGCCTGAACCTCGCTCCTGAATTGCGACACGGAACGGAGACGTTCGAGTCGTGGTTGGCAAAGAGGCCGGATACTTTGTAGCGTAGGATGCACTGGCACGGACCGGAGGAAACCGGAACCGCGCCCAGGGGCTATAGCTCAGTTGGTAGAGCGCTTCGTTCGCATCGAAGAGGTCAGGAGTTCGAATCTCCTTAGCTCCACAAAACGCATTCCCTTCCCGACTGGGCTGTTCCCTAGGATCGTCCTGAGGCCTACGAAAATCCAGGCCAACAAACCAGAGGGGAGCCGGAGTGGCAGAACAACAGCAAGCGGCGCACCGTGCAGGGCCCGGTCCTGTCCTGGCCGGCATCGTCCCGCACCATCGGGAGGCCGTGCTTCGGAACGCAGCCGACCTCGCCCGAAGCACCGGTGCCGGGCTTGTCCTGGCCTATGTCGACCCGACCCTTGACAGCGCACGGCAGCCGATCGACCCGGACGGAGTCGATGACGATGCCACGGACATCGCCGCGGAACTCAAGCACTGGATCGCCGCGCAACTCGAGGGTGCCGGCGTCGACTGGTCCTTTGCGGTCCTGGCCGGAGACCCGGCGCGGGAACTTCTCCGCTTCGCTGCCGAAACCGGGGCATCCACCATTGTCGTCGGGAGCAAGGAACACGGACTGGAGCGGTACCTCGAGACGCTGGCCGGGGGATCCCTCGGTGAACGGCTTGCCCGGCACGCGGGACCGCCGGTGCTCGTCGTCCCGCTCGGCCGGCCGCCGGAAGATGATGATTCCCGGTGAGCCGTCCCCTGCACCTGCACCCCCGATACCTCGCCCTCGTGACAGCAGGAGGTGTCCTGGGAGCCCTGGCCCGCTACTGGCTGGGACAGGCGATTCCCGCGCCGGGACAGTGGCCGTTGCCCACGCTGCTGATCAACCTCTCCGGGGCGTTCGTCCTGGGTTGGCTGCTTGAGTCGCTCGCCAGGCGTGGTCCGGACGAAGGGCGCCGCCGACTCATCCGTCTCACCGCCGGCACCGGTTTCCTCGGCGCCTTCACCACCTACAGCACCTTCAGCCTGGAAACCGTGCAACTGTTCGACGCCGGCCGTGCCGCCGAAGCCTTCGGCTATCTCGTGGCATCCTTGCTCGGCGGCACCCTGGCGACGTTCCTTGGCATAGCCATCGGACTCCGACTGCATCGCAGGCGGGCCGCGGGCGTGGAGGGGGCGCGATGACAGTCTTGTTGCTCGCTCTGGCCGGCGGGGCGGGGGCCGCCGCACGGTTCCTGGTGGACGGGCTGGTCCGCTCGCGCTTTCGGACCGCGTTGCCCTGGGGGACCATCGTGATCAACGTTTCCGGTTCGCTGCTGCTTGGCCTTCTGGCCGGTCTGGTGATGCGCCAGCACGCCCCGGCCTCGCTCCAGGTCGTCCTTGGCACGGGCTTCCTGGGCGGGTACACCACCTTCAGTACGGCCAGCGTGGAAACCGTGAGGCTGATCCAGTCCGGCCGCATCCGGCTGGCTCTGCTCAACGCCCTCGGCACCATGGTCGCCGGGGTGGGCGCCGCGGCAGCGGGCGTCGCGCTCGCCGCGCTTGGGTAGTGGCCGGTTCCTCGTGGACACCGCAGCCGCGGGCTAGGATCGGACCCATGGCCAAGACATTCCATGAGCTCCTGTCCGAACAGATCGGCAACGAGTTTGCCGCGTCCCAGCAATACATCGCCGTGGCGGTCTATTTCGACGGCGAAGACCTCCCGCAGCTCGCGGCGCATTTCTACCGGCAATCCCTGGAGGAACGGAACCACGCCATGATGATGGTCCAGTACATGCTGGACCGGAACCTGCCTGTGTCCATTCCCGGAATCCCCGAGGTCCGCAACGAGTTCTCCAACGTCCGGGAGCCCATCGCACTGGCCTTGGCCCAGGAGAAGCAGGTGACCGTCAACATCGAAGGACTGTTCCGCGCGGCACGTGAGCAGAACGATGCCCTCGGCGAACAGTTCATGCTGTGGTTCCTGAAGGAACAGGTGGAGGAAGTTGCGTCGATGACCACCCTGCTGAACATCGCCGAACGCGCGGACAACCTCTTCGACATCGAGAACTACGTGGCCCGGGAACAGCAGGGCGACGGCGGCCAGGATGCAGGTGCGCCGCCCACCGCCGGCGGCGAGATCTAGCCGGGCAGTTCCGGGAACCGGCTCAGGAGCCGCGGGCTTCTTCGGAACCCGCGGCTTCGTCGTCGGCGGTTTCCTCCACACGGCCCAACAGGGAAAGCCGGCTGGCGATCCGTGCCATGTCCACGGGCAGGGCGGAGCCATGCCTGGCGTCGCCGGCATCCCAGTCCAAGGGGCCGCGGCCCACCAGGAAAGGAGTGACGTCCTCGTCGTAGAGGACGTCCACGGCGTTGCTGAAGCGCTGCCAGGCCGCCGCGGAACCGTCCGCGGATTCGTGCCCGGGGGAGGGCACGCCATCGACCACCCACACCCGGTACTCCGCCGCCAGCGCCAGATAATCCGACGTCGACATCAGCCCGCCGCACAGTTCCGCGAAAGCCACCCACAGCACATCCCCGGCGGCCTTGGCGCGCAGCGGCTGGGTGGTTGGCGTCAGCGTGCGCTGCTCCGAAGGCGGCGGCGGGAAGAGGCCGAACGCGCCGAGTTGCCGGGGCGTTCCGGGGCTGATGACACGGCCCCGGCGGAACCCTTCCCTGGGTTCGCCGTCGTCGCCCGGCACGGCAGGATTGCGCCGGAAATCGGTGCTTCCGTTGATCTCCACGATGTCCATCATCTCCTTGATCACCGCAATGGTGGGCACAAAATGATCGTGCCACAGGGGGTTCGGGAGCAGCGTGTCCGGCGGATAGTTCGAGGTGACCACCAAGGGGACCCGCCGTTCCGCGGCGGTACGCAGCAGGCGGGCGATGAACATGCCGTCGCCGACGTCGTGGACGTGGAACTCGTCGAAGCACAGCACGTCGATGCCGGCGAGCAATGAGTCCACGGCCTGCTGGATGGCCGTGCCGTCGGCCCTTGAACCAGTGGCGCTCTGGACACCCGTATGCAGTTTGCGGAAGAAATCGTGGAAGTGAACCCGCCGCTTGCGGCCGGGAAGCTGCGCGTAGAAGCTGTCCATCACCCAGCTCTTGCCGCGGCCCACGGGGCCGTGCAGGTAGACGCTCCGGGGCGCCTTGCGCCGCCTCGAGAGGCGGAACGGTGCCGCTTTGGCCTGCCCGACGGCGGCGCCCAGTTCGCAGAGCCGGCGCGCGGCGGCTGCCTGGCTGGCTTCCAGGGCGAAACCTGCAGCGGCCGCCTCGGCTTCGATTCCCGCCATCAGCAGGACCTCGGCCGGCGCAGCCGTCACAGCCAGCCCTTGCGCTTGAAAATCCCGTACATGAGCAGGGCTGCCCCCACCATCATGAGGATCGCAAGAGGGTAGCCTGCCGGCCAGTGCAGCTCAGGCATGAAGTCGAAGTTCATCCCGTACACGCCGGCCACGAATGATGGCGCGAAGAGGATGGCGGCCCACGAGGAAATCTTCTTCACCTGTTCGTTCTGCGCGGCGCTGGCCTCGTTCTGCCGGTTGGTGGTGAGGGTGCCGTCCAGTGTGAGGGCGTTCTGGAGCAGTTCCCGGAAGCCCTGCACCTTGGAAATGAGGTGCTCCACGTGGTCCTCGACGTCGCGCAGGTTCCGCTGCAGCTCGATGTCCACACCGTACTTCGCGAAACCTCCGCGCAGCAGGGAGATCATGTCCGGCAGGGGATTGATGGCCCGCTGGAACTGGATGACTTCCCGGGCGAGTTCGTAGATCCTGCGCGAGACGGCGGCGTCACCGCTGAAGAGCTGGTCCTCGATCTCGTCGATGTCGTTCTCGAGTCCGGCCACCACCGGGGCGTAGTCATCCACCACCTGGTCCAGCAGGGCATAGAGGACCGCTTCGGGTCCGCAGGCCATGAGCCCGGCTTGGCTTTCCAGCCGGCGGCGCACCTGGGCGACCCCGGCCGTCTCCGCCTGCCGGATGGTGACGACGAAGTTCTTTCCCGTGAAGACGTGCAGCTCGCCGAATTCGACCGTTTCCGACTCGTCCAGGTAGCGGGCCGGCCGCAGCACCGTGAACAGGGTGTCGTCGTAGCGTTCCAGTTTGGGCCGCTGGTGGGCCTGGATGGCATCTTCGACGGCCAGCGGGTGGAGTTGGAACTCGTCCGCCACCGCTGCCATTTCCCCCTCGGACGGGCGGTAAAGGCCGATCCATGCCATGCCGCCGTGCCGCGAGAGGGTTTCGAAGGACTGCTCCAGGCTTGGCGGAGCGGCGCTGCGGACGCCGTTCACGTAGATCGCGTTGTCGATGATGGTCATGGGCGTTCCTTCCGCCCTAGGGGAGGGCTCCTATGATGGCTCCGGCAACCGTCAGGGCAAGGATGTCATGACCCGAATCGATCAGTGTCACCGTGGCGGCCCTTCCGGCAAATCCATTGTGGATGGCATGCCCGCCGGCACGGAAAACCACGGCCGCGACGAAGGCGAAGAACCCGGCAGCCAGCGGCGTGTCCAGGCCGAGGGCTCCGGCCAGCACGGCCAGCAGGATGCTGCTCAGCGCCGCGGCCACCATCATCGGGACCCAGATGGCGGTACCGCCGTCGAGCGCTTTCAGTTCCTTTTCGGTCCGGGCGATTGCCTCCATCCACTTCCGCCCGAAGGCGGCGGGCATGTACCAGAGGAAGCCGATCACCATGCTGGAAACGAACGCCAGGAGCACGGCGAGCCAGTTGATTTGCAGGATATGTGACAGCCATTCCATGGCCTGCATCCTAGTCCCCGTGGCTGACAGCCGGCCGGGTGCGCTGCCGGGTCGGCGGTGTGGCGGGGGTCCCGGCGAGCCTTTCGATCAGCGGCGCGCTGCGGTAGGCAAGGTGGGTGTGCAGGGCCAGAACGGTCTCGCTGCGGATCACCCCTTTGACTTTCAGGATCGCGCGCAGCGCCGTCTGCAGGCTGTGCGTGTCCGTCGCCACCACACGGCACAACAGGTCGCCACGGCCCGAGATTTCGTGGACCTCCAGGATCTGCGGGATGAGGCGCAGCGCCCCAATGACTCCGTCCAGTTCCCGGTGAGTCACCTCGAGCGTCACGAAGCCGACGACGTCGTAACCCAGCTTTTCGAGGTCCACCTCGCGGCCAGCGTCATTCAGCACGCCGGAGCGCAGCAGGCGCCGAAGCCGGCTTTGCGCCGTATTGCGGGCGATGCCGAGGGCATCGCTGAGGTCACCGATGGGGATCCGCGGATCGCGGAGCAGCTCAAGCAGGATCTTCAGGTCGGTGGGGTCCAGATTGTTCAAATCATCACTCCGGTGCAGACAGTAGGGGAACTATTGACTGTTTTGCCCAATTATTCCATCAATCACTGAGTTCTCCCGCAGTGCTGCGGCATTCTTTTGCCATCCACATCCGGGCGGTGGCGGCCGTGCCCACAAGGCAGCCGTTCCGCGCCCGCCTAGGCAAAGGCACCACGATGACTGTCTTCAGCGAACTGCGCATGCGCCCGGCCGCGGCCGTCCACCGCGGCTGGAACGCTTCCACCACCACCCGGCTGGTGCTGGCCGGCGTCGTCATGTTCACGCTGCTGCTCGGCGCGAACCTGGCCACCCCGCTCTACCCCCTCCTGCAGCTGCGGCTCGGATTGGGCCCGCTGGGCGTCACGGTCGCGTTCGCCAGCTACGTCCTTGCCCTGGTCGCCGTGCTGCTGCTGGCCGGACACTGGTCCGACCACATCGGCCGCCGTGCTGCGCTGGTGCTTGCCGTCATCCTCGGCCTGGCCGGAAGCCTGGTGTTTGCCGGGGCGGGGAGCCTCTGGATGCTGTGCGCCGGAAGGGCTCTGCAGGGCATTGCCGTGGGACTGGCCACCGGGGCAAGTTCCGCCGCCCTGCGTGAGCTCCTGCCGTCGCGGCCCGAATGGGCCTCCCGCTTCACGCTCCTGGCTTCCTCGGGCGGGGTTGCCGCGGGACCTTTCATCGGCGGATTGCTCTCCTTGCTGCCCGGCCCGGTCAGCACCCCGTTCCTGGTGCACTGCATCCTCCTGCTGCTCCTGCTGGTTCCGCTCTGGATGCTCGACGCCCGCCCTGCGATCCGGCCTGCCGTGGGCCCGCGGCCTTTTGCCGTGCTCGCACCCAGGCGCCCTTCGGTGTCGAGGGAGACGAAAGGCGCCTTCGCGCTTGCCGCCTCCGTGGGGTTCCTCAGCTTCGCCGTCTTCGGCTTCTGCCTTTCCCTGGGCCCTGGCTATTTTGCTGCCGTGATGGGCACTGATTCGCGCCCCGTCATGGGCCTGCTGGCCGGCCTCACACTCGGCGCCTCGGCCCTGAGCCAGCTCTTCCCGCTGCGCGGCAGGATACTCCTGCCGGCCGGCTTGTCCGTGCTGGGCGCGGCGGTGATGCTCATGGCCGCCGCAGCTGCCTGGCACAACCCGGTGCTGCTGGTTCTGGCCGGGATTGCCGCCGGCGTCGGGCAGGGCAGCGCATTCCGCCTCGTGTTCAACGACCTCGCGACCAAAGCCGACCCCGCACGGCACGCCCAGGTCATCAGCACCGTCTACGTCATCACCTATCTGGGCAGCGCCGTGCCAGTCATCGGCCTGGGCCTGGCGTCGTCACTTGTCGGCCTTGGGCCGGCCGTGACCGGGTTCGCGCTGCTGTGCGGCGCGGCGGCGCTGCTTCTCGCGCTTGTTGCATTGCGCACGATCAGGCCGGCCGCCGCGCGATAACCCGGGATGGGCAGACGTGCTGCGGGGCGTCAGCGCCAGAATTCGCTGAGCTGGCCGGCAATGGCACTGCCTTGCTCAAAGCCGGCTTGGGCAGCAGGCGCACGCAGCGACACATCCATCGCATTGGCGCCGAACATGTGCTCGGAATTGCTGTCCGGGAAGATCGTCTCCACCCTGCTGCCGCGTGCGAGCAGTTCGTCGATCTGTATTGCAAGGTGCATGCCCCAGCCCACCGGAGTCCGCGACCTGCCCCCGAATGGCGACAGCACCAGCACCCGTGCGTATCCGGCCGCCAGATCGGCATTCTCGGCGTTGGACCGGTAGCCGCCGTCGATGTATTGCCTGTCGCCGATCCTGTAGGCGAAGCCACTGGCACAGCTGGCCGCCACGGCGTCCGCCAGGTCGACCCCGCTGTGGCGGTCGAACACGACCGGTTCGCCGGTGCGGGCATCGACCGCGGTGATGAGCACGGGTTGTTCCGGCCAGAGTTGGCCGGGCAGCCGCGCGGCGACGGTAGCGCGCCACCGCTCGTGCACGGAACTGTCCGACGCCGCATCCATGTCGAGTGCCGCCGCACCCATTCTGCGGCGCATGTCAGCCGCATCCTTAGCGGCTGCGATGATCTTGCCTGTTCTCTCCATGTGGTCCGAGACCGGCCTGAGCGGAACGCGTCCACCGCCGGATCGGGCCGGAGCGGTCCGTGGTTGAGGTACCGCGGCAAGGATGGCGGCAAACAGTTCGGGCGGGGCTGAGCCCGTGATTTGGGCCGCGGCCGTCGATCCGGCTGACGTGCCGATGATCAGATCGGCACCGGTCACATCCAGCCCGGCATCGAAGAGGCCGGCGATGACGCCGATCAGCCACGCATTGCCGGTCGATCCGCCGCCGCCGAGGACCAATGCCCGATCGCCTGAGGAGCGCGGGGTTGAAGAAGGTGTTGTGTTCATGGGAGTCGCCTTTCGCGAATGTGCCTGTCCGGCGCTCCCGGTGGCGACTAGCTCAGTCGCGCGATCGTGCACTTCAGCGGAGCGCCCACTACGGATACTGCGTTCATGGGTCTCACCTCCTGCCGACGGGTCACGATCAGGGAAATGGTCGCACACCTGCGATGTGGTGTGCAATCAGCGCGCACCGGTACTAATGCAAAGAAACAGTTGCAAAGAAATAATTGCAAAGAAACCGTTGCAAAGAGTTCTTTGCAACTCTATCCTTGAGCCATGGTCACAGTCCGCGAGCCGGATTTCCCGCTCCGCAAAGTCGATACGGCGTCGCTCAAGGCGCTGGCGCATCCCTTGCGCGTCCAAATCCTCGAGATGCTCTCCCGGTACGGTGCGCAGACCGCTTGCGGGCTCGCGGACCTGCTGGGTGAATCCAGCGGTGCCACGAGCTACCACCTGCGCCAGTTGGCGAAGTTCGACTTCGTGCGTGAGGTCGAGGGCAAAGGGACCGCGCGCGAGCGGTGGTGGGAGCGCCCGCCGATCGCCATCCAGATCACCTCGCCGGAACTGGCCACGTCCCCGGCCACCCAGGAGGCCTCGAGGCTGGTGAGCCGGGAATTCGAGCGCGGCCGGCAGGCGGTGCTTGCCGACTTCATGGAGCACGGCGTCGACGTCCTGGACACTGACTGGTTGCAGGTCTCCACCGTCAGTACCGTCAATGCCCGCATGTCAGCGGAGCAACTTGCCCGTTATTCGCATGCCATGGAAGCGCTCGGCCACAAACTGCTGGAGGAGATCCGGAGCGAACCCGTCCCCGAGGACGCCCGCCCGGTCCAGATCCATTTCAACGCGTTCCCCATCCTTGGAGTCCCGGCCTCGGCCGGCAAAGCCGCAAGCAGAAATTCACAAAGCAGAAATTCACAAAGCAGTGAAGGGAAGAAGCCATGAGTTCAGTTACCGCATCATGCGGCGTCTACCGCCAGCCATCCCTCATCGAATCGGCGGCGGCCGGGATCGGTACGAGGCTGCTGTCCTGGTCCGAAAACCGCCGCCTCATCCAGGTGGGCAATCGCACCCAGCGGGCGGCGGCAATTGCCCGCCGGGAGCGCCTTGGCGAGTTGCGTGCCGATGCCCTCGGCGCCGCCCATTCCGGCTTGGGGCCGCGTGGCTGACTTGGGCGGGGCCGGTTTAGGGAGGCTGCGGCAGTCAGGCGGGCAGCGGTCCGTGGTTGCCTTGGATGTGCTCGAAGACCAAAGTGGTCTCGGTGTGTCCGACGACGGGATCGGTGGCCAGGTTGTCCAGCACCCAGTCGCGCAGCTCATCGGTGTTCGCGACGGCGATGTGCAGCAGGTAGTCCACCGATCCAGAGGTGTGGAACGTGGAGAGGACCGCGGGTAGGGCCGGAACCCGCGAGGTGAAGCGGTCGATCTGGTCGCGGTCGTGGGCGCGCAGCCGGACGGCGATCAGGGCCTGGACTGATCGTCCGATCGCGGCCAGGCTCAGCACGGCTTCGAAGCCTTCGATGATCCCGCGTTCGGACAGCGCCCTGGTGCGCATCAATGCCGTCGACGGGGCAATGCCTACCAGTTCCGCGAGTTGCTTGTTGGAGATCCGTGCGTCGTCTACCAGGGCGGCCAGGATCCGCTCGTCGATGGCGTCCAACGGTTCGCCGGCGCCGAGGGGCCGAACATTCTTCGGGGCTGTACTCACGGATCCTCCTGGATTTGCAATGAGTTCATCATATCCGGCAAATTTGCGGCAATCCATTCATCTACCCTGTGAACTTCCGAATTATTGCCTAATACTGGCGCCATTCAATGGCGAATAATTCAAGGAGCACAGTGACCAGCATCGACACCCTCGCCGTCCACGCCGGCCGTGACGGACTCACCGAACAGGGCGTGCACGCGGTACCCATCGATCTTTCTACCACTGCGCCACTGCCTTCGGTGCATGACGGCGGACTTGCGTACGAGCAGATGGCCGGTGGCGGTGCCCACAGGGAGGGCGACAGCACGGTCTACCAACGGTTGTGGAACCCCACCGTGGCGCGCTTCGAAGAGGGAATCGCTGCACTGGAGTCCGCTCCGGAGGCCGTGGCCTTCGCCACCGGCATGGCTGCCCTGAGCGCCGTGCTGCTCGCCGCCGCCGCCGAAGGCAAGCGGCACGTTGTCGCGGTCCGCCCCTTGTACGGCGGCACAGACCATGTGCTGGCAAGCGGACTGCTCGGCACCGAGACCACCTTCGCCCGGCCGGAAGAAGTCAGCGGCGCCATCCGCCAGGACACCGCGCTGGTGGTGCTCGAGACGCCGGCGAACCCCAGCCTTGAGCTCGTGGACCTGAAGAAGCTCACTGCCGACGCCGCCGGGGTTCCCGTGCTCGTGGACAACACCTTCGCCACTCCTGTGCTCCAGCAGCCGCTCAAGCATGGCGCGGCGATGGTCCTGCACAGCGCCACGAAGTTCCTGGGCGGCCATGGAGACGCGATGGGCGGTGTGGTGGCGACGGATTCGGAATGGGCGGCGAGGCTGCGCAGGGTCCGGGCCGTGACCGGCGGAATCCTCACGCCGTGGCCGGCATATCTGTTGCACCGCGGCCTGGCAACGCTGCCTGTCCGGGTCCGGTCGCAGCAGGACCACGCTCACAAGGTGGCCTCTGCGCTCGCAGGGCATGAACTCGTCGGCAAGGTCTACTATCCCGGCCTGCCCGAATGCGATCCCCTCGGCCTGGTGGGCACCCAGATGTCGGGGCCGGGTTCGCTGCTGGCCTTCGACGTCGCTTCCGCGGAGCACGCCGAACGGATCCCCGGCGCGGTCCGGCTGATCACCCACGCCGTCTCGCTGGGCGGGATCGACACCCTGATCCAGCATCCGGCCGGGCTCACGCACCGCCCGGTGGCGCCCGAGGCGAAGCCGCATGCGCGGATGCTGCGCCTCTCGATCGGCCTCGAGGATCCTGCCGACCTTATTGCAGACCTGGCGCAGGCCATCGAGTCGACCCGCTGAGGACGTAGCCGGCACCCGGAAGGTGCGCCGCCTCAGGAAGCAGTGACGACGACGGCGCGCACCGGCTTGGCCGAAGGATGCGCGACGGCGGTGACCGCCGCCGTCGCGCACGCCAGGGCGATCACGCCCCAGGCGAGGGCGGTCCAGCCCGCGGACTGGAAGACGAGCCCGCCCAGCCAGCCCAGGACGCTGGACCCCAGGTAATAGAAGAGGTTGTACAGCGAGGCCGCCTGCGCCTTGCCGTCCGCGGGGAGGGTGCCGCTCCACCCGGCGCCGATGCTGTGGGCGGCGAAGAACCCGGCTGTAAAGAGCAGCAGGCCCGCGAGCACGGTCGGCAGGAAGTCCCACAGGGTCAGTGCCATGCCCGCGGCCATGCAGCCGATCCCCGCAAGAAGGACGTTGCGCCGGCCGAAACGCAGGGACAGGGCAGCGCCCCACCTGGAGCTCACCGTGCCCGAAAGATAGGCCAGGAAGAGCAGGCTCACCACGGAGGCCGGAAGGTCGAATGGTTCGGCGTGCAGTCTGAAGCCCAGGTAGTTGTAGACGGCCACGAAACCGCCCATCAGCACAAAGGCCTGCAGGTAGATGGCGAGGAGCCGCGGGTTGCCGAGGTGGCCCAGCAGGATCTTCGCGGCCCCCAGCATGCCTATGGCGGGTGCGGGAGCGAATCGCCGGGGCTTCGGTACGAGGAGCAGGAACAACCCGGCGGATACCGCTGCAAGCACCGACACCGCCAGGGTCCCGGCCCGCCAGCCCCAGATTTCCCCCAGGGGTCCGGCCAGGAGCCGGCCGGACAGGCCGCCCAGCGTGGTGCCGGCGACGTAGCTGCCGGCGGCCAGGGCTGCGTGGGCCTTGCCGATTTCCTCGTTCAGGTAGGCGATGGCCACGGCGGGGATGCCGCCCAGGGCGACGCCCTCCAGGGTGCGCAGGGCCAGGACGAGCGGCAGGGCCGGCGCGAACGGAACCATCAAACCAAAGGCAGTCGCCGCGCCGATCGCGATCGCCATGGCACGTACCCGTCCGATGCGGTCGGCCACGAAGGACCACGGCAGCACCGAGGCCGCGAGGCCTGCCGTGGCAAGGGAAACGCCCAGGGCGGCGTCCGCGGCCGTGATCCCCAGATCCTTCGACATCAGCGGCAGGACCGCCTGGGTGGAATAGAGCTGGGCGAAGGTCGCGACGCCGGCCATCGCCAGTCCGGCCAGGATCCGCCGGTAGCCGGGGGAGCCCTTGGGGTGTCCGTCGGCGGTTTCCGGACCCGTTTGCATCATCACACGTCCACGGTAGGCTGCCGGCGAGTGATGTATCCAATGCATGAATGAGATGATTTACATAGCAAATTCGAATTGAATGGGAGGCCATGCGGCATGGATCCGGACCACAAGCAGCTTGTGCAGCTGCTGCCTCTCCTGCCCATCCTTTCCGAGCTGGCGCGGACGGAACACATCACCGCGACGGCAGAACTCCTCGGCGTGCCGCAGTCGACGGTGAGCCGGGCGCTGGCACGGGCGGGCGCCGTCGTCGGGACCGAACTGCTGGTCCGGGACGGGCGCGGAGTGCGCCTCAGTGCCGCCGCCCGCACGCTGCTGCCCCATGTCGACGCCGCCCTCGCCGAGTTCCGTCGCGGGCTGGACCTGGTGCGCCAGGAGCAGGACGCCGTCCGGGGCCGGATCTCGGTGAGCTTCCAGCACACCTTCGGCGAGGCCACCCTGCCCGTACTGATCGGGGCTTTCCGCGAACGCCATCCGCTCACTGCGTTTGAGCTGAGCCAGGGTGCCCGGGCCGCTTGCCTCGATGAGCTCGCAGCAGGCGACGCCGACATCGCCTTGATCTCACCGGTTTCCCCGCGCGGCAGGGGGCTTGCCTCCGCCGCCCTCTACCGCGAGCCGTTGCGGCTGGTCCTGCACCACCAGCATGCGGCGGCCGGCCGGAAACGGCTCCGCCTTGAAGAGCTCAAGCAAGAGCCTTTCGTGGCGATGGGCCCGGGCTATGGACTGCGTTCCCTCACGGACGCGATCTTCCGCGACGCCGGGGTCCGTCCCCGCACCGCCTTCGAAAGCCAGGACACCCACACTGTCCGCGGGCTCGTCTCCGCAGGGCTGGGCTACAGCATCCTGCCGCCGGGCGGTCTGGGACCGGGAATCCACGGTCCGCAGGGGGCAGGGCTGGGGTGGGTGGAAGTGGCCATCGAGTCGCGGCTCGCCTACCGGGAGATCGGCATCGCCTGGCGCGAACGGGGCAGCGGTGCACGGGGCAACGAGTCCGGACCCGTCCGGCTTTTCAGGGAGATGGTCCTCGCGGAAGGGCCAGAGCTGTTGTCCGGGTTCATCAAGGGGCGGAGCTAGGAGGCCTTCACGTTAGGCTGTGCACGTGGAAAACCCCGAGATGCATTCCGGCCCTTCTTACCCTGCCGTTCCCGGCACGGTTATCGGCCTGGACATCGGCGGCACCAAGACCCGCGGCGTCCGCTTCGAGGACGGAGCAGTGGTCCAGGACGAATCCGTCGGCAGCGCCAATGTGCAGAACGTCAGCCGTGAGACCGCGGCAGCCAACCTGGCAGAACTGTTCGGCAGGATCGGCGGCGGCCGGGTGGACACGGTGCTCGCCGGAGCGGGCGGCGTCGACACCGACGACGACGCCCGTGCGCTCGCCGCCCTCATCGAACCGCACGTACCCGGTGCCGCAGTTTCGGTGGTGCACGATTCCCGCCTGCTGCTGGCGGCCGGGCGGACGAGCACCGGCGTCGCCGTCATCGCGGGAACCGGATCCGCGGCATGGGGCAAGAACTCCGCCGGCGAAGAGGCCCGCGCCGGCGGCTGGGGATACCTGCTGGGCGACGAAGGCAGCGGCTACTGGCTGGGGCGCGAAGCCGTCCGCCACAGCCTGCGCCGCATGAACAAGGGCCTCGAGCCGGATGCCCTCACCCGCGCCCTGCTGGAATCCTGCGGACTGGACGATCCCAATAAACTCATCGCCCTCTTCCACGCCCCGGATACCGACCGCCGCTATTGGGCGCAGCGGGCCGGCGTCGTGGTGCAGACCGCGGACGAGGGCCTGGAAGTGAGCCGGCAGCTCCTGGACCAGGCCGGGCGGGACCTGGCCGAGCTCGCGGCACAGGTTTTGCGGCAGCTGAGGATCCCGGGCCCGGCGATCCTGGGCAGCGGGCTGGGCATGAACGTGGCCGCGCTGCAGTCAGCCTTCCGTGCCGGACTCGCAGCCCACGGCGTGACGGACGTGCGCGTGCTGGACCAGGATCCAGTCTTCGGGGTGCCACAGATCATCGCCGAGCGCGGTTGAGTCCCGGTTCGAGCTGAGTCCCTGGTCGCGCTGAGGCCTATTCGGGCTGGCCGCCGCGGGTGCGCGGCTTGAGCCGGACGCCTGGCAGCGGCGGCGCCGGGATGCGGCCTGCCTCGGCACCGGCGTCGGGCCCGTGTCCGTCAACTACGCCGAATCGGGCCGCACGGGCATCGGGGTCGGCCAGGGCGGCCTGGGCCTCCCAGTCTTCGCGGGCTTCGACGATCTCCTCGTGGGTGCGGCCCACGAAGTTCCACCACATGAGGATGTCCTCTTCGAAGGGTTCGCCGCCGAGCACCATGAAGCGGGTGCCCGGTGCGGCCGTCACGGCCAGTGAATCCCGTCCGGAGCCAAGGTAGGCGAGGGGGCCGGGGCCGACCTCCTCGCCGTCCACGGTCAAGCGGCCGTCCAGGACCAGGATGGCGTGCTCGAACACCGGATCCAGGGGAAAACCGATCCCGCCGGAGCCGCTGACTTCCGCGCCGACGATCGGGCTGAACATCGTGGCAGGGGAGCGTTGCCCGGCGAATTCGCCCACCAGGACCTTGGCCGTGTAGCCGTCCCCGCTGACGAGCGGCAGCTCCACTACCTGTTCGAACGACGGCGCCCGGTGCCGTTCGGCGTCGGGCAGCGCCACCCACAGTTGCAGTCCGCGGGACAGCGGCACCTCAACCTCGCCGTCGCCGTTTGGCTGCGGCAGCACTGCGAACTCGGAGTGCGCGATGCCGCGGCCCGCCGTCATGATGTTCAGCTGGCCGGGGCGGACCACCACGTCGCTGGCCACGCTGTCACGGTGCCGCACTTCGCCTTCCAGCGGCCAGGTGACCGTCTGGAGTCCCATGTGGGGGTGGGGCAGCACGCTCATGGCCACGCGGTCCGGGCCGAAGCTGTCCAGGAAACACCAGGCGCCCACGGTCGGCAGTCCGCGCTGCGGAAGCGTGCGGGAGACGTTCATCGCCCGCACCCCGCCCAGCGGCACTTCCCGCTCCGGCCACAGCTGGACGCATGGTCCCTGGCCGGGGTGCCCTGCGGGGCACAGTTCCTGGGCCGGGGCCGTTTCCAAGTTGGTCACGAGGCAACTCCATGTGCTGAATTGTTAAGAAATGTACTAATCTGTTTTTCGTGAACAACGCCGTTTTGAGCTACCGCGACGCCGTCCTTTACCACTCGGGGGAACGCTACCGCATCCTTGCCGGAGCCATCCACTACTTCCGGGTACACCCCGACCACTGGCAGGACAGGCTCCGCAAACTCAAGGCCATGGGCGCCAACTCAGTGGACACCTACGTCGCGTGGAACTTCCACCAGCCGCACCGCGGGCAGGCCCCGGACTTCACCGGCTGGCGGGACCTGGGACGCTTCATTGACCTCGCCGCGGAAGAGGGCCTGGACGTCATTGTCCGGCCCGGGCCGTACATCTGCGCCGAATGGGACAACGGCGGCTTCCCCGCCTGGCTCACCGGCACGCCGGGCATCGGCCTGCGCTGCCTGGACCCCGTCTTCACGGCAGCCATCGAAGAGTGGTTCGACCAGCTCCTGCCCATCATTGCCGCCAGGCAGGCCTGCAACGGCGGCCCGGTGGTGGCCGTGCAGATCGAAAACGAATACGGCAGCTACGGCGACGATCACGACTACATCCGCTGGAACCGACGCGCCCTGGAAGAGCGCGGCATCAGCGAGCTGCTGTTCACGGCCGACGGCGGCACGGACTACTTCCTCGACGGCGGCGCCGTCGAAGGAACCTGGGCGACGGCGACCCTCGGCAGTCGTGGCGACGAGGCCGTGGCCACGTGGCAGCGCCGCCGGCCCGGCGAGCCGTTCTTCAACGTCGAGTTCTGGGGTGGCTGGTTCGATCACTGGGGCGAGGAACACCATGTACGTGATGCGGCCGAGGCGGCCGCCGAGGTCCGCAAGATCCTGGACCTGGACGGTTCGGTGTGCATCTACATGGCCCACGGCGGCAGCAACTTCGGCCTCGGCGCCGGCGCCAACCATGACGGCACCCGCATCCAGCCCACAGTCACCAGCTATGACTCGGACGCGCCCATCGCCGAAAACGGAGCCCTGACGGCGAAGTTCCACGCCCTGCGCGCAGAATTCTTCCGGGCACAGGGCATTACGGAGCTCCCTGCCCTGGCCCCTGAACTGCTGGCCGGTGCGCCGGTGCTCCCGGCCGTCACCCTGCCTCTGGGAGCGGCCCCGGAGCTGACCGGTCTGTTGCGTGGCTCCGCGACTCCGGTGCACAGCGTCAAACCCCTGTCCTTCGAAGAACTTGGCCTCGATTCGGGCCTGGTGCTGTACTCCGCGGAAGCGGTGCTGCCGGGCCTTCCGGACGCGCCTGCCGAATCGAAGCTGAAGGTTGCCGGCCTCCACGACCGCGCCCATATCTGGGTGGACGGCATCTTCGCCGGCATCCTCGACGACGTCACGGGCGCCGAGGGCCTCACGGTCACCGGCACGGGGATTCCAGCGCAGTTGGACATCCTCGTGGAGAATCTGGGCCGGATCAACTACGGCCCGCTCACCGGGCAGGGGAAGGGGATCCTCGGCGGGGTGCTGGTCAACCAGCGCTACATCTTCCACTGGAGGCAAACCCCCGTGGCGCTCGCGGAATGGGGCGAGGCTGAGCTGGACCGGCTGCCCGGGGCTGACTTCACCGCTGCGGAACCCGCCGACACCTACATTGCGCTCCCGGATTCGGGCAAGGGGTTCCTCTGGATCAACGGCTTCCTGCTCGGCCGCTACTGGGAGGCGGGGCCGCAGCGCACCCTGTACGTCCCCGCGCCGTTGATCCGCGCAGGTCGCAACACCGTCAGGGTGCTCGAGCTCGACAAGCCCGGCACCGTCGTCGAGCTCCGCGAAGCCGCCGAACTCGGCGTCCCGGACACCTCGGAGATCGAGGCGGCTCTTCTGTCCTAGCGCTGGCCTAAGCTGTCCTTCGTGAGGATGCGATTCGACACCCGACCTGCCGCCTACGCAGTCATCGTCCGCGACGGCGCCGTCCTCCTGGCGTACTGGAAGGAGAACGGCAAGGAAGGCTGGACGCTGCCCGGCGGCGGGCTCGACCTCGCCGAGCACCCGGTGGACGGCTGCCGGCGGGAAATCCTGGAGGAAACCGGCTATGACGCCGAGGTCGGGGCCATGCTCGGAACCGATGTGGGCTACTGGCCGGACGAGCCGCGGTTCGACGGAAAGGACCGCCCGTTCCAGGCCCTGCGGATGGTCTTCGACGCCCGGATCACCGGCGGCGAACTCACCCACGAGGTGGACGGCAGCACCACCCACGCCGCATGGATCTCCTTGGACGCCGTGCCGGGCTTGGTGAGGGTCTCGCTGGTGGACATCGGCCTGCGCCTGCACCGCGAACGGCCGATCAACGGGCAGCTCGGCTGAAAACAGCCGCGCGGCTCTGGCCAAGCCGCACGCCGCTGGTTAGGCTGGTCGAACCGCCGGTGCCTTGAACAGAACCTTGCACAATGACCGCCGGCCCCATGCCGAGGAGGTGGAACCAATGATTGCCGAAACTTCGCGCGCCTTTGCTGCTGCAACGCCGCGCACACAGCACATCATCATTCCTGCCCCGGCATCCGTCGTGCGCTGAACACCTTACGCCGCACCGGCGGCCGGGCCTCTCCAGAGGCTGGACATTGAAAATCACCTTCGGACCCGCAACGGGTCCCGCAACACCAAACACCACCATCCTTAACGGGCCGGCCGACTACGGCTTCACCCCCGAAACCGCGGAGTACTTCCGCTCCCACCCGCCGTCCGGCCCGAATGAAGGCCACGACGACATCCCGGGCGACGAACAAGCCGGCCGGGTGGTCCGGCTCGACCGGAACCGGGTCCTCGTCGCCGGGCCGTCAGGGCTGAACCACCTGCCGTATCCGAGCCGCGGCCCCGCGCCGGTCACCGGCGACTGGGTGTGGCTCGGCCACACCCGGGCCGGGGAACCCGCCGTTGTCGAGGTCCTGCCGCGGCGCACCTCCCTGGGCCGCAAACGGGCGCTGGCAGCGTCCATGGAAGAACAGGTCCTCGGGGCCAACATCGACGTCGTCGGCGTCGTCGTCCCGATGGACCGGCCGCTAAGCGCCAACCGCCTGGAGCGCACCCTCGTCGCGGCCTGGGATTCCGGTGCCACCCCGCTGGTGATCATCACCAAAGCGGACCTCGCCGACGTGGCGGACGACGTCATCGGGCAGGTCATGCTGCACGCGGCGGGAGTGGAAGTGGTCACCACCTCCGCCGAACAAGGCGACGGCCTCGACGAACTGATGCTGCATATTCCGACCGGAGCCACCGTGGTCCTCCTGGGGCCTTCCGGGGCCGGGAAGTCCAGCCTCATCAACGCGCTGGCCGGCCGCGATGTCCAGGAAACCGGGCCGGTCCGCGCCGGCGACGGAAAGGGGAGGCACACCACCACCTCACGTGAGCTGGTGCCCCTGCCCGGCGGAGCGGTCCTGATGGACACCCCGGGCGTGCGCGGCTTCGGCCTCTTTGATGCGGAAAACGGCCTGCAGGACATGTTCGCGGACCTGGAGGAGCTCTTCGGCCAATGCCGATTCGCCGACTGCGCCCACGACCGTGAACCGGGCTGCGCAGTGCAGGCGGCGCTCGCGGACGGCCGGGTGGAACTGCGCCGCTGGGAGAGCTACCGCAAGCTCCAGAACGAGCTGGCCGCCCTCGCCCGGAAGCAGGACGCCGCCGCCCGGCGCGCCTACCAGCGCGAATGGCATCAGAACATCGTCCGTGCCGGGCTGAGCCAGCGCGCGGCTCAACGGTACCGGCACGAGGGAGGTGAGCTTCGGGGCAAAGGACGGAACCGGAAGACCGGCTGATTCTTGCCGATACCTTACGGCCGCCGCGCCGCGGCTGACATCGTCAGAGGGGGTGACTAGGCTGAATCCACCATCGTCTTGAATGCTCCGCCGACCGCTCCACATCCGCCGACAGCGAGGTAAGCCCGGAAATGGCTGAAGCCATGATTGAGTTCCAGAGCGTCACCAAGCAGTATCAGGGCGGCCAGCCTGCCGTGGACAACTTGAGCATGTCCATCGAGCAAGGCGCCATCACGGTATTCGTGGGACCTTCGGGCTGCGGCAAAACCACGTCCTTGCGCATGATCAACCGGATGGTGGAACCCACCTCGGGAACCATCACCGTGGCTGGCAAGGACATATCGGCTGAACCGGCGGCCAAGCTGCGCCGCTCCATGGGGTATGTCATGCAGTCCTCCGGCCTCATGCCGCACCGCACGGTACTGGACAACATCGCCACCGTGCCGCGGTTGAACGGTGTCCCCAAAGCGGCGGCCCGCCGGCGCGCGGCGGAATTGCTCGACGTCGTCGGGCTGGCCTCGGCGCTCGGCCGGCGGTACCCGTCCCAGTTGTCCGGCGGGCAGCAGCAGCGGGTGGGGGTTGCCCGGGCGCTCGCCGCAGATCCTCCGGTACTGCTGATGGACGAGCCGTTCAGCGCCGTCGACCCCGTGGTCCGCGACGAACTGCAGCAGGAACTGCTCCGGCTGCAGCGCGAGCTTGCCAAGACCATCGTCTTCGTCACCCACGACATCGACGAAGCCACGGTCCTCGGGGACAAGGTGGCGGTCTTCTCCGTCGGCGGCAGGCTTGCCCAGTACGCCGCTCCGGAGGAAATTCTGCGCGCCCCGGCCAGTGATTTCGTGGCCTCCTTCGTGGGCCGTGACCGAGGGTTCCGGCGGCTGTCTTTCAACGACGCCGAATCCGTCCGGCTGCATCCGGCCAAGACCGTGGGCGCCTCCGATGCCGCCGGCGGCAACAGCGAATGGGCCTTGGTGCTCGACGACGACTCCCGCCCTTTGGGCTGGGCCTCGCCGCGCGACGGCGCCGGGCTGGTTCCCGGCGGTTCGCTGTTCCGCCCCGGGGACAGCCTGCGCCGCGCCCTCGACGCCGCTCTGTCCTCGCCGTCGGGCCTGGGCGTGGCGGTGGACAGTCACGGACGGCTCGCGGGCGTCCTCAAAGCGGAGGAAATCCTGGCGCTGATCGAGGAAGGCCGCCGGCGGCGGGAGGAACCTGCCTGATGGAATGGTTCCTGGAGAACAGCGGCACGGTGTTCGGACTGGCCGGCCAGCACTTCGTGCTCGCGGTGGTTCCGATGGTACTTGGCTTGCTCATTTCCGTGCCCTTGGCCCAGCTGGCCCGGGGGAGGCGGGCGTTGCGCACGGCCGTGACCACGGCCAGTTCCCTGCTGTACACTATTCCGTCCCTGGCCCTGTTCATCATCCTGCCGCCGATTCTTGGCACCCGGATCCTGGACCCGGTCAACGTGGTCGTTGCGCTCACCATCTACGCCGTGGCGCTGCTGGTCCGCGCCGCCATGGACGCGTTCGACTCCGTGGACGAGGAACTGCGCCTGGCCGCAACGGCCATGGGCTTCACCCCGTCCGCACGTTTCCTGCGGATCGACATTCCGCTCTCCCTCCCCGTGCTGTTTGCCGGGCTCCGCGTGGTTTCGGTCAGCAACATCTCCCTCGTGAGCGTGGCCGCGCTGCTGGGGGTGGGAAACCTCGGCGTGCTCTTCACCGACGGACTGCAACGCACCTTCATCACCGAAGTGGTGGTGGGCATCCTCGGCATCCTCGTGCTGGCGCTCCTCATGGACGCCCTGCTGGTCCTGCTGGAACGGGTCTTGACCCCGTGGACCCGGGCCGCCGCCAAGCCTGCGGCGGGAGCCGCGTTCACCGCTGAAACCCGGATCCACGAGGGGGCCGGCTGATGAACATCTTTGCCGACACCTTCGCCTGGCTCGCGTCCCCGGCCAACTGGAGCGGCAGCGGGGGAATTGCCGTCCGCCTCCTCGAACACCTGCAATATTCGGCCCTGGTCCTTGTCATCGCCGCCGCCATCGCCATGCCCCTGGGGCTGTTCATCGGCCACACCGGCCGGGGCCGGGTTGCCGCGGTCGCCGTCGCCGGTGCCCTGCGGGCGCTTCCCACGCTGGGCCTGCTGGTCCTCTTCGCCCTGCTGGCCGGCAGCGGGCTCATGCCACCGGTATGGGCGTTGGTGATCCTGACCGTTCCTCCGCTGCTGGCAGGCAGCTACGCCGGCATCTCCAGCGTGGATCCCGCCATTGTGGACGGTGCCCGTGCCATGGGGATGACGGAGCTCCAGATCCTGTTCCGGGTGGAGCTGCCCAACGGCCTGCCGGTCCTGGCCGGCGGAATCCGGACGGCCGTGCTGCAGGTCATTGCCACCGTGTCGGTGGTCGCGTACCTTCCGCTTGGCGGACTGGGCCGCTATCTTTTTGATGGGCTTGTCCTCCAGGACTTTCCCCGGATGCTCGGCGGGTCCCTGCTTATCGCGGCGCTGGCAATCGCCGTCGACCTCTTACTGGCCGCCGTGCAGAGGATGATCCTCTCCCCGGGCCTGTCCACCGATTCCAGCGGCGGCCGCAGGCCGGCCGGAGACCTCGCAGCGGCGGCACCGGCCGGCGCCGACCTTCAAGGAGGAACCCCATGAAGAACAGCAGCACCTTCGCATCGCGGCCCCGCACGCTCACCCGCCGGGGGCTCGGCGGCCTGGCCGCAGGCGTCGGGCTCGCGCTTGCACTGAGTGCCTGCGGCGGCAGCCCGCTGTCCACCCCAAGCACCAGCGCGGCCTCGGGCGGCGGCGGGCCGCTGGTGGTCGGCTCGGCGGACTTCCCCGAAAGCCAGATCATCGCCGAAATCTATGCCGGAGCGCTCAACGCGGCCGGAGTCAAGGCCAGCACCAAACCGAACATTGGTTCCCGGGAGATCTACTTCAAGGCCGTGCAGGACGGCTCGATCGACCTCGCCCCGGACTACTCCGGAAACCTGCTGTCCTACCTGGACGCCAACGCTCCCGAGGTCTCCGCGGACGATGTCTACAAGGCGCTCCCGGGCAAGCTTCCCAAGGGCCTGGGTGTGCTCGATGCCTCCAAGGCCGAGGACAAGGACGCCATGGTCGTTACCAAGGCCACGGCCGAGAAGTATCAGCTGAAATCCATTACTGACCTGGCCAAGGTGTGCAAGGACCTCACGATGGCTGCGCCGGCAACCTTCGAAACCCGTGCCTATGGCTTCCCGGGGCTGAAGGCCAACTACGATTGCGTGCTCAAGGGACTGAAGCCTTTCAGCGACGGCGGCGGCAACCTGACCCTGCAGGCGCTACTGACCGATGAGGTCCAGGTGGCGGACATCTACACCACCACGCCGTCCATCCAGGACAACGACCTCGTGGTGCTCGAGGACCCGAAAAACAACTTCAAGGCCCAGCAGGTGCTCCCCCTCTACAACAGTGCCAAGATGACGGACAAGGCCAAGGACGCGCTCAACGCCGTGTCCAAGGTCCTCACCACCGAGGACCTCATCAACCTCAACCGGGCGGTCAGCGGTGACCAGAAGCAGAACCCGAAGGATGCCGCAGCAGCCTGGCTGAAAGAAAAGGGGCTCGCCAAGTAAGTCCCCACCGCCTCCCTCAGCCTCGCTCCGCTCGGCCAGGGGCCCTCGGCGGCGGTGGCCCCTGCCGAGGGGTGCGGCACCGCGGAGAGCCCCACCGGGAGCCGCCCGCCGCCGTCGTGCTGCTGTGAGGCACCTCTCACGGGAAGTCCATCGCCGGTGTGGCATATTTGATGAATGGCAGAATTCAAGCAGTCCACCAAGCTTCATAATGTCCTTTACGACATCCGTGGACCGATTCTTCAGGCCGCCCAGCAAATGGAGGCAGAGGGGCACCGCATCCTCAAACTGAACATCGGAAACCCGGCACCGTTTGGCTTTGAAGCGCCGGACGCGATCCTGGTGGACATGATCCGCCACCTGCCGAACGCCCAGGGCTACAGCGATTCCCGCGGCATCTTCTCCGCCCGCACCGCTGTCTCGCAGTACTACCAGACCCGCGGCATCCAGAACATCCATGTCGACGACATCTACCTCGGCAACGGCGTCAGCGAACTCATCACCATGTCCCTCATGGCACTGCTCGAAGACGGCGACGAGGTCCTCATTCCCTCGCCCGATTACCCGCTGTGGACCGCGTCCGTGTCCCTGGCCGGTGGCCGCCCCGTGCACTACCTGTGCGACGAGGAATCGGGTTGGCAGCCGGACCTGGACGACCTGGAGTCCAAGATCACACCGCGCACCAAGGGCATCGTGGTCATCAACCCGAACAACCCCACCGGCGCCGTCTACCCGGAGGAAACCCTCCGCAAGATCGTCGCCATGGCAGAGAAGCACGGCCTGGTCCTCTTCGCCGACGAAATCTACGAAAAGATCCTGTACGACGACGCCGTCCACGTGAACCTCGCCGGACTGACCGGCGATGACGTCCTTTGCCTGACGTTCAGCGGCCTTTCCAAGGCCTACCGGGTATGCGGCTACCGCGCCGGCTGGATGGCCATTTCCGGACCCAAGAAGGAAGCCGCCGACTACCTGGAGGGCATAAACCTCCTAGCTAACATGCGGCTGTGTGCCAACGTGCCTGCGCAGCACGCCATCCAGACCGCGCTCGGCGGCTACCAGAGCATCAACGACCTCATTCTCCCGGGCGGCCGGCTGCTCGAACAGCGCAACAAGGCCTATGAACTGCTCAACGCCATCCCCGGCGTGAGCACCCAGCAGGCCAAGGGTGCCCTCTATCTCTTCCCGAAGCTGGACCCCGAGGTCTACCACATCCGCGACGACGAGAAGTTCGTCCTGGACCTGCTGAAAGAACAGAAGATCCTGGTATCACATGGCCGGGCATTCAACTGGGTGCGCCCGGACCACTTCCGCATGGTCACGCTGCCCAACGTCAAGGACATCGAAGAAGCCATCGGCCGCATGGCGGACTTCCTCGAGCGCTACCCGGGCAATTAGCCTGTTGGGACACGCCGCCGGCAGGGCGGCCTGAACTCAGGGGGAGCCCGTGGCCGGTGGAGGGAAGTCCAGAGCACTGGAATTCGAACGGGACCCGGCAGGAACCTTGGCGATCGCGCCGGGGTTCCTGCTGTCCTCAGTTGATCCGGAATCGACGCCCGGCTACCCGGGTGCCAAGACCGATGGAGCGGCACTGCTGGCCGCCCAGGACAGCCGCATCAACGAACTGCAGGAAATGCTCTTCGCCGAGGGCAAATTTGGCAGCAGCAAACGGGTGCTGCTGATCCTCCAGGCCATGGACACCGCGGGCAAGGGCGGCATTGTGGGCCACGTGGTGGCAGCCATGGATCCCCAAGGCGTGAAGCTCACCGCCTTCAAGGCCCCCACGGACGAGGAAAAGTCGCACGATTTCCTTTGGCGGATCGAGAAGGCGGTCCCGGGTGCCGGTATGGTCGGGGTCTTCGACCGTTCCCACTATGAGGACGTGCTGATCCACCGCGTCCACGGCTGGGCAGACGAGGCTGAGCTTGAGCGCCGGTACGCAGCCATCAACGACTTCGAGGCCCGGCTCGCCGACGGGGGAACGGCAATCGTCAAGGTCATGCTGCACATCAGCCGCGACGAACAGAAGAAACGGTTGCTCGCGCGCCTCGACGATCGCTCGAAGCACTGGAAATACAGCCCCGACGACCTCGCCGAACGTGCCCACTGGGACGCCTACATGGACGCCTTCCAGAAGGTCTTCGACAAGACGTCCACCGCCGTCGCGCCCTGGCACGTGGTTCCGGCGAACAGGAAATGGTTCGCCAGGATCGCCGTGCAGGGGCTGCTGATCACCGCGCTCGAAGGTCTGTCCCTGCAATGGCCCGCGGCGGATTTTGATGTCGCCGCGGAACGCGAACGGGTCGCCGCGTCCTGACTTCCTGGCTGCCGAGTCCTAGCTGTCCTGACCGCGGTTGTTGGCTTCCTTGGCGTCGGCAAGCCGCCGGCGGGCGCCTTCCAGCCATTCCTCGCACTGCTTGGCCAGTGCCTCGCCGCGTTCCCAAAGGGCAAGGGATTCCTCCAGGCTCGCACCGCCGGCCTCCAGCCTGGCCACCACGGCGGCAAGCTGCTCGCGGGCTTCCTCATAGCCCAGGGCATCCGGGGCTGCTGCACCCGGTTCCCGGCCGGCTCCGCCGGTGTGGTTTTCTGCGGATCGGTTCTCTGGGGTCATCGGGATCCTCCCTCGGTTGCGGGTAGCTTTGTTGTTTCGGACGGGGCAGGCGGGCGGCTGCCGTCGGCGACCGCGGCGAAGCGGCCCTCTGCCACCCGGACGGTCAAGGGCGTGCCGTGGGGTGCCTGCACGGGACTCCTGACGACGTCGTGGCCCGTGCCGTCCGGGCCGGCCACCTGGACCACCGCGTAGCCGCGGTCCAAAGTCTTTTGCGGGGAGAGCGCCCGCACCCGTGCCTTGAGGTGGTGGACCTGGTCCAGTGCGCGGACGACGGCGGAGCTCACCGCGGTGTGCGCGTGCCTCCGGAGCCTGGCGATGTCATCTTCCCGCGCAGTCACCATCACCTCCGGCGAGGCCATCACCGGCCGGGAACGCAGGGCGTGGAGCCGGTCGGTTTCCCGGTCGAGCAGCCGGAGGATGGAACGGTTGAGGTGCTCCCGGGCGAGGCGCACCTTGGCCAGTTCCTCCGACACGTCCGGAACAACGCGCTTCGCCGCATCGGTGGGCGTCGATGCCCGGAGGTCCGCCACGTCGTCGAGGATCGGCCGGTCGGCCTCATGCCCGATCGCGCTGACCACCGGGGTCACGGCCGCGGACACGGCGCGGATGAGCTCTTCATTGCTGAACGGCAGCAGGTCCTCGAGCGCCCCGCCGCCGCGCGCGATCACAATGACGTCAACGTGCGGATCGGCGTCGAGTGCCCGGAGCGCGGCGAGCACCTGGCCCACCGCGGTATTTCCCTGCACGGCCACCTCACGGACATCGAACTCGACGGCCGGCCAGCGGAGGGCGGCGTTGCGCAGCACGTCCTTCTTGGCGTCCGAGTCCCTTCCGGTAATGAGTCCGATGCGGTGCGGAAGGAGGGGCAGCGGCTTCTTCCTGGCGTCTGCGAAGAGTCCTTCCGCGGCGAGGGCCTGGCGCAGCCGTTCGATCCTGGCGAGGAGATCGCCGAGACCCACGGGCCGGATGTCCCGAACGGACATGTTCAGGCGGCCGGTCTTCATCCAGAACTCGGGCTTCACCAGGGCCACCACGCGCGAACCGCGCTCCAGCGGGGTCTTCTGACGGTCAAGGACGTTGGACCAGAGCGACGCCGGCAGCGAGATCTCGGCGTCCGTGTCCCGGAGCGTGGCAAAAGCGCTGCCGCCCCGGCGGTTGAGCTCGATGATCTGCGCTTCGATCCAGACGGCGGGGGCCCGTTCGATGTGCGCCTTCAGCTTCCGGGACAACAGGTGCAGCGGCCACGGGTGGTTCGGGCTTGTCTCGGCGGCCGTTGCCGGCAGGGTCGAACCGGCCGGCTGCGCATCGGCATCCCCGGCATCCCCGGCATCCGCGGGGCCGGTGCCGCCAGGAACCATGGCTCCCGTGTCCTCAGCAGCCATGGGCGGTTCCACGGCCGGATGATGACTGATGCATGGGTTCCGTCCTAGCTGCTCTGATTGCTCGGTGACTTGCTTGGTGACTTGCTTGGTGACTTGCTCGCTTGCTTGCCGCGGCGGGGTTCGCCGTGCTTTTCAACTCTATCCATACCCTCGCAGGCAGCAGTGACATTCACCCGTAGGATGGCAGTTGGCCCCGACCCGAGGAATTCCCCCTTGCGCAACTTTGTCTCTGCACTCGCAGTGATACTTGCCCTTCTCTTGACTGGATTCGCCGTCCCGGCTGCCTGGACCGAGCGCAACATCGTCCGTGAAGACGGTTTCGTGCAGCTGACGGACCGCCTGGGGAAAGATCCGGCGTTCCAGGCCCGGCTGGCCGGAATTGCCGTCAGCACCCTCGAAACCGGGCTCGACGTGCCGGCCCCTGCCAAGGAACTGGGTGCGTCGCTGCTCAAGGACGCGGCGCAGCACATGAGCAGCTGGCCGGAGTATCCGCAGGCCTGGAACGAGACGGTCCGCAGGAGCCATCGCCTGAATTTCGCAGGACCGGCTGCTTCGTCGGCTGATGGATCCGCACAGTCCGCGCATCCGGCCTCCCTGGATGCCGCCTCCAGAACTTCGCTGGTGCTCGACCTTGGACCTTTCGTGCATCTTCTTGCCGACAAGCTGCGCACCGCCACCGGTTTGCAGCTTGCTGTATCGGACAAGGCAGTCGTCAGCATCGGTGGCCCGTCCCAACGGCAAGTAGTGGACAAGCTGGCTGCCTACGCTCCGATGTGGTGGCTGGCGGGCCTCGGAGCGGTGATGGCGCTGGCCCTGGCAGTTCTGGCGGCCCGCCGGCGCTCGGCGGTTCTGCTGTGCACTGGCATCGGCTTGGCGGTGCTTGCCGGCGTGTGGCAGGCGTCCACCGTCTTGTTCAGCGGACTCGCAGGCCCCGGGCTCGGGGAAAGCGCCATGGGTGCGCTCTTCGCCCGTGAACTCATTGCCGCATCGATTACCGGCTTCGCACCCTGGATCGGAGCAACAGCGTGGACCGGGGCAGCAGTGTTCGTCGCAGGGCTCATGGGCTTGGTCCTACGGCGCAGGAAACGAGCTGTCACCGCCTCGGCCGGGTGATCAGCCCCCGGTGACGCGGCCTCCTGCCACCGCTGGTGCTGCCCCGGCCCGGTGCGCTGAGGCGTCCGGGGCTTCCGCACGCTCCCGGTAGCATGGAGGGATGAGCAGCTCCGCAGTGTCCGTACCGATGCCCACCATCCCGCGCCGGCGGAGGTCCCCGGAAGAAGTGCTGGCTGCCGCCCCCGTTTCCGGGCCCAAGCGCGTCCTCCTCGCAGCACCGCGTGGCTACTGCGCCGGTGTAGACCGTGCCGTCATCGCCGTCGAGAAGGCCTTGGAGCATTACGGGCCGCCCGTCTACGTCCGCAAGCAGATCGTGCACAACGTGCATGTCGTTACCTCGCTGGAGGAAAAGGGCGCGATCTTCGTCGACGAAACCGATGAGGTGCCCGAGGGTGCCCTCGTGATCTTCTCCGCCCACGGTGTGTCCCCCGCGGTGGTGCAGTCCGCCGAAGACCGCGGCCTGCGCACCATCGACGCAACCTGCCCCCTCGTCACCAAGGTCCACCGCGAGGCCGTGCGTTTCGCCAAGGACGACTACGACATCCTGCTCATCGGCCACGACGGTCACGAGGAAGTCGAAGGCACCGCCGGGGAAGCCCCGGACCACATTCAGATCATCAACGGTCCGCACGAGGTGGACCAGGTGACTGTTCGCGACCCCGAAAAGACCATCTGGCTGTCACAGACCACGTTGAGCGTGGACGAGACCATGGAGACCGTCCGGCTGCTCAAGGAGCGTTTCCCCACGCTGCAGGACCCGCCCAGCGACGACATCTGCTACGCCACCACCAACCGCCAGGTGGCCATCAAGAAGATCGCTCCCCAGGCCGACCTGGTGATCGTGGTGGGTTCGGCGAACTCCTCCAACTCGGTGCGCCTCGTGGAGGTCGCCCTTGAATACGGCGCCAAGGCTTCACACCGTGTGGATTTCGCCAACGAGGTGGACGAGGCCTGGTTTGAAGGCGTGGCCACTGTCGGCGTCACCTCGGGCGCGTCTGTTCCCGAGGTCCTTGTCCAGGACGTCCTCCGTCTGCTTGCCGAGTACGGGTACGGCGCCGTGGAGGAAGTCGTCACGGCCGAAGAGGACCTGCTTTTCTCCCTGCCCAAGGAGCTGCGCGCCACCCTCAAGGCCGCCGGGGACGTTTCCCGGGCCCTGGGCGGGCGCGGGAACCGCCCCAACTCGTAGCCTTCGGTCTCGTTCCTAGGCCGCGGATTCGTCGTCGCGTTCGCGGAGTCCGTCGCTTTCCCGGAGTCCGGGGGTTTCCCGGAGCTCCGGTGCTGCGAGGGCCCGCGGAACCACCTCGACGGCGGCCGGTACGGCCAGACCGTCCGTGTCCATGGCGTTGAGCTTCCGAGCTGTGGGGAGAACCCTTGCCTCCAGCGTTCCGACCAAAGCGTTATACCGGTCCACGGACGTCTTCAGGGAGCTGCCCAGGCGGCCGACATTCTCACCCAGGGTGCCCATGCGGTCGTAGAGCTGTTGGGCGAGTTCAAACAGCTGCTTGGCATTGTCCGTCAGCACATCCTGCCGCCAGGTGAAGGCCACGGACTTCAGCACAGCCAGCAACGTGCCGGGGGAGGCGAGCACCACATTGCGCGACAAGGCGTGGTCCAGCAGGGCGGGGTCCGCTTCCAGGGCCGCGGCAAGAATCGATTCCGCGGGCAGGAAGCAGACCACAAGCTCGGGGGAGTTGCCGGGAATATCCCAGTACTTTTTGGAGCTCAAGGCATCAACATGGGACTTCAGGGCCTTGGCGTGTGCCGCCAGCAGATCACTGCTGCCCTGTGTCGCACCGTTGCCGCCTTGCGTACCGGATGACACGGTTTCCTGCGCCGCCAGGTAGGCAGCCAGCGGCACTTTGGCGTCAACCACCAGCTGCTTGCCGCCTGGGAGCTGGACCACCAGGTCGGGCCGCAGCGAGGAGTCGCCGGACACGGCGTGGAACTGCTCCTGGAAATCGACGTGCCGGAGCATGCCCGCGGCTTCCACGACCCGCCGCAGCTGGACCTCGCCCCATTGCCCGCGTGCGCTGTTTGACCGCAGCGCCGAGGCCAGGGCGTGGGTGGAACGCAGGAGCTGTTCATCCGACAGGCGTGCTTCCTGCAATTGCTGGGCAAGCTGGCCGTACTGTTCCAGCCGGTCCCGTTCAAGCAGGGAGACCTGCTGCTGCACCGCCGAAAGCTTCTCGGCCACCGGCGCCAATGCGCGCAGCACACTGCCGTCCTGGTTCCGTGCCGCACCGAGCTCGCGGTTCTGTACAAGCAGCAGGTTCCGTTCGGCGTCGGCGGCCGCAAAGCCGGCGGAGACCTCCGCCAGGCGTGCGGAGACGCCGTCGAAATCTGCTTCCAACGCCGCACTGCGGCGCCGGAAGGCCACAAGGCCGCCCGCCAAGCCGAGCGCCGCACCGAGCAGCAGCATGAACAACGCCAACAAGACCACAAATCCATCCATGTCCCCACCTTCGCAGAAGGCCCTGACATTTTTGGGATCGGCGTTTCCGGGGCATGGAAAAGGCAACGCGGAGCCGCCCCTGCAACAGGTAGAATGAATCCTCGTGGCTCTTACTATTGGCATCGTCGGACTGCCCAATGTCGGCAAATCAACCCTTTTCAACGCACTGACCCGCAACCAGGTGCTGGCCGCGAACTACCCGTTCGCCACCATTGAGCCAAATGTCGGCGTCGTCAACCTGCCGGACCCGCGCCTGCAGAAGTTGGCCGAGGTCTTCGGATCCCAGCGGCTCCTGCCCGCCGTCGTCTCGTTCGTTGACATCGCGGGAATCGTCAAGGGCGCCTCCGAAGGCGAAGGTCTGGGCAACAAGTTCCTTGCAAACATCCGCGAGGCAGAAGCCATCGCCCAAGTCATCCGCGTCTTCGATGACCCGGACGTTGTCCACGTTGACGGCAAAGTCGATCCCCGCTCCGACATCGAGACGATCAACACCGAATTGATCCTGGCCGACCTCCAGACGATCGAAAAGGCCATTCCCCGGATCGAAAAGGAAGTCAAGATCAAGAAGCGGGAATCCGCTGAACTGGCAGCAATCCTGGCTGCCCAGACCGTGTTGGAGCGTGGCGACACGATTTTCTCCTCGGTCAAGAGCGACAAGCTGGAGATGGAGCACCTCAAGGAGCTCAGCCTCCTCACGGCCAAGCCGTTCATCTACGTCTTCAATGCTGACGAGGGAATCCTTGGCAGCCCGGAAAAGCAGGAAGAACTCCGTGCCATGGTGGCGCCGGCCGACAGCATCTTCCTCGACGCCAAGCTCGAATCGGATCTCGTCGAACTCGACGAAGAAGAAGCCCGCGAAATGCTCGAGATGAACGGCCAGGACGAGTCCGGCCTCGACCAGCTGGCTCGAGTCGGTTTCCACACGCTCGGTCTGCAGACCTACCTTACGGCCGGTCCGAAGGAAGCCCGTGCGTGGACAATCCACCAGGGCGACACCGCGCCCCAGGCCGCAGGGGTCATCCACTCGGATTTCCAGCGGGGATTCATCAAGGCTGAAGTTGTCTCCTTCGATGACCTCATTGCCGCCGGTTCCATGTCCGAGGCCAAGTCCCGCGGCAAGGTCCGCATTGAAGGCAAGGAATATGTCATGGCCGACGGCGACGTGGTGGAGTTCCGCTTCAACGTGTAGTGCGTTTCCGCGCAGGCTTCGAGTAAATCGTCGCTTAGCCCCGACGAGCGACATCCTCGTGCAGAATCTTGGGCCAGGTTTCGACGTCTTCCGGGGTGTGGGCGACCGTGAGCGTCGCCTGGGGGAGCAGTGCGGCAAGCGATTCCGCGGTTGACAACGGGTGGCCCGGATCGTCGATCCACGCCAGGATTGTCGTCGGGACGTCGATTCGCGCGACGACCTCAGGGGCAGGCAGATCGCTTAGCGCCGCGCCCCGAAACAACGACGGTAACAGGGCATCGGCGACGTCGGGCACCGTTTCCGGTGCACCGATGGTGGCCGGCGGCGGTGTTGCTCCGCGCGTTGCGGCGAGGAATGCCTCGACACCAAAAGATTCGATGAGGTCCGCGGAAGCGCGGTAGTTCGCTGCCTGTGCGATCCGGGTTTCCCAGGCGGTGGGTGGCACCATGAGCGTGAGCCCGGCAAAGCGGTCCGGCTCCCGGGAGGCGGCGTGCAGTAGTGTGCCGGTACCCATGGACGGACCCACCCCGTGAACACTTTCGCCCGGGAACCAATGATCGAGCAGTTGCAGGAGGTCGTCGGCCAGGCGTTGCCATTGATAGTCGTCGGGGACCTTTCGCCCCGTTGACCGGCCATGGGCGCGTGCGTCGTACCGCAGCAGGCGGGTTCCGCTAAGCCCCCGGCCGAGGTCAAGGTTGAGTATCCTGTCGCGGGCGCGGCTTGAGGTAAGGCCGTGCAGTTGGACGACGGGGTGTCCGCCTTCGTCGCTCAAGGCAACCGCAAGTTCGGCTCCGGGAACCTCGAAAGTGGGCATCAGACTCCTTGCTTCGCGACAGATTGCGTCACCTCGGGCGGCCGCGCTGTATAAGCGTTCAGACTATCCGGGGCGCTAGGATGCTGCCATGCGGCTGACCAACGTGACGCACCTGCGCCTACCGTTCGGACGACTTTGGGGCTACGACGTCAGTGTTCCTGCCCTCGGTCGGCGTCTTCCGGTGTCTTTTGACCAGCGGCGCCATGTGGGGGCGGGCGACCGCCCCGGATCTTGGATGGCATTGTCTTTTCGGCTGCCTGCACCAGCTCGTCGTGAGTCCATTGCCGATGCCTGGCTGGCTGTCGTTGCCCGCCACGGCACGCTGCGAACTGCTTTCGTGCGGGGCGCGGACGGCGACCCGGAGCTTCACGAAATTATCGTTGGTCCCGGAACATGGGTCGAGCATCAGATATCTCCAGGCCAGGCTGTCAACGATGCGGTGAGGGACATTCTTGATGCCGCGTGTGCGCCATATCAACAGCCGTCACATCGACTGTGCCTCTTGGAGACGGCCGGCGGACTCACGGTTGTGATTGCTGCTGACCACGCCCACGTTGATATGTGGTCGATGTTGGTGATCGCACGCGACCTGCTGTCGGCGCTCGATGCCGGGAGGGAGGGCCGTGTGCCCCTGCCCGGGTCAGTGCCTGCGTTTGTTGAACACACGCAGGCGCTGCTGGATCGGAATGCAGCACCGGACCACGTGCGTCGCCGATGGGAAGACATCATCGGGGACAGCGGCGGCGTAATGCCGAGATTTCCACTACCCCTGGGTGCGCCCGATCCGCGGCGCGAACGTGTGGAAGTTCGGGATGTGTTCGACGTCGACGACGGTGCAGCCTTTGCTGCGCAGGCCCGCAACGACGGGGTCTCGACGCTCGCTCTCGCTGTTGTTGCGATGACTGCGGTGACCCGCGAGCTGGCGGGAACCCCGCTGCGGGCCGTTTTTCCCGTGCACAGCCGCTTCGACGACAACTGGCATGACTCGGTCGGCTGGTTCATTACCAATTCAGTACTTGAGTCGGCAGTCGCCGAGCCACACGCTGCCGCGGCAGCTGTAAAGGAAGCTGTGCAGCTCGGCTCGTGGCCGCTCGCGGACGTGCTGTCTCCATGGGGCGGCATGCCCGAGGCTCCCGGAATGTTCGCGATTTCCTGGCTGGACCTGCGCAGGCTGCCGGTGCGGATCGACTCCGTCGGGCTTGACGCCCAGTATGTGAGCGCGACGATCGATACCGACGGCGTCATGCTTTGGTTCATCCTGGACGAGTCCGGACTGCACCTGAGATGCCGTTATCCCGACACTGTTGAGGCACGGGCCAACGTCGGCGGATGGCTCGATCTGCTCGTCGCTCGTTTGCAGGCAGATGCGCGGTCCTCGGTCCGGGGACTGCTAAGGGTGGCGGGCCGGACCTTCAGGGTGGAACGCGCCAGCCGCAATGATGTCAGGGCCATCGCCGCGCTGCTGTCTGACGATGAGTTCGGTCCCGATCGTGAGTCTGTCGAGCTCGAACGATACGAGGCGGCCTACAACCTGGTCGTTCGCGACAATTCCAACTATCTGGGGGTTGTCCGCAATGGTGCAGATCGCATCGTTGCCACGATGCAATTGACAGTGATTCCCGGGCTTTCCCGGGGTGGTTCTTCACGACTGCAGATTGAGGGGCTCCGGGTTGCGGCTGCGGAACGTTCACGTGGCTTGGGCACCGCGATGCTTGAGTGGGCACATGATTTCGGGCGTGCGCGCGGGGCGCAACTGGCACAGGTGACCACCGACGAAGCACGGGAACGGGCCAGGGCCTTCTACACCCGACTTGGATACCGGACTGCCCACGTCGGGCTGAAACGGGCCCTATAGGAACTTGTCTGCGCGCTTCAACGCCTAGTGCCGGCTTCCGACCAGTACCAGCTTCCGACCGCAGCCCCCTGAGCACCTTGATGCCCAGGGGGCTTCGTCGTGTCCCGGGAGCGTCCGCCGAAACAACGGCTTGCCCTGCTTATCCACATACGCGGGTTCGGCGGTTCCGCGCCGTCCGGTGGCCTGTTGATATTGGGCGCATGGGAATCAGTTACTACGCGTACGCATTTGACGCACCCATGACCGAGCAGGTGCTCTCCGGCCCTCATCGCGCACTGTCCCGGGATCCGCTCGCCGATGCGTGGGGACTCGAACCCTGGCCCGTCGTGTCGGAGCCCATCCGGACAAGGGCAGGGTCGAAATGGGTACCTGTCTGAAATGGAAATGAAGCAACTGTTGCAGTTCGATAAACATCCGGTTCTGAGAGGGCGCTTTCGTTCCAAAGGCAACCTTCGGAGACTAGGCTTCTGAGCATGTGAGACGGGACACAGCTGCTCTCTGGGTATCGTCCTGTCCGCCGGGGTCAACAACGCCGGCTTTCCACACTAAAAAGAGGAGGCGGAATGCGTTTCGGACGTATTTCCCAAGCGGTGGGGGTCCTGGCAATCGCCACACTCGCACTTAGCGCCTGCGCCGGAAACACCGGCAGCCCCAGCCCGACATCGGGCGGGGCCCAGCAAGGCGGAACAATCGGTGTTGCCGAGACCAACGGTTTCAGCAGCTTCAACTCTGGCACGGCGGACGGCAACTCCGACGTCAACGGCCACATCGGTTATGCCACCCACTCGAACTTCCTGTACATCGACGACAAACTGAACATCGTCAAGAACGAGAAGTTCGGCAAGTACGAAAAGGTTTCCGACAACCCCTTGACGGTCAAGTACACCGTCAACGAGGGCGTCAAATGGTCCGACGGGACGCAGGTCAGCGCGGCAGACCTGCTGCTGACCTGGGCCGCCGGCTCCGCATACTACGATGACGGGAACCCGGAGAAGAAGACAGGCACCACATACTTCCTCACAGCGGCCGATACATCGGGTCTGCACCTGACGGACTTCCCGGAAATCGGTTCTGACAACCGAAGCATCACCCTTAAGTACTCCAAGCCTTTCGCCGACTGGGAACTGGCCCTTGGCTTCGCAGGCAACGGTGGCATTGACATCCCCGCCCACGTGCTTGCACAGAAGGCCGGCCTCAAGGATGCGCAGGCCTTGGTTGACCTGTTCAAGAGCGTCAAGCGCGGCGACCCGGCAGCACCCAAGCCCGCCAACGCCCAGCTGAAGAAGGTCGCTGACTTCTGGAGCACCGGTTTCGATTCGAAGACCCTTCCTTCGGACCCGAGCCTGTACCTCTCCAACGGCCCGTACGTCGTGAAGGACGTCGTCGCCGAACAGTCCCTGACCCTCGTCCGGAACAAGGACTACAACTGGGGCCCCACGCCGCACGCTGACGAAATCGTCGTCCGCACCATCGGCAGTGCTCCGGCCCAGGTCCAGGCGCTGAAGAACGGCGAGGTGGACATCATCAACCCGCAGGCTTCGGCGGATACGGTCGAACAGATCAAGGCCCTCGACGGCGTTGAACTGCTCCAGGGTAAGCAGCTGTCCTACGACCACCTCGACCTGAACTACTCCGGCCCGTTCGCCGACAAGGATGTGCGCACCGCGTTCATGCTGACCGTGCCGCGTAAGGACATCGTCGACAAGATCATCAAGAAGATCGATCCGGAGGCAACCCCGCTGGACTCGCAGATCTTCGTCCCGGCGCAGGCCGCCTACGCTGACTCGGTCAAGAACAATGGCTCGTCCGCGTACCAGGACGTCAACATCGACAAGGCCAAGCAGCTCCTTGCCGGTAAGACCCCGACGGTCCGCATCATGTACAACAAGGACAACCCGAACCGTGTTGACGCCTTCTCGCTGATCCGCGAATCCGCCACCAAGGCCGGATTCAAGATCGTCGACGGCGGTCTCGGCAAGGCTGACTGGAGTGCCCACCTGGGTGACGGCTCCTACGATGCAACCATCTTCGGCTGGATCAACTCGGGTGTTGGCGTCACCGGCACGCCGCAGATCTTCAAGACCGGCGGCGGGTCGAACTTCAACGGCCTCTCTGATCCCACGGCAGACAAGCTGATGGATGAATTGATTATCACCACCGACAAGGCAAAGCAGGATGAGCTGCAGACCAAGATCGATGCCGCGATCTGGGCCACAAGCTACGGCCTGCCGCTGTTCCAGTCACCGGATGTGAAGGCACACTCGGACCAGGTTACCGGCGTGACTTCCATGCCGAACCAGACCGGTGTCTGGTGGAACGTTTGGGACTGGGCGCGTAAGTAGGCCCGCTCCTTAGAAATCCACATGCAGCAGGCGCCGGGACCGCGAGACATGGTCCCGGCGCTTTCTGCCAAGCAAAGCAGTGTACCGGCGGCACCTCCACCAAAACGAAGGGTAATCCGCCGGCCCCTGCGACAGGCCAGGGCCAACCCCCGGCCGGATATTGAGGTTCTTACACAAAATGCTGAGCTACGTCCTAAGGCGACTGGCAACCGCCGCTCTCATTCTTCTCGGGGCATCATTCCTGGTGTATCTCCTGACAGCGTCGTCAGGTGATCCGCTAGCCGATCTCCGTGCCAGCAATGCCCCGAACAGGCAGCAACTCATGGATGCACGCAGCCAGTTGCTCGACCTGGACACACCCGCCCCACTGCGGTACTTCAAATGGCTGGGAGGGGCGGCCCAATGCCTCGTGCCCTTCGCCGGCAATTGCGACCTCGGCAGGAGCGTCACAGGACAACCCATTACCGAGGCCCTGGGCATTGCCCTGATCCAGACCCTGACCCTCGTCACCGGCGCCACGGTCCTTGCCATCCTCATCGGGATCACCCTGGGCATCGTGACGGCCCTGCGCCAGTACAGTGCTCTGGACTACGGCGTGACCTTCATGGCGTTCCTGTTCTTCTCCCTGCCTATTTTCTGGGTGGCCGTCCTGCTGAAGGAATTCGGGGCCATCGGCTTCAACGACTTCCTACGAAACCCGGTCATACCCTTGCCCGTCTCCCTGGGAACGGGGATCGTGCTCGGCGTTGTGGTGGCAGTGGCTGTGGGCGGCGAGATCAAGCGCCGGCTGATCTCCGGTGCTGTGGTATTCGCCTTCGTGACTGCCGTCATGGTGTACTTCTCCGCCACCTTGTGGTTCAAGAATCCGAGCCTCGGCCCCGTGGTGATCGGCATTGCCGGCGTCGGCATGGCCTTCGCGGTGACCACGCTCGTTTCCGGCCTGAAGAACCGCAAGGCGCTGCAGTCTTCCCTGATCGTCGCCGGCCTCGGAGTGATCGCCTGGTTCGCCCTTCAGCCCCTCCTGGCCCAGGCCACCGGCCTGATGATCTTCCTGCTGGCGATTGCCACGGTGCTGGTCGGCGTCGGCGTCGGCTACCTCATGGGCGGCTACGACCGTGGCCAGTCCATGCGCGCCGCGGGCATCACCGCATTCCTCGTGGGCGGCCTCGTGACCATGGACCGCTTCATGCAGGCCTGGCCCGCCTACTTCAGCAACAGCCGGGTTCGCGGACGTCCCATTGCCACCATCGGCGCGGGTACCCCCAACCTGCAGGGTGACTACTGGGTCCTGACCATTGACACCTTCACCCATTTGATCCTGCCGACCGTTGCACTGATCCTTGTCTCGCTCGCCAGCTACACCCGGTTCACCCGTTCCTCGATGCTGGAAATCATGAACATGGACTACATCCGGACCGCCCGCGCCAAGGGTCTGTCCGAACGGGCTGTGATCATGGGACACGCCTTCCGCAACGCCCTCATTCCGCTGGCCACCATCGTCGCCTTTGACATCGGTGCATTGATCGGCGGCGCCGTCATCACGGAGTCCGTCTTCTCAGTCCACGGCATGGGCTTCCTGTTCCTGGACGGCATCACCCACATCGACCCCAACCCGGTGATGGGCGTGTTCCTGTGCGTGGCCATCACCGCAATGGTGTTCAACCTGATTGCGGACCTCGCGTACTCCGCTCTCGACCCGCGCGTAAGGATCAAAGCATGAGCCAGCCAACCCAAGAGGAAGTCATCCTGGCCCAGCAGGCCCAGCACGAGGCTACGCCCGGACCCGACGCCGAATTCCAGGGCCTGAGCCAGGGCCAGATCGTCCGCAAGCGCTTCTTCGGCCACAGCGGTGCCCTGGTGGGCTTGGCCGTTTTTGCCGTGATCTTCATCGTGGCCTTTACCTCGGTGGGCTTCGCGGGCATCCCCGGCTGGTGGAAGTACAACCACGTGGACGTTTCGCCGCTGGTCAACGACGGCGTGCCCTCCGCGTCCCTCTGGCCGCTGGCCTGGGGCGAACACCCGTTCGGTCAGGACCGCATCGGGCGCGATCTCTTCGCGATGACAATGCGTGGCGCACAGCAGTCGATCATCATCATGGTGATCATCGGCGGCATCGCCGGCCTGATCGGTGCCGTGGTGGGCGGCCTTGCCGGCTATTTCCGCGGCTGGACCGAGGCCATCCTGATGCGCCTCACCGACGTCATCATCATCGTTCCGGTGCTCCTGCTGGCCGCGGTCGTGGCGCAGATGGCCAACCGGCGTGATGCGGACAGCTGGTTCGCCGGCTTTGCAGCAAGCAACGGCGTCGTGGTCCTGGGCATCTTCCTCGGCCTGGTCAGCTGGGTCGGCCTGGCCCGACTGGTGCGCGGCGAATTCCTGACCCTGCGTGAACGCGAGTTCGTAGACGCCGCGCGGATCTCCGGCGCCAGCAACGCCCGGATCATCTTCAAGCACATCCTGCCCAACGCCGTCGGCGTGCTGATCGTGAACGTGACCCTCACGATGTCCGCGGCGATCCTGCTGGAAACCGCGCTCAGCTACCTGGGCGTCGGCGTGAAGTCCCCGGATACTTCACTGGGCCTGCTCATCTCGCAAAACCAGGAAGCGTTTGCGACACGTCCTTGGCTGTTCTGGTACCCCGGTTTGTTCATCGTGGGGATCTGCCTGAGCATCAACTTCATCGGTGATGGCCTGCGCGACGCCTTTGATCCCCGGCAGAAGAAGTTCCGCGCCAAGAGTGCCGTGGAGACCGGCCGCCATTCCAGCGGGAAGGCAGCGGCCGCGCCCGCGGCATCGGGTTCCACAGCCACCGGACCGGCTGCCGCCGATGCCGGGGAAAGCTGAGTGCGGGACTGTGAAGCCGGAATCCGTGAAGCTAGAGTACGAAAACCGCCCAGGCGCCCGCGGCCGCCAGTGCCACGGTGACGACGATCCGCTGCCAGGCATAGGTGACCAGGACGGGGGTTTCGGCAGCGCGTCCGGCCTCTACCCGTCCCGCCTCAACCAGTTGCTCCCAGCGGGAACGCACCATGAGGGCGGCCGCGCCGGAGTCCGTGTTCCGCAGATCGCCGGGCCGGACCGACTGTCCCGGACCATAGCTGCCTCCCGGAAGGCCTTTGAGATGTTCGGGCCGGGCATTCCGTCCACCCCAGATGCCCGGAGCGGGCGCGGCCCAGGCGGCGTACTTTCGGTGCGGCGTGACCAGGGTCAGGGCGTAGCGCGTGTCCACCGTGGCGAGTGCCTCCCACGGAACGGTGATGGTGCGGTAGGGGTTCTCCAGTGTCACCCCGGCATCGCGTACGACGACGGCGGGTCGCCAGAAGAGCAGCCAGCCCATGTACGCGATGAACAGCAGGGGAGTCGTGCCCGGCAGGCCGGCCGGCCCTGCGAGCGCGAGGGTGGCGGCAATTCCGATGGCCGCCGTGCCCCAGCAGATTCCGGCGAACACCCGGCTGCTGCGCGCTGTGAAGATTTCGGTATTTCCGGCATGGGACTCTCGGCTCATGCCCCCAATGATTCAGGATTCCGGGCCGCTGCACTAATCACCCTGCGGCGCACTGTCCGGCTGGAAGGGAAGACCCAGAACAATGACTGACAACTCCGGGGCAATCCCCTTGGAAACAGATTCCGACAAGACCGCTCCCGGGGCGAAGGTCCTGGAGGTCCGGGACCTCAGCGTCGACTTCGGCGTGGAAAAGAAATGGGTACCCGCCGCCATCGGCCTGAACTATGAAGTAAGGGCAGGCGAGGTGCTGGCGATCGTCGGCGAGTCCGGCTCGGGCAAGAGCGCAAGCTCCATGGCCTTGCTGGGCCTGCTGCCGAGCAACAGCCGTGTGCGGGGGAGCGTGAAGCTCTCCGGGCGGGAACTGATCGGTCCTAACGCCGGCAGGATCCGCGAAGTGCGCGGCAAGGACGTCGCGGTGATCTTCCAGGAACCCATGACGGCGCTCAACCCGGTGTACACCGTGGGCGCGCAGATCGTGGAGACGCTTCGGTTGCACAACGAGATCTCGCCGGACGAGGCCAAGCAACGGGCCCTGCACATGCTGGACCTCGTTGAGCTTCCGGACCCGGAGAAGGCCTTCAAGTCCTACCCGCACCAGCTGTCCGGCGGCCAGCGCCAGCGCGCAATGATTGCGCAGTCCCTGTCCTGCGATCCGAAGCTGCTGATCGCTGACGAGCCCACCACGGCCCTGGATGTCACAGTCCAGGCCGAAATCCTGGACCTCATGCGGCACCTGCGCAACAAGCTGGACAGTGCGATCATCCTGATCACGCACGACATGGGCGTAGTGGCCGACCTTGCGGACCGGATCGCCGTCATGCGCAAGGGCGTGATCGTGGAGACGGGCACCGCCCAGCAGATCTTCAGCAACCCGCAGCACGAGTACACCCAGGCGCTCCTGGCAGCCGTGCCCCACCTCGGCCAAGGTGCCGAGAACGCCGATGTGGACGTCACAGCGGCGCTGGCTGCGGCCACCCACTCCGAGCTCGAATCGGTGGACCCGGAGGAACTGGCACGCCGCGAACGGGAGAACGCGGAAGCGCTGAAAGTTGCGGCCGGGGAGAAGACGAAGCCGAAGGGCGAACCGGTCCTTCAGCTGACGGACGTTGCAATCGAGTACCCCAAGCAGGGGCGTGTCCCGGCATTCCGTGCCGTGGAGGGCGCCAACCTGGTGATCTATCCGGGTGAGGTGCTGGGCCTGGTGGGGGAGTCCGGCTCGGGCAAGACCACCATTGGCCGGGCCGCCGTCGGGCTCCTTCCGGTCGCGGAGGGCACCATGCAGGTAGTCGGCCAGGACATCTCCACAGCAAAGCGCACCGGCAAGCAGTTGCACCGGATCCGCAGGGATATCGGCATGGTGTTCCAGGACCCGTCGTCGTCCCTTAACCCCAGGCTTCCGATCGGCGAAAGCATCGGTGAGCCCATGTTCCTGGCCGGTGTGGCCAAGGGGGCGGCCCTGCAGAGCCGGATCGAAAAGCTCCTTGACCAGGTGGAGCTGCCGCGCGGCTACCGCAACCGCTACCCGCACGAGCTTTCCGGCGGACAGAAGCAGCGCGTCGGCATTGCCCGGGCCCTGTCCCTGCAGCCCAAGCTCATGGTCGCGGACGAGCCGACGTCGGCCTTGGACGTTTCCGTCCAGGCCAAGGTGCTGGAACTCTTCCAGGGTCTGCAGCGGGAGCTCGGATTCGCCTGCCTTTTCGTCACGCACGACCTTGCCGTGGTCGATGTGCTCGCCGACCGCATCTGCGTGATGCAGCGCGGGCGGATCGTGGAGCAGGGAACCCGCGACCAGATTCTCCGGAATCCCCAGGAGGCCTACACCCAGCGGCTGCTTGCCGCCGTGCCGCTTCCGGATCCGGAAAAGCAGCGGGAACGTCGCGAGCTGCGTGCCCAGCTTCTTGCGGCGGGCATCGAATGAAAGTTTGCCCTATAGCGGCATAGATTCCGCGGTTTACGACGACGGCGGCCTTCCTCTGAAAGCGGAAGGCCGCCGTCGCACGTTCTCCGGGAGAGTGTTTCCGGCGTCGTCAGGATTCCGGGACGTCGGACGCAAAGCCGAGTTCGGAGAGCCGCCGGGTGAGGACCGCGGCGAGTTTCCGGTGTCCCGGCGCCGACAGGTGAATGCCATCCACGAGGTCCCCGGCAACGTCGTAGCGTGTGATCCAGTCACCGACACTGATGAACGGGATATCGGCCGCCCCGGCGATACGGCCCAGCAAGGCGTCGACTTCCGCGCGCCTGCCTCCACCGTTGGCGGCGCCGCGGGAAAGCGTTCCGATCATCAGCATGCGGCTGCCCGGGTAACGGCTGCGGAGGGCCGCGAGCAGCCGGTCCGCGTTTTCGGTGATCCGGGCGTCATCGGCGCCCTGGCGCGCGTCGTTGCCGCCGCCCTCGACCACGATGAGGGGCGGGGAACCGTAGGGCAGCAGCCAGTCGCCGTTCTGCAATGCGTCGATGTAGTTGCCGGTCTTGCCGTTGCCGGCAACGAAACCGGTCCCGCTTTTGCCCGCGTAGAACACTGTGTAGCCGAGGGCGGCGAGTGCGCTCCGGGTCCAGGAACCTTCGGGCTCGGACTGCGAATCGCCGATGAGCACCGCCGTGTGCCGGATGTCGGCGAGGACGACTTCGTCGCGATTGTTGCGGGGGTTCCGGTAGATGGAACCTGGCTGGAGGCTGGCCGGGTCCGGCTCGGAAGGGCCGGCCTCCGGCTTGGGAGCGGCGACGGGCTGGCCGGACGCGGCGACAGGGGCGGCAGTTCGTTTGCCGGTTCCCGTAGCCTCGCTTCCGGACGGCTGCGAACAGCCGGAGCAGGCCAGTGCGAGGGCGAGCAGGGGGGCCGCGCCGAGTAGTGCGGCGCTACGGGTTCGCATGTGGTTCTCCTGGCGGCTTGCTGCGATCTTCACTGCAATGCTGGGGCATCGGGATCCCAAAAGACAGGGCCCGCAGATTTCTGTTCTGCAACAAACAGCGCCCGAGGCTGTGACGGCGGACACTTTTGGCCCGCTGGCGCTGCTGCCGTTAGGCCAACCACTGCCGCGACAGCTAGAATTTAGGGAGGTGCCCTGTGCAAAGGGTCTGATCGTCGTGCGTTCCGTCTTAGGAAATGGCGCGATACCACAGCTGACTTCACCACTGAATCGAGCCATTACGCATGTCTGAAACCACCACCCGCACTGCCTTCCGGAGTGATCTCCGCAACGTAGCGATTGTGGCCCACGTTGACCACGGCAAGACCACCCTGGTCGACGCCATGCTCAAGCAGACCAACTCATTTGCCGAGCACAACCACCTCGAAGACCGCGTCATGGACTCCGGTGACCTGGAACGCGAAAAGGGCATCACCATTCTCGCCAAGAACACCACGGTGGCCTACAACGGCCCGTCGTCGAACGGCGAGACCATCACCATCAACGTGATCGACACCCCCGGCCACGCCGACTTCGGCGGCGAGGTGGAGCGCGGTCTGTCCATGGTCGACGGCGTCGTCCTGCTTGTCGACTCCTCCGAGGGCCCGCTGCCGCAGACCCGCTTCGTGCTCCGCAAGGCCCTCGCAGCGCACCTGCCCGTCATCCTGCTGGTCAACAAGACCGACCGCCCCGACGCCCGCATCGATGAAGTTGTCCACGAGTCCATGGACCTGCTGCTGGGTCTTGCCTCGGACCTCGCCGACGAGGTTCCGGACCTTGACTTGGACAAGGTCCTCGAGGTTCCCGTCGTCTACGCCGCCGCCAAGGTGGGCCGCGCCTCCCTTGAGCAGCCGGCAAACGGCTCCGCTCCGGAGAACGAGGACCTCGAGCCGCTGTTCAAGACCATCATCGAGCACATCCCGGCGCCGACGTACAACCCGGAAGGTGTCCTGCAGGCGCACGTCACCAACCTGGACGCCTCCCCGTTCCTTGGCCGCCTCGCGCTGCTGCGCATCTACAACGGCACCCTGCGCAAGGGCCAGACCGTGGCCTGGGCCCGTGCCAACGGCGAGCTGAAGAGCGTGAAGATCACAGAACTGCTGGCCACCAAGGCGCTGGACCGCGTTCCGGCGGAGTCCGCCGGCCCCGGCGAGATCGTCGCCGTCGCCGGTATCGAGGAGATCACCATCGGTGAGACCCTGACCGACGTCGAGAACCCTCAGCCGCTTCCGCTCATCACTGTGGACGATCCCGCGATCTCCATGACGATCGGTATCAACACCTCCCCGCTGGCCGGCAAGGTCAAGGGCGCCAAGGTCACGGCCCGCCAGGTCAAGGACCGCCTCGACAAGGAACTGATCGGTAACGTCTCCATCAAGGTCCTTCCCACCGAGCGTCCGGACGCCTGGGAAGTCCAGGGCCGTGGCGAACTCGCCCTCGCCATCCTCGTGGAGCAGATGCGCCGCGAAGGCTTCGAGCTCACCGTGGGTAAGCCGCAGGTGGTCACCAGGACCATCGACGGCAAGACCCACGAGCCGATGGAGCACATGACCATCGACGTGCCCGAGGAATACCTGGGCGCCGTCACCCAGCTCATGGCCGCCCGCAAGGGCCGCATGACGAACATGGCCAACCATGGCACCGGCTGGTGCCGCATGGAGTTCATCGTCCCCGCCCGTGGCCTGATCGGTTTCCGCACCAAGTTCCTCACCGACACCCGCGGCGCCGGCATCGCCTCCTCGATCGCCGAGGGCTACGAGCCGTGGGCCGGCCCCATCGAATACCGCACCAACGGTTCGATGGTCGCCGACCGTGCCGGTGTGGTGACCCCGTTCGCCATGATCAACCTGCAGGAGCGTGGTTCCTTCTTCGTGAAGCCCACGTCCGAGGTCTACGAAGGCATGATTGTCGGCGAGAACTCCCGCGCCGATGACATGGACGTCAACATCACGAAGGAAAAGAAGCTCACCAACATGCGTGCGGCCTCCTCGGACTCCTTCGAGAACCTGACCCCGCCGCGCGAACTGACCCTCGAAGAGTCCCTCGAATTCGCCCGCGAAGACGAGTGCGTCGAGGTCACCCCGGAGGACATCCGCATCCGCAAGGTCATCCTGGACGCCAACGAGCGCGCCAAGGCTGCCCGCGCCCGCGCCAAGGCCTAAGGGTCCGGCAGCAGCCTGGCTGAAGCAGTGAGCAAGGGGGTCACCGGAGCGTTCCGCGGCATCGCCGCAGCGCTTCCGGTGGCCCTTTTCGCTGCCCTGGCCGGCACCGCCTTGCACCGCCAGTCGGTGCAGATTGCCGGCGTCGAACTTTTCTGGGGACCGGCGGCTGCGTTGCTGCTGCTCGCCGCGTTGGAGCTGCTGCTGGCAGGCCGCTACCGTTCCCTGCTCCCGACGGCGGTGGTCGGGATTCTCTGTTATGTCCTGGTGGGCCTGCTCTCCGCGGCCGGTCCCGGGAAGCAGCTCATCCTGGCCGATGTGCCCGGCAACGTGTGGGTGTACGGGATCGCGGCCGTGACGCTGGTGATGCTGCTCGTTTGCAGGGGGTTCACCCGCGCCCGGTGACAGCACATCTCAGCGCGGGCCGCGAAGAGTGGACACGGCGCAGTGAAGTCACACCCCGCTTCGCGCGCTCCTCCGCGGCGGGGGTGGTGGCACGGCTTTTGCCGCCACCACCAGCTCCAGGGGGATCTCGACGTCGGCCTGCCGGGTGCGGACGGTGCAGGAACCGGCGGCGGAGGAAACCAGGTAGCCGAGGGCGTCCGTGAAGCCACCGTCGATCCTGTAGCGCACCACCACCCGTGTTCCTTCGGCGGCGGTCAGGAGGAAATCCTGGGGATGGGACGGGTTCACCAGTTCATAGTAGGACGCTTGGCTAGGTTCGTGCGTTGGGCTTGTTGGATAATAGGCTCAGAATTCAACAGGTCCGGCGGATAAGGCCGGATGCACCATCCGGGCCATGCCCGGAACAACTCTGGAGAGGCAAGGGACGTGACTTACGTAATCGCGCAGCCGTGTGTGGACGTCAAGGACAAGGCATGTATCGAAGAATGCCCGGTCGACTGCATCTACGAAGGCGAGCGGTCCCTCTACATCCACCCGGACGAATGCGTTGACTGCGGCGCCTGCGAGCCCGTGTGCCCGGTGGAGGCCATCTACTACGAGGACGACACCCCGGAAGAGTGGGCCGACTACTACAAGGCCAACGTCGAGTTCTTCGACGACCTCGGCTCGCCCGGCGGCGCGGCCAAGATCGGCAACACCGGCAAGGACCACCCCTTCATCGCTGCCCTGCCTCCCCAGAACCAGGACCACTAGGACCGGGTGCACCTTTGATTTCCGCGGCGCCGTCCTTCGGCCTTGACCTGCCCGATTACCCGTGGGAGGCCATGGCACCATACCTTGCCAAGGCTTCCGAACATCCGGGTGGAGCTGTCAACCTGTCCATCGGGACCCCGGTTGACCCGACGCCGCAACTGGTCAGGGACGCCCTGGCCGCGGCTTCGGACTCCCACGGGTATCCGACGGTCCACGGCACCGAAGCCCTCCGGCAGGCGGTGTCCGACTGGTTCGCTGCCCGCCGCGGCGTATCCGGCCTCGACCCCAAGGATGTGCTGCCGACCATCGGCTCCAAGGAGCTGGTGGCCTGGCTGCCCTTCCTGCTGGGGCTGCGTCCCGGTGACGTCGTTGTGCGGCCGACCGTCGCGTACCCGACATACGACATCGGCGCCACCCTTGCCGGTGCCACCGCCGTCGCCGCGGACGACCTCGACGAGCTCGACGCCGCGACCCGCGCCAAGGTGCGCCTGGTCTGGGTGAACTCGCCGGGCAACCCCACAGGAAGCGTCCGTGATGCCGCGTCCTTGAAGGCGATTGTGGAGCAGGCCCGCCAGGTGGGTGCGGTCGTGGCTTCCGACGAATGCTATGCCGAACTGGGCTGGGGGGAATGGGACGCCCAGCGGGGCGGCGAAGCCGTTCCCAGCATCCTGGACCCCCGCGTCAGCGGGGGTTCCAACGACGGACTGCTCAGCGTCTACTCGTTGAGCAAACAGTCCAACCTCGCCGGGTACCGTGCCGCGTTCGTAGCAGGGGATTCCGCCATCGTGGCGAATCTCGTCAACAGCCGCAAACATGCCGGCATGATCGTGCCCTATCCGGTGCAGGAAGCGATGCGCGTAGCCCTCGGCGACGCCGGACACGTCCTGGCGCAGAAGGATCTCTACCGCTCCCGCCGCGAACGGCTGCTGCCCGCGCTTGAGGGGTTCGGCCTGCGGATCCACGAATCAAAGGCGGGCCTGTACCTTTGGGCGACCGCCGGCGAAGCCACCTGGGACACCGTGCAGCGTTTCGCCGAACTCGGCATCGTCGTCGGGCCCGGCGTCTTCTATGGCGACGCCGGGAACGGTTTCGTCCGTGTGGCCCTGACCGGCTCGGACGAGCGGATCGACGCCGCCGTGGAGCGACTGGGCCGCCGGGGCTGAGCAGACCCCGCCCGCGTTGTGAGCTGCGGCACATTAGGGGCATTTGCGGGGGTAACGGGGCTTCCCGGATTAGTTCCTCCCGGGCGCTGGGGGTAGCTTATTACTGACTATTGATGGTGGCTTTCCAAGGAAAGCAGTCCAATCGCCCGGACTACAACCGGCGGGATGCGCCCGGCGGGCGCCACCGGAAGTTGGTTGGATCAAGCTTTCTACGGAGGCCAAGAGCCTCACGAAGGGGACTCCATGACTGAGACCACCAGCGCCACCTTGCGCCACGCCGGCGGCGAACTCGAACTCCCGCGGATCAAGGTTGTCGAAGGAAACGAAGGTTACGACGTTTCCAAGCTGCTGAAGCAGACGGGTGCCGTCACCTACGACCCCGGCTTCATGAACACCGCGGCCACTACCTCCGCAATCACCTACATCGACGGCGATGCCGGCGTCCTGCGCTACCGCGGTTACCCGATCGAACAGCTCGCGCAGCACTCGAGCTTCCTCGAGGTGTCCTACCTGCTGATCTACGGCAACCTGCCGACACCCACGGAACTGGAAGAGTTCGACCAGAAGATCCGCCGCCACACGCTGCTCCACGAAGACCTCAAGGGCTTCTTCGGCGGCTTCCCGCGCGACGCGCACCCGATGCCGGTGTTGTCCTCGGCCGTCTCGGCGCTGTCGACCTTCTACCAGGACTCCCTGGACCCGTTCAACCCGGACCACGTGGAAGTTTCCACCATCCGCCTCATGGCCAAGCTGCCGGTCATCGCGGCCTACGCGCACAAGAAGTCCATCGGCCAGCCCATGCTGTACCCGGACAATTCCATGAACCTCGTGGAAAACTTCCTGCGCCTGAGCTTCGGCCTGCCGGCCGAGCAGTACGAGCTGGACCCGATCATCGTCAAGGCCTTGGACCTGCTGCTCATCCTCCACGCGGACCACGAGCAGAACTGTTCCACCTCCACGGTGCGACTGGTGGGCTCTGCCAACGCGAACCTTTTCGCTTCGGTCTCCGCCGGCATCAACGCCCTCTTCGGTCCGGCCCACGGCGGCGCGAACGAGGCCGTGCTGAAGATGCTGCGCCAGATCCAGGCCGACGGCGTCAAGCCCGAGGACTATATGGAGAAGGTCAAGAACAAAGAAGACGGCGTCCGCCTCATGGGCTTCGGACACCGCGTCTACAAGAACTACGATCCGCGGGCCAAGATCATCAAGGCCACTGCTCACGAGATCCTCGGCAAGCTCGGCGGCAACGACGAGCTGCTGGACATCGCGATGCGCCTCGAAGAGAAGGCCCTGGCTGACGACTACTTCATCCAGCGCAAGCTCTACCCGAACGTAGACTTCTACACCGGCCTGATCTACAAGGCGATGGGCTTCCCGGAGAAGATGTTCACCGTGCTGTTCGCCATCGGCCGCCTGCCCGGGTGGATTGCGCAGTGGCGCGAAATGATCACCGACCCGGCCACGAAGATCGGCCGTCCGCGGCAGCTCTACACCGGGGAACCGGAGCGCGACTACCCGGCCATGTAACCGTTCAGGTTACGGGTCGAAAAGACCGTACGACGGCGGCCGCCCACCTTTCGAGGTGGGCGGCCGCTTTCGTTGTGCCTGGCTTCTGCCGATGTCAGGAGCCCTTGTAGCCGTGGGGGTTGTTTTTTTGCCAGCGCCAGTGGTCTTGGCACATCTGGTCGATGGTTTTGGTGGTGGACCAGCCCAGGTCTGCCAGGGCGGAGGATGCGTCGGCCCAGAAGGCGGGCAGGTCCCCGGCCCGGCGGGAGGTGATCTCGTACGGGAGGGGGTGGCCGACGGCTTTTTCGAAGGAGTGCAGCATGTCCAGCACGGAGGTGCCGCGGCCCGAGCCCAGGTTCCAGCGGTGCACCCCGGGCCGGGCGGCGATGTAATCCAGGGCGGCGACGTGGCCCTGGGCGAGGTCCACGACGTGGATGTAGTCGCGCAGGCAGGTCCCGTCGGGGGTGTCGTAGTCCCCGCCGAAGACCATGAGTTTCTCGCGCCGGCCCACGGCGACCTGGGCGATGAAGGGCACCAGGTTGTTCGGGATGCCCTGGGGGTCCTCGCCGATCCGGCCCGAGGGGTGGGCGCCGGCGGGGTTGAAGTAGCGCAGCAGTGCCACATGCCAGCGTCCGTCGGCGGCGCCGAGGTCGGTGAGGATGTCCTCGATCTGTTCCTTGGTGCGCCCGTAGGGGTTGTTCGCCCCGATGTCCATTTTCTCGATGTACGGGACCGGGTTGTGTTCCCCGTACACGGTGGCCGAGGAAGAGAACACGATCGTGCGCACGTTGTGGGCGTCCATGGCCCGCAGCAGGTTCAGGGTGCCCACGATGTTGTTGTAGTAGTAGTTCAAGGGTTCCTGCACGGACTCGCCCACGGCCTTGAGCCCGGCGAAATGGATCACCGCGTCAATGCTGTGGGCCTGGAAGATGCCCTCCAGGGCCGGTTCGTCCAGCAGGTCCGCCCGGTGGAACACCGCGGCGCGTCCGGCCAGTTCGGCGACCCGGCGCAGGGATTCCTCGGAGGAGTTGGCCAGGTTGTCCACCACGATCACCTCGTGGCCGGACTCCAGCAGGGACAGGACCGTGTGCGAGCCGATATAGCCCGTGCCACCGGTAACAAGAATTCTCATGGTCTCAACGCTATCCGAACTCCGCGGGGCTCCGTTCCGTGTTCCGTTGGCCACACCTAAGCAACGGCTGGCATGGCTGCCGGGCAGTTGAAGCACGATTGTGCTAAAAAGACATGTGCCAAAAATTGTAGACGCCGATGCCCGGCGCCAGGACGTGGTTGACGCCGTCTTCAGGATCATCGCATCCGATGGTCTGGAGCGGGCCTCCCTGAGGGAAGTGGCTGACGAGGCAGGGCTCGCCGTCGGTTCGGTGCGGCACTACTTCGCCAGCAGCGACGAGTTGCTCCTGCACGCCTTCTCCGTGGTGATCGACCGGATCGCCGGCCGGCTCGAGGCTTCCCTGGATGGCATCCTGCAGGAAGTTCCGGGAAGCGCCGGACATCATGAGGCCGTGCTGCTGCTCCTGGGACAGCTCTTGCCGTTGGACGAGGAAAGGGCAATCGACGTCTGCGTCTGGCTGGCTTTCCGCCATGCAGCGCGGATCAAGCCGGTGTTCGCATCAGAAGCCGCACGCAGCCACCGGGCGGTGGCCGCCGTCGTCGGGCAGTTGGTCATGCAGCTGCTGCCGGGCAGTGCGGAACAGCAGGACATCCTCGTCACGGAAGCCGAAAGGCTCCTCGCAACACTGGACGGACTGTGCATGCACGCCCTGCTGCAGTCCGAGTGGATGACCGCGCAGATGTGCCGGGACGTCTTGGAAGCGCATCTGGCGGGCTTGGGCGGGCTTTCCAGCGGCGGTTAACCTCCGGAACCAAGAGGAATAGACTGGAAGTCTGGACAGGCGCCGGCCAAGGGAGGCATTCGGATGCATGACACAGGCGGTCAGGGATGGCGGATAACCATGGATACGTCATCCCCGATTCTCATTGCCTTGTATCTGAGGGATGTCGCAGGACTGGACGGCGCGGGAACGCCCGCCCTTTCCCATGCCACCCCGAAGGTAAGGCACGCGGACCACAGCCACCTGACCGCCGAGGTCGGGGGTGTTAGTGCCCTCAAGACCGAATGGGAAGCCTGGTGGCACCAACTCCTCAAGTCATACCCGGAAGAGGCCCCGAGGCTCACACCCCCGGACTTCAAAGCCTTTTCAAACTCGCCGGCCCTCCGGCGGGTCCTGCGTGCCCATTTCGGTGCTGCCCTGAGCTGGGCGCGCGAACGCGTCGCGGAGTACCAGGAAATCGAAGCCGAACGTGAAGCCAGCGGCGCCACACTGGTACTGGGCGACCTGGTCGAGGACCGGCTGCTCGAAGTCGGGCGCAGTTCCCGGGACTTCCAACTGAGCATCATTGAACTGCCCTTGAACGAGCCCAGGGCCTGGTACCTGGAACCGGACAAGATGATCATGAGCGAGCGGCTGCTGTCCCAGCCGGAGATTTTCCGCAGCTATGTCCAGCCTGTCGTGGAGATGCTCGCCTGAGGCCGCTGACCTGACAATCCGTCCGAATCAGCTGCGTGGAGCGGAGACGGTGATTGTCACCGTTCCGGCGCGCACAGCGGATTCCTGCCACCCCTTGTGGCTGTCCCTGTTCCAAGTGTGCCCGTCCAGGTCCACCTGCGTGACTGACAGGGATTTCGCATTCGCCACCGTCCACTGGGCCAGGGCCCATGCGCCGGGGCCGCTGGAGTGGGGTCCTGACTCGATCCGCACAGTGCGGCCCTGGCTCTTGGCGGGAACCGGGCCGAACGCCGTCGTGATCGCTGACATCACGGCGTCGGGATCACCGGCAATGTCCGCGGTCCGCAGGGTGCAGTCCAGCGCCGCGGCGGACTGTCCGGTCAGGGAAGAGGCATAAGCGCGTCCCATTGCTTCGTGCTGGGCATAGGCGCGCGGGAATGCGGAACGCTGCACGGTCTGGGCCGCTTCGGTGATTTCCATGGACTGGTAGTCCGGAACCTTCACCAGGCCGTTGTAGAAGGCGTTGCTGGCGTGGACGGGGTCCATGACCTGGGCCTCGGTGCCCCAGCCCTGGGAAGGCCGCTGCTGGAAAAGGCCGCGGGAGTCCGGACCGGCCTGGTCGCCGTAATCGATGTTCCGGAGCCTTGACTCCTGCATTGCTGTGGCCAAGGCGATCGTGGCAGCACGCGGCGGCAGCCCGCGGCGCACGGCGACGGAGGTAATGAGGGCCGCGTTGGCGGCCTGGTCGGTTGCCAACTCGAAGGTGGCGGTGCCGACGACGGCGGTGCAGCGCTCCGTGACCAGGGTCTCGGAGCGCTGCAGGACCGTTGTGACTGCATAGACGGCGCCTGCCGCGAGGGCCAGCGCCAGCAGCATTGTGAGGGTGCGTCGGAGACGGCGCATCCGGTCCGGTCAGTTGGCGTGGAGTGCTTCGTTGAGTTCCACGGTCTGGCCCTTGCGGGGAAGCACCTCCACTTCACCGGTGGTGGAGTTGCGGCGGAACAGCAGGTTCGGCATGCCGGACAGTTCCACGGCCTTGACGATGCTGGAGGTGTCCTCGCCGTTCTCATCCTTCGGGCCGGGGACGCGCACGCGGGTGCCGGCGGTGACGTAGAGCCCGGCTTCGACCACGGAATCATCGCCGATGCTGATGCCCACACCGGAGTTGGCGCCCAGGAGCACACGCTCGCCGAGCGAGATCCGCTCCTTGCCGCCACCGGACAGGGTGCCCATGATCGAGGCGCCGCCGCCGACGTCGGTGCCGTTGCCGGCCACCACGCCCGCGGAGATACGGCCTTCCACCATGGAGGTGCCGAGGGTGCCGGCGTTGAAGTTCACGAAGCCCTCGTGCATGACGGTGGTGCCGTCGGCGAGGTGGGCGCCCAGGCGGACGCGATCGGCGTCGGCGATGCGGACACCGGCGGGGACGACGTAGTCCACCATGCGCGGGAACTTGTCGATGCCGTAGACCGTGACGGGGCCGCGCTTGCGCAGGCGGGCGCGGGTCAGTTCGAAGCCATCGACGGCGGCAGGACCGAAGTTGGTCCACACGACGTTGGGGAGCTTGCCGAAGATGCCGTCCAGGTTGATGCTGTTCGGCTTCACCAGGCGGTGCGAGAGCAGGTGGAGGCGCAGGTAGGCGTCCACGGTGTCCGCAGGGGCCTCATCCAGGTCGATCTGGGCGAAGACCACTTTCTGCTGGGTGCCGCGGGCGGCGTCGTCGCCGTCTGCAGCCAGGGCGGTCAGGGACTCGTCGGCGTTCTCGACCGAACGCAGGGACTCGGCTGCCACGCCGAGAGCCGGTGCCGGGAACCAGGCGTCCAGCACGGTGGCCTCGCCGGAAGCGTTGGTGGCGATGGTCGCCAGGCCGAAGCCGTAGGCGGCACGATCGGCGGCGGAAGTATTGTCGGGAACGGCAGACGCGGCAGTTTCAGTCATGGCGTCAAGTCTAGCGAGACGGGCTCGGCCGACAGAAACCGTGAATGCTCGCGGGAGGTCGTATTTCGCCGGGATAAAGTGGACGGGTGACCGTTGAATCCGTTCCTGTTCTTGACCTGCGACAAGACGTCGCCTTGCTCACCGCCGCGCTCATGGACATCAACAGTGTGTCCGGAAACGAGGCCGCCCTGGCTGACGCCGTGGAGAACGGCCTCCGCGCCATCCCCGGGCTGCACATCGTCCGGGACGGTGACGCGATTGTCGCCCGCACCGAGCTTGGGCGCCCCGAACGCGTTATCCTCGCCGGGCACCTGGACACCGTTCCGCTGCCTGTCACCGAAGGCGCCCGCGGCACCGTCCCCTCCAGCTGGGAATCGGGCGTCCCTGGCAGCGGCATCCTGTATGGCCGCGGTGCCACCGACATGAAGGGCGGTGTGGCGGTGCAGCTCGCCCTGGCCGCGACCATGTTCGACGGCGGCGCGGAGCCCGCGAAGGATGTTACCTTCGTGTTCTACGACCATGAGGAAGTGGAGGCCGAGAAGAGCGGCCTGGGCCGCTTGGTCCGCAATTACCCCGAACTGCTGCGCGGAGACTTCGCCATCCTCCTCGAACCCACGGACGGGACGGTGGAAGGCGGCTGCAACGGCACCATGCGCTTCGACGTCACCACGGTGGGGGAGGCTGCGCACTCGGCCCGCGCATGGATGGGCCACAACGCCATCCACGACGCCGCCCCGATCCTGGCCAGGCTGGCCACCTATGAGCCGCGCACCATCAACGTGGACGGACTCGACTACCGCGAAAGCCTCAACGCGGTGAAGATCAACGGCGGCACCGCGGGCAACGTGATTCCGGACCGTTGCGTGGTGGAGATCAACTACCGTTTCGCTCCGGACAAGAACCCGGACCAGGCCGAAGCCCACGTCCGCGAACTCCTGGAGGGCTTCGATGTCGTCCGCACCGACGCGGCAGCCGGTGCCCGGCCCGGGCTGAACCACCCCGCCGCCGCCTCCTTTGTGGCCGCCGTCGGTGCCGAGCCCAAGCCGAAATACGGCTGGACCGACGTCGCGCGGTTCAGCGAACTGGGCGTCCCGGCGGTGAACTTCGGTCCGGGTGATGCGCTGCTGGCGCACAAGGACAATGAACACGTCGACGCCGATGCCGTCCGCGAGTGCTTCCGCGCGCTGCGGCTGTGGCTGGCTGACTGACCGGACACCACACAAAACAGCTCCCCGCCGAAGTGGCGGGGAGCTGTTTTGTGCCCAGTGTGCGCTGGCGTCCCGGATCGCTTCCGGCGACGTCCTATGCGGCTCCCTGAATGTCCACGGAGGCTGGTGCGGCCGAGGCGACCGGTGCCGCGAGTTTCTTGCTGTGGCTCAGCCTCTTCTCCACGTACTTGGCGATGCCGGCGAGGATCAGGCAGAGGCCGACGTAGATGACGGCTGCCACCATCGCCGCAGGAACGATCGGCGAGCCGTACTGCGCCTGTGAACCGAAGTACTTGGCCTGGAACAGCACCTCGTTGTAGGTCACGATGAAGCCAAGCGCCGTGTCCTTCAGGATCACCACGAGCTGTGAGATGATCACCGGCAGCATGGCCCGGGACGCCTGCGGGAACAGGATTTGCGTCATGACCCCGGACTTCCGGAGGCCGATCGCCATGCCGGCCTCGCGCTGGCCCTTGGGCAACGACTCGATACCGGCTCGGAATACCTCCGCCAGGACGGAGCCGTTGTAGAGGGTCAGGCCCGCCACCACAGCGGCAAAAGGCGTGATGCCTTGGATCCCGACGGTGGGCAGGCCATAGTAGATGATCATCATCAGGATCAGCAGGGGAACGGCGCGGAACAGTTCAACAAACCAGTAGCACGGGACCGAAACCCACTTGTGGTCCGAAAGCTTTCCCACCGCCAGCACGACGCCGAGCGCCAGGCTCAGGACGGCTGCGGTCGCGAAGGCGCTGAGCGTGGCTCCGGCTGCCTGCAGGATCGTCTGCTGGACCAGCGGGAAGGTGAAGATCTGCCACTTTGCCGCGGTGAACTGGCCGGACTCCGCGAAGCGGATGATGATGAACGCCACGACGCCGACCACAACCAACGTCGCGAGGACGCCAAGCCACACATAGCGTGTCTTCGCCTTGGGGCCCGGGGCATCAAAGAGTACCGAGGTCATCGCGCAACCCTCCACTTGTTTTCGAAGTAACGCTGGAGCATGGAGAGGCCGGCCACCAGGATGATGAAGACCAAGGCAACCCACAACAGCCCCGCGAGGGCAGGCTCGCCGCGTTCAGAGAGGTTGGCGCGGATGGCACCGGCTTCGGCCACGGAGAAACCGGCCGCGACCGTCGTGTTCTTGAGCAGTGCAATCAGGACGCTGAAGAGCGGCGGGATCACCGACCGGAAGGCCTGGGGCAGCACCACCAGGCTGAGGGTCTGGCCGAAGGTGAGGCCGATGGCGCGGGCAGCTTCTGCCTGGCCCAGCGGCACGGTGTTGATACCCGAACGCAGGGTCTCTGCAATGTAGGTGGCGGTGTACAGGCTCAGGCCGATGATCGCCGCCGTCATGAAGTCGATGGGCGGCAGGCCGAGTTTCGGATAGCCGAGGGCGAAGAAGAACAACACCAGCGTCAGGGGAGTATTGCGGATGATGTTGACGTACAGGGTGCCGGTCGCCCTGGCGGCAGGGACGGGGGAGACCCGCATTGCGCCGACGATGGTCCCGAGGATGAGGGCCGCAATCGCCGAAAAGAAGAAGAGGATCAGGGTGTTCTTGAACCCGGTGACAAACAGGTCCATGTTGTCGAGCAGAGTACTCACGAGCTAATCGCTTTCGCTCAGGGGAGGAAGCGGTGGGGGGGGCGCGCCGCCCCCCCCCCCCCCGCCCGGGGGAATGTGTGTTTTATGGCCCCGGGTGTACCCGGGGGGGGGGGGGGGCGCGGGGGGGGTGGGGGGGGGTGGTGACG